>NZ_CAXAUC010000005.1:0-241589 GCF_963972205.1 uncultured Gilvimarinus sp. | reverse complement strand
TTGAGCAAGAAGCCCTCGCTAAATTGAGTGTCTAGTTTTGATGGTAGGGATCATCTAGTTGGTTTGGCACTAACAATGAATATGAAGTACTGTGTAACAGAGAGCTAGTATAATCGTATATAAAATTGTACATCTCTATTAGCCCAACGCCTTCAGCTTTAACCTTCCAGCTTCGAGTATCTTTAAGTTCTTTCTCAATCCGACTCAGCTGCCCCCTAAAATCGAATAAGCTCGTGGCTTCGCTATCTTCGAGAAGGGACTTTTTCACTTCTAGCCACTCATTGGCTATTTGCTCTTCCCTTTCTTGATGCTGAGAGAGGAATGAATTGATATACGTTTTATGAAATCCAGCACCGTTAAACTCAGCCATATCTAAGAATATTGAAATTTCCTTATCAAGATCATCATAAAGTTTATCTATGGCAATCTTCGTTTCCATAAACTGATCTGGGCTTGATGCTTGCTGCTCAAGTGCGGCCTCCTCAGCTGACAACTTTTCGAGTCTGCGCAAATCTTTCAGTGCGTATTCTTCGAGGCTCTTTGATTTTTCAAGTTGGTGTTTGTAAATCGAGTATCTTAACTTGTACTTAAATGACTCTTCGGCGACAAGAAGTCTTGTTGTTATACAGGTTTCAAATAGAAATCTAAGATTCGAGACCATTAAAAGTGTTGAATTATGCTGACTCTCTATTTCATTGAAGCAGCGACTTAGTGAATCTAATATACTAAGGGTTAACTCTTTTACTAGAGGTTTATTATTAAACACACCTGCAAGCGCTCTTATTTGCTCAATAGTCTCTTGATTTCCGTCGACTACCTTTTTTCGCCTTTGCTCAACATATTGATCTAGTCCGGGCGCATAATTAAACACAGTACTTTCCTTGAATAGCTAACGCCAAGCTCACCTGAAGTTTTTTGCGGAGAGAAATTGTGTAAAATGGAGCGCAGCGACATACACAATTGAGCGTAGCAAAAAATGTCAGGTGCAGCTTTTTGTTAGATGCTTTACTCTGCAAGTCGAAACCAGTCTCTCAAACTTAGCTCCAACCTTAACACCTCATCTTCTGCTAGCAAGCTACAGTGTGCAATCGGGTTTCTTAACGTATTTAGGCTAAACATAATTTTGTCTAGCGCTTTTTGATTATTTAAAACGCTAGAAAATAATGACCAGTTTTTTCTAATAATCTCTCCGAGCTCTCCAAAATTAGTGTAATCTAATGGCTCGCTAGAGCGCGGAGTTATACCGGACTCGCTCTCTCTGCGAATCCTAGACTTTACGTCTCCGACTATGTTTGGCGGTACATACTTGTCGCACCACCAGCTTTCACCATATGTATCCTCTAGCAGCTCGGATATTTGATTTCTAATTGTTTTCTCTAGACAGTAGAATAGCTCATAGTTTCTAGACATACGCGACGCCTCATCGCGAAGCTCTTTACTGAATTGCGGAAAATAAGCTTCCTCAATCTCACTTGATATTTTTTCGCGATCTTGATCTCGTAATTCAATCTCGTATTCTTGCTCTATATCGTCAAGCTCCGATTCTAGAAGCATATTAGTCATTCCAAAAGCTTTAACTCTATCCCCGAAGTTCATGGTTAATCCTCGAGAATATGTTGCTTAAGACTTTTAAATATAGCATTAAAAACTTCAATGTCTTTTGTTGCGGGAAGGTTTAGATTAATCGTATAAGAAAGATTTATGCTTTTTGAGCTTCCGGCAGGAACATTTTCAACTTGTTTGGGTAAGTTGATCGTGTCCTGACGTACCTCCTCTAATTGAGGCGGGACTGGATCGGTATCAACTTCACCATCACCATTGAATTCATCCACGTCAAAATCAGCGTGTTTCCTTAGAGTATTGATAGTTGCTAGGGTATATTTGGTAGCAGCACTATCTTTCTCACCTCCTGTACATTCAACAATTAAGCCCAATAATTCATCATCATCCACATCATGAACATATTCATTCATTTCATAAAGACGGGCATATAGTTTTCTAAACCCTTCACCGAGGGCAGTCCTCGATTTTCTAGGATTCCTGTATTCTTTATAACGATCTGATGGGGTGCCGTCAGAATTTACAAATCCCATTTTCTTGAGGATTGGAATACATGCATTGGCGCTTCCACCTTTCAGCGACAACTTTGTGTGAACAAAATCTTGTGTAAATCGTTCAGGAACAGATGCTTTCTTAATTTTCTCAAGCATTTTTTCTAAGGTTCCCCAAGAAGTGCTATAGGGTAGATTTTCAGCCATAATTCTCATTCCTTTTGTTTTTAAGCTGGTGCCAAGTTTCGAGACGTTGCATCTAACATTTTAATAGGCTCCCTCTGGAAATTCCGACACCAAGGAGCCTATCCTTTATTGAATTTTAACCGAAACTACCTCGAAGACCCCGCCAATTCAAACCTCCAGAAGAGTTTGAATTATGTTCAAGCAAAAATAGACCGTACTGGGAGGGAGCCTATTTCCGGCCAAACAACATACTGCATCCCATTGATTATTATATATTATTTATGATAATAGCCAATAACCTCCCAAAATAGGCTCCTTAAATACCTATTGCGACTATTGGAATAGACCGTACATACAACTGTACAGGATAACAGCATTGTGGTTAGCCCAACCAACGCCCGAATGTTAATCACGATCTAAAGCCATATGCCTGGCAAGACAGACTTCAAAATAAAAGCCCACATTGATAGAGCACCATACAGCCGCACCTCTAAAACCAGCCTCAAAGCGTGGGTAATGCACTCCGCTCACTGGATACCGGCTCAAGGCCGGCATGACGATGTGAAGACAATAAATATGGTATTTCGACGGCTCAACTAACCACGAAGCACCGCTTTTAGCTCCCCTGCAGCCAGCCGAACGTAGGCTAATTTTAGGGGGTAAGCAAACAGGACGTTTGCGCAAGCATCGCCACGCCATGGACGGCGTGTCGATGCGGCCCTCTAAAATTCGCCGGAGTGAGGGAACCCTTTAGGGCTGAGATGCCGGGGTGGCCTTTCTTTTGAGTACTTTTCTTTCGGCCAAGCAAAGAAAAGTACTTCGCCACGCCCGGCGACACGGGCATATAAACTAAAGCCCGCCTTGGCGGCACTCCACAGCTTCCATAAATAAGTTAAATTCTCTACAGTGCTCCAATCACACGAACCTCAACCATGCCCTCAACTCAAACACACTCGAGCTGTTACGGCTCCACCACCTTCCTCGCGCTATTAATCCTAAACTTCCACTGCTTAAACACATCCCCCTCCCGCTCAAGATTCAAACGGCTCGCCACATAATGTAAACGCCGGGTGGCCTCACCGTTGGGCGCTAAGTCAAAGCGTTGCTTTAACCAATACGGCGGTATCGCCTGGTAATACATCGTCGCCTCTACCGTGAGTGGTTTATCACGGTAGTGTGCGGGTAAATCAATACGGTACTGCAACGAGTCCCGACCAATAAAGCCTGTACCCTGATCTTGGTAATCGGGGTCGGTGCCCACAAAGTGCGGATCGGTGGCTTCCATAAATTGCGTCATCACCTCGCCTTGTGGCTCAAAGAACGATGAATCGCGCCAGCCATCGGGCAGCAGCCGGTTATCTTTTACGATGTGCACGCGGTGAACAAAGCTGGTGGTAAACTCCTGGGCTTTATTGCGGTTTAGCTCTTCGTAAATTTGTACCTGTTTATCGCTGGTAATAACCTGATGATGCGCCTGGTAACAGCCGGCGGGTTGATTATTCCGGTGCCCGCAATCGCCTTTAGGTAAAAACTCGGTGGCCAGTGGTTGATCCGAGTGATCGACAATAACACCGGCATCGTTGGTGCGCCCCGAACTCCAGACGATTTCGTCACCGTCTTTTACCAGCAGCTCGATAAACCCGCGCCTAAATGCCACGCCGCTGGGAAAGCGGTGCCCGGTTTTGTTTTTAGCGGTTACATCAACCACCAGGGTATTGTCTGCAAAGTGGAGTTTATCGATACTCATATCGACGGTACTGTGACGCGCTTGCTGCTTCATGCTCTCTAGCGCCAAATCAACGCCGGCCTCGGATGCTCCCGTCATATAGCTTTTAGGGGCTACCCCCAGTATTGGCTCAAACTGTTTAAACATGCTTAACAAGAAGGCATTTAGCCCCACGTGGGTGTGGCGCTTGTACTCTTTGCGAAATGGCACATCGAGTTCATCGGCCGCCAAGCCGTGGTCGGCATCCGGGTAGTTGCTGTCTTCTATGGTGGCGATTTTGCTGATCAGCTCATCAATGGAAACATCGTCTTTCTCGCTGGCAAAGCTTGAGGGCATGTGGCAATCCTGACAGCTTTGCGCGGTATCACCCTGCGCGAAGGCGCTGTTCTGCCACTCTAAAAAGGTCGCCTGCTCGATAGAGTGCGGATACTCGGCAAACGCCGGGTCAACCTCGGCAGCTTGCAGAACCGGCAAGCGGGTATCGCTAGAGCCGATGTTAGGAAGGTTAATGGTGTGGCACGTGCCGCACAATTCCGACTTTTGTATAAAGTCGTTTTTGCTAGGCGTTATATTGAGTGCGTGCTCCATGGGCTTTTGTGCCACATCGAAAGGCCCATTAAGAGTGCCCGCATCGCTGGTATCAAAGCGCCCGGTGGAGTTATGAAACAACAAGTACGCCAGCGCTTTATCTTCTATGCCCGTACTGACCCAACCCTTCGGCGGGTTCCAGCTTGCCACGGCTTGCTCGTCTGGCCCGTCAATGCGGTGACACACCATGCAGCTGATGCCATCGCGCCCGAGTGCGCCGTATTGATGGTATTGCTTTTCCTCTAAGCTTTGCGTCTCTCCGGAAGATAGTTGCTCGGTATAGTAAAAAAAATCGGTTTTAAAATTTTTATCCAAGCTCTCGTTTTGATGGGCGTCTAGCGTTAACTGCCTTTGGCCCATGGCGCCGTGGCAACTCAGGCACGTGTTGGTTACCGCTTGCTGGGTTTCTTTTAGCGGGCCTTTTAAACCGGATTCTTCTGGATTTTTGGCGTCTTTATTTAATATTGCCATTTCGCTTTCTAGCTGCGCGTGGAAAATCGGGTCTCGCCCCGCCAGGCCCATGGGTGACCAGCGCCACTCGCCGTACTCTGAAATATCAAAACCATCGCCATACTCGGGGCCGGTGGCCACAAACATGGTGGTGCCAAAGGTGTCGGCACTTAAGCCACCGTGGCAGCCAAGGCAGTTATCCGAGGTGACATACTCCTGCGGCTCACCGCTTTTTTGCACGACGTGATCCAGCCACTGCTGGGGAAACTTTTTAACATCCGCCGCTTTTAATGCCGGTATCTGCGGGAAGGTGTTAAGAAAGGCTTGATTGATGTAATGCTCGTCACCCGTGTTTTCGTCGCTAAACAGCTTGGCGTAGGTCGCCTCATCCATTTGTGAATCGCGATCGTGCTCGTTAAACGAGGCGTCGGCGGCTGCACGCCGAACACGCTGCTGGGTAGACCAAGGCAACTGCGACAGCGGAACGTCGAAGATGGCTTTTAGCTCCGGGTCATCGAGCAGCAAGGATAGCGGATAGTTAGCGAAGTGGCTGGCGGTGCGCCAGGAGTTATCGTCAAGAAACCGCAGCGGGTCGCCCTTAGACTCAAACCCGTTAATATTACGCAAGCTGGCAAAGGTTAGCTCATTATCCGCCGAGGCGTGGCAGCGTAGGCAAGGCATACCAAAACCGGACAACCGAACGCCGTTGGTCGCCACGTAGGACTTTGCCTTGTTGTTGTTTTCACGGGTATCCAGCTGCGCCTTTACCGCCTCTGTGGTGCTTTGCCGCTTGCCATTTACTAAGGTGGGCGCCGAGACGCTACCCCAAAACCAACCGTCGCTCGAGGCCTTGGCATCTTTCACCATAACCGTCCAATCCGAGAGCTGCTGCAATCGCAAAGACTCGTATTCATCGGCACTCTTAAGGCGGCGTATATCGCGGTAGATTTGTGCCGGCGCCCCGTACATCTCTTTAATAATCATGGCGCCATCGGGAATCTCACTCTCGATGCCCTTTTCGCGGTTGAGCAACCACGCCATCATATTAGGTGAGTAATAAATCAGCACTGCCGGATGAGTACCATGGTACTGGCCATCAACGAAAGGCCCGGTATCGCGCACCTCTTTGTCGTGGCACCAACCCAACGCCGCGTATTCGCGGTTTATAACCCAAGGGTAAAGCGCTTGCTCGTAATCGACTAACGGGAGGGAGCCGGGCAAGGGTAAAGAGGCCGACGCCGATTTGGGGGCTATCGCACAATCGAGTGACTGTAGATCAACATGAATAGCATCGCCGTCGGCGCCCTTGGCCGTCACCATGGGTGCCACCACAAGGGCCAGCAGAACCAACACAGCCAATTTTGGTACAACGATTCGAGCAACCATTACGGCTTCCTTATTATCGGGCGCAAGGCCTCGCGTAATCTTAAAAGAGGGTCCACCCAGTGTAGTGGATAAAAACGCCATAATATTAATCTGTAATCGTGTGTAATTTAGTGGCGGCTGAGATATCGGCGCACTTGACGTGCGGGTGCGCCAGAACCAATCCCCCCTAGCACCTTCGTACCCGAGCCATTACACTTTCTACCACCGCCCCTTGAGCTAACCCTAATCATGCAGGAGCTATACATGAGCACTTATTACCGCCTTTGGATAAGCGCACTCATCTTAGCGCTGCTGTTGGCTGGCTGCGGCAAGCCGGAGCCGCTAGCGCTTGGCACCCTTGAGCGCGACCGCATTGTGCACAAGGCCACCTCAGGGGAAATTATTACCGCGCTGCCGGTCGCCGAGGGCAGCCAGGTAGCGGCGGGCACTTTGTTGGTACAGTTAGATCCGCGCCGCCAACAAGCGGCACTTGATAACGCTCAGGCCGAGCTGATTAAAGCCAACGCGCGTTTTGACGAGCTGCGCAATGGTGCCAGAGTTGAAGATATTGATGCCGCCCGCGCCGAGTTAAACGGCGCGAAAGCCAGCTTAACTTCGGCCGAACGAACCTACCTGCGCGCTCTGCAACTGCGCGAAAAACACGTTAACTCTCAGGCCGATCTCGACCAAGCCGAAGCGGCGCGCGACAGCGCGGCGGCGCAGGTTGAAGCCAGCCGCGAGCAACTACTGGCCTTAACCAATGGCACACGCGAAGAGACCCTGGCGCAGGCCCAGGCGGACGTCAATGCGGCGAAGGCGCAACACCAATTAGCCCAATTAACGCTGGATGAGCTCAGCGTGCGGGCCACGCGCGCCGGCTACCTGGACAGCTTGCCCTGGAACCTGGGCGAGCGTGTAAGCGCCGGCACCCCCGTGGCAATCTTATTAGCCGACGCAGCACCTTACGCCCGGGTGTATATTCCGGAGCCGGTGCGGGCCACCCTCAATACGGGCGACACTTTATGGATAACAGCCGATGGCGTGGCGCAGGGTTATAGCGGCACGCTGCGTTGGGTCGCGCGCGACCCGGCTTTTTCGCCCTATTACGCGCTCAACAAATCGGATCGTTCACGGCTGGTGTACCTGGCCGAGATAGATTTAGCCAACGCCGAGCAGCTGCCTACTGGCATGCCGGTACAGGTATACCGCAATGCCCCGTGAGACCGACGAGGCGGCCATTACCGCCCATAATGTTACCCGCCGGTTTGGCGAGTTTACCGCGGTCGATAACGTCAGCTTAAACATTCAGCGCGGTTGTATATACGGATTTTTGGGGCCCAATGGCTCGGGCAAATCCACGTGTATTCGTACACTGTGCGGCCTGCTAGAGCCGAGTGAAGGCGATGTCAATGTACTGGGGCTGGAGATACCCCGCGAGGCCGAAGCGCTGCGTTTACGCATTGGTTATATGACACAAAAGTTTTCGCTGTACGACGATTTAAGCGTGCAAGAAAACCTGAGTTTTATCGGCCAGATTTACGGTTTTAACCGCCGCACTGTGCGCAGCCGCAGCGATGAGCTGTGCGACACCTACCATTTACAGCCCATTCGCAAACAGCGCGTTGGCAGCTTAAGTGGCGGGCAAAAACAGCGTTTGGCACTGGCGGCGGCGGTATTCCACAAGCCCGATTTGTTATTTTTAGACGAACCCACCTCGGCGGTCGACCCGGAAAACCGCCGCCACTTTTGGGAGAAGTTGTTCGATCTGTGCGATCAGGGCACGACTATTTTAGTCTCGTCCCACTATATGGATGAGGCGGAGCGCTGCCATCGTTTGGCCATCCTCAATGCCGGAAAACTGGTCGCCGAGGGAACACCGCAACAACTTATGGACGACTTGGGCGCGCAAGTGGTGGAGGTCGGCGGCGAGCACCTGCGCCAAGTTCGCCAACAACTACTGGATTGCCCCGAGGTACATTCGGCCTCGCAACAAGGCGCGCGCTTGCGAGTGCTGGTGGATAACAGGGTGAGCGATCCGGCCGAATTTGTGCGCCGTAGCGCCGAGCTACCCGACGCCGAACTACACCTTACCCACCCGAGCCTAGAAGATGTGTTTGTGACCGTGACCACAGAGGCGTCCGGGCAGCGCAATACCGGAGGCAGCCTATGAATGTTTATCGGCTGCTTGCCATTGCCACAAAAGAGTTTCGTCAGCTGGGGCGCGATCGGCTGACCTTTGGCATGGTGGTGATGATCCCTTTAGTGCAACTGCTGCTGTTTGGTTTTGCCATTAATACCAACGTGCGTAATATTCCCGTGGGCGTGACCGATTTAAGCGAAACAACCGCCGGGCGCTTGATTGCCGCCACCGCCGAGGCCACCGGCGTCGTTGATATCACCCACCATTACCCGACACCGCAACAGGCGCAAAAAGCCATCGCCGCCGGTGAAGTAAGCGCCGTATTGGTGCTACCCAACGATTTAAGTAATCGCTTAGTACGAGGCGACGTGGTGGGCCAGTGGATGGTGGATGGCTCGGACAGTTTGGTCAGCTCGGCGCTCTTAGGGCTGGCCAATATGCCGCTCGATCAGTTGATACCCGAGCCCAGCGCCGAGCGGCATATCAGCCAACCAACCTTTGCCACCTCCATTTTTTACAACCCCGAGCGACGCACCGCCGTTAATATTGTGCCTGGCTTGGTGGGTGTGATTCTGACCATGACCATGATTATGTTTACCTCGGCGGCGATTGTGCGCGAGCGCGAGCGGGGCAACATGGAGCTTTTGATTACCACGCCCGTGCGGCCCATGGAGCTAATGCTGGGCAAAATTATTCCCTACGTGGTAATCGGCTTTATTCAAACAGCCATTATTTTGCAGCTCGGCCACTGGGTGTTTGATGTGCCTATTAGTGGCGGCATCATTGCCCTTTGTGTGATCACCTTGGTTTTTATCGGCGCCAGTTTAACCCTGGGCCTGATTCTCTCGACCATTGCTAAAACGCAACTGCAAGCAATGCAGATGACCATTTTTGTATTGCTGCCCTCTATTTTATTAAGCGGCTTTATGTTTCCCTATCAAGCCATGCCCGTGGCCGCACAGTGGGTTGCCGAGGCGCTGCCCGCCACTCACTATATGCGTTTAATACGCGCGGTTGTGCTGCGCGATGCCGACCTCGGGCAGCTAACGTTTGACCTGTGTTGGCTGGCGGCCTTTACGGTTGTGGGGCTTATTATTGCATCACTGCGCTTTAAAAAGCGCTTGGACTAACACAAAGCGTTTTCTTGCACGGCGCCTACGGCCACTACCGGACACTTTACCCCATGAGCAAACCCCTAAACATTGCACTGGCCTCATACGGCATGTCTGGCAAGGTATTTCACGCACCACTGATTGCCGCACACCCAAACCTAAAGCTTGCCGCTGTGCTGCAGCGCAGCAGCAACACCGCCCAAGAGCGCTACCCCGAGGCGCACATTGCCCGCAGCTTTGCCGAGCTTATCGGCAACCCGACTATTGATATTGTGGTGGTTAACACCCCTAATGCGTTGCACTACCCCATGGCCCGTGATGCCTTGCGCGCCGGCAAGCATGTGGTGTTAGAAAAGCCCTTTACCGCGACGATTGATGAAGGCCGCGAGCTGATTGAGCTGGCCGAGCAGCTCGGGCTTATGTTAACGGTGTTTCACAACCGACGGTTGCAGTCGGGCTTTAACACCGCACAAAAAATATTGCACGAAAAGCGTTTGGGTAAGATTAATACCTTTGCCGTTACCATCGACCGGTTTCGGCCCGCGCCCGGCCCTAAAAAATGGAAGGAAGAGCCGGGCCCCGGCGCCGGCTTGCTGTACGATTTAGGCTCGCACTTATTGGATGAATGTTTAATCTTGTTTGGTTTACCCCAGTCGGTTTATGCCGACTTACGCATAGAGCGTGACGGTGCAAAAACCTGCGATTACTTTGATGTGCGGCTCGATTACCCCGGCCATAAGTGTTTATTAAAAGCGAGTATGCTTGCGCGCGAGCCGGCCCCGGCCTACGTCATCCACGGCGATCAAGGCAGTTACCTAAAACCGCTGGGCGATGTACAAGAAGCCCGCCTGGCCGCTGGCATGGTGCCGCAAGGGGCCAACTGGGCCGATGAAGCACCCCACGAGTGGGGCCATATTCACACCGATAAAGGCCGTGAGGCCTACCCGACTGTGGCCGGTAATTACCCGTTGTTTTACGATAATGTGTACCGCCATGTAGTGCACGGCGATACCTTATTGGTACAAGCCGAGCAGGCGCTGGTAACGGTGGGAATGATCGAGGTCGTCGAGCGCAGCGCACGGGAGCGCGCCTGTATTGAGCTCACTTAACACGGCTGCCGTGTAACGGTATTTGCCATAAAAAAGCCACCCGGAGGTGGCTTTTACGACAGGAGCTAGCCCTTGGGCTAAGAGAACATTAATCGTTCTCGGGGTAATTCAGCACTGCAATGTAGTGCATATTCACCGCGTCATCACCAACAAAGCCTGGGATAAAGCGAGAATTTTTTAACGCGCCTTCGACTACTTTGGCATCGCGACGAGTGCGACCACGCGCCTCGACAGTCTTAACCGAACTGACTTCACCATCGGCATTCACCTCGCCCACCACACGGGCCAGCTGACCTTCGTTAAAAAACGGCTTGCCGTTTGCGTTGCCGTCGGCGGCGTAGGCGCTGTACCAGTCGGCTTGATCCAAGCGCTCTTGCGGTGCAACGTAACTAACGCCGTATTCACGCTGTAGGGTACCCAGGTTAGGCAGCATTACCACGTTGGGCTGACTGTCGTTGCGTGAGTAGACTACCCGAAAGCCCATACGCACCGGAACAGCGGTGCCGTCCACTTGCGCAGGTGCAAAACTTAGCCCTTCGATGGCGCGCTGGGTTTGCCCTTGCAGGTCGTCGTAGGCGGCTTTGTCAAAACAGCTGACATTACTGGTCACGCCAGTGGCGGCGATGTCTGCTTGGCAGTACACTGAGATAGTGCGCTGCTCTTGGCGCATTTCTTCCGGGATAACCACTTTTTGGCTAACCTGATCGACCGCATCACCAAACTGAGCGGGTTGGTACATGGAGCTCGCACTGCTAGAAAAAGGCAGCACTACTGCCAGAATCGCCAGTGAACCGAGCACTTTATTGGTTAGAAGTGTTTTCATGCTCAAATCCTCGTCATCTCTGGGGGACATCCCCGACTTCAAATGGGCGCAGCCGGTAAACTGTTTCTGCACCATTGGTATTAAGAATATCACCGGCCCAAGCACGCTATTGTTAATTTATTATTACAGAAATGACTTTTTTAAAATTTTTTTGCAAAAAACACGATTTTTAACGCATTTTTTTGATTCCGCCCCCTTAAACGCACAAAAAACACACAAATCTAACCATTTTTAGCTAGGCCTATAGCAAAAGCGTCTAAGTAGTCCCCTATTTTAATTGCCGTTTAAGACAAAAACGTTCGCTTGCGATAGCCGCGAGGGGCAACTTCTTATGCCGAAAGATCGACCCGCTATGGTCAACCGCGTTATTTAACGACACAGAGTCACGATTTTTTGTCGTTGCGTACGCTTAATAAAATGCGAGCTAAACAACGCAGCACTATGCTAACCCCAATATTTTATCGGAAGCTTTTAACGCAAGATGACTATCGACTTTTGATTTGACACGAACGTGCCATAAAGCGGCACCGAAAGGTGCCGCTTGGAAGGTTTTAAAACGTTTACTGAACGATGACCGTTTGTGTTGCAGTATCGACAGCCATATT
Organism: uncultured Gilvimarinus sp.; assembly: GCF_963972205.1. Lineage (NCBI taxonomy): Bacteria > Pseudomonadati > Pseudomonadota > Gammaproteobacteria > Cellvibrionales > Cellvibrionaceae > Gilvimarinus > uncultured Gilvimarinus sp. Next base: position 229,434 of record NZ_CAXAUC010000005.1, on the reverse strand, counting down.
GCCGGCGGCATCCCAGTAAGTGAAGCTGTAGCTTAAGGTGTCACCGGCCGATAGTCCGCTCACCGGGTAGGTGTTTTCACCGTTTGCTTGGGTCATACGTACATTTTGCTGCCCACCACCATTAACGCTGTAATGAATGTCTGCCCAGGAGGACGACTGCACATAAAACGCCAAGGTGTCAACTGAGGTTTGCTCTACCCCGTAAGGACCGGCGGGAGGCGTAGTATCATCGCCACCGTCACCGCCGGATACTTGCTCCAAGCGCAACCAGTTAAGATTGAAGCCTCCGGTTTGTACGTCTAAACGCAGGCTTGCGTCTGCATTAATTTGCAATTCGCCAAGGTCGATGGTTTGCCAAACTTGCCAGCCACCGGTAGCGGCGATGTTAGCCGAGACAGATTCGCCACCCTCGCTGAGAGTGAATTGCCCGCCGCCGTTAAGAGACGCCACCCGAGCACTGACCTGATACGTGCCGGGCGCCAGGTTAGTGTCGTACTCTAACCATTCGCCGGGAGTCGTCCAGCCGACGTTAAAACCGCCACCATTATCAGTGGTCGCCTCAATATCGACATCATCCGTGCGATAAGCACCGCCATTGTTACCTACATCGGCGTCCATAAAGTTGCTGTAATCTTCGGCCTCAATCTGCGCGTCTGTGGTGGCACAGCCGAGGGCGTTAACCTGTGCACCACTTGCAGTACCAGGACACTGATCGGTGCCATTGTCGACGCCATCGTTATCGTCGTCGTTACCACCACCACCCGTGTTAGCATCGCCGCCACCTAGCCAAACAATATCATCGATCGCAATGGCAACATTGCTCGCGGGTGTTGTAGCAGTGCTAAGTATGGCGAATGGGTAGCTGACCGATTGCAGGGCAATAAGCTCACCGGTTAGCTCCTCCACAGGAATGGTGACTTGGCTCCAGCCGCCGTTGCGCACCAATCCGTATTTTTCTTCGCCGGCAGGAAAGTCGATGTAATGCTCGTTGGTGTAAGTATCGGTAATACCAACACGAAACCCGACATTGGCCGGGACGTTAATACGAAAGCTTAAGTCACCATCGACAAAATTGCTCATATCCAGCGGTTGACGCGATTGCACGCCGCCGCCAAACCACTGGCCGGGTGCAGTGTAATCCCAGGAGATGACCTCTGAGCCCTCGAACGGCTGCGCATTACCGCCCACCAACGAGTTGGTGCTCCAGATATAAATATCCGAGGTCTCACCGCTCGCCAGCGAGCGGCTGGTATCGGTGCGATCACTGAACACCCCAAAGGTGCCGGTTTCAGGTTCGGAGGGGTTACCCAGAGTCACTTCACCCAGGCCGTTGTACTCGTAGACGCGGACGTAATCGATGTACATTTTGGCGGGCAATGGCGCGGTTACCTGACTATTTTGCAGGGCATCGGTGAAGTTGCCACCGACGGCCAGGTTCATCAACAGATAAAATGGTTGGCGAAATTCGCTCGACTCTTCGTTGACCGGAATCGGCGAATCGTACATATCGTATTCGGTGCCGTTATCGACCACCGAAAAACGCAGCGATTGATCCGTCCAGTACAGACGATAAGTCACAAAGCGATCGGCCAGTGATGTGCTTGCCAAATAGGCGTTGTCGGTTTCAAATGCGGTACTGGCGGCACAGGTTGGGTTGGCCGGGACACAGGCAGCATCGGCATAGAAGATGGCGTTAGAGCCAACAAAGTGGTTGATGTTGGCACCGGAAAATTCCGCATCGATGTAAGACTGTTTGTGGCCCATCTCCATCATGTCAATCTCGCCTTTGGCGGGCCACGGTGACGTACTGGTACCTAACAGCCAAAACGCGGGCCACAAACCAGTATCAAGGTTAGGGACGCGAATGCGCGTCTCGATCATGCCGTATTTCACAGATACGCCATTTTTACTGTCGAGCTTACCGGAAGTAAACGCCCGGTTTTCGACAGATTGATTGCGCGCCTCCAGTACAATCGCGGAGTTTCCTGACTCGCCGGGTACGGGCTCGATGGAGACGTTATCATCTTGGTAATATTCGAGCTCTTGGTTACCCCAACCACACAGTCCGGGGCAGCCATCGCCTTCAATGACGTTCCAGTGGTCGGTGTTTAGGGTGTTAAAGTTGTCCTCCCACAGTAACGGGCCAACTTGTGCCTGCGCTTGGGCGGCAAAACCCAGGCAGGCAACGGCGGTAAAGGCGACAAGACGCCCAGGTCGTTTACTAGAATCGCTCATAGAGATTCTCCAGGTAGTGATTATTCGTTATGTCCCTGACGGATTGCCGGATACGCTGTGAAGCGATAACCGTAAACCCACGTATTACCTTCTCCAGTGAGCTTTATAGTGAGACGAAAGCGACAACAATGCGTTGCACTTTTACTTTATCGCCAAGGTGTGACACAAAAATAAGGCCCACTTTGGCACAAGACAGGCTTATAAAGGGGGACGTCAGTTCAGCGCTTGAGTGCTGACGGGGGCTGCGAGCAATGTGGCGTCGAATATTTTTTGTTTTTGCCCGACACTGAGCGAGCATTCATCAAATACTTTATACCGTGACGGCTGTCACACTGACCATCAGAAATATCCGATACTAAAAGCAAAAAAATGTTTTTTTAATAAAAAACACCAAAAAGTTCGCCGCTTTTATAGCACCTATACAAACAAAAAAGCCGCCACCTTGCGGTGACGGCTTGGGCACGATTGCTCGTGCCAGTTGGGCTATTAGCTGTGGTTAGAAGGAGTATTTAAAATCCAGACCCACACCCGTACCCTGCTCTTGCTTAAGAATCGTAACGGCTTCGCCGGCGGAGTTCACCTGCTCAAACTCGCGATCTTGTCCCAGCAAGTTGCTCAGCTTAAGCTTCATGCTAAGTGAGTTTGTTGGATAAAAGGTGTAAACAAAATCGATCGAATGAAACGGTTGCTCAAACGCGTCCTGGTGACCGTTGGAGCGGGCCGCATAGTAAACACGATCGCCAAACACATTGTACAAGAGTGAGGCGGTATGCATGCCGTCGGGCGAATCGAAACCCAACTGCGCGTTCATCACATACTCAGATTGCCCGGTCATACGTCGCGTGGTGTTGGTAAAACCAAGGCCGTCGGCCGAGACAATTTCTGAGTCGCTTAACGTTAAGTTACCCGAGACAAAAAATCCCGCGCCAATGTCTTTTAAGCCCTCAAACTCCAAGCCGTAAATTTCACCGGATTCCGCGTTGTAAAACTGCAGCAAAATATCATCATCGGAGCCAGGCGCGCGGGTCTGCTCGATAGGATTTTTAATGTCTTTATAAAACAACGACACCGTAAAGTTATCGCCGCCGGCGTAGAACCACTCGGTACGTAAATCAAAATGGTCCAGCTCCGAGAACTCCAGCAGCGGATTACCCTGCACGCGAATACCTAACTCTGGGTCGATGTACTCGACATCCGAGATCTCCCGCAAATCGGGGCGAACCACGGTTTGGCTTACCGAGGCACGCACCTGGAAGTCATCGGCGCCCATAAAGCCCTGATCCATAAACGTTAGCGCTACCGATGGAAACCAGCCGTCATCCTTAATGGCAAATTTCTGATCCTCTTGCGCCAACTGATCGTTCAGATCGACAATCGAGTCACCGGTATAATCCAATAAATCTACGGGCAGTACTGCTTGGCGGAAGTCCTCGTAGCGTACCCCACCGGTTAAGCGCCAGGTGTAATCGAGATTAATATCGACCATACCGTAAGCGGCATCGGTCATCTGAGCGGCAATATAACTCTCTTTGCCCAAGCCATTACCCATGCTCAGCTGAAAGTTATTGTCCATATTACCGAGGTTTTCATCGGACAATACCTGCCCAGGCGTACCTTCCATCACATCGCCGGACACACCGGCGGCGTCGATATTGGCGGTATAACCATAATAAGCACGAGACTTATCGTGGTAGCTATAACCACCGCTAAAAGTCACCAGGTTGTCGCCAAAGTTCAAAGGCAGCTCACCGTTCCAGCCGTAGCTTGTAACGTTATCTTCTAGCTGCAAAAACGCAAAGGTGGCCACCGAGGTGGTCGATAGCAAGCGAGTTTTTAGTACCTCACCTGTCATCGGGTCCAGTACGTTAGAAGCTTGAATATTGACTTCGTTAGGTACGGCAGTTTCGGCGCGCGAGTCGGAGTAAAACCAGTCGATCATCAACTCGTCGGCGGGCGTTCCCGAAAATAAGTCAAAATCATGTTCACCGGTCAGCTGGAATATTTCTAAACGACGCTCTTCATAGCGGGTCTGATAGTCCACCACTTGCGAACCATCGGCTTCACTGTTGTTGGAGTCAAAGCCTTCGGTGTAAGAGGCAACGTCTTCGGCGTCGGTAATGTAGTACGCGCTCGCCTCAATGGTGTGCCTTTCTTGAAAATTCACCCCGGCACTTACGGCGGCTAACTCACGGGTCTCTTCAAATGTGCGCTGCACCTCAGAGTTGATGGTCTCGGGGTTACCCACACCTTTTTTACTCTGATTTTTATTGCGCCACTGATGATCGTACGAAACATTTGCCAAACCGCCAACACGCCAGTCATCACCCAGGTACCAAGAGTTACCCAGTGACAACTTGCCATCAAAATCAGCCGGCAGCGACTTGGGGCTCGTTTGCACATCGCGATCAAGCGATAATAATAAATTGCGGTTTATTTGGTTTGCCTCGGCAACCAGCTCCGGGCTGGGCGAGCCACCAGTGGTGTGTAAGATATTCAGAATGCCGTTGGGGCTTGGATCGCCCTGAAACTGTTGCAGAGCTTGGCCGATAGGCTCGGGCAAGGTGTTATCGACATCACCGCCAGAGTAACTAATTCCATCGTCTTTATTAACGGTGTTCCAGCCGGTGCCAATAGACGCCTCTAGGACGACATCGTCTGGCATACCTTTGGTGCGAATATCGATATTACCGCCACCGAAGGTTGCCGGCAGATCGGGCGAATAAGCTTTTTGAACTTTAAGGGTTTTAACAATAGTCGAGGGAAACAAGTCCAACGGCAATACGTTACGCGTTAACTCAGGCGACGGTACCGCCGCACCATTCAACAAGGTGCTTGAGTAGCGCTCACCGAGCGAGCGAACGTAAACGTATTTATCATCGACAACAGTCAAACCGGTAACACGCTCTAGTGCCGACGCGACATCGGCGTCACCGGCGCGAGAAATTTGGTCGAAGCCAAGCACATCAGCGGCAAATGCCTGCTCGATACGCTCATCGACAATAGAATCGGCGCTGCTTTGCAGGCGACCGATGGTCAGCACTTCTTCAATAACCGGTGCCTGAATGCTCACTCGTTGACGCTCGGGCTGCTCGCCGGTTTCGCCATCGGACTGAGCCAGTACCGATTGAGTGCTACCCAAAGCAACGGTGGCGGCAACTACCGCCAGTGCTAACGGGTTTCGCTTGGTAATCATTGTGCGCATTTTAAAAACCTTTTAAGGCGGTTTTCCAAACGGTCTGGGAAGATCCACCCAACGCGCGCTGCAACCTATGCAGACTCATTGTAGCGGTGGACGGGTCTTAAACGATTAGGCTGTTACAGCGTTAACAGCTTGTCTGGTTTTGTTCTGTGGTGAATTCGGTCGTGGCAAGGCGCCCCATAAGAGGCGCCTTAGCCGTTCGATCCAACCTGCAGCTTACTGATCCAAACCTACGGTCCAGCCGGCTACCCAGTTGTCGCTCGCGCTCACTGCACCGATGAAGTCAACCGCTTCAAAGAAGTTGCTGGTACCAGCGCTACCGACAGCGGGCGCTGCACCGGCTGCAAAGTTGTTTTCCAGCATGGTGACGTCATACACAGGCACATCGATAGTGGCGCCATTGCCGTCAGTAAAGCTTGCAGCAGTGATGTAAGCGCGTGGGTTGCTGTCTAAGCCGTCGATCACAGAGGCAGGCAATACACCGGTAGTGTTTTCATCCAGCACCACGTTATTGCTGTTAGGGGCAGAGGCTAACCAGTTATCCACATCGAAAGCGCCATTGGCAGGGTCGACACCGGCTTTGGTCGATTCAGTACAAGCAATCAAAGTGCTGTGAACCACAGACCAGCCTTCGGTAGCGGCCCAAATTGTTTGCGGACCTTCAGAGTCATCCAACTCAAAACATTCGTTAGAAGACATACCAGAGGCGTTAGAGGTTACGATTGAGTTGTACAACTCAAAGTGTGCACCTTCGCGGAACAGTGGACCTTCTGAGTCGCCTTTAGAGGACGGGTCATCACCTTCACCTTCATCTACGTTTGAGGTGATACAGGTCATGTTAGAAATGCGGCCTTTCGTGAAAGGCTCCAGGTCATCCGCACGATCACCACCGGTGTTATCCGCTTCAATACAACGGTTTGAGCCGGAAGTGTGGGTAACCAGCGCAAACTGTACGTTGCCGACCCAACCTTCAGAGAAGTCGATCGAGTCATCACCCACGTTCGTGGCAACAACGTTTTTCAGATCAACCGCACCACCAAACATTTCAAAACCATCGTCTTGTGTGGTGTAAGTTTGTACGTATTCGATGGTGGTACCAGAACCTACGGCGTTCAAAGTCAGACCGTTCAGCTCAGAGCCGTCAACCACTTCAAAGCCGGCGTGTTTGATTTGCACGTAACGCAAAATGCCAGAGTTTTCGGCGTTGTTGTTACCACCGTAAGACGCCGGACGACCCTCTGCCGTAATATTACAGCTGTGTACATTGTTGTCGGTCGCAGCGCGCTGCTCATCGGTACACTTGTTGGTAATACCGTTACCGTTAATTTGCACACCGCCCCACAAACCGCGGTCAGACTCGGTGGCTGCGCCATCACGTAAGTCGGTAACCGCAGAGAAGATGATAGGAGCATCGGCCGTACCGTCAGCAACGATGGTAGAGCCGCGGGCGATACGGACATAGTCGGTAGAGGCTGAGAACGCGATTTTAGCGCCGGCTTCGATGGACAACTCAGAGCCTTCGCCTTCTTGCGGAATGCGCACACCGGTGGCGGCTTCGCTGCTGTCGACGTCTTCGCCAATCCACAGGCTGTCTTCAAAAATGTGAATGCCGCTTTCCAGAGCGGGAATCAACAAATCAACGGTCAGCGGGTTTGTGTCACTAACAAACGTTGGGCCGTAAACACAATTGCTACCATCGAATGAACCTTGACGGCTTTGACCATCTTTTTCGTAAGAAGCACAAGGGTTGGTATCTGGAACTTCGCCGCTGTCACCACCGTTGGTAATATTATTGGTGGTGTTGTTCGAGTCAATTACATTGCTCGACGGATTCAGATTAATGTCACCGCCACCACAGGCAACCAGCATAGCGGCCAGTGCATTCACGCTTACCAGAGTCTTGATCTTCATAAGTTCCAACGCTCCCCAAAGGATTGTTTGTCAAAGTATGCCTGGCGCTAACCCCTGTTAACGCCAGATAAATTCTTAGCTCGTTTCCATAACGGACTGACATGACTGACTGAAAAGGCACACACATCGTGGCAGGCCAAATCCGAGCTCAGTGCTCATGTGGCGCCTATAGTTGACGAGTTTTATGAATGTTGCGTGACAGGATTGTGAAGGTTTTATTTCAGGGCAATGAGGAGGGCGCGCGCAATATTAATACAAAGGCGCTGGAGGTTGGCGGCTACTAACCCACCGCAAACTTAATCGCTCTTACTGTAAAATAAGAGCGATTAAATTGCTCAAGGCTTAACCACTTTTGCTAACGAGACTCTAAAACCAGTGGCGTGTGCGATTGGCGATGGCCACCAGCGACAACATCACCGGCACCTCGACCAACACCCCCACCACCGTGGCGAGCGCTGCGCCCGAATGTAAGCCAAACAGCGAGATAGCCACCGCTACCGCCAACTCAAAAAAGTTAGAGGTAGCAATCATACAGGCGGGGGCGGCGATGTCGTGACTCAAGCGCCAGCGCTTGGCCCACCAATACGCCAGGGCAAAAATGCCGTAGGTTTGAATCAATAGCGGAATGGCGATCATCACAATAGCCATTGGCTGCGCCAGAATGCGCGGCGCCTGAAAACCAAACAGTAAAACCACCGTGGCAATTAAACCCAAAATCGACAGTGGCTTGACCCGGAGCAAAAACTGCTCGAGCCCGGCGGCGTTTTGCTTAAACATACCGTAGCGAGTAATGATACCCGCCAGCAGCGGCAGCAATACATAGAGCACCACAGAGGCCAGCAGCGTTTGCCAGGGCACTTCGATGTCGGTCACCCCCAACAACAAACCAGCAATGGGCGCAAAGGCCACCACCATAATCAGGTCGTTAACCGACACCTGTACCAAGGTGTAATTGGCGTTACCCCGGGTCAGCTGACTCCAGATAAACACCATGGCGGTACACGGCGCCACGCCCAGTAAGATCATGCCGGCGATGTATTCTTCAGCGGTGGCCGGATCTACCCACGGGGCAAAAATGTATTTAAAAAACAGCACCCCCAGGGCGGCCATGGTAAAAGGCTTAATCGCCCAGTTGATTAACAGCGTGAGCGCGAGCCCCCGTGGGTTAGCCCCCACCTGCTTAATTGAGGCAAAATCCACCTGCGCCATCATTGGGTAAATCATCAGCCAAATCAGCACGGCCACGGGTATGTTTACCCCGGCCCACTCCCAGCCGGCTACCTGGGCAAACACATCGGGCATGACACTGCCAAGGGCAACACCCGTAACAATCGCGAGCCCCACCCACAACGATAGCCACCGCTCAAACGCACCCATAACAAGCTCCTAAATGTTTTTTTGGTTGACCCGGGCGCTTAACTCAGCCGCCGACTCTACCCGCTCGGAATAGCGGTCGACTAAGTACGACTCCCGCCCCTGTACCAGATAAGTAAACTTCATCAACTCTTCAACCACGTCGACAATACGTTGATAGTAAGACGACGGCTTCATGCGGCCGTCCTCGTCGAACTCTAAAAAGGCTTTGGCCACCGATGACTGATTGGGGATGGTCAACATGCGCATCCAGCGGCCCAGCACGCGCAACTGATTGACCGCATTAAACGACTGCGAGCCTCCACACACCTGCATCACCGCTAAGGTTTTACCTTGGGTGGGGCGCACCGCGCCAATACTGAGCGGAATCCAATCGATTTGCGCTTTCATAATGCCACTCATAGAGCCGTGCCGCTCGGGTGAACACCACACCATGCCATCGCACCAACTGGCCAGCTCGCGCAGCTCGACCACCTTGGGGTGATCGGCCTCGGCGCCATCGGGCAGCGGTAAGCCCGCCGGGTTAAAAATACGCGTTTCGGCGCCGTAGGCCTTAAGCAAGCGCTCGGCCTCCTCGACCACTAAGCGGCTGTAAGAGCGCTCGCGCAACGAGCCGTAGAGCAATAAAATTTTTGGCGCTCGCGCATCCGGGTTACCCAAACGAACCGCCTCGATAGCGGCAAACGCCTCTGGGTCAATATTGGGTAAATCACTCATCATGCCGGCACCTGCTCCGCCACGCGGTTAGCCAGGCTCTGCAACTCGTCAGGCGACATGGACTCCAGCGGCTCGGCCAGCATCTTTTCAACTCGCTTGCTAATCAGTTGGTAGACATTATCAAAAGCGGTGGCCACGGCAACCGGGCCGCCCTCGGTGTGTGAAGGGTCAGGCAAGCCCCAGTGGGCTTTGGCGGTATCGCCCATCCACAGCGGGCACGACTCGCCCGCCGCGCGATCACACACGGTAATCACCAAGTCTGGCGCAAAGCTCTCAAACTCGTCCATGCCCTGGCTGCTCAGCCCATCGGTGGCTACTCCTTTGCCCCGTAAAAAATTAAGCGTAAGCGGGTGAATACGCCCGGCAGGCGCGCTGCCAGCGCTGGCGCTTTGGATTCGGCCGTTACCTAAATCGCGGGCGACAACCTCTGCCAGCACACTGCGGCAGGCGTTGTGGGTACAGACAAACAAGATCTTCATGCTTTGCTCCTAAACATATGGAATTTCATATATAAACAGTTAAAAATAATGAGACCTAAAAGACGAGACCGAGCCATGGCGTTAAGGGCAACACGGCGGCCGATCAGGCATATTTTTTAAGCGTGATAACGGCTCTTGTAGCCAGGCGGTATTGCCCGCTAACGTTTGCGCCAAGACCTGTGTAATCCATTGGGGCAGCGTGGGCACCAGCCGATAATAGACCCACTGGCCCCTCTTAGTGCTTAGCAGCAAACCGCACTCGCGCAACTGCGCCAAATGCCGCGATACCTTTGGCTGGCTCAAGTTAGTGGCCGTGGTCAGCTCGCAGACGCACAGTTCGCCCAACTGCTCGATTAACAACAGGCACTGCAACCGAGTCGGCTCGGCCAAACACTTGTAAAACGCTACCGGATTCATTTATACCTCACCAATCTGACCGCCATACTACATATGGTTTTTCATATGTACAACCCTGTGCCGCAATCTGGCAAAGTGACTATACTGTGAGCGCACGCAAAATTTCAGCCTTAATGGCGCCTAACCGCGCAACGCTTTGGACTCGTGCCCGACAGCAGGAAGCGAAAGCAGTGCAGCAGCCATTGCCACGAGGTTGCGCCGAAGTTGCCGAGGCGCCTTGCACCAAACACTAAGGAGCGCACGATGAAACGACACGGTTTGCAAATCGGTATTGAGCGTATCGATAACGACTTTTTCTTATCGCTGAAGGTCTCGGGCAAACTCACCCACGAAGACTACCAAAAAATCACACCGTTACTAGACAATGCCCTGGAAGGGCTCGAAGACCCCGAGCTGGTGGCTTATGTGGATATCCGTGAGCTAGAGGGCTGGGAGCTGCGCGCCGCGTGGGATGACTTTATATTAGGCGCCAAACACCGCAAAGCGTTTAAACGCGTTGCGATTGTCGGCGATCAGCGCTGGGCCGATGTCGCCGGCAAAGTAGGCAGCTGGTTTATCGCCGGCGAGATGGAAGACTTTGACGACCCGGCCGAAGCGCTTGCCTGGCTCAGTCAGGATCGCGACTAAAACTCAAGGCCATTTAGGCGCCGCAACTTTTCACTTACTTACAATTTCTCCATTGAGCGCCCCACGGGCGCTTTCTACAATGCCTAGACAAAATGACTGGCGCCCAGCCACAAGCCAGCATACCTGAACGCGCAACAACGACATAACAACACCATCAGGGACAACGCCATGTTATCAATCCTTACCCGCGGCCTAACGTTCGCCGCTATTATATTTTGTTCTAGCAGCTATGCTGGCAACCTTATACAAAACAGCGACGCTCGCGCCCACATCGACCTCGACGGCCCGTGGCATTATATTGTCGACCCTTACGAGAACGGTTTTTACAATCACCGTTACCAAGAGCACACCCGCGACGGTTATTTTAAAAACGCCCAAGTAAAACACCCCAGTGATTTAATTGAATACGACTTTGCCAGTGCCGCCACGCTTAACGTACCGGGCGACTGGAACACGCAACAAGACGAGCTATTTTTTTACGAGGGAACCGTTTGGTACCAGCGGGATTTTAGCCTCGATAAATCTCGCAACGAGCGCTATATTCTGCACTTTGGCGCCGCCAACTATGAGGCGGTAGTGTATGTTAACGGCGAAAAAGTCGGCACTCATATTGGCGGTTTTACTCCCTTTGAGTTTGACGTAACCGACGTTGTAAAAGACGGCGATAATTTTGTCATCGTCAAAGTCGATAACGGCCGCGAACGCGAGCAAGTACCCACGGTTAATACCGACTGGTGGAACTACGGCGGCCTGACCCGCTCCGTCAAACTGCTCACGCTACCCAAGCAATATATTAGCGATTACACGGTTCATTTAGCAGACGGCGATAACCGCACCATTACCGGCTGGGTTGAACTCGGCACCGGAGATAAAAACGCCAAAGTCACCCTTGAGATTCCAGCGCTGGATATTAAACACACGTTAAAATTTAGCGACGAGCTCCGCCAGAGCTTTAGCATTAAAGCCAAGCCAAACCTTTGGAGTACGGCTGAGCCTACGCTTTATGAGGTTAACATCCGCTATAACGATCGCACCATTAGCGATCGTATCGGCTTTCGCCAGATTGCGGTAAAAGACGAGGATATTTTGCTAAACGGCGAGCCAATTTTTCTGAAAGGCATCAGCATTCACGAAGAGTCTGCGCTACACCCTGGCCGCGCCTGGAGCAAAGAGGACGCCCGCCAACTGCTAACCATGGCCAAAGATTTAGGCGTTAACTTTGTGCGCTTAGCCCACTACCCGCACAACGAGCACATGGTACGTATGGCCGACGAGATGGGGCTACTGGTGTGGTCTGAGATTCCAGTGTATTGGACGGTACTGTTTGAGCGCGACGACGTGTACGCCAACGCCGAAAATCAACTCACCGAGATGATTAGCCGCGATAAAAACCGTGCTTCGGTGATTTTGTGGTCGATGGCCAACGAAACCCCAAAATCCGACGCGCGCCTGGGCTTTATCACCAAGCTTGCCAACAAAGCTCGCGAGCTTGACGATACCCGGTTGATTACCGCCGCGCTCGACACCTCCAGCGAAACCGATGAAGGCAAGCATATTGACGATCCGTTATCGGAGGTAGTCGATGTTATCGGCATTAATAACTACTGCGGCTGGTACGGCAAAAAGCCTGCCGAGTGCGCCGGTATTAAATGGCACTCGGACTACAATAAGCCAGTCATTATGAGTGAGTTTGGCGGCGGCGCCTTAGCCGGTTACCACGCCGATGCCGAGCAGCGCTGGAGTGAGGAATATCAAGCCGACGTGTACCGCCACAACTTAACAATGATCGACAATATGAGTTTTTTGCGGGGCATGACGCCGTGGATTTTAAAAGACTTTCGCTCTCCGCGCCGGCCACTCACCAACATTCAGGATTTTTGGAACCGCAAAGGTTTGGTATCTGATAAGGGTGTTAAAAAACAAGCCTGGTATATTCTTAACGAGTACTACCAACAACATTAATTAATCATCAACACAGCAACGCTAAAAAGCCGCACCGAGTAATCCGTGCGGCTTTTTTATCTCGGGCTTAGTCCTCTAACTGAGCCGCATCACCCTGTGGAGAGGCGCCATCCGGCGCAGCCTTGGGATCGGCAAAACTGACCCCTTGCTCGGCGCCAAAGCGAGTTTGTTTGTCAAAGGCGATTTCTTTTTCACGGTGCTCTTTCTCAATGGCGACTGCCATGGCCTCGGCCTGTGTACGCGCCACCTCACAACTCTCGGCGGGCTCCATATAGGTTAAGCGCACATCAATTTTATTGGCCGCCTGAATCGCAATAATGTAATGACCAATTTGGTGGCGCTGTAACGCCTCGGCGTAGCGGTTAAATTCCGCCTGCCGCTCGGCATCCTCGTAGCCCAGCTCCGGCAGCCGAATCAACGCGTCTAAATTAATATCAATATCGCTGATTTTGCAGGTTTTATCCTCTAGCGCTTCGGTGCTAAAGCTCCAGTCAAGATTCCAGCGAGTATCGCCGTGGAGCTTACGCCCATCGCGCAGGATAGGCGTCGCGGCATCGAGCTGCTCTTTTAAGGGTTGACTGGCACCCGCCTCGTCCAGCTCATAATAGGTATAGTCGATAATCTCACTCACCTCGGCCAAGGCAGCTGTGCTAACGCATAAACACCCAACACAGGCGTAACGAACCCAATCCAACATTACCTTCTTCCTCTCACATTTATCGTAATAACGCGCATCATCACCTTCGTGCTCAGTATACAAAACGCCACAAATGACGCCATTATCTTGTCGTTTATTGATGCTCAAACTCCCGCCCAACTAACAGTGCCAAACGGCTGTCACCGCGACAAGTAAATAACAAAATAGGCGCCATTTAGTCACAAAAATGTCACAACTCAAACTTATGTTGTTGCGTCAATCACCGGAGGCACTACTGTGAAAATTTCCACACGGCTTACTCTTGGCGCCATCGCCCTAACCGCCATTGCCGTTATAGGCTCGGCGGGGACAACCGGTTGGCTAGCGCTAAAAGAATCCAGCAGCGCCATCGAGACCAGCTTAAAAAATCAATTTCACGCCGTAGCACGCGGCCGTGCCGCTGCCATTGATGCCAAACTTGACAGCTATCGCGACCTGCTAAGCTCGCTCGCTCATGGCCGTATGACACAGGATGCGGTATACGGTTTTGTCCGCCCGTTTGACTCTTTCCGCTACGAAGTGGGCACTGTCGATAAAGACGCTTTAGCCGCTGACCTAAACACATGGTACCAACAACAATACCTACCCCACGTACACCGCCAAAGTGACGTTAAGCCGCCCGTTGCCGAGTGGCTCGCCAGCATGAGCTTTGAGGCGCAGCTTTTACAACATTACTACCTGCAAACCAACCCGGGCTGGCCCGATCAACTTACCGCGATGGAAGATCGCTCGGACGCTACCATTTATGGACAACAACACCGCAAATATCATTCAAGTTTTCGCGATATCGTCGAACGTTTTGGCTTTAGCGATTTATTACTGGTAGACAGCGGCCGCCAACGAGTTATTTATTCTGTGAGTAAAGGGCCGGAGCTTGGCACCTCGCTAACGCGCGGCCCCTTCCAAAGCTCACAACTGGCAGCAGTGAGCCAGACACTAAAACAACACCCCCAAGAACTTGCGATTTCGGGTTTTGAACACGCCGCCTTTAATGGCGGGGATCAGGTATTTTACCTAGGCGTTAGCGTTTACCACCAAGCCCACAGCCCAGAGCGGGCAACCGGCTATGTAATTGCTGAAGTTCCCGCCCGTCAGCTAAGCGCGCTGCTGAGCAATAACCAAGATTGGCGCGAAATGGGCCTGGGTGACACTGGCGATGTCTATCTAGCTGGACCCGACGGTACACTGCTTACCGATTTGCGCCCGCCGGCCGAAGGCACCCATACCTTGTTGCGCGCGCTCGCCGATACGGGCCGATTACAACACCCCGCACGCGCCCAAGATACCGGCAGCGCCGCCGGCTGGCTGCAGCTGGACAGTCACCCGGTACGCCAAGCACTGGCCGGGGATTCTGGCGTGGGCTTTGCCCAAGACTACCTCAACCACAAGGTCTACAGCGCCTGGCAGCCGGTCGCGATTGGCGGACAAGATTACGCGCTTATCGTGCAGCAAAATCCCGCCGAGGTATTTGCCGCACTGGGGCATTTGCGCACGCAGGTTATTCTGAGTATCGCCGTGGCTGCGATTGTCTTAATCGCTTTAGCCATGGTGGCGGCCGTGGCTTACGCCCGCTATTTAGGCAGACCATTGGCGCGCTTAGCGCAGGAGATTGAATCCGCCGCCGCCAAACGCAATTTAGCCGCACAGTTTGCCAGCCACCGCAGCGACGAAGTCGGCGACATTGGCCGCAGCCTTAACACCCTGTTTAGCACCCTACGCGGCACTTTTGCCAATGTTATCGAGGCCACCGAGCAGTCGGCCCACACCGCCGGGAGCAACGCCGCCATAAGCGCCAGCTGCCGCAGCGATGCCATTAACCAGCGGCGAGAGATGAGCAGCGTCGACACGGCACTAACGCAAGTACAAGAGGCGCTGGAAGCCATGAGCAAAGAGCTTGGCAGCACCACCACAGAGGTGCAACAGGCCAACAAAGTCGCCCATGAGGGCAAACAACAAATGGCCGAGGTGGCCGTGCAAATTGGCGGCTTGCAAAAGCAAATTGCACGATCCGATAACAGCATGCAGGCGCTGACCCACGCCGCCGACGATATAGTCGCCGTGGTAGACACCATTAAAGGGGTCGCGGAGCAAACCAACCTGCTCGCATTAAACGCCGCCATCGAGGCCGCCCGCGCTGGCGAGCACGGCCGTGGTTTTGCTGTGGTGGCCGATGAGGTACGCCGATTATCGGCCAACACCCATGACGCCACCGGCGAGATCCAACAGTTAATTGATCGCTTGCGCGACACGGTCGGCTCTACCGCCGCGGGGCTCGCCGCCGAGCAAGCCGGTGCGGTGCGCTGCGTAGAGTCGTCCAGCGCTGCCGAGCAGTCGCTGGCAAGCATCGAGCAAACCGTCGTGCGGCTCGAGACCGTCATTGCCAACGCCGCGGCGCGCTCGGAGCAAGAGTGCCAGCGGGCGCAACACATGCGCGATACCCTCGCTGGCGCCATGGCGATGGTCGAACACGCCGACGCATCCATTGCCCGCTTGGCCGAGAGCGCGAACGATCAAAGCACCCTAGCCCACCAAACGCTGGACTCGACCCGGCAGATCAGCCTGTAAGGCGCGCGGCAATCGGGTACTATGGCGGCTTTACCAGCCAATAGATATGCACCATGTTTGAGTTTGAACCTATCGCCGTGGTCCGCTCCTGCTTTACCGACAAGTTTGGCATTCCCCGCCAAAGCGGCTTAGTACCAGCGGCGAGCGCCACCCTTGAGTTTCACCCACCCTACAACGACGCCCAAGCGTTTGTCGGGCTGGCGGGCTGCTCGCACCTGTGGCTGCAGTTTGTATTTCACGCCAACCGCGCCAGTGGGTTTCGCCCGCGGGTGCGCCCGCCGCGCTTGGGCGGCAATAAAACCCTCGGGGTATTTGCCACCCGCTCGCCGGTGCGGCCCAACCCCATCGGTTTGTCGGTGGTTAAACTCGATCAGGTGATCATCACCGGCGCCACAGCAACACTGGCCATCAGCGGCCACGACTTGCTGGACGGCACCCCCATTGTGGACGTTAAGCCTTACGTGCCCTATACCGACTCACTGCCCAACGCCGTCAACCCAGTCGCGCCCGAGGCCCCAGCCACGCTCGCGGTAACCTTTAGCGCAAACGCCACTGCCCAGTGCCAACACCACAGCCAGCGGTTAAACACGCCGCTGGCCGCACTGCTCACCCAGCTGCTGGCGCAAGACCCGCGGCCGCAATACCAAACCCCAGATCCGTCGCGCCGCTACGCCATGGCCCTGTTCGACCTTGATGTGCAGTGGCACTACCACTCGCTGAATAACGCCTTTGCCATCGAAGTAAGCGATATTCGCCCGCGCTAACGCGCCCAGATTGCGCCTTAGCCGCTGGCCCGGCGGGCTATTTATGCTATCATTCGCGGCTCTGACGGCGGCGCCGGCCAGAACAACCTACCCCCCCACTTTTCATTCTCTGACAACGCGCGAGTTGAGGTCTTTGTTTTATGGGCAAGAAGTCACTGGATAAGAGCAAAATCAAGTTCTTACTACTAGAGGGCGTGCACCAGTCCGCCGTCGAAACGCTGCACGCGGCAGGCTACGAAAACATCGAATACCTGAAAACCGCACTGTCAGAGGACGAGCTGATCGAGAAGATCAAAGACGCTCACTTTGTCGGCCTGCGCTCGCGCACCCAACTGACCCGCCGCGTGTTTGATAACGCCCCCAAGCTGATCGCCGCCGGTTGCTTTTGTATCGGCACCAATCAGGTGGATTTACAGGCGGCACAGGAGCACGGCGTTGCGGTGTTTAACGCGCCTTTCTCCAACACCCGCTCGGTGGCCGAGCTGGTGATCGCCGAGGCGATTTTGATGCTGCGCGGCATCCCCGAGAAAAACATCGTTTGCCATCGCGGCGGCTGGTTAAAATCGGCGCTTGGCTCTTACGAGATTCGCGGCAAAACCCTAGGCTTAATTGGCTACGGCTCCATCGGCAGCCAAACCAGTGTACTGGCCGAATCACTGGGCATGAAGGTGAAGTTTTACGACGTGGTGACCAAGTTGCCGCTGGGCAACGCCAGCCAGGTTCGCTCGCTGGATGAACTGCTGCAAACCGCCGATATTGTCAGCTTACACGTACCCGAAACCGGCGCCACCAAAAACATGATTGGCGAGCGCGAGCTGGGCCTAATGAAAAAAGGCGCCTACTTAATTAACGCCTCGCGCGGCACGGTCATCGATATCGACTCGCTCGCCACCGCCGTTAAAAACAAGCACATTGCCGGTGCGGCTATCGATGTGTTTCCGGTTGAGCCCAAAGGTAACGATGACGAATTTGTCAGCCCGCTGCGCGGTTTGGACAACGTGATTCTCACCCCGCACATCGGCGGCTCCACCGTCGAGGCGCAAGAGAATATCGGCGTAGAAGTGGCCGAGAAACTGGTTAAATATTCCGACAACGGTACCACCACCAGCTCGGTCAACTTTCCCGAGGTGGCACTGCCCGAGCACCCGGACGCGCACCGTTTGCTGCACGTGCACGCCAACGTCCCGGGTGTACTGTCTGCTATTAACCGCGTGTTCTCGGATAACGACATCAACATCTCGTCGCAGTACTTGCAAACCAACGAGACGGTAGGTTATGTGGTGTTGGATGTTCACTCGCCTTACAGCGAGACGGCACTAGAGCAATTGCGTAACATTGAGGGCACTATCCGCTGTCGCGTGTTGTTTTAAAGTAGCGGCCTTAAAGAGTAAGCAGTGACGCCTCGCGGTGTCACTGCTGTTCTAATTCATCCAGCGAGTCCGACAAGCGAGTAAACTCATTATCGATAATCGAGCCCGCCTCGTGCAGTAAGTCAAACCGTTGCTGCGCTTCATTGATGACATTGCTAAACACATCACGCATTTCTTCGTCGGTATCCAAGCCCAACAAAAGTTGCTTTATCTCCACCACCAAATTGCCGGTAATACGCTTTACCTCTTCAGTTTGATAGGCGTATTGAATATCAATATTGGTCACACCAGCGCGTATTTTTTGCCCGAGTTGTACGACCTCGAGGTGATGCTCCGTCAGCCGCTCGAGCGCCGTGTGTTGCTCTAGCTGCAACATAACCAATGAGTGCATCACATCCAACACCCGTATCAACTCCTGCAGCTCGACATCCGCCAGGGCCTGCTCGGGGATAAACACCTGCAAACACGGGCGCGCAAAAAACAATCCCTCGGCACTGTGCTCTTGCAGTTGCACATCGGCAATATCTGTTAGCTTTTGTCGCAAAGTCGGGTTATCGAGGTTGGCCGAGCCGGAGAAAGCCGCTTCACCCTCAAACACCACCGCCGCCAAATAAGGTAGGTTTAATTGCACCAAGGTATCGGCCACCAACATTAACACGTCGTCGGGGCTGTTCTTTTCAACCACAGCAAGCGAAAACGCCAGCAAGGTTTCCGCCAGCGCGTTGGTGGGCTCGGGCGGCGCACTTGGCTCTGCCAGCGGAGCGGTGGCGCTGTTATCTAACGCCTCTTGTAAGTAAGCCACTTCGCTCTCGAGTGTCGCAATACAGTTTTCACACTCGCTCAACATGCGCTCCAGCGCGTCCGTCTGGCCCTTTTTATCGCCGGATTCGCTATCAAGCGAATGGCGCAGTTCGCTTAGCTCGTGGTGCAAACTGGCAATGGTGTTGCGCTGGCGATGATTATTACTGCGCAAGCTATCAATCACCGTAAGCTTGTCGAGCTCGGTGTGTTTGTGTAGCGACTCGTGCAACTGTGCCAAACTTTTATCGTAGTCCTGTACGCCGGTGCGCAGTTCATCAACACTCTCGTGTACACCGTCGCGATTTTTATAAACGGTTTTATGAGGCTCACGGTTAATATGATCGTGCATTTCATCGACCACTTGGCGCTGCTCGTCGTGGGCCGCCGTGATATTGCGCGCTTTAGCACGAGCTTGCGCCTCGGCACTCTCGGCCACCTTGGGGCCCCCGGCATCGGCCATTAATGCACGATACCGCCGATAGTACTGACGCAGCTTTTTAATCTCAGCGCCATAGCGCTGGTTTTGTCCGCGCAGCTCGGCGTTGTCTTGCTCGACATGCTGCAGGGTTTTCATGCGTTCGCGCAGCAGTGAGACTTTGTCCGGGTCGTGCGCCTCGAGCGACTTGCCGCTACTGACAACATCGCTCACAAGTTTCGAGAGGGCTTTTTCGATAAGCTGCCAGCGCCCGTGCTCGGTGGCTTGCGCCTCGGCTTGGCGCTCGGCTTGCAGATAGTGATAACGGATAGAGGCGATGCGCGCGCTAAAAGGATCGTCGGCGGCGTAGTCGCCTAAACTTTTCTCGGAGAATTTTTTGTAGCGCTCGAGGGAGTCGGCTTCCAAGCTGGGCCAATCGATACTCTTTATCGGTGCGGCGCCATCGTCTGGGTGAGGTTGCTCGTGCGCGTCATGCTCGTGACCGGCCTGATGTTTTAAGCTGGCATAGACGCTCAACAGCCGCCGGTAGCGCTGGCGAACTCGCCATAGCATCAGCCCCAAAAAGACCGCGGCAACCACAACAACGGCGAGGAACTGCGCCAATATAAGCACTAACGTGCTGTTATCAGCCATAAAACTCTCAGATTCTATTGTTAGATTTTAAGAGTATAGACCAGCAGAGCGCGCTAAGTCATGGGCGGTTTTAAGAGCGCTCAAGCATAAAGGTGATGGGAAACACAAATTCAAAATGCTCGGCTGCTAAATCAGGCGGAATCGCTGGGTAAGGGGCGGCTTTGTCTATGGCGCGGCGCACGGCGTCATCCAGCTGCTTGTGGCCCGACGTCAGCAGTGGCTGCACCTCAAGCACATCACCGCTGGCGTTTAGTACCACCGCCATACGGACGCTACCGCTCTGCTGTAACTTCATGGCGCGCCGTGGATAGGTAATCTCGGCGTGGGTCAGTGCCACTAGCGTCGCGGTGTAATCTTGCAGCAGCTCTAACGATGCCACCGAAAAATCGGGTAAATCGTCGTCAGGCTCCGGGCTTTGACGTGGCGTACCGCCTTGGCTCGCGGCAGCCAATACCGGGCTAGGCGCGGCCAGCTCCATTGGTCCATCTTCAAGCTCGGCTGCAACGTCCGTCGCAGCCGGCGGTGTTGCCAGCGCAGAGTTAGGTGCCTCAGGCGCAGGGACAGATACCGGCATCACGGCGGGTAGTGCTGCAACACTTGCCTGACGCTCCGCTTGCTCCCCGGCAACACTCGATACCGCTTGCCGCTTGCTTGTTGTTACAGATTCTTGCGGCAAAACGTCACCCGACTCAGCCGTATTTGAAATTACCGGAGCGGGTTTTTGCCACTGCTCGACCAAACCCAAGCGCTCCGGCGCGGGGGCGAGCGCTTCATAGCGAGCGATATCCCCCGGCGCCGAGTTACCCAGCAGCGCGTGCTTAAATTCCCGGCTGGGCGGCACCGAGCCAATCCAGGTGGCCAGCAGTAGATTAAAGAAGTTAGGGTCGGTTATATTCACCAAGCGCTGCTGGTTAAGATAAACGTTGACGCCCTCGCCATCGGTGCGTTCGCTAATAGCGAGAATATCCCCCGCCCGCAAACTGCCTTTAAAGGCGTTAAAAAAACGCGCCAACGATTCCCCACTGGCGCGCTGCGCCGCCACTGAGTTATTAATGGCAATGCTCTGCAAAAATAACCGCGACAACTTACCCGCCGTCATATGGTCGGCGATAAAACGAATCTCCATTTGCCGCGAGCCGTGTTGGGCAAACGCCAGTTGCACATCGGTGGTGGGCTCGGGCAAAAACAGGCCAGCCAAAAACAGCTCGCGTTGCAACTCTATATAGGGAGCAACCCCGTCCGGTGCGGCGGCGACCCGATGCGCAAACAATGTGAACATCAGCGCAGCAATCAGCGCACTACAACGAAAAACGGTGCGTTTCATACTTTTCCCTATCGTCGGCTGGTAAAGTCAATAAATCACCACAAAGCCGCAAACGAGGCGCTGCGCAATGAAGTGTTGTTTTTGATTTTTTGCGGTAGGCTATCGTGATTGATAGCTGTTATCGTTTTATGACAGCACAGCTTTTATAACTAAATTTTTTATTTTTTGGTGAACCCAATGATCCGTCGCTGGCTACAACCTGTCCTGCTATTCGCGCTCCTGTTAAGCGCGGCAAATTTTACAGCGGGCGCCACCACAGAGGCCTCGGGTGAGCACGTTAAGGTGCACTTAATCACCCCCGGCCAATTTGCCGAGGGTCAAAGCACTACCGTTGGTTTTTACTTTGAGGTGGACCCACACTGGCATGTGTACTGGCAAAACGCCGGCGACTCGGGAGCCGCACCGCGCTTTGATATCAAGGCCAAAGGGGCCCACATTGGCGAGATCAAGTGGCCTTTCCCGGCACGATTGCCCATCGAGCACTTAACCAACTTAGGCTACGAGGGCAATGTCGCCTACCTGTTTGACATAACGCCCAAGGCGGGTGCCAAGGCCGTCACGCTGGACATAAACCTTGAGTGGTTAATATGCAAAATCAATTGTATTCCAGGCTTCGGCCAGATCAGCGGCCAGTGGCCGGTAGCCGCTACCACCCAATGGGCCGAGGCCGACCAAACACTACTCGACACCTTTAGTGCGCGCGTGCCGCAAGCCGAGGCAAGCAGCCCTTGGCAGCCTAGCTCACTGACGACGACTAACAGTGCCAACCTAACCATCACCGGCAAAGGCGCCGCGCCCGAGGTGTTTCCTTTAAATGGCGATTGGCTCAGTGCCGAGCGGCCCCGTGTTACCGAAACCAACTCGGGTTATACGCTGCACTTTGCCACCCAACCCGGTGTTAGCGCCCCAGAAACCGCCAGCTTTGTCATCGCCCAAGACAACCGCGCCTGGCAGTTGGATAACGTCGCCATAGACAGTGCCCCGGCGTCAACATCCAAGGCCAGTCACGCGGCACTGTGGCTTTTGCTGCTGGCGGCTTTCGCCGGTGGCGTCATTCTTAATTTAATGCCCTGTGTATTTCCGGTGTTATCCATCAAAGTTTTTAGCCTAATGCAACCGGGAGTAAGCCGCGCCGAGCGGATACACGAAGGCCTGCTCTACAGTGCTGGGGTACTCACAACTTTTACCTTGCTGGGCGCATTGTTACTGGCACTGCGCGCCGGCGGCAGCGCCATTGGCTGGGGGTTTCAGCTGCAATCGGCACCGGTGGTGTTGGCACTGGCAGTATTGTTTTGGCTGATGGCACTGTCGTTTAGCGGCGTGTTTGAGTTTGGTCACCGCCTAATGAACCTGGCCGGCGGCTCGCGCGGCGGCGCCTTTGCCACGGGTGTGCTAGCGGTTTTTATCGCGGCCCCCTGCACCGGGCCTTTTATGGGCGCGGCATTGGGCGCGGCCGCGGTATTGCCCACTGTGCAAGCGCTGGCGATCTTTATCGGGCTTGGTGCCGGTTTAGCCGCACCTTTCTTACTGCTAAGCGCCTCGCCGGGGCTGCTTAAACGCTTGCCGGCGCCCGGCCCCTGGATGGACACCTTACGCCAATTTTTTGCGTTTCCTTTATATGCCACGGTTATTTGGCTGTTATGGGTGCTGGGTAAATTAGTGGGCGATATCGGCTGGGTACTTGGCACCTCCCTCTTGCTCGCGCTGGCCTTTGCGCTTTGGCTCGCGCGCGGCGCCGGCCGTACTCGCTTGCTGCTGGCCATCGCCATCGCACTGGGCGCCATCGCTGCCACCGGCACCACGATTATGCGGGCCGGAGCACCCGCGCCACAAACCGGCAGCGAGCTGTGGCAAAGCTACGATAAAACCGCCATTGCCGACGCGCGTGCCCAAGGCCGCCCGGTGTTTATCGACTACACCGCCGCTTGGTGTATTACCTGCCAAGTGAATAAAAAGCTGGTGCTAGAGACCGATCACACCACCGACTTATTTAAGCGCAAAAATGTACTGGCGATACGCGCCGACTGGACTCGGTTTGATCCGGAAATTACCGCAGCGCTAGAGGCACTGGGCCGCAACTCACTGCCGGTTTACGCGTGGTACCCGGCCGGCGCCCAGCAAGCACAACTCTTGCCGCAGCTGTTGCAAAAGCGCATGATAACCGAACTGTTTGATAGCGAATAACCCCACCATTGGAGACCCGACATGAACGTCCGCAACCCGATCCGCCCGTTGTTATTTGCCGCCGCACTGGCTGTGCCAAGCTTAAGTTTTGCCGTGGCCACCCCCGGCGAATCCGCCCCCGCCTTCTCCGAGGTCGATGCCGCCGGCGAGATGCACTCACTGACCGATTACCAAGGCGAATGGCTAGTGCTGGAGTGGTTTAACAAAGATTGCCCCTACGTGCGCAAGCACTACGGCAGCGGCAACATGCAAGCGCTGCAAAAAAAATACACCGATAAAGGCGTTAACTGGTTAACCGTGATCTCATCGGCTGAAGGCAAGCAAGGATACTTGGGCCCGGTTGAGGCAAAAGCCGAAGCTAAGAGCCACAACTTAAACGCCAGCAGCGCGTTTGTACTCGACCCCGACGGTAATATGGGCCGCGATTATGGCGCAAAAACCACGCCCCATATGTTTGTGATCAACCCCGAGGGCGAGGTAGTGTACGCTGGCGCCATCGACGATAACGACTCCGCCAACCCGGCGGTAATCCCTGACTCGCACAACTACTTAGCCGCCGCATTGGATTCAGCCATGGCCGGCGAGCCGGTGGCAGAACCAGCCACCCGCGCGTATGGGTGTAGTGTTAAGTATTAAAGGTCGGAGGACGACTTAAGGGGAACGGGGAACGGAAAATTTCTCGCCCCCGTACTCCATTCCCCGTCCACCGTTACCCGCTAGTCCTTTAAATGCAGCGCCAAAAACCTAGCCACCACTATCACTCTCAACCAACGATCTTTCTATGTCCTTACCCTTTTCCCAAGCGTGCGAAAACAACAAACAACCCATTCTTACTGTTTTGCAAAACGTATTTGCAGATCGTACTCAGGTACTGGAAGTTGGCTCGGGCACTGGCCAACACGCGGTGCACTTTGCTCCCGCGCTAGCGCACTTGATGTGGCAAACCAGCGACCTGGAGCATAATCACGCGGGCATCAATAGCTGGATAGACTCGCAGCCAAGCGACAACCTGCGCCGGCCGGTTATTTTTGATTTGTCGGCACCGAACTGGCCCGGCGAGTTTGACGCCGTGTACTCGGCGAACACCACTCACATTGTCAGCTGGCCGCTGGTGCAAAATTTATTTCACGAGGTGGGCCGGCAGTTACCCGCCGAAGGCGTGTTTGCCCTGTACGGCCCATTTAATTACAACGGCCAGTTCACTAGCGAGAGCAACGCTGCGTTTGATCAGATGCTGCGCCAGCGCGACCCAAGCAGCGGTATTCGCGCCATAGAAGACTTAATCGAGCTGGCCCAGCGCCATGATCTACACTTACAGGCAGATCACGCGATGCCGGCCAACAATCGCTTACTGATCTGGATTAAACGCCCGCACGAATAATCTACTCAAAAAACGCAAAAGGAACGCTTTATGCAGCTCGATTACACATTCGCCTATATCTGGATTTATGTCGCCCTGATTACGTTGCTGGTACAAGCCACCGTCGCCGCCATGAGCAAGGCCAAACAACCGGGCGCGATACCGGGCAAGATGGACGAGCACCTCTCCCACGGCTCGTTCGTGTTTCGCGCCAACCGCACGTTTATGAACTCCCTAGAAAACTTTCCGCTGTTTATCGGCAGCGCCTTTTTAGCGGTATTTACCGGCACCAACCCACGCTGGGTGGGCATCTTAATCATGGTTTACGCCTTAGCGCGCATCATTCATATGGCGCTTTACTATGCTATAGCGACTGAAAAAAATCCCAGCCCGCGCAGTTATTTTTATGGTATTGCACTAATCGCGCAGGTGGCGCTGCTCGGCTTAATCGGCATCAACTTACTGGGCCATTTGTAAGGTTGTGTAAGCAATCGTATAAATTGAGTTTATGAAAACGTATTCAGCCGCCGTGGTGCTCAGCGCCATGGCACACTCCCTTCTTTTATACCAAACCAATTGATAATAAGCCGACCGATAATAACGAGTGAACCTCGGAGAACCCTATGCTGAACTTACCTGCGCGCAATCCCATCCTGACGCTGGCTTGCAGCGTTTTTGTATTAGGCGCCTGCAGCCCCAACCCCCCCACACAAACCACCGCGAGCACCGACCTAAGCGGCCCGATGCCAGCGTTTCGCTCGGTACTAGACGGCAAGCCCCGCGTACTTACGGTGCGGTTAGACGATGAGTTAAGCGTCGCCTACGATACCGATGGCGGCGAGCTGTATAAAGTGTGGGATGGCAGCGTAGAATTCTCGGGCGCCGTGTACGATCAAAAGCATGGCCCGCAGCCGACGACGCCCTCGCGTAATTATTTGCTGAATGGCGCCAGCCACTGGGCTGATGGTATCGATTATCAGGGTTACCGGTTGAGTGGCGACAGCGCCCAGTTGCAGTTTGGCAATGGTGAGGTATCTATTATCGAAACCCCCAGCCAGGCGCTATCGGCCGAAGGGGTAATACTCACCCGCACCTTTGAGGTGAGCGGGCTTACAGGTAAACAGCAAGCCACATTAGCAGGCTTAACCTTGCCCAAAAGCTATGACGTTAAAGGCGACGGCGCTATCGAAGGCGACACGTTACGCCTGAGTAACGGCACCACTATACTGACTCTATCTTACCCACCACTGCCGCCCGCCAGCGCAAAACCTAAGCCCACTAACGCAAGCGCCGAGCATCCGGGGTTGGCACTGATCAAAAACAGCGATTGCGCCGCCTGCCATAATGCCGAGGTGAAAACCGTCGGCCCGTCTTATATGAGCATCGCCCAGCGTTACACCAATGAGAGCGACGCCGTTGCCACCCTGAGCGAAAAAATTATCGCCGGCGGCGCCGGCAACTGGGGCCAAGTACCCATGACGCCCCACGCCGATTTAGACGAGCAAGACGCGGCGCAAATGGTTGAGTATATTCTTACGCTTAAGCCTAAAGCAGATATAACCGATAACGACGCAGGCCCGAAGACCTTGCCAGCTGTGCCCGTTAATTTAAAAGACGAGACACCGCTACTGGAGCAGAATACTCCGGGCGCGATGGTGTACTTGCACTATTTTAGTGGCGACCAACCCAACGTCGAGATACTGCGCACCATACCACCCGCGCTGGGCGCGCACACGCCGCAATTGCACTTGCCCGACATCGACGGATTTGAACCTATTAAAGAACGCTTTGCGTATCAAGTAAAAACCAATTTAAACCTTACCGAGCCACTGAATACCACCTTGCGTTTAGTAAGCGATGACGGCTCTTATTTGTACTTAGACGGCGAGCTGGCGATTGATCACTGGGGGTTTCACGGCCCCGACCCTATGGACACCGAAGTGTCACTCGCGCCTGGCATTCACCCGCTGGAGATTATTTTTTTTCAGGGCACCTCCGGTGCGGCACTATCGCTGCAATGGAAAAACCCTGCCACCGGAAAGTTTGAGCTAGTACCAGAGAGTATGTTACTGGCAACGCCCAACGATGTGCGCACGGTGAAACCAGTGATTACCGACCCGGATATTATTAAAACCATTCCCGGTGACCAGCACGAAGTCGCCGGCGTACACCCATCGTTCGATTTACACCAAGCACGGCCCAAAGAGTTTGAACCCATGGTAGGCGGCATCGACTTTTTAGATGACGGCCGTATGGTGGTGTCTACGTGGGACCCGGAAGGCTCGGTGTATTTAGTATCTAACTTTGATGCGCCGCCCGAGCAAATTAAGGTTAAACGCATCGCCCGCGGTTTGGCCGAGCCGCTTGGGGTGCAAGTGGTCGATGGCGATATTTACGTGATGCAAAAACAAGAGCTGACGCGCTTGGTGGACGTCAACGGCGATGACATTATCGATGAATACCAAAAAGTCGCTAACGACTGGTCGGTGACCGGAAACTTTCACGAGTTTACGTTTGGGCTGGAATACCTAGACGGTTATTTTTACGCAACACTTGCCACCGCGATTTTACCCGGCGGCGCCAGTGCCGACCCGCAAGCTCCCAACCGTGGCAGCGCCATGAAAATCAGTAAGGCGGACGGCAGCGTAGAGTTTATCGCCAACGGTTTACGCACCCCCAACGGCATTGGTTTTGGTGTTGATAAAAAACTATTTGTTGCCGACAACCAAGGCGACTGGCTACCGGCCAGTAAAATTGTCGAGCTTACCGAGGGCGCATGGTACGGTTCGCGTTCGGTCGATTTTGAGGGTACCGCCAAACGACAAGAAACCTTGCCTGTGGTCTGGCTGCCACAAGATGAAATTGGCAACTCGCCCAGCGAACCAGCACCTCTGAATGTTGGCCCCTACCAAAACCAAATGATTCACGGGGAAGTCACCCACGGCGGTATCAAGCGTGTTTTTGCCGAGCGGGTTAACGGCCGATTACAAGGCGCTGTATTTCGTTTTACGCAAGGCCTAGAGGCCGGCATCAACCGTTTGGACTGGGCACCCGATGGTTCGCTGATTGCCGGCGGTGTCGGCAACCCCGGCAACTGGAGTCACGCGGGTAAAAGCTGGTACGGTTTGCAACGCTTAAGTTACAACGGCAACACCACCTTTGAAATGCTCAGCGTCAGTGCGCGCAGCGATGGCTTTGAAATTACTTTTACCGAACCAGTAGCTGAAAGCGCGAATGTCAGCGCCGATGACTTTGAGATTATTCAGTGGCGTTATGAACCCACAGACGAATACGGCGGCCCTAAGTTAGATAAAGGCCCACTAGAAGTGCAGGCGTTTGCGTTGTCGCAAGATCGCACCCGCGCGCAATTTAAACTGGCCGGATTAAAAGAAAATCACGTTGTGTACTTTCGCATCAAGCGCCCGTTTAGTAGCACCAGCGACCAGGAGCTGTGGACCACCGAGGCCTGGTACACCTTAAATGCCATTCCCACCGACAAACCCATCGTGATTAATAACGCCTATAGCGTTAATCACAATCAACTCTCCGAGCAGGAGCAAGCCGATGGCTGGCAATTATTGTTTGACGCCCAAACCCTAAACGGCTTGCGCAACTACAACAGCGACACACTGGGCGAGCGATGGACCATAGACGAAGGCACCTTACACTTAACGGGTCGCACCCCCGAGGATGAAGGCTGGACAACGCCCGGAGGCGGCGATGTCGTGATCACCCCAGAACCCGTGACAAACTTTGAGTTGCGTCTGGAATGGAAGCTGGCCAAAGATGGCAACAGCGGCATACTCTACAACGTCAAAGAAAAGCCCGAGCTAGAACACGCGTATCAGAGCGGCCCGGAATACCAGTTACTAGACAACCCGGGCCACCCGGACGGCAAAATAGAAAAGCGCCGCGCCGGCGATTTGTACGATTTGATAAAATCCAAATTCGTGACAGTACTGCCTGCCGGGCAATGGAACCGCACCCGCTTAGTGGTGAACAACGGTAAGATTGAGCACTGGTTAAACGGCTACAAACTGGTCGAGACAGACATGAACACCGGCCAATGGCAGCAGCTTATTAACAACAGTAAGTTCGCCGACTGGCACGATTTTGCTAAATCCCCTGACGGCCACGTTCTGCTGCAGGATCACGGCGATAAAGTGTGGTTTCGCAATATTAAAATGCGCAATCTTTAATAGCCTCCCGGCCCCAGATATTCTCTGGGGCCACTACTACACTTATCGGCTTTTATCGACTAACCTTAGTGATCAGTGCTGCACAAGGATAGGTTATGAAGCCTCTGACGTTACTTAAAGCCGCCCCTCTCGCTCTGGCCTTTACCGCCGCCAACAGCTTTGCCATCAGCGAAGACTTTATCGACCCCGAGGACGGCATGTTCGATGCCAGCCAGTTTTTAAGCCAACATATGCTCGGTTTTTTACCCGTGCCGGTGGTTATTACCGAACCCGCGACCGGTAATGGCTTAGGGGTAATGGGGGTATTTTTTCACGAGTCCGACGAGCAGAAGCAAGGCACAAAAACCACTGGGGTAATCCCTGAAAACATCTCCGTTATTGGCGCCGCCGCCACCGAAAACGGCACCAAATTTGGCGGGGCAGGTCATATAGGGTTTTGGCGGGGCGATACCATCCGCTACAAAGGCGGTATCGCTTATCCGGACATTAATCTGGATTTTTACCGCATTGCCAATGTGGACTTGCAAAACCCCGTCGAACTAAATATCCGCGGACCGGCGATGCTGCAAAAGCTAACCTTCCGTTTAGGCGCCAGTAAATGGTTTGCCGGCATTTACCAAACGTACCAGCACATGGAAACCAAACTCGCCAACCATATCGACATCGAGCTCTTACCCAACGATGAGCTAAACGACAAAGTCGAGGAATTTTTGCAAAGCCGGCTGGACGTCAGTGAAGACACCTCCGGGGTGGGACTAGTGCTTGAGTACGACTCGCGCGACAACCCCATGAACCCCGAGGCAGGTTATAACTACCGTGCCCGGGCCGTACAATTTGATGATGCCATTGGCAGTGACTTAAATTACACCCAATACCAACTTACCGGGTTAAACTATTGGCAACTGAGCGACAAAATTAACTTTGCCCTGCGCCTTGATTACCAAAGTGTCGAGGCCGCCAGCAGCGAAACCCTGCCACCTTACGCCCTTCCCGGGTTACGCATGCGCGGCGTACCCGCCGCCCGCTACCAAAACAATCAGGCGTTTATCAGCGAAGTAGAGGCCACTTATAAAGTGACGCCGCGCTGGCACCTTAAGGGCTTTGGCGGCGCAGGTTTTATAGCCTCAAGCTGGAGCGAGCTAACGAGCAACGCCGAAGACGTTGACAGCTACGGTATCGGCTTTCGCTATCTGGTTGCCCAGCGCTACGGTTTTACCATGGGGGTAGATGTCGCCTGGGGGCCGGAAGAGTCCGCCTGGTATATTCAGGCAGGCTCGCCTTGGTAACGACTCCTTAGTACTCCCAATCGCAAAGCGAGTGACCGTCTGTCAGCCTGCCACCTATAACAAGTCTTTAGAATCGTAAAGATCCCTAGGCAGCGGCGTCCGGGCCACTTACACTCGACGTACATTCATAAAAATGCCAGCGCCATGCCCACACCATCAAACCCCGTTCGCGAATGCTTTGCGGTCGATTCGGATATTTTTTCCAGTAATATTGCCCCTGCTTATCAGCCGGTTATCATGCGTAACCTAGTAAGCCACTGGCCGGTGGTTCAGGCTGGTCTAAAGTCGCGCGATGAATTGCTGGAATACTTAAAAACATATGCAACCAACGATTTTGTTAAGGTTTTTTTAGGCCCACCCAATATTAATGGCCGATTCTTTTATAACCACGACCTCAGTGGCTTTAACTTTGAGCGCCGCGAGGGGCCATTTAAAGATGTATTGGAGCGACTAGCCGCAAGTCAACATCAACAACGGCCCCCCGCCATTTATATTGGTGCCAGCAAAATACCTAACGTACTTCCGGGCTTTGAGCGAGACAATACTCTGGGGCTAATCAGTGGCGATGTACAACCCAACATATGGATCGGCAATGCCGTTAATATTCCCGCCCACTTCGACACATCTGAGAATATAGCGTGCGCGGTGGCCGGACGCAGACGCTTTACACTGTTTCCGCCCGGACAAATCAAAAACCTGTATGTTGGTCCCATTGATCACAACCCTGCAGGTCAACCGATAAGCCTTGCCTCTTTACAAGAGCCGGATCTTGAGCGTCACCCGCGTTATGAAGAGGCACTAAAGCACGCTCTGGTTGCCGACCTAGAGCCGGGCGATGCCCTATATATACCGCCACTGTGGTGGCACAATGTTGAATCGCTCGATAGCCTCAATATTCTGGTTAATTACTGGTGGGAGAATTTAACAGAATTAACCGGCTCACCTAAGCACGCCCTCATTCATTCAATTTTAACCATAGGGCACCTACCGCCAGAACAGCGCCGCGCTTGGCAAGAGTACTTTGAACATTACGTGTTTAGTGAGGATAACCCCGCCGAGCATATTCCAACAGAAAAGCGCGGCATCCTGAGTCGATTGAGTCCGGCGCTGGCACGCCAACTGAAAAATTACCTAAAGCAAGCTGTCAGCTAGAGCCAGAAGCCCTGCAAGACTTCGCCGCATTCATGGCGTATCATGGCGCTTTTGTCGGCCGGAAAAGTATGAAAAGCTACGATGTGGTTATTATTGGCGCAGGTGCCGCCGGTTTAATGTGTGCCGCATCTGCGGCGGCACGAGGACGACGAGTAGCACTTCTCGATCACGCCAATAAAGTCGGCAAAAAAATCCTAATGTCCGGCGGTGGGCGCTGTAACTTTACCAACTACAACATCGAGTCTGCCAACTACTTATCCAGCAATCCACACTTTTGTAAATCCGCACTAGCGCGCTTTACGCAGTGGGACTTTTTAGCCCTGGTCGACAAGTACAACCTGGCCTACCACGAAAAAACCTTGGGGCAATTGTTTTGCGACAATAAAGCCAAAGATATTCTTAGTATTTTATTAACAGAGTGCGAGCAACATGGTGTCGACATTGTCACCCAATGCGCTATTGCATCAGTCCACAAAATTGAGGCGCCCGAACACCGCTATCAGTTAGAGTCGAGCATGGGCCCGTGGCGCTGCCAATCGCTGGTGATTGCCACCGGTGGCTTGTCCATTCCCACCATGGGCGCCACGGGGTTTGGTTATGATATCGCCAAGCAGTTTGGTTTAAGCATAAAACCCCGCGCCGCCACATTAGTGCCGTTTACCTTTAAAGAGGAGCTGCTTAGGCTGGCACAGTCGCTCGCTGGCGTATCTTTGCCGGTAACCGTTGACTGCCGGCAGCAGCGCTTTGCCGAAGCACTATTATTTACCCACCGGGGCATCAGCGGGCCCGCCGTGCTGCAGATCTCAAACTACTGGCACCCAGATGATGCAATTGTTATTGATTTTTTACCTGGGCAGTCACTCGAGCCGTTACTGCGCCAATGGCGCGACAGCGGCGAGAAGGCCGGACTCACTAAACGGCTCAGCCAATATTTACCCAAGCGCTTTATTCAGGCATGGTTTGAGTTTCACGCGCAGCAAAGCACACTTGAAACGCCCGTTGCGCAACTGAGCAATACCGATATCGAACGGTTAAGCGAGCTGCTGCATCGCTGGCGTGTTATTCCCACAGGCACAGAGGGTTACCGCACCGCCGAGGTTACCCGGGGCGGAATCAATACCGACGAGGTTTCATCAAAAACATTTGAAGCCAAAAAAGCACCGGGCTTATACTTTATCGGGGAGGTATTGGATGTGACCGGTTGGCTAGGCGGCTTTAACTTTCAGTGGGCATGGGCAAGTGGTTACTGTGCAGCGCAAGCGCTGTAACAAACCTGAGCGCGAGCGTCAACCAATATGTATTACCAATCCCTAAAGTCTGTGTTACAATCAAGTGTGGGGTTAATTTTGAACATCGCATTATTGATGCGATTCATCAATAATATTTAGCTGGAGATAAACACTATGGCGGTTAACGGGAGCAAGCGCGCAGTGCGTACCTATCAAAAAGTTGCCCAAAAAATGCTTGCCTCGCTGGACTCTGGAGAGTTTCCTGCGGGTGCGCGACTGCCTCCAGAACGTGAACTCTCAGAGCGGTTCGGCGTTAGCCGCCCAACCGTGCGCGAAGCTATTATTGCATTAGAGGTAATGGGCCGCGTTGAAGTGCGCACCGGCTCGGGCGTGTATGTACTTAAAAACTTTAAAGCCGCGAGCGATAACCCGCGAGAGTACAGCCCCTTTGAAATTACCGAAGCTCGGGTTTTGATCGAGTCTGAAGCAGCGGCACTGGCCACCTCTACCATCAGCGAAGAGCAACTCGACGAGCTGACCGCAGCACTGGATGAAATGATTGCCGAAAATGAGGCGGGGGACCTGACCTCGGAAGTGGCCGACCGCAAGTTTCACGCTGTGATTGCCAACTCCACCCAAAACCGTCCGCTGATCAATATCATTCAGCACCTTTGGGATATTCAGGAGAATTTGCCCGACATTAAAATGGCGCACCAGTCCGTGTGTAAAACAGACGGCAAAAAGCGCATCGAGGAGCACCGCGCGATTCTTAAGGCGATGCGAAAACGCGACACACAAGCGGCTCGCATAACAATGCGCAACCACTTTTTACGCTCGCTGGATGCCCTGCACGCGACCACCGAAAAGCGCGCGGTAGAAGAGATTCAAAAACAGCTTACCGAGCGCCGGGAGCGTTTTTCTCTTAACCGGATTCAGTACACCGCAGACCAATAGATAAAGCCCAACTCTGGTTGAGCGTAGCGCTTAACGCTCAACCAGTAATGCTACCATTTCAGCAAAGTGGCTTACGCCCTGCTCGATCTCGTTCATACCCTCCGTTAAACCACAGATTTTAGTTTGTCCTTGCGCCGATATTTGGCTCACTTGCTCCATTTTTTCACGAATGGTGCGGGTCAGCTCATGGTCGTTATTCACCACCGATGCAATTTCTTCTGTGGCCTCACTGGTGCGAAACGCCAGCTGGCGAACCTCATCGGCCACGACCGCAAAGCCACGCCCCTGATCACCGGCGCGAGCGGCCTCAATCGCAGCGTTTAACGCCAGCAAGTTAGTTTGATCGGCAATCGCGCGGATGGTGCTCACAATCGCACTGATGTTATCGGACTGTGAGTTTAAGCGGTCGGTAATCTCTGCGGCCTGAGCGATCTGATCGTTTACTTGATTTGCCGTCGCGACGGCATCTTCAAGGCGCGAGCGCGCTTCATTGGTGATGTGTGAGGTTTCTTCGGAGGTGGACGAGGCCGTCTCAACCGCTTGCAACGCGGTATTGATACGCACGGTAATATCGCTGGCAAATTTGATGACCTTGTACACTTGGCCCTGGCTGTTATAAATCGGGTTATAAGTCGCCTCGAGCCAAATCGCCTCACCGGCCTTACTGCGGCGTTCAAACTTGCCCGATTTAAACTGGCCACGGGCCAGTGACTCCCAAAAATCTGGGTTATTGCGATAAAAGCTGTCCGTGCAGAATATCTTATGATGTTTTCCCACCACCTCAGACAAATCGTATCCGACCGTTTGTAGAAAATTACTATTGGCCGTTAAGATATTGCCCGCCGGATCAAATTCAATAACGGCTAACGATTTATCCAGCGCCGTAAACAACGCATTGCGATCGAGCAGTGACTCTTTAGCGGCGGTGACATCGGAGGCAATCTTGATCACTTTTACCACTTCTGAGCCCGAGAACACCGGAAAATAGCTGGCCTCTAACCATACGGTATCGCCATTTTTGCTGCGCCGGCTAAACGTGCCTTGCTTGGTTTTACCTTCGCGCAAATCTTGCCAAAACTGTTGGTACTCCTGCGTCTCGACATAGCCTGGCTCGCAAAACATTCGGTGATGCCGGCCAATGATCTCGCGGGCGGAGTAGCCCACCACATCCTGAAACAATTGATTGGCATCGATAATGTCGCCATTGGGGGTAAACTCGACATACCCCATACTGGCTTTAATCGCATTTAAGTCTGCCCGCAGGGCCCCGCACTGGCCATCCAGCTGATCTAGCTGTTGCGCAATTTTACGCTGCTTTCCGAACATAGCATTATCCTTGTGAATGACGCTCCTTTTACCCGCATCCGCGCGATATCTGGGCTTTAATTTATTTTAGGGCGCCTCTGAACCGATTAACCTCACTGGTCTACACTTGATAAAGAGTAGACCAACACACGTGAAGGGGCGATATTTTCATATCGACCAGAAGCAAAAATCCTTAAGGCTTTAACCAGTAAAACATCGAGATTCACCACAAAAAGAGATCGCATAGTAGACACTTAGGGGGTGGAAGCGATTTATGAGCAAAAACAGTTATAAAGCGAGCCTACGGCACTTACAGATTGAGCTGGTTAAGCTACAAAATTACCTCATCAGCAACGAGCTAAAGCTGTTGGTTATTTTTGAAGGGCGCGACGCGGCCGGCAAAGACGGAGTGATAAAACGCATTGTCGAGCACCTGAGCCCACGAGAGACACGAGTGGTGGCACTGGGCAAGCCATCAGATCAAGAGCTAAAAAGCTGGTATTTTCAGCGTTATGTCGCGCACTTACCCAAAGCACAAGAGATGGTGCTGATGAACCGCAGCTGGTACAACCGCGCGGGGGTGGAGCGGGTTATGGGTTTTTGCACAGACGCACAATACCAGCGGTTTATGAGCTCGGTGGTTGAGTTTGAAGCGCTGCTGAGCAAATCTGGGATTCAGGTGATCAAATATTATTTAGACATCGGCAAAGACGAGCAGAAAAAGCGGCTTCAAGATCGCCGGGACGACCCGCTGAAACAGTGGAAGATCAGCCCTATTGATGCGTCTGCCCAAGCGCATTGGCGCGATTACAGCGAAGCGCGCAACGCAATGCTGCTACAAACCCACAGCGCGGCTTGCCCTTGGACGGTGGTGAATGCCAACAATAAAAAACGAGCGCGACTGGCGGTTATTCGCCACTTGCTGCAACAGGTCGAGTCCCCGGTTCGGGTCTTCGATTACGTCGAGCCCAACCCCGAGGTGATCTTTACCTTTGAGCAAAAGCACCTGCACGACGGCCTCATCGCCAAGTAATCAAGGCATACTGTAGCGCGCCACATAACAGCGAGCTACCTTGGCGCCCGCTCAATACGCACTGGCACGGATTTAAAAGCGGGGGTTTGACTGCGGGGGTCGCGCTCGGTGCCAATTAACCTATTGGCCTCTGGGTAGTAGGCCAATAAACTGCCGGCGGGTAGATCAAACTCACACACGGTCAGTGCGTCCATCCGGCCACAGGCAGAAACAAGCGACACCAAATCACCGGGCGTTAATTGGTGCTCGCGTAAATCGTCTTTGCCCATCAACACACACCAACGGGTTGTGGTACCGCGATAACTGTCGGCTTGCTCGTAAATAATAGAGTTAAATTGCCCTTCGCTGCGAATACTGGCTAACCGGTGCGGGTAGTGCTCAAGCATTGCGCTGGGCAACTGATGCACTTTAAACCCCGCCTTGCCGCTCGGCGTGTTAAAGCTTGGCGTGTGAAAAATGCGGCCGCTGACCGTAAACTCCTGTTGATTTTGATCAATATCGGCCAACGCTTGCATGCCTGGCACCGTCGCAGCGATGGCGGCGCGAACCTTAGCGTGCTGCTTAAACGCACTAAAACTAACCGGGCTACGCGGCATTAAGCGTTCACCAAGCTCCGCTAAAATGGCTACCTCAGAGCGCACATTGCGCAAGCGCTTAATACCGCCATCGCTTAACCTAACGTAGTTAAACATCGATTCCTGAGTAGTGGGCTCGGGCTCTTCATCGCGCGCGGCTACCGGCAGAATTAACGCCTCGCTGTGCTCCATTCCGCACACATGACCGCGGTTAAGCGTGGTAGTGAGGTACATTTTAAAACCCACGTTATCGAGCGCACGGCGGGCGAACTCGGCATTGGGTGTAGCAGCGTATAAATTGCCGCCAAGCTGCAGCGCGCAATCCATGTCGCCTGCATCGGCGGCCTCTAAACAGGCCAGTGTATCTAGCCCAGGAGCCTCGGGTAATGCCACCTGCCACTCGCGCTCAATGGCCGCAAGTACATCGGCTGCCAGCACCGGCTTGACCCCAATAGTGCCAATGCCCTGCACATTGCTGTGCCCGCGCAACGGCAGCAGGCCCGCCGCAGGTTTACCCAGCATGCCCCGCAACAGCGCCAAATTAGCGATAGCCTCGACATTATCTACCCCGTTTAGGTGATGGGTAATGCCCATACCCCAGGCAAATACCGCGTGCTCGGCGCGACTGTAATCGTCGGCTACCGCGGCAATTTCGGCCTGAGCTAACCCCGTCGCCGCGGTAATATCCTCCCAGGGGGTTTGCTCGATATCCGCCCGATAGGCGACAAAGTTGTCGGTGTGGGCGGCAATAAAATCTGTGTTAATGGCCCCAGCTTCCAGCAACGCTTTGGCGATGCCTTTTAGCAGTGCTAAATCAGAGCCAATATTGGGTTGCAGATAACGCGAGGCGATCCAAGTGCCCCCAGAGATCATCGACTTAGGACTTTTAGGCACCGCAAAACGAACCAAGCCCGGCTCTTTGGCGGGGTTAATCACCACCACTTGTCCGCCACGATCGCGGCAATTTTTTAGTTGATGGACAAAACGCGGATGGTTAGAGGCCGGGTTGGCACCGATCACAAACACTAAGTCGGCGCCGCCAAGGTCCTCAAGGGTAATAGTCGCGGTGCCGCTGCCCAGCACATTGCCTAACCCCACACCTGTGGCCTGATGGCAATAGTAAGAGCAATTATTGACGTTGTTGGTGCCGTACAAGCGCGCCAACAGCTGTAACACAAAACCCGCCTCGTTAGACGAGCGGCCAGAG
Source organism: uncultured Gilvimarinus sp. (assembly GCF_963972205.1). NCBI lineage: Bacteria > Pseudomonadati > Pseudomonadota > Gammaproteobacteria > Cellvibrionales > Cellvibrionaceae > Gilvimarinus > uncultured Gilvimarinus sp. The sequence continues at coordinate 191,439 of NZ_CAXAUC010000005.1, read as the reverse complement.
GAGTAAAAGAAACTGCGCTCGGGTGATGTAGCGCCAAAGCGCTGGGCCGCCAACGCCATGGCGTCGTCCCACGATATGGGCCGATAGCAATTGTCGCCTGCAGCTTTAAAGACCGGCGTGTCCAGCCGCCCTAAATGCTCAAGTTCGTGGTCGCTCAGATCGTTAAACTCTGCCAGAGTATGCGTAAACAACTCGGCCGGGATCGGCGGCTGGATATCGGTCGACTGCGCCTGAATGCTTTTGTTACAAACCGAGGGAAATTCGTCTAGCTCGTTGGTCATACCGCCGCGCTGGCCGCCCATCCCCAGACCACAGGCTTTACAGGCGTTATGGCTTTTAAGGGCTTTGGCCGAGTCCAGCAAACCAATACGGTTAAGGGTTTTTAAGGTATAAAGAACCTTTTTAGGCCCGCCGCCCACGATATTGACTCGCTCGTCGACACCCGCTTTTCTCATTTATGCTTACTCACTACCGGCCATTACACAAACCAGAAGTGTAGGTGCGATTGCGACTGTAAACAATAAGCTATCTAACGTAGACACACCAAGTGCGGCGTTAAGGCGCCATAAACCCGTTCAGTGTGTCCTCTAATAAGGTGATATCCATAAACATCGGGTCAATTAAATCGAAATGGTCGGCACCCGCTATAACCATGTGCTCGCTGTTATCGCCGGCAAGTTGGGCGGCATCGACATAAGCGTCCGCTAAGTTCGATGGCACGATACTGTCACGGCTGCCGCTTAACAGTAAGCTACTGACGCCCGTTGGCAGCATTTCGATGGGGGAGGCAATCGCCAACCGCGCTTGGTATTGTTCGGGGTTAATAGCACGCTGATTCACAATAGTACGCGCCGACTCGCCGCAGGCCCGGGAGGTTAAATCACCGATTCCCGCTAGACTGATGACACCCTCGACAGCTAAAGGCGAGGGTTTATACAGGACATTACCCGGAGGGATTTGACCACGACTGGCCAACCAGAGCGCCAAATGACCACCGGCGCTGTGGCCTATCACAGTCACTGCACCGGTATCTAACTGATAGGCCTCGGCAATACTGGGCAAGTAATCGGCCGCCGCCGCGACATCGGTAAACATCACCGGCCATTCGCCGCCGTTACCTAAGCGGCGATACTCAATATTCCACACGGCAAAGCCGCGCTCTGCCATGGTACGAGCCAGATCCGCCTGAAACTCGAGCCCATAAGCGGCACTCCAGCAGCCACCATGAACCATAATAATGACCGGCAATAAGCCACTGCGCTCAGTTGGACGATATAAATCGGCAAACTGCGTCGGGTTTTCTCCCCAAGCGATACGCTCTTGCTCGACGGCTGGCGCCTCTCCTAAATCGGGGGCTGGGACAGACGACTGGCTAGCACTCGCCGAGCTATGACTGTCGCTAGCGCCGCTGTTGCTGCTGCCCCCACAACCGGCGTTACACAAGAGCACAAACAATAGGACGCAACTGGTGAAAACTCGCCCACACCGAGCACTTTTGCCCTGTTGTGGCATTTTGTCATTTAACATAGATAGCCTTGTCAGCTTTAACGAGAATCTCTTTTATAGCTACGCCTGTGACACACGCTTGGATCTATGCTTGTGGTACAGTCGACAGCTCAGCTTGTCAGGGAATTATCATGCTCACTGTTTTTATTGCGCTAACCGCGCTGCTTACGCTGTTCACCCTATTGCCGTTAGTGCGACTCGATGCCTGGCCGGTACGGATACTGGACTTTCCACGGCTCCAAATTGCCGCTCTTTGGCTAGTGCTAATTGTCGCGCTGATTATATTTATGGGGTTTGACAGTGATGCAGCTCTGGCTTTACTAGCGGTTGCCTGTACCTGCCTAGCCTATCAATTGTGGTGGATTTTGCCCTACACGAGGCTCTATCAGTGTGAGGTAAAAAGCTGTAAACAGCCTGACCAAGAGCACTCTATCAGTATCGTGACCGCCAATGTGCTCACCCCCAACCGCGGCGCCGACGTCCTGCTCGATCAAGTGCGGCACTACCAGCCGGACATTTTAGTAACGCTAGAGTCAGACCAGTGGTGGCAAGATCAACTGGATGTGCTCAGCGCCGATTACCCCTACTCGCTCAAGTGTCCACTGGACAACCTCTACGGCATGCACTTGTATTCTAAGTTGCCGTTACGGGATGAGAAAATTGACTTTTTGGTTGAAGACGACAAACCCTCTATACACGCCGAGGTAGTATTGCGCTCGGGAGACAGCATTCGCTGCCACTTTTTACATCCGGCGCCGCCCAGCCCCACCGAGAACAGTGAATCATCGGAACGTGACGCCGAGCTATTAGTGGTCGCCCGTAATCTCGAAGGCGTAACGGACCCGGTTATTGTCACGGGCGACTTAAACGACGTCGCCTGGTCGCGCACCACCAAAGCGTTTCGGCGCGTCAGCCGCTTACTGGACCCACGCATTGGTCGCGGCATGTTTAACACCTTCCATGCCGAGCACCGCTTGTTGCGTTGGCCGCTGGACCACGTGTTCCACTCAGACCACTTTACTTTAATTAAGATGCAGCGGCTCAAGCCCTTTGGCTCAGATCACTTTGCCCTGTTTACCCAACTGGCCTATGTCCCGCGCCGGAAAAACGAACAAGAGCGCCCAGAGGCGAGCGCCGATGAACAAGAGTTCGCCCGCGACAAAGTCGCAGAGCAAAACGTCAACAAACGCGAAGTCCCCGAGCCTGGGGAGTAAAAAACACGCGCGGCACGCTGGCGACATCCGTTTAGGAACTCCGCGCCATAGAATGCGTCCAACCCTTTAAGTACCAGCAACGAACAGGAATTTGTTATGACACGACTACATCATATATTCGCGATTGCCGTACTGGCGGCCGTGAGCGCAACTGCCTCGGCCCAACCTATGCCCGAGTTCCCTTTTATTACCGTTACCGGCGAAGCCGAGGTCGAGGTCGCCCCCGATACCGTCACGGTCAACTTTCAGGTCATGGAATTTAATAAAAGTGCCGAACTCGCTATGGATACCGTTGCCGAGCGCGGCGCCGAGGTGGTTAAGCTGGCAAAAGAGCACGGCCTAACCCACGAGCAAATTGAATCCTACGCCATCGACAAACAAGTTCGTCGCAATCGTGAAAATATGAATGGCAACATGGACATTATCGGCTACGAAGTGACCCAGCGCTTCACCCTAGACATCGACGGCCTGGACACCTACGAAAAAATCATGAACACATTGATGCGCATGGACAACACCACCGGTCTAAACGCTAACTTTGACATCTCCGACCGCGATGCCGTAATGACGTCACTGGTCGCCAAAGCCGGAGCTGATGCCCGAGCAAGAGCCGACAATTTAGCCGCCGCACTTGATGCCAGCATCAAGTCTGTTTATGCAATCACCGAAGACGCAGGCTTTGACAATTTTATGGCCCGCTTTGGGGTCAGCGCCGAGAAGTTCGAGTTCGGCAATATGTCAATGGCCGCCGATCGCGGCCGATCATTTGACCTGTTTGCCCCAGAGACGATCACCTTAAGCAAGCGTATTAATGTCATCTTTAAAATCAACCCATAGCCTCTGTTAGCGCCCTAACGGGCGCTAACCGGTAACAAGATAAACCGTCTTGTACCGCCGTTTTATTCTGGCACCAAATATTGCGAATTCTACGGCGTGTTGCTATGTTAACTAGCAAGGGGCCGTTACAGACCATCCACCTCAACCCCCGAAGAAGCGACTCATACGTAGAGCCGTGCGATAAAGACCTACCTGGCAAGCTGTTGAAAAGCGTTCTCTATGCGGTGATGCAATTAAAACTAGGTAAAAAAGCGATTTACATGGTTGATATGTATGCATTTTCGCCCTATTTTAACGCTCAGTAGCCACCTAGATAGCTTCCAACCGCCTGTTATATAGGCCAGCCATGACTGCCAACAGCCAGAGGCAACGTTTCTCTAAAATGCTAAAAATACTAAGAGAACATTTTCAGCTCGCGATGGTGATTATACTGTGCAGCTGCGCCATTATTGCCATCGCACCATTTGCCGTAGCTCGGGCTTTGTCACGCGAGTGGCTATTGGCCATACTCGATAGTGGCATTGTGATGGGCATGGTGGTCATTTTAGTACTGGCATTACGCACCGGCCGGGTAAGGTTAGCCAGCATTGTGCTATCCATGTTTTACACGACGGCAGGTGTAACCATGGTGCACTTAAAGTCGGACACGTTAATTTATTGGATTTATCCAATCTCTATCGCCAACTTTTTTATTCTGCCTGCACGCTATGCGGGCACTATTAATCTATGCGCGCTTTTAGCGCTAACCCCCCTGACCAATCATTTTAAAGAATCGTTAGAGTTTTTTGAGCTATTGGTTACTCTGCTGTTGGTGAATGTGTTTGCTTGGGTGTTTTCATGGCGTACAGAAGATCAGCGACAACAACTACAACAACAGGCCACCATCGATCCACTCACCGGCATTGGTAACCGCCGCAAACTGAGTCAGTTTTTAGAAACCCAAGTTATTGACCAGACTGCGGTGTTCAGTGGGGCGGTCATTTTGGTCGACCTCGATCACTTTAAAGAAATTAACGACACCTACGGCCACGATCAAGGTGATGCCGTGTTGCAAAAGGTTGCCAATATCATTCACGGTAGATTGCGAGCCAACAACGATGAAGTCTATCGTTATGGCGGAGAAGAGTTTTTATTGCTGCTCCATAACACCACCTTAGCGGACGCTATTCAAGTCGCCGAGAGCTTGCGACTAGAGATCGCGCAAACCTTCAAAGAGCAAACCCCGTCGCTTACCGCCTCTTTTGGCTGTGCCCAACATCACCCCAAAGAAACCTGGAACCACTGGATTAAACGCGCCGATCAAGCCCTTTACCAAGCGAAAGATAGCGGCCGTAATTGTGTCCAACCGCCACTGGCTGAACGTTACGCGACGGAGTAACGCAACGCTTTTTTACTAAGATGGATTACCACCGACACCCTAGGCCGAGTGCAGGTGCTGCGCGTGAAAACGCAAGTGATCGTCAATAAAACTGGCGATAAAATAGTAGCTATGATCGTAGCCTGGTTGCAACCTAAGCGTCAGTGGATAACCGCTTTTATCAGCCGCCGCTTTTAATGCTTCAGGTTTTAGCTGCTCGGCCAGAAAGTTATCGCCCTCACCCTGATCCACCAGTGCAGGTGTTGAGCCACCTTGACCCATTAGCTCGGCCGCATCGTAGGCTCGCCATGTATCGCGATCTTCACCCAAATACGCTTTAAAGGCTTTTTGCCCCCACGGGCAATTCACCGGATTGGCAATCGGACTAAAAGCGCTCACACTGCTAAAACGCTCGGGATTGTTAAGAGCCAGTACCAGCGCCCCATGCCCACCCATAGAGTGACCGCTGACAGAGCGCTGCGAGCTTACCGGAAAGTGCTGCTCGATTAACTCGGGCAACTCCTGCAGCACATAGTCGTACATTTGGTAATGTTCCGCCCAGGGTGCTTGGGTAGCATTGACGTAGAACCCCGCCCCCAAGCCCAGGTCATAGGCACCGTCCGGATCATCAGCGACCCCCTCTCCTCTGGGACTAGTATCGGGCGCGACAATGGCAATGCCCAGTTCGGCGGCGGCGCGAAACGCGCCGGCTTTTTGCATAAAGTTTTCATCGGTACAGGTGAGACCCGAAAGCCAGTAAAGCACCGGCACCTTCGCGCCATCAGCGGTCGCCGGCGGCAAATAAATCGCGAATCGCATAGCGCACTTTAACGCTGTCGACACATGCTGATACTGCTTGTGCCAGCCGCCAAAAGTTTTGTTGCTGCTTAACAGTTCAAGGCTCATACGCTACCCGCTATTTATTAAAGTGAATCACGCTGCGAATCGACTCACCCGAATGCATTAAATCAAACGCGGTATTGATATCGTCTAATCCCATGGTGTGGGTAATAAAATCATCCAGCTTAAATTTACCGGCCAAGTAATCGTCGACAATACCCGGCAACTCAGTGCGGCCTTTAACACCGCCAAAGGCGGTACCGCGCCACACGCGCCCGGTGACCAACTGAAATGGGCGGGTGCTAATCTCTTGACCGGCACCGGCAACACCAATAATCACCGACTCACCCCAACCTTTGTGGCAGCACTCCAGGGCCGAGCGCATCACATCGACATTGCCAATACACTCAAACGAGTAATCCACGCCGCCGTCGGTAAGCTCGACAATGACCTCTTGAATGGGCTTGTCATACTCTTTGGGGTTAATACAATCAGTAGCGCCAAGCTTTTTGGCTAATTCAAATTTACGCTCGTTGACATCAATGGCGATAATACGGCCGGCACCGGCCATAGTCGCACCGATAATGGCCGACAAACCAATACCGCCCAAACCAAAAATTGCCACGGTATCGCCCTTGGCGACCTTGGCGGTATTGAGTACCGCACCCATGCCGGTGGTGACGCCGCAGCCGAGCAGGCACACCTCTTCAAGCGGGGCCGACTTATTGACTTTGGCCAGCGAGATCTCGGGTAAGACCGTGTACTCCGAGAAGGTAGAGCAACCCATATAGTGGTAAATCGGCTCGCCGTCTTTATAAAAACGGGTGGTACCGTCGGGCATTAAACCTTTGCCTTGAGTCTCGCGAATTTGACCACACAAATTGGTTTTACCCGAGGTACAAAACTTACACTCGCCACACTCGGGCGTATAGAGCGGAATCACGTGATCCCCCACCTGCAAGTTGGTGACGCCCTCGCCCACCTGCTCGACAATACCACCGCCCTCGTGGCCCAAAATAGCCGGCCAATTACCCTCGGGGTCATCACCCGACAGCGTAAACGCGTCGGTATGGCAGACACCGCTAGCCACCACTCGGATCAAAACTTCACCCGCTTGCGGCGGCATGACATCGACAACTTCAATGCTAAGGGGTTTGCCGGGGCCCCAAGCCACGGCGGCACGAGATTTGATCATGGGTTTCTCCTTGTTCAGTTTGCTCTATTATATTTACCGACAAGATGTAAACAATAGCCTTTTTTGGTAAAACTTTATTACCATACAGCAACAAAATGATCGTTATATTTATTTAGGAGGTCAGATGGCTGACTGGGACGGGTTAGATGAGTTTGTTGCCGTTGCCGAAACCGGTAGCTTTACCCGCGCCGCGAGCCGGTTAGGCAGCTCGGTGGCCCATGTCAGCCGGCAGGTTAAAGCGCGCGAAGCGCGCACTGGCGTTCGCTTGCTGCAGCGCACAACACGAAAAGTAAGCCTTACCGAAGAGGGTCATGTGTATCTGGCTCACTGCCGGCAGATACTGGATGCGCTCACAGCCGCCGATGCCGCCCTCGCCGACCTACAACACACGCCTACCGGCCATTTGCGCTTAAGTGCACCTGTGTCATTTGGCGAAAAGTATTTGGCCCCTATCATCAGCGAGTTTGCTATCGCCCACCCCAAGCTAACGATTGACTTAAACCTTAACAACCAACGGGTCGACTTAATCGACGAGAGTATCGATGTGGCGATTCGCCTCGGCCCACTAGAGAACGCCCAGCTGATCGCCAAACAACTGGGTGAACGCCAACCGATTATTTGCGCATCACCCACTTATTTATCCCGCCATGGCCAACCGCATACGCCCGCCGAGCTTGCGCAGCACAATTGCCTGCTCGGCACCCTAGATTATTGGCGGGTAACCATTGAGGGTCGTGCTCACAGCCTACCGGTGAGTGGCAGCCTGCGCTGCAACAACGGACCCGCACTACGCGAGGCCGCGCGTGCTGGGTTAGGCCTGGTGCAATTACCGGACTACTACATACGAGACGATCTAAAGCGTGGGGAGCTGGTAGAAATACTGCCCAGCTACGCCCCCAAGCGGGAGGGTATCTGGGCTTTATACCCAAGTAACCGGCGTCTCTCGCCTAAGGTTAGACTGCTCATCGACTACCTTGAAGCACATTTAACCGCGTCTTTGGCGAGAAGTCACGAATAAGCGCCGGCCAGCGACAGACGCTAGCCGGCTAGGTTGAGCTACAACTGGTAGTTAAACTCAATACGCTGATCGCCATCCATAAAATCAACGTTCTCGTTCCAGTTGGCAAAGTAGCGAACATTAAAGCGCGGTGTGATTTGATAGCTAAGCGCAAATTCGTGGGTCAGAACATTATCGTTACCTTGGCCATAATAATTATCTTCGTAATTATCTGAGCCAGAAAGCGTGGTCAACCAAAAAGGGTTGTAATTGATCCAAATTTTATCGGTTACCGCAAGCTTACTGTACATCCCCACCAGGCCATAAAACCCCATAATGGAATAGCCGCTGTCCGTTGTGCCATCGTCTTCGATCGTGTTGTTACCCAAAGACGTGCCCACCCCAGCCAGCGGATAAAAATTAAAGCGCCCCATAGCCGGTAGAGCCTGGATAATACTGTACGAGACATCGGCACTTTCTTCGGACACCAGGTTCGGTTTTAAGCTGTAGCTCGCATCAAGCTGAACCGCTCGACCATTGGTTAAATTGGTTTTAAAGTTACGTATCCTAAACGAATCGACCGAGTCGGTAGTTTGCGCGTCACCCCGCCACCCCAAAGCATCGCCATAAATACCTTTGATCTCGATGATATTCATGCCCGCAGTGGCGGCATCGCCGGTATCGTAGGTTTGACCAACTTTTAAGTTAAGCCCTTTATCGGTCAAACCGAAGCCCGCTTGGGTATAAATCGCCAGCGGATCAGACATATCCTGAACCTCTCCGTCAGCGGCAAATACCTGAGCGGTCCCTAAACCTAGCCCCACAAGACCTATTAAAGTAGCAAGTTTCTTAATCATCACATTCTCCATAATCCTTGATAATTTAACCTTTACCCTAATGGTAGAGCCCAATGCGGGCACTGCACTCCAAGACGAGCTGGCCGGAATAACAAGCTCGACAAACGACTAAAATATTAGGAGCCTTGCTCCTCGCAGCCCTGATAAAGCTCAACTTCACTGCCATTTTCTATCTTGTGCAGCGTCGCTTTGCTCCCCTTACTCCAGTATTGTAGTGAATCATTGCTGTACTTGGCGCCAGAAGCCGTGCGTTCGCGCTTAAGTTGACTGGCTGTGCGCGTTTGCTCGTCAGACAGCATCACCGTCTCGGTATCTAGCTTAACCCGTTGATCGCCAGCCCGATATTCGCCAAAAAACACCGTAAAACGCTCATCGCCTTCGCACACATATTCCACTTTTTTACCCACACCGGAGCTTTGCGCGGTCGCCTGTTCATTATCCAAGCAGCGAGGCTGCTCGTACCTCATACAAGCTTTTCGGGTACAAGCGGCCATTTGTGCATCCGGTGCCCGGGTACAGGTATTGCAGCCATCAAAAAAATGCTTGCAGCTGGCTGAGATTAAGGTTTTCCAGCTCTCGGCGTTGTACTGCTTCGCGCCAGTGTCGCCGGCAGCGTTACCTGCCCCGGAGGCAGCCGGTATGCTGGCAGCCGCTTTATTATTAGCACCCTGTTGAATGGTTGCCTCAGTGTCATCATCAGCGCAGCCGGCAAGCAATACCGTGCACAACAAAATAGGATAAAACGTGACCCTTAGAGCCACGCTGGGCCGATTGGCCCGCCACAGTTGCAACAGCGAAGGTTTCATTACGACTCCTTAAGATTACCTAGTACGGTGTATAGCGCTATCTAAACAATTAGCTTAGTCTAGCTTGTAACAGAAACCCAGTATCGCCTTAATAAGGTAAAAACACTGTGCTAACACCGACAATTTATAGAATGCACCTAAAGCGGATTTAGCCGCCAGGCCAAGCCAATCCGCTAAAGCGGACTTTATGGGAGATAAAGCCTCACCTTATACATTGCGATCGTTACCATTTCGCATATACTATGACAAATCATAATAAAAGATTTAGCTAAAAGACCTGACACTACTTAAAAAAAGCCGCCCATTGCATGGATACTCATATTTTTAATATTCACGACGTCGTGCTATTTATGACGATGATCGAGTGTGTACTGCTAGCGCTATTTCAATGGGCGCTGCCTGTTACGACTAAGCGCTTAGCCAGTGCGCTGCTTATTGGCTTTTTGCTAATTACCGGCATTCAATCTCTGTGTATTTTGGTGCTGTGGAACGATGCGGTACATATCAGCACATTTTTTGACCTGCACATCGTGCCTTATTTACTGACCTTTGCCGTACTCGCCAAGGGTCCAGCGCTGTTCTTTTACGTCTTATCGTTAACCCAGCACTCATTTGTGCTAAAACGAAAATATCTAACACACCTCGCGCCGGTAGCTGCCGCCTGGTTATGCCTGGTTTTTTTTGCGATAGACAGCGATGACTTGCGCTGGCGCAGCGCTACCGCCACAGCCACCTCCCAACAAGTCGTTAATTACCTGTGGCACGCCACCAAAGCGGTGCCTTTTATGTATGGGATCGCAGCGGTCTTTGTCATTCACCGCTATTACAGCAAACTGAAAGAACAATACTCGTCCATCCCCAGCAGCGAACCAAGCTGGCTATCGGTACTGACGATTGGGTTCTCGCTGAGCTGGGCATTTTCAATATTTGTCCATATTGGCGCGCAATTTTTGTCCGCCGAGCTGTCCGACTGGCTCGGTATATCTGAAAATTACTTAATCTTTATACTGATCAATGGGCTTTTCACCTACAGCTTAGCGTACGCCCACAACGTACAAACCACGAAAGCCGAAGAAGTCACCAAAGCGCCCACCGAGGATCGGCCTGACGAGAGTGCTATTCGGAAAGTAAAATCCGGCATGGAAGAGCAACAGCTGTTTCTTGAGCACAACCTCAATATCGAAGAATTCTCTACCCGTATTGACCTCCCGGTGCGAGACGTCTCTGGCGTCATTAACAAGCACTTTGGCACCAACTTCTTTGAATTTATGAATTCTTATCGGGTAGACGAAGCAAAACGTTTACTCGCCGACCCGGCAAGCAAAGATATGACCATTTTAGACATCTTGCTTCAGGCTGGCTTTAACAGTAAATCCGCGTTTCACCGCTTCTTTAAGCGCCTTGTCGGTATGTCACCATCGGAGTACCGCAAGCAAGCACTACAAGCCACTAAAGCCGCCTAGACGCGCTTGGGGGCACATTCTCCCCCAAGCTTTAGCCTTTCACACCAGACAAACAGCCAAGAGACCCTTGGCTCGTGCTCTGGCTTCGGTCATATACCATTATTCCGCGACGACCACGCAAACGCTTGTCAGCATGGCTACGCTTGCACACACAGATACAGAGCTTTAGACGAGGGAGAGGGAGTATTGCGGGTAAAAAAAGGCCCCCTCAAAGAGGGGGCAATCACATGAAGGAGAGTTGGAAATATTCACATATTGCCAAGCTCACACCGGTGGCCACCTGACCTGCCACCGGCCGAACACGAGTAAAAACCGGTGACACCGGCTGCCCTTTCACTCGTATAAGCGTAGATTGACACTCCTTCGCCGCGCTTTCGTCCCACCTTTAAAAATCTCTCAAGATGGGAACGTTCACTTATACGATGCTCGCTGACAGCCCAGCATTGACGGGGTCAGCACCACTTTTTGAACAAGAAGTGGGATGCCCCGCAAGGGGCTCACGTGCCCCTATCGCACAACGTGAAGACTAACTCGCCAAGTAAATTATGGTGACGGATTAACGACAAAAGAAAATTGCAGCAAAGTCACGATAAGGGTCGCACGCACGAGCACCGGCGCCCCAAATGACTGTGAGTTCTGTTTATTGAGGCGGTACCGCTGAGCGTTGTGCCCGGCGTCGAAAATCACTGGGGGAAGTCCCCACCAGGCGATTAAAGAAGCGATGAAAAGACGACTTGTTATTAAAGCCCGAGGCCAACAGCACATCCAGAATTGTCATATCATTGGCGGTAGGATCGGCCAATAAGCGCTTTGCCTCTTCTATTCGGTGCTGATTAATAAACTCAAAAAAGCGAGTTCCCAAGTGACGATTGATCGCATGAGAGACAGTACGCACCGGCAAACCAATTTTTTCGGAAAACTGATCGATATTAATACTGGGCTGTAAGTGCAACTTCTCGGTAGCAATGCCCTGCTCTATTACCTGTAAGACCTCATCAGAAACCGTGTGCTCTTCTTCCGAATGTGTTTCAGACTTCAAGCTGACAAAGCGACCAGTATAAATAAGACTAACGAAAATCAGGCCATTCATCAGCACAAAGCGAATAAAGTTGTGCGAGGTGCCGACCGTATCGGCAAATACACCGCCAACCAGGTCTGCACTAACCACCACCACAATCGACCAACTCCAGCTCACCAAAAAACACACACTCAGTACCACCATCCAGGTGGCCTCGGAACCCGGTAGGTGCGACATATGTTGTTTGGCTCGATGCATGTAAAAATATAACGTCATTATCGAACAAATCGCGTAAATCACTGACAGTGCGCTGGATGCGTACCACAAAAAGCTTGCCAGCGTACTGATCGTGCTCCCGCCTAAGCGCTGCTGTAAATCAGAACTCATCAGGCCTGTCGCTAAGACCAGGGCAATCGCAATTATCGCCGGAATGCCATGGGCTAAATGAACTAACCGCAATGGCACACTGTTATAGAGCAAAGCGCGGACATAAAAATAGAACAGCGGCCCCCGAACAAAATGGCTAATACAGAAGGTCAACGGCAAGACACGTTCACGCACCTCCACAGAAACCGGAAAGTACGGATTCCACATAATAAGGTTGGTCACCATATCGATAACCACCGCGATTAAAAATGCCACTAACAGGTAGCTAGCGCGCTTACCAGAACCAGGTTGAGCGTAACGATACGAGGCAATCAACACCGCCTCAAAGACCGTGATGATCAAGAAGATATCATGGACATTAAAAATTCGTTCTTCCATAGGGGCGGGCTCGTTATTATTGGTTAAAAGTGGGCGCGATCCCTGCCACCGTCGGCGAAACTGTAAGTAGCTCAGGTTCAATTTTAAAGCGATTCAATAGCACTTTCCAGCGCAAATCAACACGGTTAATTTTTACAGACTCTACATCGCTAAAGAACGGGGTGTAGGCGTGCATTTTTCCTGCAAACAAATTACCTCCCGTTTATTAAAACAAATAAATATGAAATCGACTCCTCGAACTCAGCTAGTAGTTATGGGAACGTTTCTAGACTTAAAATAAGCTTTCAATGTCACAGGAGCAGCTCTGGACGCCCCTCTCATTGACCGTTATAGTACTTCTTAGCCAACACAATTCGAGCAAAAATATGGACCAAAATCTTAAACGCATCGTAATACTCGGTGGTGGCAGTGCTGGCTGGTTGACAGCGAGTATTATTGCCGCCGAACACTGCAGTGCAAGCGCCACCGGCGTGCAAATAACTCTGGTAGAATCGCCCGATGTCGCCACTGTCGGCGTCGGTGAAGGCACCTGGCCAACCATGCGCCAGACGCTCCGTCAGATTGGCATCCCCGAGAAAACATTTTTTCGCGAGTGCGATGCATCTTTTAAGCAGGGCTCTCGTTTTTGTGGTTGGGTAAACGGTACTGATAACGACATTTACTATCACCCTTTCGTGTTGCCTGAGGGCTATCTAGAGAGCGACTTACACGGTTATTGGCAACGCCACGGCCAAGGGATCTCCTACGCTGATGCATTTACCGCACAAACCCACTTGTGCAAGCGCAATTTAGCACCCAAGCAAATAGCAACGCCAGACTATGCCGCCGTGGTTAACTACGGTTACCACCTAAACGTCGGTAAATTTGGCCAATTACTGCAACGTCATGCCACTAAACACCTAGGTGTCAACCATATACTGGATCATGTTACCGCTGTTAACAGCTGTGACAACGGCGACATTCGCTCACTTAACACCCGAGATAACGGAGAGCTAGAAGCCGACTTATTTATCGATTGTAGCGGCAGTGCATCGATGCTGTTAGGCCAACACTTTGGCATTGGTTGGCGCGATTGCCGTCCATTCTTATTCAACGATCGCGCACTCGCGACCCAAGTCCCCTATCGTGACCCACAGCAGCCAATCGCATCCGCCACGGTTTCAACAGCACAACCCGATGGGTGGATCTGGGACATTGCTCTGCCCACCCGACGTGGAGTGGGTCACGTTTATGCCAGTAATTTCACTTCCGATGAACAAGCGGAGCGATGCTTACGCAATTATATAGCGCGCGATTTAAGCGATAAAAAAGCCGAGCAACTAAACATCAAAGCGCTTAAGTTTGACCCCGGTCATCGCAACATTTTTTGGCACCGCAATTGTGTCGCTGTAGGCATGGCCGCTGGTTTCATCGAGCCACTGGAGGCCTCCGCTCTGGTTCTGGTAGAGTTGGCCGCCGAGATGATCCGCGATGAGCTGCCCAGAAACCGAGAGATGATGGACTATGTGGCTCGAAACTTTAACAATAAGTTTCTCTACCGTTGGGAACGCGTAATCGACTTCTTAAAGTTGCACTATGTCCTGTCACAGCGCGAAAGTGAGTACTGGCAAGCACATCGTCAATCGGACTCTATCCCCGACTCTTTAAAGCAAAAGTTACAACTGTGGCGTCACCGCCCACCCTCCGAGTACGATTTCGACCGGAAAGGGGAGGTATTCCCCTCCGCTAGCTATCAATACGTACTTTACGGCATGGGGTTTCACACCGAGCCGCGAAGCACCGATAAGCTTTCAGATAGTGACAAGACTGTAGAGCGATATCTATCAGATAACAAACGAAAACTGGATAAATATCTCAATGGTTTGCCAAGCAACCGTATGTTAATCACTCGCCTGCTACGTTAAATCGTAAGCAGCGATACCTGTGACTACATCGCTAGGCACGGGTGGTTCCGCCAAAACTTTAATGCACGGTATCTTCAAAATTTGTCAAACCCCCGTTGCCCGCTGCATCACATAAAACCAGTCTTTGAGATTACGCCTGTCTCCTAACCAACGTAACAACTACTCCTGCCACCAGAAGTTCACTAATATATTTAGCGACTCTAATGCCTCTACATTATGCCACCAGCCAGCGGGCATATAGATAACATCGCCGGGATACAAGGTCGCGGATTGAGCCTTCTCCAAAGCAGACCTGAACTTGGGAAATGCCCCCAAATTTGGCGATTGAAGATTAACCATACTAACGACCCGCCCCGCTGGCGTCATGTCAGCAGGTCCCAAGTACAGGTTATCCTCTTGACCTGGAGGAAATATTGTAAATTTTCGGCTACCTGCCGCCACACAGGCAAAATTTTCTGAGTCGTCGTTGTGTGTAGCGACAACTGACGCATTACCCATCCAAATACTGGGGCAAACGGACGGGGGGAGAGTGGATATTCGCGTTTCCCGCTCTAAACCCGGAAGGTATTCGTCTATCTTTTTTGATCCGATGTAGAAAGTGGGAGCACTTGACTCTTCCGCTAGCGCCTCTAATATTTTTAGTGCCTCTGACAAATCACCATTCAAACGATCAAAGTTAAACCCACTTAAATCAGCCTTATAAAACAAACGCCCCTTTTGTGAAGAAGGCGCAATCATTGCCTGAAAAGGAAGACCAATATCGTAGGATAAAAGATAGCTCTTTAACTCTGGGAAACCTTTTAAACTTTTTTTAACCAACTCCCAATCGGACACTATATTTCGGGCCACTACCGGAACACCGCGGCTCTGATACGCCATTAACTCAGCGATTGAGCTACACTCTTTAATCTGGTGCATTATTCACTCTGCGCAGAAACCATACGTTTAACAACCTCACTTACTGAACCAATAGAGTGAAGGTGGGCATACGTCCAGCCGATCCAGCCTTTTTTATACCAGTCCAATATCTCTTCATCCGTTAATGCACCGTGGAATTCACTACCATCGACAACGTAGAAATCATCAAGCTTTATAGATTTTCCTTGCCTTTTAATTTCTATGTCCGACTTAACGAGGAGACCTTTTACCTTAAGTGCAAACGTATACTCCATTGTCAATTTATGGACAGCGTCAATTTGATCGAGATACTGTAAAACACCTTTAAGAAAATCTGTAGGCTCACCTAAATGATCGAATAGTTTTTCGCCTTCATTCTCAGAAAAATGTGGCGCTGACTCATCAATCATTACAACGTCCCTGCCTTGTGCCAACGCAAACGGATATCGCTTGACAAACTCCGGGGTATAGAACCCGCTCCAGGACTCTCCCAACTGATGTCCTCCCGCCGTAAGCGCCAACAACGCGACTGGAATATAATGCCCTCCGGACTCAGCGAACATAATCGGAAAATCTCTACTGGCAGGAAAAAATTCATTTCCTGATAGAGGGACAGTGTTAATCTTAGATGCGTGAGAATAGCCCTGTTGTTTCTGAAAACGAAGATTCTGATGTGCATCTTTTGCCAATGGCACGGGCTTATTATAAAAAAGTAACTCTGTCATATCTAAATGCCTTAAATGTAATTAACCTAACTCCAAAAAGGAAGTTCTATTCCGCATCAAAATCAATAAAAATACTGGCCGTTAGTCGGCCTTTACGAGGATCCGCACAAACATCCTGAGACTCCGACAGCAAACCACAGTGCAGTAAATTTCCAGGGTAAATCACCAATCGATTACTCTTATACTTCACCTTACTGTAGCACTTAAACTGAGCAGAAGACTCGCCAATATAGGCAGGATCAGGAACTCCCCTAATCGCCATAAAAGACAGTACAGACTGCTTATACAAGTCTTTTCTGGCGTTGTCGACTTTCTCAAATCCTGTAGGAATATGCCGAAAGAATCCCGTCCCCCCAAAATCCCCATCATTTAAATAATGTAAAACGGCATAATAATGCTTTTTAGTGGTATCAAAGTGCGGAAGCCGTTGAGGAACCGAAAGATATTTTTCAGTAACCGTTAAAAGAGAAAAATAAGCCATGGTTACATTAAATGTAACATTCTCTGGAATATCAAATTCTCTTCTCAGCAGAGGAACACTAAACTGAACAACCAAGTCGACGTATTCGCCAGGTAATATTGCCCTAACCCCAGGGTAACTAGTCTTACCATCGGGTGTATAACCAGAAATCTCACAAGCGGAGTTTTTTAATGCATCAACATTTCTGACAAAACCATCTACTACAATGACTTTCGTTTCCTCTTCCCCTACGGGGTTTATCTCAACCGTCGCTTCTGAACCCAACTCTATCACGCTTCACACCATTTTCGATTTGCAATAGTAGTCAATAAACTCATGATGCTCTGGCAGACGATCAACCTTTTGTTTTGCTGACTGGTTTGTATCCCGCATAAATTTTGCTAAAGATTCATCAGACATAGTGTCGACTACGGGGTGATAAGACTCCGGCATTAAACCTTGCCCCATCATTACCTGAAGCCAAGATTCTTCGGCAAATAAATCGAGATCTTTTTTAAAGATTTTTCCGGTTTCATTAAAAAGTTGTATCCGATGCGCCAACGAGTCGGGAACGCTCATCCCCCGACAGTAGCGCCAAAAATCGCTATCATCTCGCTCTGTCACATGATAATGAAGGATAATAAAGTCTCGTATGCTTTCAACTTCATCGCGACACTGCTGGTTAAACTCATCGATTTGGCTCTGACGAACACCATCGGACGGAAAAAGCTGAACAAGCCTTGTAATTGCCCTTTGAATTAGGTGGATACTCGTAGACTCCAAAGGCTCTAAAAAACCGCTTGAAAGACCTATAGCAACGCAATTTTTCTTCCAGTGCTGTTGTCGGGAACCGGTGGTAAACTTGATAACCCTGGGTTCATTACGAAGCTTTCCCTCTACATTCTGAGAGAGGTAATTTTTAGCATCCTCATCCGAAAGATAATCACTACAATAAACTAGGCCATTGCCTGCTCGGTCCTGCAATGGAATCCTCCACTGCCAGCCAAATGGACGAGCTATTGAGCGCGTGTAGGGTACAGGCTGGCCAGTCAGCTCGGTTTGCGCTGCGACGGCGCTATTACACGGTAACCAATGAGACCAATCATCATAGCCAACCTGAAGCGCCTCACCAATTAGCAGCGCCTTAAACCCGGTGCAATCAATAAATAGGTCGCCCTCAATGACTTCGCCCGACTCCAGTGACAATGATTGTATAGCACCGTCATCCGCA
Organism: uncultured Gilvimarinus sp.; assembly: GCF_963972205.1. Taxonomy (NCBI): domain Bacteria; kingdom Pseudomonadati; phylum Pseudomonadota; class Gammaproteobacteria; order Cellvibrionales; family Cellvibrionaceae; genus Gilvimarinus; species uncultured Gilvimarinus sp. Next base: position 173,367 of record NZ_CAXAUC010000005.1, on the reverse strand, counting down.
TCCAAATTAACCTTGGCTATTTTCCCTTCTTTTCGAACAGCGCCGTATTTTTCGCTGACTTCACGAAGATACTTGGCGTAGAGACCCGCATCGAGGTGATAGGCATAATTGAAACTATTCTTAGGCATTATCGCAAACTTGCTTTTTCTCGCCGCAAGATGCTCTGCACAATAGTCACCATACACAGACACTTCTATACCGCGTTTCTTGGCCCCCACCCAGAAGTGATGGAATTCTGCGGCCCAATTACTTTTGCCGGCAAACCCAAACGAGTGCACGTAGTCTTTGTCTATGTCATGCCAGCCCTCAAAGGAAATGCCAAGCTTGAAAGTCCCGTTGACGCGGGACATAAACTCCTTTTCACCTAAATCGAGGACTTTGTGGAAGTTGATAATCGGAGGAATGGTCGCCTCACCCACGCCAACAGTAGGAATAGCGTCAGATTCAATTAGCGTTAGATCAATTTTTGCTCCTAGAGACTTAGACACCAGCGCAGCCGTCATCCAGCCCGCAGTGCCTCCACCGGCAATCACGACTTTTTTTATTCTTTTTTTATTCACATTAATCTCCCAAATATACGTTCCACCCGGCGGCACTAGCGGCCAAAAATACTTGCCAAGTGCGCCTTAATCTTTTTAGCGATATGACGATTTCTAGCCCCCAGAATCCCAAGAATATTAGACGGGATATGGCGGTGATTCTCTTCTTTATAATCAAAAATATAATGATCAAACATACGCTTCCATACTTTTCTTTGATCATCCGGCAACCCTCTGAGACTCATTAACGCGTGATGCAAAACATACTCTGGATTACCCATGTAATCAGGGTAATTTCTCCACCAGTAGTTCACCAGTACGTTCAGATTTTCTTGGGACTTAACGTGATGCCACCACATACCCGGAATTAAAATAGCATCGCCGGGCTCGAGATCAACGACTATTTTTTTCTTAAGCGCTTTTTCATACTTAGGAAATCGCGTCAAGTCGGGGTTGTCAATGTCCACCATACTAATGGGCCGACCTGACGGCGTAATATCCAGCGGACCGACATACAAGTTCTCCAGCTGCTCAGGAGGGAACAATGTAAAGGTTCTTCTGCCGGCGACATTACACGCGATATTGTTAGGGCAGTCATAGTGCGCCGACACCACGCTTTTATTTCCCAACCATACGCTCACTAAAGGCTCTGAAACCCCCATAAGTGTTAGCGGGTTTTCACCTCGGAAACCAGGCAACCAGCTGTCAACGAGTGTTGATCCCACATAGTACATGGGCGAATCATGATCAGCCGACACTTCGCTCAACAGCTTTAGTACGTGCCTTAGATCGGCCTCCGACCGCTTGAAATTAAAACCGTCAAAGCTTGTGTTATAAAAAATTTTCCCGTTTTCTGAGGGTTCTGCCCGGTAATAGGTTACTGGGCGCCCACAATAGAATTTTTCAAGGTAAGCACTTAATTCAGTATTGGATGTATCGCCGCTTTTGACAACAGGCCAATCGGATACCAAGCCCTTTAAGAGCAGTGGCTTCCTAGAGTTTAAAATTTCCTCTGGGACACAATCTAGCCGACAATCACTTACCACTTGAATATTATTCATAGGAGACAGACCGTTATTAAACTAGACCTCCTAGTCTTCGAGTGCTTCCCTTTTACTTTTCAACAAAATCAACTTTTTAATGTTTCCCAGTGAGCCAATCGCCATGTAGATTGGCATCAGGTAGCCTTTTTCATTCAACTCGCCGAGCGCTTCACCACTTAACTTCGCCAACACATCCTCATTAATTGTGTAAAAACCCAGCATTTGAGCCTGACGCCCTGTCTCCAGGGTAATATCGAAGGTGACCGGCTCCAGCAGATCATAGCCGGACAGCACCTTGTCAAAATCATCACCCTGCTCGGCCCAAAGGTGAATCGTCTCTAGCGCCGAAGCCATATAATCCAGAAACTCCGTCGGCTCCCCGTGATCAGAGAAGAGGTTGCTTCCTTCGCTCGTGCTAACCCTGGGGCTGCTCATATCGATGTGCAGCACACGCTCAACACCGTCTTCTTTATTCTGAAAACCTATCTGAAAGGGTTGGCGCTGTATCATCAGCGGAACGTAAGATGCACCCCAACCGGAATCTTCAAGAAAGAGGTTCTCCCCCTCTTCAAAACCAAACAGGGCTACCGCAATAAACCGGTCAGTATCTCGTACCTTTTGAAACAGTATCGGGTAATGCGGCTGAAGGTGGCGAAACTCAAGTGGGAATGTTTGCGTTAGCATTACATTATCGCCAAAATCTTCCGACTTTCGCGTAATCACTTTCACGCCTTGGTGATCATTTTTATTTACCAACTCTACACTCATAGAATCTAATGCCTTTCGACTATTATTATCGGGGTCTGATTAGTATGCCCCTTCATTGCGCAAGGTTCCACCAGTACCGAGCAATATCCACACGCCAATGTTGCTGCATGGATTCTTGTACTAGTACCAGCCCAATGAGAGAGCCTACCGATCATTAAAAATACTAGAGACAAAAAAGCCGCTGATCAACAGCGGCTTTTTTGTGCGCTATAAACGCGTTACCACTTTACTCTTACATTTAGAAGGTATAGCGGGCACCAATATTATAACGTGGGCCCCCTGTGTATACGCCTCTGGTCAAGAGATCATTGCGACCAAACGTACGTGTATACTCGTCAGTTACGTTAAGCCCTTCAATGAAGACAGTAAAGTTATCATTGATGTCATAGCTCGCATTCAAGTCAACCTGGCTATAGGCCTCGACATAGGTCGGGTTGGCACCCGTGCCATCGCCTGTCGCAGACAAGAACTCGTCACGCCAGTTGTAGCTTACGCGCATCTGCAGACCATTCTTCTCGTAGAACGCGATGAAGTTGGCAGTGTCGCTCAAACCGGTCAACGCAAACTGTCCATTGACGATATCCAGGTCATCGAAGCTTGTGTCAGAGTCGGTAATTGTGTAGTTCGCTACAACGCCAAAACCAGTTTCCCAGAAGTTGTGCTGTACAGCAAATTCCCAACCATCAAATGACGCGTCTTCTTGGTTTACGAACTCAGTAACATTGAAGATGACGTTCGGATCACCCGGCAAACCCAGAACCCAGCTCGGCTCTTTGGTGAAGTCAACACCCGGCTCACCTGGAGCTGTGTTGTTAACAATATACTCGCGAACAGCGCCGGTGCTCCACTGGTTGTTCGGGTCAGCCGCAACAGCCGCATCACGACGACTCCCTTGTGATGGGTCTGGCGCGTCAAACAGCTCTTCTGGGTTCACGGTAGAGCCAATAAAGTTCTCTACGTCTTTCTTGTAGTAACCGACAGAAACGTAGCTCGCATCGCCATAGTACCACTCGACAGATAAGTCGATATTATCCGATAAGATGGGTTTTAGATTGATGTTGCCGCGAGTCGCGCCACCGCCAGGCGAACCTGGGAACATTGACTGAGGCGAAAGAGGACCACGACTTACAGACAAAGCACTCATCTCGTTCCACAATGGGCGACCTAAGCTACGTCCATAAGAAGCGCGGACTACTACGTCGTCGATGACATCCACGGCCAAATCAACACTTGGCAGGAAGTAGTCGTAACCACCTGTACCAACCGCTACCGGATCAACGGTGTAATCATCGGCCGTCAGCAGGTACATCTCATTACCGCCGATCCAAGCTACCTCACCAGTAAACTGATCTTCGATTGGCGTGGCGAATGAGCGGGTTTCAGTGTCTTCCCAACGTACACCCACAGACGCGCGAGTGCGCATGCCGGCAATATCTGTGTCCGCGTTAAGTTGTACCCAAGCGCTGTTTGAATCTTCCTCAATGATACGAACATCATCTGGGGTCGGGTTCATACAGTAATAGGTGCTGCCATTGGCGCAGTTCGAGAAGCCGCCGCCGTCATCCAGGTTCTCTGCGGCGTATTGAACAACCTTATCGAAGTCCGCTACAAATCTAGAGGCCAGCAGGTTCTCGTTGCCAGTACCACTTACATTATCAAAGTAGCTGGCAATGTCGTCCATAGTGTAGCCATCCATCGGCACATCACCCGGGTTACCCAGACCACCCCAGGTATCACGCTGGTTATTAGCAAACGTTGAACGGTTGCTCTGCTCGATGCTCGACACACCAAAGTCCATATCGAAGACGTCGTTAAACTCAAAGTTACCGTTAAACTGGAACTGGTCGATTTCGTGAACCATCCGTGCATTACGGAACGAGCTACCGGTAATTTGCAGGTCTTCAAGCTCAGGAGTCTTGGATACACCCACATTGAGTACCGGGAAGTCTTCACCCAAGTACACGGCAGATGAGTCACGTAAGAATGCTGAAGTAGTGATAACGTTGCTGTTACCATACGGGCTGTTTGGCTTGGACTCAGCTTCTGAGGAGTGGGCATCGAAACCCAGAGTCAGACGATCAGACACGTTCCACTCGATATTAAAGCCAAGCGAATCGTTGGTATTGACGCTTGAGTTGTAACCAGAGCCAAAGGTCAAGTCCGCACCGTTAAGCCCGAACTCCTCGTACATATAAGGCGCTTCAACGGCACCAGCGCCATTGTCAGTCCAGGAGGTGCGACGATTGGCACCAAAGTTAAACCACGCACCCACATCGGAGAACTTAGCAGACTCTTCTTTTTCTGCGTAAGTGTAATCCAGAGTCGCAACGATGTTATCGGTTGGCGCGTACTGCAACACTAACTGACCATTCAAGCGCTCGCGCTCGTACTCATTAAAGCTGTAGCCAGTCTGCTGGGGCACACCATAAATATCGCCATCTTCAGGGCTGGGCGGGTTGGTGTGGAAGTCCGTGTCCTGCAGATTGGGAATCGACCCCCAACCTTCAGCACCGGCCTCAAAATAGCGCCAACCGGTACCGATCTCGGCATTCGCATTGCCGCCTTCGCGTTTTTGATAGCTCATAGACAAACCTATGCCGAACTTATCATCCGCAAAGGTGTTGCTATAAAGCCCAGAGACCTCTGGGGTCAAACTCGGATCGGTGGCTGAATCGTCGTAGACGCCTTTAACCCCAACAGAAAGCTGCTGCCCGGGATTATCAAAAGGACGCGCCGTTTTAACATTGACGGTACCACCTACACCACCGGCGGGAACAGCCGCACGGACGGTTTTGTAAACCTCAACCCCGCTAACACCCTCTGAGGCAATATTGGAGAAATCGAACGAACGAGAGCCAGAAACGCTGGTTGCCTCAATGGTCGAGCCCGGCATCTGACGACCGTTCAGGGTAACCAAAACATAGTCAGGGCCAAAACCGCGAATGGAGACTTTCGAGCCTTCACCGTTGCTACGGTTAATCGACACACCGGTAATACGCTGTAGCGATTCTGCCAGGTTGGTATCAGGGAATTTACCAATGTCCTCCGCAGAGATGGCATCGACAACACCTTGTGAGTCTCGCTTGATATCCATAGAACGCTCGAGGCTGGCACGAATACCAGTGACGACTACCTCTTCGAGCATTTCGTCATCATTTTGCGCATGGGCAAGATTTGCCGCCCCAGCGATTGTGCACGATGCAACCGCGGAGGCGATGAGATTTCTTCTAAACTTGTGTTTGGTCATCATGAAGCTGATCCTCAAAAACATTTATTTTTATAGCTGGCCAACGTGTGCTGGCCCATCCCTAGCCAATATCGCGCAGTGCCGCAAAACCGTCGTCCCACTTTGACAGTGAGCGATAACATGGCGAGTCTCACTTTGCCTAACCCAAAGCGGGACACATAAATTCCTTTAAATTCAAATAGTTATCTTATATTACAATTAAGACAAGAACGAGCAAAAAAATACGTGGGACGCAGGCTCGGCAGCGTAAAGTTGGGGTTTGGCAGCCATAAAGCACGCGCTAAAGCCTCTTTCTGCGGGCCAGAAACACCCAGCCGGCGATTCATTTGCTCCCCGATAATGTTGTACTTTGTGCGGCAGGACACATAAAAACGCAGCGAATCTAAACAGCCAACAACGCATTTTATCGGTACCCGACAGACGCCAGTGCGAATGACACTCTTACCTAACAAATAGATAGTGCAGCGCCTTGGTATCCCGTGAACTTGCGTTAGCTCGGTGGCGCTTACAGAACCGCTCCCAGGCAAGGGAGTCTTATACTCAGGCAAGTCAAAGATTTGCGAGCGTGTTCAGGCGGCATTAAGTTAGCCGCGTTACACTGGTGCCAGGCCTAATCCCGTTAAGGCCAACACACATTAGGGCCTACGCTACTTTAGGCACTTGGAGGCCATTATGAAGCCCATTAAAACCACCTTGCAGCGCGCTCTTGCCGGCGTGTTACTACTGTTTTCCTCACTGGCTTGTGCCGAAAACACCTTTAGCGACGAGAAGCTGCAACAGCTGCTGGCGCCCATCGCGCTATACCCAGACACAGTGCTTACCCACGTATTGATTGCCACGACCTATCCGCTGGAGATTGTTCAGGCGGATCGCTGGGCCAAACAACACCAAGGGCTGACGGGTGAAGAGGCGATTAACCGCGCCGATAACGAGCCCTGGGACCCAAGCGTTAAAGCGCTGCTGGCGTTCCCGGACTTACTCGACCGACTAAGTGAGGACTTACTATGGTCGCAAGAGCTGGGGGAGGCCTTTTTAGCCGATGAAGAGCGAACCTTAGAGGCCGTACAAGTACTGCGCCAGCAAGCTTGGGATAACGGCAGCTTACAAGAAATGGAACACCAAACGGTGGTGCGCGAAGAAAAGCAAATCGTGATTCAGCCGGTACAAAGGGAAGTGGTTTACGTTCCCTATTACGATACCCGTACGGTCTACGGCTCGTGGCGCTGGTCGGCGTACCCACCGGTCTATTGGCCCCACCCACCTAGGTATCGCAGTGGTTTTTACTGGGGCGTATCGGCCCCCGTAGGTGATTGGTTTTACTTTAGTGGCTTTTATTGGCCCAGCCGCACTGTGGTAATTAACGTCAACCGGCCTTACTACTATGGCTCACACCGGCGCTACGGCTACCACCGAGAGTACACCCACCATTGGCGGCACGATCATACCCACCGCCGCAATGTACGCTACCGCCAAGCTTGGCAGGGAGCACGGCCAGTACAGCCCGAGCGCGGCCGCGCTATCAGTGATCGCCAGCGCGAGCAAGTCACCCGTCAGCTGCGCCATCACTCCAGCCGTTTAAATGCCGTTGGTGGCGGCAATGTCACCCGCGCGCCCCACAATGCTACTCGCAACGTGCAACCGCGGGCCGAATCACAAGCCCCTCGCCGGCAGCCAACAGTTCGCAATAACAACGGCGCAGTGCGCTCGGGCACTGAGCGTGTCACCCCGCGCGCTCAGTACCAACAGCCTAATCACTCTGTGCGAACACAACAGAGCCCTCGTGCCACCCCATCCACCATTAAACGCAGCCCCACCACCAGCCGCCCGGCCTACAGCGGCTCGCCGCGCACCATTGAGCGCCGCGCCGCCCCTAGCCACAACGCTGGTGGCAATCGGGCGGCGACTCTGCGGCGCGCACCCAGCAATGGCGGTGCTAGCCGCGGAGGGAGAATCAGAGATTAACGCGCAATATTAATTCTTGCTGCGCTGGATCCGAATCACAAAGCTCAGGTTGCGAATTCGGCGCATGATGTTGGCGAGATGGATGCGGTTTTGCACGCCGATGCACAGGTTGATCACACTGTTATGGGCATCTCGCTCATTGACATGAATATTCTCGATATTACCGCCCTGCTCGGTAATACGTGTGGCTAAAGTGGCGATGATGCCACGCTCAGATTCAACCTCTACCCGAATATCCACTAAAAACTCGCCCGATACCGTTGGCGCCCAGTTAACGTGGCTGATTTTCTCAGGGTTGTTGCGAATTTCGGCTAAGTTGTGACACGTCTCTTGGTGGATCACTAAGCCCTTGCCCGAGCTGATATGGCCGATAATTGGGTCCCCCGGGATCGGACGGCAACAGCGGGCAAAGGTAATCAAGACCCCATCGGAGCTATCGATGGTCAATGGCGAGTAAATACTGCCGCCACGCGGGGTGATATCGGCATCGGGCTGCAACAGCTTAGCCACGGCATAAGCAATGCGGTTGCCCAAGCCAATGTCCTCATACAAGGCCTCGATTGAGGCAAGCCCGGTGGCGCTAAGGAGCTTCTCGGTATGCGTGTCGCTCAAGCTATCCACATCCAAATCGATATCGGCCAACGCGCGGCCCAGCATGCGCTTACCGAGGGTAACCGAATGATGATGGCGCTGGTGCTTAAGGTAGTGACGAATCGCGCTGCGCGCTTTGCCCGAGATGGCAAAATTAAGCCAATTAGGGTTAGGCTGGGCACCCGATGCGGTAATAATGGTGACCTTCTGACCACTTTGCAGCGGCTGCGATAAGGGTGCTAGGCGGCCATTAATACGGCAGGCCACACAAGAGTTACCGATATCCGTGTGGACGGCGTAGGCAAAATCCACCGCCGTCGCCCCGTGGGGCAACTCGACAATTTTACCCTTGGGTGTAAAGACATACACCTCATCGGGGAACAGGTCGATTTTAACGTTCTCGATAAACTCCAGCGAATCACCGGCCCGACGCTGCATCTCGAGCAGCCCTTGCACCCACTGACGAGCACGGTTGTGGCTGCTGCTTAAGGCATCATCACCGCCAGACTTGTACAAAAAGTGCGCGGCAATACCTGTGTTGGCCATCTCATCCATCTCTTTGGTGCGCATTTGCACCTCGATGGGCACCCCGTGCATGCCGACCAATACGGTATGCAAAGACTGATAGCCATTGGCCTTGGGGATCGCGATATAGTCTTTAAACTCGCCCGCCACCGGTTTGTACTGGTTGTGAACCACCCCTAAGGTGCGGTAGCACGCATCTACACTATCGACGATTATGCGAAAGGCGTAGACATCCATAATCTCTTTAAAAAACTTCTTCTTCTGCCGCATTTTTTGATAAATGCTGTACAGGTGCTTCTCGCGGCCAATCACCACCGCATTGACCTTTTCACGCCTCAGGCGTTTTTCAATCGCCTCTTGGATCTGCTCTACCAGCTCTTTGCGGTTGCCGCGCGCGGTTTTAAGCGCGGCTTGCATCCGCGTCGCGCGCAGCGGGTACATAGCGTAAAAGCCGCGATCCTCAAACTCTAGGCGCAAGTCGTTCATCCCCAACCGATGGGCAATGGGGGCGTAAATCTCTAGGGTTTCTTTGGCGATACGGCGCTTTTTATGGGGCGGCATGGCTCCCAAGGTGCGCATATTGTGCAGGCGATCGGCCAGCTTAACCAAGATAACCCGCAGGTCATCGGCCATGGCCAGTGCCATTTTTTGGAAGTTTTCGGCCTGTTTTTCAGCCTGAGACTCAAACTCAATCTGCGTGAGCTTACTAACACCATCGACTAACTCAGCGACGGTATCGCCAAATTGCTTGGCAATAGATTTTTTGGCAATGCCGGTATCTTCAATCACATCGTGCAGCATGGCCGCCATCAAACTCTGATGGTCCATGTGCATACCGCTCAAGATGTCGGCGACCGCTAGCGGGTGAGTGATATAGGCCTCACCCGAGCGGCGCATCTGGCCGTCGTGCGCCTGCTCGGCGTAATAGTAGGCGCGCTTGACCTGATCAATTTGTGAGGGTTCCAAATAAGACGAAAGCCGGTGGCTCAGTGCCTCAATGGTTAACAACGCGATCCTCCCAAATTAGCGGGTTAGCCCCGCAGCAGAGTTAAATGTGCGAATCGAAACTATGGTGCTCTTCGGCCCGTGGCGCTGGCGCCGGCTCGTCGCGCTCCAGCAAAATGCTGGCATCGATGTAACCCTCTTCGATTTCGCGCAATGCGATCACGGTAGGCTTATCGTTCTCTTCGGCCACATGTGGCTCTTTACCGCCCACCGCCAATTGGCGGGCGCGCTTGCTGCTTACCATAACCAGCTCAAAGCGGTTATCTACATGATCTAAGCAATCTTCAACAGTAATACGTGCCATAAGTTTTCCGTCGATTTCTGTCAGTCTAAATTTTCTGTCAGCTTAAAATAGGCGGGCGCAGATTACGCACCCGACAGGGGTATTATGCGGTACAAACGCGTTAAGAACCAGAGGAGGCGCGACGCGGGGGCGACATTGTACACAAAATATCCAGCAGGGGAAGCGCCCTGACCTTAATCGCCCGGATTATTTTGCCAATAGCGCGCTTAGTAACTCGCGATGACGCTGAGCCTGAAATTGCTGACGTAAATGCTGACTGGTGATCAATGCCTGAAACTGCGCAAGCGCGATGGTGAAATCGTCGTTAATAATCAGGTAATCGGCTTCGACATAGTGCGATATTTCATTCATTGCCTCTTCCATCCGCGCCGCGATCACCTCGGGGTCATCCTGCCCGCGGCCGGTTAAGCGCTGGCGCAAGCACGGTAACGACGGCGGCAAAATAAACAAGCTGACCGTATCGGGCATCAAACGGCGCACCTGCTCGGCGCCCTGCCAATCGATTTCCAAGATGACATCAATTCCAGAGTTAAGCGTCTGCTCAACCCACTGCTGGCTAGTGCCGTATAGGTTGCCAAAAACCCGTGCGTGCTCCAAAAAGGCGCCCTGCTCCAGCATCGATTCAAATTGTTCATGGCTGGTGAAGTGATAATTGAGCCCATCGACCTCACCGGGACGCTTAGCGCGTGTGGTGTGCGAAACCGACACACACACCTCGGGGTTAGACTCCACCAAGGCGTGAACCAGACTGGTTTTACCGGCGCCCGACGGGGCCGATACGGTGTACAAGATGCCTTTTGTCATAAAGTGTTATCCAGAGCTTTAACCGACGCCGGAGCGTTTTAAACGTTTTTTGCAGCGTAATTTGCACAAAGCGCTCGCTGCTGCCGCCTCAGTTTTTCACCGATTAGGCAACTCGATATGACGAATGAAGAACCACGTGTGCACCACCTACGGACATACCATCCACCATAAACGCTCACTATAATGAACATTGCCAAATCTATCTATAGCCCCCAAAAACAATCCGGCAAATTTCTACGGCGATATATTCTCCTTAAAATCAGAAGTTTCCCATCAGCATCCCCGCGAGCGCGAGCCATGAGTAACCCCCAGTACGGGTCAATTTTGCGGCGCCGGTCACCTTACAGAACCAGCAATCTGGTAGGCTACCGCGTAACGTTAAATGAGTCGCTCGCGGGCGATCAAATCGCCTAACCAGAATCCCTGCAGCAATCTAACATGGAGCTTTAAGCAATGGAGAAACCCTTTTTCGCAACAGCCGCGGCCCTGACCCTCGGCCTCGCCGGATGCACATCTGCCCCATCCAAATACCAACCTCCCGAAGTCGACAATACTCCCACCCACACGACTGCCGTCATTCACGCTAATAGCGAAGTGCAAGGGTCGCTTTTACCCGACTTTCGCGGCACCCAGGTGGTCTACACCCGGGATGACCGGCGCACTATCGAAGGCACTTCCACCATGGACTCCTGGTGGGGCAAAATGCTCGTTAGCGACCTGCACAGTGCAGATATCTTCCGGCTGGATCAAAATCGCGCAATGATGGTGGACTTTAACCAGCGAGAATATTACGAGTGCGACATTGCAGAATGCCCAAGCCTAATAAACTTGCTTAACGCGGCAAGCCGCCCCGAGCAGGCTGAGACAGAGCAAGACACCACATACGAGCCAGAGGCCTCCGGCGGCTGCGCGCTAACACTGACCGAGCACACCTTTACAGTAAAAGATACCGGCCAAAGCAAAACCCTCAACGGCTACCCGGCAAAGCTTTATGCGGCTACCTGGGAGCTTACCCAAGAGGACAGCAATCAGCGTCAAAACCACAGCACGCTTAAAATTGATTTTTGGACCACGCCGCCCACCGGAGAGATGCAGGAGGTTTGGGCTATTCATAAAAAAGTCACTGACGCCTACGTCAAACAGGCCAACCTCGAAAACAACCCACTGGCCGAATTTTTACCCGAAGACATCTTCCGCACCTTATCGGCCTTTAGCGGCGACACAGACAGCAGCTCACAAGCGTGGAACAACGAGGTCAGCCAAAAGCTCGCCACCGTTAAAGGCTACCCTCTGAGCATCGACCTAAACTGGTACCGGGACGCAGAAGCGTGCCCGGAAGACAAACCTCAGGCCGCCGATGTAGGCGCTTCAAGCAACCCGTTAGATTCTCTCAAAGATGTGGCGGGCAGCGTCGTGGGAGACGCTGTTAAAGAACAGTTCACACCTGACGCCTCTGAGCCCGTACTGACCTATCGCTATCATGTAACCAGCGCCAGTATTGATCAAGTACACGACAGCGTATTTGAAGTGCCGGATGGTTTTAGCCAAAAACCGCTGCCGCGCTGGGCTCAGGACGAAAAATAAACCCCGCCATAAGAGCGCCGCAACCCTCTCGGCTAGAGGGTTGCGAATAAACTGTTGCCACCACGCGGCGCCAATAACGATGTAGCGAGGCGCCCCAAACCCTGGGCCATCAACGGCCTTTACGTCAGTATTGTCCCACGTCAACATGTAGCAAAATCCCACGGTGTGACCGCCTAAACGGCAATGGAGAGCGAAAGAGCTTTAGCGATTAACACGCATCGTCGAACCAGCGTTTCCCACGTCCCGCAAGATAGCGGTATCATTACGGCATCAGTTCACAACACCACCGCTTTCACACCAGTACCGGAGCCCAACATGAGCGAAACCCTAAATCTAAACGAGTGCGCCATGCGCCTCGGCACCAGCCGCGACTTTGTCGACACGATGGTGAGCAAAGGGCGCTTACACCCGGACGCCAACGGCCGCATTGCAGCCTGCGAGCTAAACGAGTTTGAGGTTTTATTAAATAAGCTGCGAGGTGGCGGTATCGCAGCCATGGTGGATGCCGTCGATAAAAATCTGTAGCCGCTCAAAAACCAAACAGCCGCCCACCCTTAACACATTTTTGCTAACCGCTACTCCCCGCGCCTTGCGCCTTGCGCTATGATGGCGCTTTGCGTGCAGCGATTTGCGCGCTGTTGTATTTTTACTGATCACATTCGCAACAACAATAATGTAACCCGCCAACCTCAATGTACCCGAACACTAACGGGTAGCATTAATAACGCGCGTACCAATATGAGCGGGCCATGCGAAACAAAAGGAGATGATCCATGGGGATTGCTGTTTTTGCTCTATTTGTTGTCTGCGCTTGCTACGTGCAGCTAAGAGGTAAAGTGCGCCATCAAAAATGGACTCGCCGCCTCACCGACCACTCTAATCTAATGGCGCCACTCAACTGCCTGTTCTACGTATTTTCTCGCGAAAAAAACACGCCCTACATGGAGGTCAGTCACTTTCCCGAGCTGCAAACACTGCAAGACAACTGGCAGATCATTCGCGATGAAGCGCTGGCACTTAACCATGAGGCACAAATTAAAGCCTCTGACGATCTCGATGATTTGGGTTTTAACTCGTTTTTTCGCACCGGCTGGAAGCGCTTTTACCTAAGCTGGTACGGCGACCCTGTAAAATCAGCGGCAAAACTGTGCCCTAAGACCATTGCGTTGCTGCAGGCGCAACCGTCCGTCAAAGGCGCCATGTTTGCCATGCTGCCGCCCGGGGCTACCTTGGTAAAACATCGCGACCCCTACGCTGGTTCATTGCGCTATCACCTGGGGTTAGTCACACCTAACGATGATAAATGTTTTATCAATGTGGACGGCGAGCCCTACAGCTGGCGCGACGGCGAAGCGGTAATGTTTGATGAGACCTATATCCACTACGCCGAAAACACCACCGAGGCAAATCGCATCGTCTTATTCCTGGACATTAAACGTCCAGTCACCTTTGCTCCCATTGACTGGATCAACCGCGGCTTCTCCCGCGTTGTTATGTCCGCCTCTGCCACTAAAAACATGCCGGGCGATAAAATCGGGTTTCTCAACCGGATTTTTGGCTCCGTGTATCAGATTCGTATTGTCGGTAAAAAACTCAAAGCCTATAACCGTCGTTTGTACTACACATTACAGTATGCCCTTTACGCACTGCTCATCTACTTATTTTTCTTCGCTTAAGCTTGATCAACAGAGTAACGCAATCGGCGCTTAAACTATAAATTAAGCGCCAGTTTTTTGATTTTCATCCCGCCTGCAGTGAAAACGTTTTCACCTTATGGAAAACGTTTTCAGGCCATCAGCCCCCTCCTTTATATAGACACTCAAAAGAGCCCGGCATTAGCATGGCCGTAGTTAGAGCGTATGTTCGCCTGATCGGAACAACGCCAACTAACACGATAACGTCCAAGCAAAAATCGGGGAATACCCCAGTGCCAGGTTGCAATTCAACGCTAGGTGGCACGACTCACAAACAGCACTAGGGTAGCGTTCCCCACTACAGACTTACAGCGACTACATAATAAAAGAGGAGCCGCGAATGAAAACGCAACAACGGTTTAGAAGGAACTTACTGGCCAGTGCAGTAGCGGGCTGCACCCTGGTAGGTTTAGGGCAGTTAGCAATTGCCCAAGAGGGGGGAGCTGGCGAAGACAGCATGATGGAAGAGGTGATTGTCACAGGTGTTAGGCAAGCGCTGACTTCAGCCATGGATGAGAAGCGTGACGCCTCTGGTGTCGTCGATGTCATCAATGCCGAAGATATCGGCAAATTCCCCGACACAAACCTGGCAGAGTCACTGCAACGTGTTCCTGGGGTTTCCATCAACCGCGAAGGTGGTGAGGGCAAATTTGTGACGGTGCGGGGTTTTGGCCCCGGGTTTAATGTGGTCACAATGAACGGCCGACAGTTAACCTCAGAAAACATCAACCGCGACTTTGAGTTTGACACCTTAGCATCCGAAATGGTCAGCTCTCTGGTGGTAAACAAAACCGGCTCTGCCCTTACGGACTCTGGCGGTATTGGTGCCGTTATCGATCTGCAAACGCCTCGCCCCTTTGATGTTGGCGATAAAGTTGCCGGCACAGTCAAATATAGCTATGAAACGCTAGCAGAAGAGGGCAGCCCCCAGGCCTCTGTCCTTTACAGCGGCAATTTTGCCGACGATACCTTGGGCATACTATTCGCGTACAACCACTTTGAGCGTGAATCTAAGGTCAACCGTGTCACCAATGCCAACTGGGCACGCGTAGAGGCCGACTCAGGCTCGGGCTTGTACCCGGATGAAACCGAACTAACCTCCAACGCCAACCCCGATGGACGTTTGTACCTTCCGCAAAACCATTTTATTCAAGCGCAGCGCGATCGGCGCACCCGCGACAATGCCAATCTAGTGTTGCAGTTTGCACCCACGGAAGACATTACCGTCACGGCAGACGTACTTTACTCGGATTTTGAGCTAAAACGTGACCAAAACATGTTGGTGCATTGGTTTGGTAGCCGCCCTTCTTGGCGAGACGTCACCGCCGATGAAAACGGCACAGTCACTCACTTTATCGCCGACAAGCGAGAGGGCGAAGGGGCGGTACAGGCCACTGAATTCAACGCCATTAAAGAAAACCGAAAATCCAACACCTTGGTGGGCGGGCTTAACATTGGTTGGGACATCACCGACACCTTCAGTGTCTCGGTGGATGCCTACCGGTCTGATTCCGAGTATGACGACCCGATGGGCTTTGGTAACTCGCAAGTAACCATGGGCTACCGCAACCGCTTGACTTGGGACTTAGGCGACGGATTTATCCCCGCTATTTCAGGTTTCGAGTCTGGCACTGGGTCAGTCCCCTATCAGCCAGACGGCGACTTTAACCTGACCATCCCCAATAGCGACTACCTCGATCCCAGCAACCTACGTCCGGGCTTTACGATCCGTAATGGCCGAGTGGTCAACGACACCATTGATCAATTTAAAATTGCCGGCGCCTTCAACTCCAATGAATCGAGCGGCTTGATCAAAGCAGACTTTGGCGCTTCGCTTAAAAGTCGTGCCAAAGACCGTCAGCAATTTACAACCGGGCGCGGCCTAACCGAAGCGGAAGCTGCAACCGTTGCCGAGAACGAGCCCCGCGCTTATGTAGGCCCGGGCGCTACCCTCAACTGTATGTTCTGCGGTGGTGAATATTTCTGGACTGAAATTACTCCGCCTCAGATTTCGGTACTTGATGCAGGCTCTGACTTCTTGAGTGGTGTCAGCGGTAGCGAAAACATCCAAACCCAATGGCTGGAGTTTGATCACGACGAGTTCCGCGAGATCTACGAGGGCCATGTCGGCGTTCCATTCACAACCGTGGAGGTTCCCTCTGAGTCTTACGACGTCGAAGAAGATATTCTGTCGCTTTACACCCAACTAGAGTTTGCAGGTGATCTCGGTGGGCTTCCCTACGGCGCGGTAGCCGGTTTGCGCTATGAAAAAACTGACTTAACGATTACCGGCAACCTGGCATCTATTCTTCGGGTAGAGGCAGAAGGTGCGGAAGTACTGAATGAGATACTTTCTCCTGTTACGCCAACTAAGCTGGAGTCTGATTACGCGGTATTTTTACCCAACGCGAGCTTCAAAATTAATTTAACCGATGATTTAGTCGCACGCACCGCTTACTCAAAAACCATTACCCGCCCATCCATGCAAGAGCTACGGCCGAACCTCGAGTTCAGAGACCTTAAGCAAAATGGCCCTTACCCTGTTACGGCAGGTAACCCTGACTTAGAGCCATTAGAGTCAGATAACATCGATCTATCGCTGGAATGGTACTACGCTCCCGGTAGCTACGCTTCGGTGGGGGTTTTCTACAAGCAAGTTGATAACTTTATCGTTAATGCCACTAGCGGCCAAACCTTTATCGGTGAAGACGGCGAGCCAATTACCGACCCCGCAACTGGCAGTATCAACATTATTCCGCCGGGCGGCGCTCCATCAGACATTGTCGACCCCAATGATCAAGTGATCGAGTTCTCGGTAACCAAACCATCAAACGTAGAGACCGCCGATGTCAATGGTTATGAGCTGGCGGTGCAGCATATGTTTGGTGACACTGGCTTTGGCATGATGGCAAACGCCACCTTCGTAGATACCAACGCTGAGTACGATAAATCCAAGTTTGATCAAGGGTTCGCCTTGGTTGGCCTGAGCGATTCCTACAACATTGTCGGCTTCTACGAAAATGACACTTACTCTGCACGTTTAGCTTACAACTACCGCGATGGTTTTTTACAATCGCTCGATCAAGGTGGTGTCTCGGAGCCCACATTTGTAGAGGATTACGGACAACTTGATTTAAGTGCAAGCTACAACATATCCGATAATGTTTCGGTGTTTTTAGAAGGGATCAACCTTACCGGTGAAGAAACTCGCTGGCATGGTCGATATGACAATCAGTTCCTTCTGGCTGAAGAGAGCGGACCACGCTACTCCGTCGGTCTCCGTGCATCTTTTTAAGATAACGGTTTAACGGCGTTAAAGACTTTGGTGCTTATTCCCGGCACCAAGGTCTTTTGTCGTTTCATTATTGTTTTTCTGCGTCTTTCACGATCTGCCGATGACTCGTAAGAACAATAATGAAACAACATATTTAAGCGATAAAAACCTACAATAATGTTGAAAATAAAATGAACAATAACGACATAAAAAATATAGTCGTCGTCGGTGGCGGTACAGCCGGATGGCTTACCGCGGGAATTCTTGCTGCCAAATGCGCTCGCGAGCAAGGACGAGACATAAACATCACCCTGATTGAATCAGCCACAATTGGCAATGTTGGCGTGGGCGAAGGAACTTGGCCCTCACTGCGAACAACACTGCAAGCACTTGGTGTGTCTGAGAGCGACTTTATACGCGACTGCGATGCGACCTTCAAACAAGGAGCGCGCTTCAACCGCTGGGCTGAAGACTCTGACACCGACTTTTACTACCACCCACTGATGCTTCCCGCCAACGTGGGGCCGCTTAATACCATTACCCACTGGCTTAACAAGTTTAATAGCAGCGGCCTGTCCTATTCCCAGGCGACCTGTCATCAGGAGGCGGCCTGCGAAGCCGGACTCGCCCCCAAAGCGATTACCACCCCCGAATACCAAGGCAACCTTAACTACGCCTATCATCTGGATACAAATAAGTTCTCGACATTTATTAAAGAGCATTGCGTTAAAAACCTGAACATTATCCATAAGGTGAACGACGTCGTCGGCGTACGGGCAGAGCCCGATGGCGCGATATCGGCTCTTACGCTGGCAGACGGCTCTGAGCTAGATGGGGACTTTTATATTGATTGCTCGGGGTTTTCCGCCTTGCTAATCGACAAACACTTTAAGGTGCCTTTTATCGATAAAAGTGACGTACTGTTTTGCGATAGCGCGGTTGCCGTGCAGTGCCCTTACGAGCTAGAGCCTGACATCGCTAGCCACACCTTATCTACCGCAACTGGCTCGGGCTGGATATGGGATATAGGCTTACAAAGCCGTCGCGGTATCGGCCACGTATACTCTAGCCGCCACACCAGCGATGAAGCAGCCGAGCAAGTACTTAGAAACTATATTGGCGAGAAGGCCCGCGACCTCCCCGTAAAAGCCATTAAGTACACGCCGGGGCACAGAGAAAAATTCTGGATTAAAAACTGTGTTGCCGTGGGCTTATCGGCAGGATTTGTCGAGCCTTTAGAGGCCTCTTCAATCCTCTTGGTCGAGCTTTCAGCCTACTGGATTGCAGAAAAGCTACCACTCAAAAATTCAGGGCTGTCACGTTGCGAGCAGCAATTTAACGATATATTTCGGTACCGCTGGGACTCAATCATCGAGTTTTTAAAGCTCCATTACTGCCTATCAAACCGTCGCGACAGTCAGTTTTGGCGCGACAACACAGATCCAGACTCAATCCCTCGTGAGCTGCTAAATAAACTAGACATGTGGCAAGAAAAAAGCCCTTCTATACTGGACTTTTTAAGCAGAGCCGATGTTTTTCCGCTAGAGAGCTATTGCTACGTTTTGTATGGCATGAACTTTAAAACCACCACACATGATCCGGGTGATAAAAACCTAAAAAGTACAGAGCATAAAATCAATAGGCAGAGAAAAAACCTAGACGCACTGCTTAGCTCCTTACCCAAAAACCGTCAGCTTATAGACGCCATAAAAAAACACGGCTTACAAAAGATATAACTATGGAACCTAGAATCGAAATACTAGACGAAAGCACTCACCGGGACCTTAACGTTGATTTTTCTGAGGCAAGAGCATCCTATTTTAAGCGACGCTTAATACCAGTGGTAATATCCGAGTTTTTTACACTCATGTTCCACTACCCGATTGTTTTTGTTAAAGACGGAGAAACCGGAAAATTTAGCTGCTCGGTACTGCTGGGCGTGTCAGATGAGGCGACGTTATTAGACGACAAGAGCACAGAAGACGATGAGGCTCTGCCTCTAAATATACGCAGGCTACCGCTGCTGGCCATCGATCACTCGCCAGATAGCGAGCCAATGATAGGCATCAACCTCGACTCGGCTGGCATTAACCGAGGCGACCAGCTCTTTAAACACGACTCACCCGAGTTAGATTCCGCCCTGGCTGCACTGAGCGAACTTTATCAGGGCCATCGCGAAACCGACGCATACATTAAAACGGCCCTGGAGCTCGGCCTTGTATCTAAACTACAAGCAGAGATTCAGTTTAACGATAAACCTAAGGTAACCCTGGAAGGCCTTTACAGCGTAGATATAAACAAAGTTGAGCGACTAATAGATGGCGATCAAAAAGACAAGTTTTTAACAATTGCAAGATACGCCTACGCACAGAACTTCTCGCTTTACAATATGAGAAAACTCACACACCTGAAATCTTGACAAAAATAAACCCTTTAACACCTAACGCCTTAGCAATAAAAACCAGAACAATCAGACCGTTAATCGATGAGAGAGACACTCTATATTTTTCGAAAACGTTTTCAAAGCCATGAAAACGTTTTCTACTCTTAAACGAATGTATTGCTATGGCATCTTTAACGGCGCGAAATTACAATTTTTAGACATCTTAGTAACGACAACAACGACTGAATAATTATGAAAAATAACTGGATTCTGGGGGCACTCATTATGCTCACCTGTCACTACGTACCTGCGGCTGAAAAAATCTCTGAAAAATCGCCAAACGGTGATCTGGAGCTAACTTTTTCTCTTGATGATAATGGGCGAGCTTTTTACTCGGCATCTTATTTGGGACAGTCGATTATCAAGCCTTCCTCCCTGGGCTTTGAGTTTAAAGATCAAGCCGCCCTTAACCGCGACCTTAAGCTGGTAACCACCTCACGTACAGACACCGATGAGACGTGGGAACAACCGTGGGGCGAAGAGCGTTTTATCCGCAATCATTACCAACAATTGCAGGTAACACTTCAGGAATCATCCGGCGCGCACCGCAAGTTTAACCTGGTATTCCGGCTCTACGACGATGGCCTGGGCTTTCGCTACGAGCTAGACGCCTTTGGGGACACCCGAGAAGTCGCTATTACCAGTGAGTTAACGGAATTTAACTTAGGCGACAACCACCACGCCTGGTGGACGCCAGCACAGGCAGGCAATCAGTACGAGTATCTGTATCAACACAGTAACATCAAAGACGCTCCGCTGATTCACACGCCCGTCACCCTAGAGACCAAAGGTGGTCTTTATCTGGCATTGCACGAAGCGGCACTCGCTGATTACAGCACGATGAACCTACAAGGCAATGGCTCTCTCAACTTAAAAGCGGAGCTTGTTCCCTTAACCCCGCATACAAACGTAAAAGCCAATGTACAGCTGCCTTTTAAAACGCCTTGGCGCACCCTAATGGTGGCCGAGCAACCCGGCGATTTAATCACCAACTATCTAACCCTTAACCTTAACGAGCCCAATGCGCTGGGCGATGTGTCTTGGGTTAAGCCCGGCAAATACGTCGGCATTTGGTGGGAGCTGCACTTAGAGAAGGGCACTTGGAAGCAAGGCCCCAAACACGGTGCTACCACCGCCAACACCAAAAAATACATAGACTTTGCCGCTAAGCACGATTTTGACGGGGTGCTGGTAGAGGGCTGGAATGAGGGCTGGGACAGCGAGTGGTTTAACGGTCAGGGGGCCGACTTTAATTTTACTAAGGCGTACCCCGATTACGATGTTGACGCCGTCACCGCTTACGCCAAGAAAAACGGCGTGTACATTATTGGCCACCACGAAACTGGCGCCGCGGTTGATAACTACGAAAGTCAGCTCGATGATGCCTACCAGTTCTTACAAGATCACGGCATGCTCGCCGTAAAAACCGGGTACGTCGAAACCGGCGAACGCCTGACCAACGGTTATTACCATCAGGGCCAACGCTTTGTTGAGCACGCCATGAACGTAACTAAAACGGCGGCAAAACATAACATTATGGTGGTGGCCCACGAGACGGTAAAAGACACCGGCGAACGCCGCACTTACCCCAACTTACTGTCCCGGGAAGTGGCCCGCGGCCAGGAGTACGACGCCTGGTCAGACGATGGCGGCAATCCGCCTAGCCACACCGCTATTATCCCTTACACCCGCTTGCTGTCAGGCCCGATGGATTTTACCCCAGGCGCGTTTGAGCTAACGCTGCCAACACGGCCCAACAACCAGGTAAATACCACGCTGGCAAAACAGCTGGCGCTGTATGTAGTGATTTACTCGCCGGTACAAATGGCCTCAGACCTCCCTGAAAACTACGAAGCGCATTTAGATGCCTTCCAGTTTATCAAAGACGTCCCGGTCGACTGGGAAACCACCCGGGTACTGAGCGGTGAAATCGGTGAGTCCATTGCCATTGCCCGACAAGAGCGCAACGGCAACGATTGGTATGTAGGCGCTCTCACCAACGAGAAGCCACGCACGACCACGCTGGACTTGGACTTTCTAACGCCCGGCAAACACTATCAGGCGCGCATCTATAAAGACGCTCCCGATGCGCACTACCACGATAACCCAGGCGCCTACACGATTGAAGAGCGCGATGTCACCGCCGGGGATTCACTTAACATTGACCTCGCTGCCGGCGGTGGCGTAGCTATTAGTCTAAAGCAGCAGTAACACCCAAGCATTAGCAACACGCTCACGGAACGAGCGCACGTCCTCATGGGGCCTCACTACTTACCAGCTATGGTCCTTTCAGCGCTATATTAGGCAGCTAAATAGCGTAAAAAGGATCAAGGGCATAGCTGGCGAGAGGAACGCTCTCGCCTTAGGCGGGGTGCGTACTCAGTCACACACTGAGTGCTACTCCGCCTCTTTTTATTCTCCCGTCACCCACCCCAACCGTTTACCTGCTCTGACGTATTGGTTATGATCAAGCGCTACCCTGCACAATAACAATGATACAAGGAGCCACCGACCGTGACCGGAATTCGTGAGATAGCCATTGAGGCTGAGGTTTCTCCAGCGACCGTATCGCGGGTGTTGCGCAACCCTGAGCTGGTATCTGAAGAAAAACGCCTTCGGGTTATGGAAATTATCAATCGAACCGGTTACACCCCCAACAGCTTGGGCGTCGGTTTGCGCAAAGCCAAAAGTAATCGCTTGGTGGCGATTATCCCAGATGCCATCAGCGCCTTTAACTACCCCGTGATTCGCGCCATCGAGAGTATCGCACTGGAACACGGTTATTCTCTTTTGCTGGGTGACACCCAAGAAATGGTCAGCCGCGAGCGCTCGTTTGCCGCTATGGTACGCTCGCGCCAAGCCGACGGTATTTTGTTATTTTGTCCACGCCTGCCATTCGATGTCGAGCCCTCGATTCCGCTATCCGAGCAGCTTCCGCCGTTAGTGAACGCCTGCGAGCTGGTCCCCGTCAACGGTCTAGCACAAGTTGATATAGACAACGCCCTAGCCGCCGAAGACGGCGTCAATTATTTACTCTCGCTCGGGCATAAACGTATAGGCGTCGTCGCCGGCAACCTTACGTCCCCCAGCACGCGTAATCGCCTAGAGGGCTATCGCCGTGCGATCCATAAAGCTGGTATTGCCTACGATGACAGTATCGTAAAGGTAGGAGATTACGGCCTGGAAAAAGCCGAGCGCGCCACGTTAGATTTAATACAGTGCCCCAACCGCCCTACCGCTATTTTTGCCTTTAGCGATGAAATGGCCCTGAGTTGCATATCCACGTTATACAAGCAGCAACTACAAGTACCACGGGATATTTCGGTATTGGGCTTCGACAATATTTCGTATGCCAATTACTGTAACCCAGCATTAACCACCGTCGCGCAACCGATGGCAGACATCGGTAAAGTCTGTATGGAATTATTGCTACCGCAACTTAATGGCGAGCCGATGCCAGTCATTAAGCGCGTGCTAAAACACGAACTGATTGTTCGTGCCAGTACTGGGCCGGCGCCTACGCGCTAGCCGTTATTGGGCTACTGGTGTTTTGCCCGCAATTTAGCCCAATCACTGCCGGGTACATCATTGATAAACGATTCGATCGTGCCGCGTTTTTGCATGGTTACAAACGCACGCTTACCGTCCTTGCCCCCAAAGGTGATATTAGTCGGGTGTTGTCCGCTCAGTTGTATCTCGCGCAATAACTTACCCTCTGGTGAAAGCACGGCAACTTTGCCAGCGCCATAGCGAGCAACATACAGGCTTCCCTCAACATCCACGCTCATGCCGTCCATACCAAAATCGGCAAACTGAAAAAACAATTGCTTATTGGTAATGTTCCCGTCGGCGGCAACATCATAGCGCCAGATATTACGCTGGACACTCTCATTTACGTATAAAACACTGCCATCGGGGCTTAGCTCGATGCCGTTGGTAGTGCCCATACCCGCCTCTAGCAAATGGGTTACACCAGCGACATCGATGCGCCAAAGCTGTCCCGTATTGTCGGGCCAGTTAGGATCGCTGGCGTATACGCTACCATTATCAGCAATAACGATATCATTCGGTTGATTCATCGCATCATCATGAGCGAATACGCTTACGCGCTTATCCGACATAGACACTTTTAAAATATTGTGATTCACATAATCGGCAATCAACATATCACCAGCACCGTCAAAACGAATAGCATTGCCTACACTGTCGGCGTCTAGCTCGATAAAAATTCGAGCTTTATTTTTATCCGTCACTATACCAATAGTCCCTTGGCGCTCAAGGTTAACCGCATAAAGATTACCTGCCCCATCAACCGCCGGCCCTTCCACGCCATTCGTAAAGCTATTCTCAGGCAACCAGGTCTCCGACTCACTGGCAGGCGGTGCATCTGCGCCGGCGACTTGCGCCATCAGGCACATTGCTAAAACCTGATAAAACATTGTATTTTTCATCGTATTAACACCATTACCTGCCGAGCATTAGGTCTCGGGCGTCACTAATAAAACCTCAAAGCGCTGAGGCGCAAGAATAAAAAAGGTGCCCGCAGGCACCAAAGCCAGTATGGAACAGACTTTAATTTTACTTGAGTTGATGCAATTTAAAGCAAGAGTCTCGCAATAGCTCCGCGACAGGTTGCGCCGGCGCAACAATCATCTCGTGTTGAATTTGCATGGCCATACCCAGCTCAAGTTGAGCTTGCTTACACTGAGCCGCCGTCATAGGTTTATCTTTCGACTCGGCGTTTAACAAACGCAGCCCCCAATCACTTACCGACTGCAGCGATTGAGTTACCGGCAACAGATCAACCGGGTCGAGCTTTTGCAACTTGATCAATAGCGCACTTGCATCTTTGTGCCATTGGTTTAGCTGAGCTCTGACCGGCAGCAGTGCGCTGTTATCGTCAGGGTCTTCTGCCCAACGATTTAGATCCTCAGAAAATTTTTGCGTAAAACGACTTTCAGCCGGCAAATAGTCGGCAAAATTATTTAACGAATCTCGGCGAGAATAAGTCGCGTTGGTCGACTTCTCATGGTGACGGTGGTAGTACTGTGCGGGCTCCAACGCGCGACTTAACGCTATGACCAACTCCCGCTGCGACTCGGGCACAAGTGCTTGTTGCGCCGCTCGCTGCTGAGCAAAATGCTGCAAGCCGACCACCTCGGCAGACCACTGAGACACAAGATCTAAGCGTTGATACATAAAATCAGCATCGCGCAATTCACGGCTCGACCACAAGCGCTCGGCCACCACAAACGCTCGCGGCCAAAGGCGAATATCAATGGTGTGCTCATTCACCATTTCGGCCCATAACGCCGCTTCACCACCCAGCAACAGATGCTGGTTGTCCGGGACGATAAGATCTTTGGCTATCGCCGTTGGCAGCGCCGAGCCTGCAACCTCGTTACTACCCACTAACTCACTCGTTAAAGCGTAGGGTGCGTTAGCTACAACCACCGGTCCGTGCAAGCCATCACCATCGACGCTAAGCGCCGCGTGCATTGGCCCCATCCACGTATCTAACGTAAAACTGATATACCCATCGCGCCAGGTTAACTCGCTCACGCTGGCGCGCGATTTACCCTTAAAATCGATAAAGCCGCGTAACGATTCACCGGCGCCAATCACACTTAAAGTGCCAGCCACATCGCTGCCGCGCTTGCGCGGCATGGTAAACTTCCAGCTGCGCCACCGCTCGCCTTTATGAGCGGTGGCATCGATACTGAGCGGTTGCGGCGCAAGGGTTACCCGATAGTGGTACGCCGAGTTTTGCGGTTGGTCGAGATAAAAACCCGTCGATAGCAGCGCCGGAAACCCGGCATTAACGGCACGACCTAAAGCGTCTGGCCCGCGCCAACTTTGCACCACTGTCCCCTCGGCTAAATCCGGGTGCAACACTTCATCCCAGCCGACCATACTGCGATTTAGCTCGGCAAGAATAGACGCTAATCGGGCGTTAAAATAAGTATGTAAGGCGTGCTCATCAGCCAGTGCATGCTCTGCCATAAACGCCTGAATGTGCTCGTTAGCTTGCCAGTGCTCCGGGTCGATTTCATCGCCACCAATGTGCACATAAGAAAACGGAAACAGCTCGGCCACTTCTTGCAAAATGGTTTTGGCAAAAGTGTAAACATCTTCGTTGGCGGGGTTAAGTAACGGCTTATGCACCCCCCAGCGGTCTTCCGGCTGGTAAGGGCCGGGCGCAGACATAAGCTCGGGGTACGCCACCGCGATGGCGCTGGCATGCCCCGGCATATCAACTTCGGGCAACACATAAATACCGCGCGCATCGGCGTAGGCAATAACCGCTAAAATTTCTTTGCGAGTATAAAACTGACCGTTCGCGGCCAATTGGGTTAACTTAGGGTAAGCGCTCGATTCAAACCGCCAGCCCTGATCGTCGGTTAAGTGCCAATGCAGCACATTCAGCTTTGCTGCGGCCATGCCGTCGATTTGACGCTTGATAGTCTCGACTGGTAAAAAATGCCGCACGGAATCTAACAACACGCCGCGCCACGCAAAGCGCGGGGCATCGTCGATAACAACATACGGCAACTGTACAGGGCCCTGATCGCCCGCCAGCTGCATTAAAGTGGTTAACGCGTGCAACACTCCTAAATCGGTGGCGACCGAAATGGTAATGCCAGCATCGCTAATGGCCAGCTGATAAGATTCGTCGGCGCGTTTCAGCTCCTCAGTGGGCGCATTAATGGCGCCAGAGCTTTTCTCTAACGGGCGCAATTTAATGATCGCGCTAGCGGCATTATCGCTTACCCCAGAGCGACGGGACAAAACCGTATTAAGCCGCTGCAATGCCGCCTTAGCCCGCGGGGTAACGGCGCCGGGGTTGGCAAACTGCAGTGGCGCCTTGATGGCTAAGTGCCCATCCTGACGAACTACCGACTGCGGATACGGCATTAATGCTAATGGTGTTTGCCCAGCGGTAGAATCCGATGCGGCCATTAAAGGCACGGCTGCCAGCGAAAGTAAAACAGCCGCCAGACACGGCCCGCCCTTACAAAACCGTTTAACGAAGGTTAAAAACACGTATCCACCTGCTCTAACACGTTGTAGTTATCATCAATCACATTCAACTTGCGCCATTTATCAAAGGTCAGGCACGGATGTGATGTCGATAGCGCAATAATGTCGCCAACGTTAAGATCGGCGTTAGGGTCAAACCGCATGGCGCTGTGCTGATCCATAATATGGTACACCTCCCACTCGGGCGGCGGCGTTACGGGCGCCTGCCAGCCGGGGCGATAATGCAAACTCGGTTGCGGCAAGCCGGCATCAAAGGCGGCGTCGCGCTTACCCAAGGTTAAAACCGCCTCGCCCGGCTCGGGAATCGACTGCACATAAGCCCAAATCTCTAACGCCGACTGTAAATCGCCGCTTACCGCGCAGCTATCACCCAGGCGCTCGCGCACTTTTTGTTGGGCTTCCATATAAATGCCCTGATCGTGAATCAGGTAACAACCGGGGCGAATCAGCGGCACAAACAACTCGGTGTCTACCTCGGCAAATACATCGCAAACGATGTCGTACCACGCCGAACCGGCGCCCGTTAAAATGGCTTTATCGGCAGCAAACAAACCTCGTTGCATTAATAGCTCGGCGATATTGCGCACCTTTAGTAGGTGCTCACGAATTTTGGCCGGCGCATCGGCGCCGCCGATAACACCTTCATAGGTTTCTACCCCGACCAACGCCAGATTTGGTTCGCGTGCAATCGCGGCACACACAGTTTCGACCTGCTCTTGTGTGCGGCAACCACAACGGCCACCGGTTACGCCAATCTCAAGCAAAACATTTAGTGTCAGGCCACACGCTTTAAAATAACGCCCCAACTGCTCGACGTTTGCCACCGAGTCCACCAGGCAGTAAAACTCAAACGAGGCATCGGCCAGCAACTCGGCCACCAGCGCCATATTACCGCGGCCGACTAACTGGTTGGCCATTAACACCCGATCAATACCCGCACGGTAAGCCGCCGTGGCCTGCGGCGCGGTGGCAACCGTAAGCCCCCAGGCCCCGGCATCGCGCTGACGCTGAAAAAAAGCCGGGGTCATGGTGGTTTTGCCGTGGGGCGCCAGCGCCACACCGCGGGAGGCGGCAAAGCGCTGCATCCAGCTGACGTTGTTATCTAACCGCGATTGATAAATAACCGCCGCCGGCAGGCTCACCGCCTCGCTCAGCAGGTTTAACGTCGGCGCCGACGCACCGGCCGTACCTTTATCAAGGACGGGACGAAGATACGCGGAGGTAGGGTGGACGGGGGCACTGTCACTCATGGCGGGCCTTTTACATCGAGTTATAACCAAATTTATCGCGAGTGCAACGGGCACAGGCACGAGGCGCTCACTGCATCTAGGCGCACCACTCTAGCGCCTCTTAGGGGCCTTGTCGCCTCGTCGCTATATTTGCTTTCAACGCAATGATAATAAATAACTATATTTTTAGTCAATCTTTGATACTTACAATCACTGCAGTTATACTTGGTTTGGCGTATTCTCATATCTAGTGCGGCAGCCGCCCCAAAGCGTCTGCCGCACGCCTTAAGACTCATAGAAGATATGGAAGGATACCCAACGTGACCCATGAACCCGACATTGTCTCGCGCATTAGCACCATGTTTGGACAGCTGCGTGGCGCAGAGCAAAAAATAGCCCGTGTCGTGCTGGACGATATGACGTTTGCCGCGCACGCCAATATTAGCGAGCTGGCCGAGCGCGCTGGCGTAAGCGAAGCGACAATTACCCGCTTTGCGCGCGCCGTAGATTGCACCAATGTGCGCGATTTAAAACTGCGATTAGCGCAGTCTTTGGCGGTTGGTCAACGGTTTTATACCGAGGCAAAAGTCGAACCCAGCTCAACCCACGGGGTTTATGAGGCCGTAAAAACGGCGCTAGAGCACAATGCCGCACTGATGACCGAAAAGGTCATTCGCGGCGCGATCGAGTTGTTATCGCCCGCCAAACAAGTGCTGATATTTGGGGTGGGCGGCGGCTCAACGGTGATGGCGCAAGAGTTTCAGTACCGTTTGTTTCGCTTAGGTTTTAGCGCCGCGGCATACTCCGACCCGATGCTAATGCGCATGGCCTCGGCCTCGGTAGACAGCAGCGATGTGGTGATTTGCCTGTCGGTAGGCGGCTACAGCCCCGACGTGCAAGATGCCATGGAGATTGCCCAAGAGTACGGCGCACGCGCGCTGGGCATCACCACTAAAGATTCACCGCTGGGCCGAGGCGTCGACCAGCTGGTACCCATCGAGA
Source organism: uncultured Gilvimarinus sp. (assembly GCF_963972205.1). Lineage (NCBI taxonomy): Bacteria > Pseudomonadati > Pseudomonadota > Gammaproteobacteria > Cellvibrionales > Cellvibrionaceae > Gilvimarinus > uncultured Gilvimarinus sp. The sequence continues at coordinate 144,312 of NZ_CAXAUC010000005.1, read as the reverse complement.
CGATGGAGACCGATTTTATTTTTAAACCCAGTGCTTCGCGCTACGTGATGCTGGCGGCCATTGATGTTCTGGCAACCGAGCTCGCCACCCGCCACAAACGCAAAAGCCGGGAAACGCTCAGGCGTATTAAACACACTCTGGACAACCACAAGCAAGGTCAGGACCGCCTACCTTTAGGGGACTGACACGCCGGCGCCCGGAGTGTATCAATCAGAGGTAATCCAGGGATGGAGTTGGTGAGTTTCTTATGGTTTTTGATACAGTTATTCGTGGCGCCCAAGTAGTCGATGGTACCGGCGGCCCTATTTACACCGCCGATGTCGGCCTTTTAAACGGCCGCATTCACGATATCGCCATAAGCCTTAAAGGCGATGCCCGCGAGGTTATCGATGCCACAGGCTTACATCTGGCGCCGGGCTTTATTGACGTGCACACCCACGATGACATTAATGTTATCGACGCCCCGACAATGCCCACCAAAATTAGCCAAGGCGTCACCACCGTGATTGTCGGTAACTGCGGCATCAGCGCCAGCCCCGTGCGCTTAACATGCGCCCCGCCCGACCCACTCAATCTATTGGGCCAGCAATCGGATTTTTGCTACCCGCGCTTTAGCGATTACGCCAATGCCGTTAGCCGCGCCCAGCCCAGCGTTAATGTCGGGGCATTAGTGGGCCACACCGCGATTCGCAACAACCACATGAGCGAGCTTAACCGCAGTGCCACCGCGCCAGAGCTAGAGTCCATGTGCGCCGATTTACGCCAGTCAATGGCCGACGGCGCACTGGGTATGAGCTCGGGCCTGGCCTACGCCAGCGCAAAACAATCCAGCATTGACGAAGTCAAAGCCATGGTCGCCGAGCTCGGCCGCGCCGGCGGTATTTATACCACGCACTTACGCACTGAGTTTGACGGTATTTTAGAGGCCATGGACGAGGCGTTTATCACCTCCGAGCACGGCAAAGTGCCGTTAATCATCTCGCATTTAAAATGTGCCGGCAAAGGTAACTGGGGCCGCAGCGAGCAATTGCTTAACACCTTAGAAATCGCCGCAAAAACGCAAAACATCGGGTGCGATTGCTACCCCTACGCCGCCAGCTCCAGCACTTTAGATTTAGCGCAAGTCACCAGCGATACCGATATTTTTATTACTTGGTCAGAGCCTGCGCCCGAACAAGCCGGCCGCTATTTACACGAGATTGCCGAACACTGGCAATGCGATTTAATAAGCGCCGCAAAACGCCTACAACCTGCTGGCGCCGTGTATTACTGTATGGCCGAACAAGACGTTGCCAATATTTTACGCTACCCGCGCACCATGATCGGCTCCGACGGGCTACCCAAAGATCCGCACCCGCACCCGCGTTTGTGGGGCACCTTCCCCCGCGTTATTGGCCACTACAGCCGCGACACAGGCTTATTCGCGTTAAACGAAGCCGTGCTTAAAATGAGCGGCTTAAGTGCCCGGCAGTTTCAGCTGGATGGCCGCGGCGAAATAAAACCCGGCAATTGGGCCGACCTTGTGTTGTTTGATTATCAAAACGTGCGTGATCTCGCCACCTTTGAAAATCCCCAACAAGCCGCCAGCGGTATCGAGCGCGTGTGGGTAAACGGGGTGTTAAGTTACTGCCCCAACCAAACTGTGCCCGGCCGCGCCGGACAATTTTTATTCCGTCAGTCACAAGCGGCTGACGCGTTATTAACAGAGGAGAAACTTTGTGAGCATTAAACGTTATGGCGCTGAGGGTAGCACCGGTACCGGTGGGCAACATTTGCCTTTTTCACACGCGGCGGGCGCCGATGGCTGGCTGTATGTCTCGGGGCAGACTCCCATGACTGACGGCGAAGTGGTCGAGGGTAGCATTGCCGAACAATCGCAGCTGGCCATCGATAATTGCCTAAAGATTATGCAAAACGCCGGGTACGATCGTGAGCATGTGGTGCACCTTACCGTCATTCTAACCGACGCGCGTTACTTTCAATCGTTTAACAAAGTGTTTAAAGATAACTTTGGCGATCATCCACCGGCACGTATTTGCTCGGTGTGCGATTTGGTCGTCGACTGCAAAGTCGAGGTTGGTATTATCTGTTACAAAAAGCCGGAATGATACATGTGGCGCCCTAAACGCGGGCGCCACAATCTGCTTGGTTTCTATCATTCTAATAATTCGTGACACTGCGCACCCACTATGAATACCACTATCTTTCTCACCGCTTTAACGGTTTACATTGCCGCACTGATTACACTCAGTATGTTTGTCTCGCGCCGCAACAAAAGCGGTGAAGACTTTTTACTCGCCGGCCGCGGTTTACCTATTTTTCTTACGATAGGCACCACCGTGGCCACTATGGTAGGCACCGGTTCATCCATGGGAGCCGTTGGTTTTGGCTACGCTAACGGCTGGGGCGGCACACTGTACGGCATCGGTGGCGCCATCGGTATTTTATTACTCGGCTTATGGTTTGCACCGGTGCGAGCCCTAAAATTTATGACCATGAGCGAAGAGATCTCTTACTATGTAGGCGCCAATCGCTGGGTTAAGAATATCGTTGCGGTATTAATTTTTATTGCCAGCATCGGCTGGTTGGGCGCGCATATTTTAGGCGGCGGTTTGTATCTCGCTTGGATCGCCGATATCGACTTACAGTTAGCCAAAATTATTATCGCCGCCAGCTTTGCCATTTACGTCGTCATTGGTGGCTACAACGCGGTTGTCTGGACCGACACCTTGCAAGCCATTATTTTATTTGTCGGTTTTATTTTAATGGCACTGTTTGCCGTCGATCAGGTCGGTGGCTGGAATACCCTAATGAACGCCCAACCGGATGCCAACGTATCCTTTTTAGCGCTGGAGTCTATCGGGCTTATTCGTGGTCTTTCGCTTATCGCCGTTATTGCCGTGGGGGTATTGGCCACACCGTCGTTTAGGCAGCGCATTTATTCGGCCCATAACACCAGTTCGGTGCGTAAATCGTTCTATACCTCGGGCACACTGTATTTGGCCTTCTCGGCCGTGCCTGCAATTATCGGTATGGGTGCGTACGCGCTCAACCCCGAGTTAGACAATCGCAACTTTGCCTTCCCCTACTTAGCCGCCGAGGTTTTACCGTTAGGTATTGGGGTGCTGGTACTGATCGCCGGGCTATCGGCCACTATGTCGAGTGCCAGCTCCGATGCCATTGCCGGTGTCTCTATTTTATTGCGCGATTTATTCAGCTTAGTAACGGGTCGTATGCCCGCCCGCGATAAAGTCGTCGGTTACTCACGTGTATCACTGGTGGTGGTTATTTTTATCGCGCTGACATTTGCCTTATTGTCTGACGATATTATCGGCTACATCACCACCATGATCGCCACTGTTATGGCCGGGTTGTTTGTGTGCGGCTTACTGGGGCGGTTTTGGCAGCGTTTTAACTGGACAGGCGCACTCGCGGCGCTCTTGGCCGCCTCCATTACCTCGCTAATCATCGCCAATTTTTACCGCGAGTTCTGGGGCAACCCCATTATCCCGGCGGTACTCGTGTCGTTTATCGCAGGCATTACGGTTACTTTGCTCACCCCACCGGATGCGCTTAACCGCGAGCAAGCACTGGCGCAACTGGAGCACGAGCGCGAGCAAATGGAATCGCTGTAATAGCGGTAACAAAGCACGGGTTTGAGCTACCGGCGTCGCAAGCGTTAAACTAGGCGCTTAGCAACGCGCCGCAACCAAGGAGCCACCATGAAACCCGTCGTCGCCATCAAACGGCTATACGACAGTGCCAGCGCCCAAGATGGCATCCGCCTGTTAGTGGATCGCCTGTGGCCGCGCGGGCGCAAGCGTGAAGACTTAGATATCGACGATTGGTATCAAGATGCCTCCCCCTCCAGTGGCCTGCGCCAATGTTGGCACCGCGATGAGCTGACCCATGAGGCCTTCGCCCACGCCTACCGCCACGAGCTCGCCAGCAACCCAGCCTGCCTTACCCCACTGCTGCGCCACGTGCGCAACGGCACCCTCACACTGCTTACCGCCAGCCGCGATCCGGCCCAGTCGCACCTGCCGATATTGCGACAATGCTTACTAGAGGCCATCGCGGAGGAAGACCGCCAGTGCCAAAGCGAGCCCAGCTCGCCTACCTGTTATCAGCCATCATCAAAGCCATAGCTGCACGGCGTCCCGACAGACGTTAAAATAACGGGCTAACACTCCTAACGGGCACCCCATGAGCAACAAAAAACTCAACAAAGGCTCCTCCGGCCAAAACCGTAAAGCCGGCGAAGACTACCTAGATAAGTACCGCCAAAAAGACGGCGTGCAAGAAACCGCCAGTGGCTTGTTGTACCGAGAAGTCGAGCCCGGCGGTGGCATAGCGCCGACCGAAACCGATAGCGTTGAGGTGAATCAACGGATTCAATTAGTCGGCGGTAAAATCATCGGCGATACCTACAAAGAAGGCATACCCGACGAGTTCACCATGAAAGAAGCCATTCCCGGTATCCGCGAAGGTTTACAATTAATGCAAGAAGGCGCCCGGTTTGAATTTGTCGTGCCACCAGAACTGGCCTGGGGCAAAAAAGGCGTGGGCAATAAAATTGGCCCCAATGCCGTATTAATTTTCGATATCCGATTGTTAAAGGTAATGTTTTAAACGGGCCGCAGGCGACAAAAATAGCCCAGGTACCGCGTTAAATGTTTACCTTGGCGCCCCTAACCTTCCACCCGCGCCGTTAACCTTTGTTAGTATCTGTAAATGTCGCGCAACCAAGTTGACAACGTTGTCTCAAACAAAAAGAATGGTGCCTGATCATCACCAACTGAGGTAAGTCAAAATGATAAAAACACCGCTCTTTTTCAGCTCAACACTGCTGCTGTCTCTACTGTGTAGCACCGCCTTCGCGGCAACCGACAATCAAACAGAGGCACCGGTATTCTTTGACGATTTTAACTACCAAACCCTAGGCGCGTTTTACGACAATGGCTGGAAGGCCCGCACCGAAACAGGACACCCAGGTATTCCCGGTGCAAGCTGGTCGGCGATTGGCTTGTCGTTCCCCGACGATGTTGCCGGGGCAGAACATGGCGCCATCAGAATGAGCTCCGTCACCGACGGCACCGCCGCCAACACACGCCACACGCAAATTTGTCACGCCCGTAAATACCGCGAGGGCACTTACGCCGCACGCATCTTTTTTCGCGACGAGCCGACCTTTGGCCCAGATGGCGATGAAGTCATCGAAACCTTTTACGCCATTAGCCCGCTAAAAGCGCCCATGGACAAAGACTACAGCGAAACCGATTTTGAATATCTGCCCAACGGCGGCTGGGGCCACCCAGACAAACCCGCCATGTGGAGCACCACCTGGGAGACCTTCCAGCTCGAACCCTGGACCAAGGTCAACGAAAACACCCGTAGCGAGGGCAGCTACGCCGGCTGGCGCACGCTGGTATTAACCGTAATGGACAATAAAGTCCGCTACTATGTCGACGGCGAGCTATTCTCCGAACACTCCGAAAACGTCTACCCAGAAGTGCCCATGTCTATGAACTTTAACCTCTGGTTTATGCCCAAAGGCGCCGACGGCTCACAAGGCCCGGTAGACTCGCCCGAACTGCGCGAATACCAAGAGGATATCGACTGGGTCTACCACCGCCAAGGCGTCGCCTTAAGCACCGACCAAGTTATGGCCGAAGTCACGTCCATGCGCGATAACAAGCAAGCGTTTATCGACCGCGTGCCAGCGCACAACCCACCGCTGCCGTCACCCTGCGGTTTGTGATTAAAAGCCGGAGGGTAGTATTACTCTCCGGATTTCTCGATGCGGTTTGACGCTGGTAGGAGCTGTAGGAGTAACCTTCAGAGCTGTAAGCGGCGCACCTCTCATGTCGATAAAACTGCCAAATATCGACATATATTACCAACCTGTCGATGTCATCGACATAAACCCAGTGGTTACTTTAAAAACATAGCCCGCCAGCTCTCGTTCGATAAAGGCCTGCTGTCCGACATCACCGGCATGGGCTCCGTGCTCGACGATAAAGTTGCGTTCGACACCACCTAAGGTGAAAACGATCGCAGAAAACGATTTCTCAGTCCCACGGCAGACGAACCAATTCGCTTCTTGTCCCTGCTCTCCGCTGCGTACTTACTTGGTTAATTAACCCACGCAATGTGACTTATAGTCCGTAGACTTATTGTCCACATAAAAAGATGATCTGACCATTAAGGAGATATCAATGTCAGGTCATCTACTCGCCTCATTTGGCAACAAAGTCAAAGCGTTACGCTTAAGCAAAAACCTCTCTCAAGAAAATCTGGCGGCACTCGCAGAGCTCGATCGAACCTACATTAGCAGTGTCGAGCGTGGCAAACGCAACGTCAGCCTGTTAACCTGTTTAAACTTGCCCGAGCCCTAGAAGTAGAAACGAAAGAGTTAGTGGATATTGGGGCTGCCAATGATTAATCCGGCTATGTATTCGAGCCCGCTTAAGACGTTTTTAAGCGAGACCACCGAATCTATCCTGGGGAAACTAACCAGCGCCCACACACAAACACTTCAAAATAACGCCACTCGGGCCTGGGCATCAGAAGTCGCGCTATTAAAGCAAGCGCTTGCGACATTCCAGCCGAACAACGCTCATATTTTTATTGAAATGTACATCCCCAGGGTGGGACGGCGAGCAGACGTCATCTTAGTCTTGGAGGGTGTCATCTTCGTCATTGAATTTAAAGTCGGCACCAAACAGTTTTATTCTGCTGATATTCGACAATGCCATGGCTATGCACTCGACCTAAAGAACTTTCACAAAGGGAGTCATGACAAAGTCATAATACCAATACTTCTTGCAACACAAGCGCAAGAAACTCAAACCACATTAACGATAGACTCAGACAAGGTTGCTAGGGTTATCTGTGCTTCACCAAATAACCTTTTAAGCACTATCAATCACGTACTTGAAAAAATAGAACGAACTAGAATCGACATACAAACATGGTTAAGCTCTGGCTACCTTCCAACCCCAACGATTATCGAGGCAGCTCAAGCACTTTATAGTTCCCACAACGTCGCCGACATAACGCACAGCGAAGCTGATAAAACCTGTATCGTAACAACAAGTAAAAAAATTAATGAGATCATCGAATACAGCAAAAACAACAAACGAAAATCCATATGCTTTGTAACTGGCGTTCCCGGGGCGGGAAAAACGCTTGTCGGGTTGAACATCGCCAGCCAGCACTCCAGTGCCGACGACGCTCTATACTCTGTTTTCCTTAGCGGCAATGGCCCGTTGGTTTCAGTACTTCAGGAGGCATTGGCTAAAGATCAAAAAAATAGCATAAAGATTGCCATTAAAGATGCGCGCCGAAAGACCGAACAAATGATCCAGAACATACATCGCTTCCGCGACACTCATCTTGATGGAAGTACGCCTCCAGAAAAGGTTGCGATCTTTGACGAAGCGCAACGAGCCTGGAACAAGGAGCAAGCCAGCTCCTTCATGCAAAAAAAGCGTAATATACCAGATTTTTCCATGTCTGAGCCGGAGCTTTTAATTGAGTTCATGAATCGCCACGACGACTGGTCGGTGATTGTCGCTCTTATCGGTGGCGGACAAGAAATATACATCGGCGAAGTTGGTTTATCTGGTTGGATCGAGGCCTTAGAGCACCGCTTTAGCCATTGGGACGTTTACTACTCAAATAAGCTCTTTGACGGCAACTACATTACTGACGGTTTAAGTACAAAATCTTTCCCCCAAGCAAAGTCAATCGCCGGCTTACATTTATCAACATCAATGCGATCTTTCCGTGCCGAACATCTATCAAACGCAATACATCATCTTGTAGACGGTGACACGCTAGCCACAAAATCCGAAATACACCACCTCAAGAACCAATACCCCATTTACATTACTCGAGACCTTAAGAAAGCCAAGCAATGGATTAGAGGGCAACAACGAGGTAACGAATCCACCGGCATAATTGCATCTTCAGGCGCGCTACGCTTAAAACCAGAAGGTATCTTCGTTAAAAATGAAATAGAGCCACGAAATTGGTTTTTAAACGACTTTGAAGACGTTCGATCCTCAAACTTTTTAGAAGATGTCGCAACCGAGTTTCAGGTTCAAGGTTTGGAGCTCGACTGGTGTTTAGTCGCGTGGGACGCAGACTATCGATATATCAACGATTGTTTTGAGCACTGGCAATTTAAGGGAAGTAAATGGCAGCGGCGCAAGAGCCTCGACAACCAGCGTTACCTAAAAAATGCCTACCGCGTACTACTCACCAGAGCAAGACAAGGTATGGTCATATTTGTTCCCAATGGAACACCAGAATACATCACACGAGCTCCTAGATTTTACGACAACACCTATAATTATTTATTATCCTGCGGCATCGAACCACTCACGACTTAGCGGTATCGCTAAGTCGTGAGTTAAACAGTTAAAACAGTCAAGTTTTTATCTTCACACCTAACACTTTCGAGCATTAACCCTATCGATTACGCCAGCTACCAAGGTTTTATCAAAGACTGTCGCCGCAATATTGCCACTATCGTACGCAAAACTGGAGGGGAGCAGACCGCGGATGACGTTAAAGGAGAGTTTTGGGTAACGGCTGAAATTTTACGTAAAAAGCGCGCCATAGATATCGATTTTGCCAACCCAGAGCACCGCGAGCTTATTTTGGCTCATACTTACCAACGGTTGGTGCGCTATACCGAAACCACGGTACGTTATGCAACGAGCCTAGATACACCTTGGGATGATAGCGAAAGTAGTTTATACGACTCCACGCCAGATGTAGCAACCGCTGAGGACTCACTGGATAACGACCATAACGAGCTATTGGCCGAGCGGAAACTTACCGCACAAGGAATGAGCGTTAGCGTCGCGTGGCTGAGTTTGCTGAAGCAGAAAAAGGGACGAATGTGCTATGTCGCGCGTCATTTAAAGTTGTCGCTCTCGCACACATACCGTACTTACCAAAAAGTCCGTACGCTTGCACAGCAACAAACGCCCTTGCCACTAGAGACCGGCGGCTTGCCACATGAGGCGATCAGGCCCTGGAGAAAATTTCGTCAATATCGCGCACCAACACAATTGGCGTTTGAGTTTGATTCTGGCTTTGCGTTCTAGCGCCGGATCTACTCAATATTCTGCACCTGCTCGCGCATTTGCTCGATCAACACTTTTAACTCTACCGCCGCTTGAGTGGTCTCACTCACCACGGATTTGCTAGAAAGAGTATTGGCCTCGCGGTTGAGCTCTTGCATTAAAAAGTCGAGCCGGCGGCCGAGGGAGTTTTTTTGCTTTAAAGTGCGGCGCACCTCAATAATGTGCGTATCCAAACGGTCGAGTTCTTCATCGACGTCGGCCTTTTGCGCCATTAGCACGATCTCTTGCTCTAAGCGATCCGGGTCTAACTCTACATCCAATGCGGCGATTTTTGTTTGCAGTTTTTCGCGCTGGGCTAGCAAAATATTGGGCAGTTGCTCGCGCACGCTAACCACCTCAGCGGCAATGGCATCGAGGCGCTGATTAATGTAAACGGCCAACTCGGCGCCTTCGCGGGCGCGATTGTCGATCAGTTGATCGAGCGCGTCGGCAAATAATGCCAGTGACCGCTCATGCAAAGCATCGCGGTCTAGCTCGCGCACGATTTGTACGCCGGGCCAGCGTAATACCTCAAGCGGGTTAACTGGCGCGCAGTTATCCATTTGCGCGTCGATGCGACGGCAGGCATCGGCCACTTGCGCCAGGCGGTCGGGATCTAAGCCAATACTGGCATCGCCGCCTTGCTCGGGCTGCAAGTGGATGGTGGCTTCTAATTTGCCGCGCTGGAGCTTTTTGCGCACCGTCTCGCGCAGGGCGGTTTCGATTTCACGAAATTCTTCGGGCAGGCGCAGATGCATTTCGAGGTAGCGGTGATTCACACTGCGCACCTCCCAGACTAGGGTGTATTCGGGGGATTTGGCTTCGGCCCGGGCAAATCCGGTCATACTGCGTGGCATGGGTGATCCCTTTGTCTAGTTGCTACTGTCTGAGTACAACCGGACAACAAATAACGCGAGCGAGGCCCTTTGTCCGGCGGCGGTAAAACGTTAACATGAACCTTGATGTTAACACATGCCATCAGGCAACCGCCTGAGTTTGCAAACCGACAGGATCTTTATATGCAACGCCCTAGTGGACGACTTCCCAACGAATTACGCCCTATCACTATTACCCGCCACTACACCAAGCACGCCGAAGGCTCGGTGCTGGTAGAGTTTGGCGACACCAAAGTGTTGTGTAATGCCAGCGTTGTGCCCGGCGTACCTCCATTTTTGCGCGGCCAAGGGCAAGGCTGGCTGACCGCCGAATACGGCATGCTACCCCGCTCTACCGGCAGCCGTATGGGGCGCGAAGCAGCCCGCGGTAAGCAGGGCGGCCGCACAGTCGAGATTCAGCGCTTGATTGGCCGCTCGCTGCGCGCTGCTGTCGACTTAAAGCAGCTGGGTGAAAACACCATTCATATCGACTGCGATGTGATTCAGGCCGACGGCGGCACCCGCACCGCCTCTATCACCGGCGCCTGGGTGGCGCTGGCAGATGCTATCGCGCACCTAGAAGCCAACCAGCTGGTTAACGGCAAACCGATGCTGCGAGCGATTGCGTCTGTCTCTGTAGGGATTTATCAGGGCGAGCCGGTGTTGGATTTGGATTACCCGGAAGACTCCAACGCCGATACCGATATGAACGTGGTGATTGCCGACGATGGCGGCATGATCGAGGTGCAGGGCACCGCCGAAGCCGAGCCTTTTACCGAGGAGCAGTTCTCGGCCATGTTAAAACTGGCCAAAGACGGCATTGCCGAGCTCAACCGCCTGCAAAAAGCGGCGCTAGAGCACTAAACATTAACGAGCCAGAAAAAAGGGGAGGCATTTTATGCCTCCCCTTTTTTGTGCGGTTGTCGCGCAGCGGTATTACAGCTCGATGTCGTAATCGACAATCACCGGTAAGTGGCTAGAGAACTGGCCGTTTTTGTAGATAGCACCATACTCGACCCGCTGGCCAAGGTTGTTAGAGGCCACCTGCAAATCGGTACGCCAGCCAGGGCCGGTGCCAATTTTGTTACTGGGCCACCAACTATATTCGTCCGGATCGCGAATCGCACGGCGAAAGGCATCGACGTAGCCAATCTGGTTAAACAGCTGGCTCAACCACTGACGCTCGTGGGGCAAAAAGCCAGACTCGCTTTGCAGCGCATCTGAGTCGGTGACATCGCGCGGCGTATGCGCCATCTGCCAATTGCCACAAAAGATGTATTCGCGGCGCTTGCGGGTGATTTTTTCCATGTGCGCTTGCAGGTCGTCAAAAAAGTTAATTTTAACCTCTTGTGACTCAACCTCTGAACTGGCGCTGGGCGCGAGCAGTGAGCCGATACTCATATGCTCGTAATCAACCTGCAGATAGCGCCCTTCCATATCGACACCCGATGAAAAGCCCAACCCAAAAATCAGTGCTTTGGGTTGCTTACGGGTGTAGATCGCCACGCCGTTATAATGCGGCGTACCGGAATCGAAAAAGTAGGCAAAATAGCCCTCGGGATGAAAAACATCATCGTCCAGCTCGTACTCGAGCGCCCGCAAATCTTGCAGGCAGATGACGTCCGCATCCTGACTGTCCAGCCAATCGTATAGGCCGCGCTGCGCCGCTTGAAAAATACCGTCGACGCTCAGACTGATAACTCTCATGTTAGCCCCTTTATTGCGGACTGTGTATGATACCCGAGCTTGGATCGATTGTGTTAGCTGCCGTCGTGGCAACAGTCATTTGCCGGTGTTTTTTAGCAAAACTTATTGTTATTGGCTAAATTTTCACCAACGCAGAATGATTCTACACAGCTCGTCCGCTTGTTTATAATAGCGTGTTTTGCCGGTTACATCTAAGGAACGTACAAATATGCACGATTATCAGCGCGAATTTATCCAGCTGGCCATCGACAACCAAGCGTTGCAGTTTGGTGAGTTTACGCTCAAGTCCGGGCGGGTTAGCCCCTATTTTTTTAATGCCGGGCGGTTTTTTCAAAGCGGCGGCGGCCTGGCGAAAATGGGGCGGTTTTACGCGCAGGCGTTAATCGACAGCGGCGTTGAGTACGATTTGGTTTTTGGCCCGGCTTACAAAGGCATCCCATTGGCCAGCGCCACCGCGGTAGCACTAGCCGAGCAACACGGCCAAGACGTACCCTACTGCTTTAACCGCAAAGAGGCCAAAGACCACGGCGAAGGCGGCTCGCTGGTGGGCGCGCCACTTACCGGTCGCACGGTTATTGTGGATGATGTGATTACCGCCGGCACCGCGATTCGCGAGGTGATGGCTATTATCGCTCAGTCTGAGGCCACCCCAGCGGCGGTGCTGATCGGTGTGGATCGGCAAGAAAAAGGCCGCGCGGAGCTATCGGCCATTCAAGAGGTCGAGCAAAGCTATCGCATTCCAGTGATCAGTATTGTTAACCTTGACGATATAATCCGTTATCTTGAGACAGAGGGTGGCAACAATAAACTTGAAGCCATTAAAACGTACCGCGACCAGTACGGCGTTTAACCGCGTAGCGATATCAAGGAGCACAGGATGAAGAGCACACTCGGCGGACATTTTTGCAGCGCACTACTGTTAACGTTAGCACTGCTAAGCGCACCGCTGTTGGCCGAGGAGCCAGACACTGGCCCCGATAGCGTGCTCTTTAGGTATAAAAACGCAGACGGCAACTTGGTGGTACAACAAAGCATCCCACCGGATGCCGCTGCGCGCGGCTACGACATTATTACCAGCACCGGGCGCATACTCAAAACAGTAAAAGCCTCGCCCAAGGGGGCGGATGCTGTGAGAGCCGCCGAACGAATGCGCCGCGAGGCTGAGTTGGCCGAATGGGATGCCAGATTAAAGCGGCGCTTTAGTACGGTAAAAGATATTGAGTCGGCCAAGCAACGCAGCCTAACAGAGCTGCGCGGCAACCTGAGTATTTTGCGCGCTAACCTTTCGGGTGTTACCTCACAATTAGAGGAGCAACAACGCCGCGCGGGGATTATGGAGCGCAACGGCCGGCCGGTATCGGACACCTTAAAAACCAATATTGCCGCCCTAGAGGCCGAGCTGGTAGAGATTCACAAACAAATAGAGCAGCGCGGGCAAACGCTAGAGGGCGCCGCCGCTAAATTTGATAAAGATATTGAACGGTTTAAAGAAATTAACCCTTAGCGTTGCCCGCCGCAGGCAAAGCAAGACTAAGCGACGGGTGCGCTTTCACGCATCAGACCCTGCGCAATAATGGGCCACTGATCTTCCCAGTACTGCGTGGGTAAACGGCGAAACTCACTGCGCACAAACTGCGTAATGCGCCCATCGGCCAAGCTCATAAGCATATTGGCTGCTGCCGATAACGGCAAATTTGGGCGCAGCCCCTCACGCAACTCGGCCTCGCGAATAATTTGCTTTAACTGGGTCTCTACCCGCTCAAACAGTTGCGCAATACGGTTGCGCAACCGCTCTGTCTCGCCGGTAAGCGCATCGCCTGTGAGTAGGCGGGTAATGCCGGGGTTGCGCTCGGTAAAGGTTAGCAATAAATACAAAATCTTTTCTAGCCGGTGCAGCGCTTGGGGCTCTTCACTTAAAATTAATTTAATACGACTGAAGATGGTCTCTTCAATAAACTCAATCAAGCCTTCAAACATCTTCGACTTGCTGGGAAAGTGGCGGTACAGGGCCGCCTCGGACACGCCCACTTCGCGCGCCAGCGCGGCGGTGGTAATACGTGCGCCAGGGCTGGCCTCTAGCATGGTTGCCAGCGACTCGAGGATCTGTTGACGGCGAGATACTTTTTGACTGCTTTTAGTGCTCATAGCGCGACTGCTCTTGTCGTTTACGCCTGCTCTCATCGCGACAGGTCGGTTTGTCGTTGGTCGTGCTGACTTTGCCGCAATTTGGCAAAGCTCGATAGAGTGCGCCCGAAGCCCCCAAACTCTATCGATTGCGTGTTCTATTATCCCTGTTACTATTCTAGCGGCAGCCCCGTGCCGGTTGCCAGCGTTAAAGACTCACTTAAGCCGGCATAGCCTTGTTGGTGATCAATGTGCCCACCCCAACGTCGGTAAATATCTCTAGCAGCACAGCGTGCGACACACGGCCGTCGACAATATGAGCGCTGGTAACACCACACTTAACCGCATCTAGGGCGCAGGCGATTTTCGGCAGCATACCGCCGTATATCGTGCCGTCGGCGATAAGCTCGTCGACCTGGGCGGTGGAAAGCCCGGTGAGAATTTTGCCCTCTTTGTCCAGCAGACCCGCGACGTTGGTCAGTAGCATCAGCTTTTCGGCCTGTAAAACTTCGGCAATTTTACCGGCGACTAAGTCGGCATTAATATTGTAAGAGGCGCCGTCTTTGCCCACGCCAATGGGCGCAATCACCGGAATAAAATCGCTGTTTAGCAGCATATCGATGACCGCTTTATTGATCGAGGCGACTTCACCCACATGCCCGATGTCGATAATCTCAGAGGCGGACACCTCGGGGCTGGTGGCTTTAACCTCAAGTTTTTTGGCGCGAATCAGCTGGCCGTCTTTACCGGTAACGCCAATCGCCTCGCCACCGTTGCGGTTAATGAGGCTCACAATTTGTTTATTAACTGTGCCGCCCAAAACCATCTCGACCACGTCCATGGTTTTGCTGTCGGTCACCCGCATACCGTTTACAAACTCGGAGTCGATATTAAGCTTTTTTAGCAAATCGCCAATTTGCGGACCGCCGCCGTGCACCACAATCGGGTTCATCCCCACCAGCTTCATCATCACGATATCGCGGGCAAAGCTATTTTGCAGCTCTTCATCGACCATGGCGTTACCGCCGAATTTAACCACAATGGTTTTGCCGGTAAAGCGTTGAATATAAGGCAGTGCCTCGGTCAGCACTTGGGCAATATTCATCGCCGCGTCGCGGTTCAGTGACATAATTAAAAGTCCAAATTCAAAGTGTTATCAATCTTTTTAAGCTCGCGTTTAAACAGCAGCTTAAGCTTTTCCAGCACCGCCTCGGACTCGGCCTCAAAACGCAGGGTAATCTCTGCCCCAGTGTTAGAGGCGCGCACCAAACCCCAGCCTTTAGAAAAGTCCACGCGTAAACCATCGATGGTGGTGGCCTTGCCGTTCTGGAACTCGCCCTGAGCAATTAGCTTTTCAACCAAAGCGAATTTTTCTGATTCGGCAACGGCAACGCGAATCTCTGGGGTAGAGGGCAGCATTGGGAACGCCGCAAACACATCGTCGATCGATTGATCGCGCAAAGTGATGATCTCGAGCAGGCGTGCGGCAGTATACAGACCATCGTCAAACCCGTACCAGCGCTCTTTAATAAAAATATGGCCCGAGTATTCGCCACCCAGCAGCGCACCGGTCTCAATCATTTTGTGCTTCATATGCGAGTGACCGGTCTTCCACATAATGGGGCGGCCCCCGTAGCCGGAGATAATCTGGTTGAGCTGCTTCGAGCACTTCACATCAAACAGAACATCGGCGCCTGGGTTACGCGAGAGAATATCTTTGGCAAATAGCATTAATAAATGATCGGGCCAAATAATGTGTCCGGCGGGTGTGACTACCACCAAACGATCGCCATCACCGTCAAACGCCACCCCCAAGTCGGCATCGGTTTCACGCACTTTGGCCAACAGATCTTGCAGGTTTTCCTCAAGGCTCGGGTCGGGATTGTGGTTAGGAAAGCTACCATCGAGCTCGCAGTGCAGCGCAATAACGTCGCAGCCGAGCTCTTCAAACAGCGCCGGCGCGACGCTACCGGCCACCGCATTGCCGGCATCGACGACAACGCGGATATCACCGGCGAGCGCGACATCCGAGAAGATACGATCGATATAATCGGCCACTACCTCTATGTGCTGCTCTTGGCCGTCGCCCTCAAGGTATTTACCGGCCACGATGCGCGAGCGGATATCTTTAATGGCGCCATCGGCGAGCGTTTCACCGTTAATAACCATTTTAAAACCATTGTATGGCGCCGCATTGTGGCTTGCCGTAACCATCACCCCACTGCTGGTTTGATCCAGCTCAAACGTGGCAAAGTGCATCAGCGGTGTGGGCACCACGCCAATATTAATAACGTCACAACCGCTGGCCAGTAATCCCGCAATCAGCTGCTCACACAGCTCGGGGCTATGGGTACGAGCATCGCGCGCGACGATAATACTGTGTTCGCCCTGCTCTTGTACCTCGCTGCCTAGCGCTAAGCCAATCTGGTGCGCCAGCTCGGCCGTAATACCGCCAGGGCCAACCTCGCCGCGAATGTCATATGAGCGGAAAACATCATCCGGTACCTCGCGCGCTTGTGGAGCCGGTGCGGGGGCCGGCCGACGCGGCGCGCTATGGTCGAGCCCGAGAATATCTTCATCCTCTTCAATGACTTCAATATCAAGAATATCCTGGCTCAACGCATTGCCACTCGCGCCGGCTCGCTCGCCATCTTGCTCTGGCTTTGCCTCTGCCTGGGCGTCGACATACTGCTTGGGCAGCACCAGCCCTTCGCCCGCCGGCGCTTTTTTCGGCCGGACCAACACACGACTTAACAGCAGTGACAACACCAGCCCCACCACCACAGTTAGGCTCAACACTAAAAGCCACATGCCCGGCAGCTCTTTCGACTGAGCGACCAGAGCCGCCGACGGCGTGTACTCGACACTTAAATAACTACCCGCCACTTTGCGCGTTACCGCCGGTGCCGCTTGCCCGGCGCCATCATTGAGTAGCTCAAATGGCCGGGCGCTGGAGAACTCTTGGCGCAGCGAAAGTCTGCCCAATGTATCTTGATTAGTCGTAATAATCTGGTTAATAGCATCCGCAGAATAAGTCGCAAGCAGCGCCCCGGTGACGCTATCCCCCTGAGGAGGAACGGCGCTGGCAAGCTGCAACTGCCACACGCCATCGATAGGGGCGGCTTCAGGCAGGGTGTCCTGGCGGCGATAAGCGCGGCGCAAAAGATCCAACTCGGCATAACGCAGCGGCGCTTGATGGTTAGGCTGGATACGCGCCTGCCCCGACGTAAAAGCGCGCAGCGCCAACAAGTTCTCACTGCCGACACCCAATAAGGTGGCAACGTTATGAAGCGCACCCGCCTCGTCGCTTTGCAGAGCGCTCAGCAGCGCCGGATTTTGCGCCCAGCGCGTTAGCTCGCCACGGCGCTCGGCAAGATAACTCTCAATGGCGCTTGCCGCTTTTCCGGCACGCGCGGTGGCAGCATCTTGCACTCGCTGTCGCTCGGTTTGCACCACCATAGACTCGTACAACCAAAACCCGAGTAAGGCATTAACGGCAATGGTCACGCCCACCAAAATAAACAGTAGCTGATGACGCTTTTTATAAAGCTGTTGTTGCGCCTCCATAGCTCGACGCTCGGCGCGGGTCATGCGTGGTGTGGCACCATCGGTACTGGATTCTGGTGCACTGTCCGCAGGATCTGAAACCGGCTTTTTGCTCATGAGGCGTCCTTTTAACTTTTTATGAAACCTGTTTTTGACTCAGTAGATTACAACCGCTCAGCCAACAGAGCTATTAACTCGCGCGCTAACTGGGGTTTGCTGCGCTGATCAAAACGGGTTTCGCCCCGGCGATCAATCAAGGTCACAGCATTGTCGTCGCTATTAAAACCAATACCCGCCGCACTGATGTCGTTGGCAATCACGCAGTCGACTTTTTTACGCACCAGTTTATCGCGAGCGTACTCTAAGACCCGCTCAGATTCTGCCGCAAACGCCACGGTAAAGGGCGCCGCGTCCAGCGCGGCGACGCTGGCAATAATATCTGGATTCTTCACAAGCGTAAGCGTCATAGTGTCAGCGTCAGACTTTTTCAGCTTTTGCTCGGCGATGTTGGCCGGGCGAAAATCCGCCACGGCTGCCGCGCCGATAAATAAATCGCTGCCAGCAGCGTAATCTAAACAGGCCGCCAACATATCATCGGCTGAGATGACTTTTATGTGCTCAACTCGCTCGGGCGGCGCCAACTGACACGGACCACTGATCAATATCGTACGCGCCCCCGCTTCGGCCGCGGCCTCAGCAAGGGCGTAACCCATTTTGCCGGAGCTGTGGTTGCTCAAATAGCGCACCGGATCAATCGCCTCGCGGGTTGGGCCGGCGGTAATCACAACGGTCTTACCGGTTAGGGTATCCACGTTGAACATCTGCTCTAGCTGCGCCGCCAGCTCGACTGGCTCCAGCATACGACCGGGGCCAAACTCGCCACAGGCTTGTTCGCCGCTGCCCGGGCCCAGCACGATGAAATCGCGCTGGCGCAGGCGGGTAATATTAGCCTGCGTACTGGGCGCATCCCACATGGCCTGATTCATCGCCGGGGCAATGGCGATAGGCGAGCGTGTCGCCAAACACACGGTCGACAGTAAATCGTCCCCCATACCGCCACTTAAGCGAGCTAAAAAATCGGCGCTGGCCGGCGCTATTAATGTTAAGTCCGCCCAACGTGCCAGCTCTATATGTCCCATAGCCGCTTCGGCCTCGGGGTCGAGCAGTGACGTATGTACCGGATTGCCCGACAGCGCCTGTAGCGTAAGCGGCGTAATAAATTCACAAGCGGCCATGGTCATCACCACCCGAACGCTCGCGCCCCGGCGGCGCAGCTCGCGCACCAACTCGGCGGTTTTATAGGCGGCAATACCGCCCGTCACGCCCAGCAGTATGCGCTTGTTTTGTAGAGTGGACATCCCAAACTCCGTTGGCCATAGGGCTGGATTTGTCTCAGTTTTCTCAGCTTGCGCCGGTAAACTTGACCGCAAACGACAAAGATACCATTCTTGAAGGTAATTTCGTATATCGACGCGCCAGGAAAGCGCCCGGCGGCACCGACCGCAACCGACGACAAGGAGTCCTCCGATGGCGATACACCAGTGGCCCGAGCAAGAACGCCCCCGAGAAAAACTGCTGCAGCGCGGCCCCACCAGCCTCTCCGACGCCGAGCTGTTAGCGATTTTCTTGCGCACTGGCTGTGCTGGCAAATCGGCGGTAGACCTAGCCCGAGAGCTGTTACACGAGTTTGGCGGCCTGCGGCCGTTACTGGAGGCCTCGCAACCGGATTTTTGCCGCGGGTTAGGGCTGGGCTCCGCCAAGTACGCCCAGCTGCAAGCCGTATTAGAGATGGCCCGCCGCCACTTAAGCGAAACACTTACCACCGGTGACGCCCTCACCAGCCCCGATCTGGTGCGTCGTTACTTAGTCGCTCAGCTGCGCCACAGCCCACGGGAGATATTTGCTCTATTAATGCTCGACAACCAGCATCGGCTTATCCGCTACGAGCCATTGTTTTTTGGCACGTTAGACGCCGCGAGCGTCTACCCTCGCGAAGTGGTCAAACTGGCTTTGGCCAACAATTGTGCCGCGGTGATTTTAGCCCATAACCACCCCTCGGGCGTCGCCGAGCCAAGCCAGGCCGACCGGCACATCACCGAGCGCTTAATTAAGGCGTTGGAGCTGGTCGGCGTGCGGGTGCTAGACCATATGATTGTCGGCGATGGCGAGGTCAGCTCATTCGCCGAGCTTGGGCTGCTGTAACGGCCACCACCCGGTCATAAACCCGACAAACCCTCCAATTGAGCAAAATTTCGCACTTTTCTGGTCAAAAAAGCAACTAGACGTTGATATTGGGGGGCGCTTTTGGTATAAAACGCGGCTCTTTGCGGCCGGGTTGTTCGGCTGACCCTGAAGATCGGGATTGTGCCGCTGCCGACACCGGTAAATGGCACATCAAACAACCCGCACAGGCTAGCCGCGATTGGATAAACAGGCTGCTCAATGAATTCTGCTCTGGGCTGCTGTCGGCCTTATGAAGGCAAGCAGCCGAGCGCGATTAATCAGGTTAAGAGGCAAAACAATGTCTAAGGTATGTCAGGTTACCGGCAAGCGTCCCGTGACCGGAAACAATGTTTCTCACGCAAAGAACCACACCAAGCGTCGTTTTTTGCCAAACTTGCACACTCACCGTTTTTGGATCGAAGCAGAGAAACGCTTTGTGAAACTGCGTGTGTCTGCAAAAGGTATGCGAGTGATCGACAAACGCGGCATCGAGTCAGTATTGACCGACCTGCGTGCTCGTGGTGAAAAAGTCTAATTTAGGAGATATATCATGCGCGAGAAGATTCGTCTGAATTCGTCTGCAGGTACTGGTCACTTTTACACGACCGACAAAAACAAGCGCACCATGCCCGAAAAAATGGAGATCAAAAAATACGATCCCGTTGTTCGTAAGCACGTTGTCTACAAAGAAGGCAAAATCAAGTAAATACTGATTTTACCTTTGCACAAAAAAGCCCGGCCAGCGATGGTCGGGCTTTTTTGTGCTTAAAGCCTGAGCTCGGACGCCTGCCGTGGGCACCTTTTACGTCAGAGCTCAGACGTCCGACGTTTATTTCGGATATATCGTCTCGACCCCTTCGGCACACCCCAGCAGCAACACATCGGCGCCGCGGCGGGCAAATAAACCGCTCGCGACCACACCGGTCAACTGATTAATATCTGCCTCCAGCTGCTTGGGGTCAACAATCGCGAGCTGATGCACATCGAGAATGACATTGCCGTTGTCAGTCACCACCCCCTCGCGATACACCGGACTGCCACCCAACTTAACCAGCTCGCGCGCCACATACGAGCGCGCCATAGGAATCACCTCAACTGGCAACGGGAAGCTACCCAGCACATCGACCCACTTACTCTCGTCGGCGATGCACACAAACTCGCGGGCCACAGCGGCGACAATTTTCTCGCGCGTCAGTGCCGCACCGCCGCCTTTAATCAGCGCCAGTTGCGCGTTTGACTCGTCGGCGCCATCCACATAGGCCACTAACTCGCCCACACTGTTTAAATCCAGCACCTCAATGCCCAGCGCTTTAAGTCGCGTGGCCGAGGCATCGGAGCTGGCCACAGCACCGGCAAATTGGTCTTTTAGCTCGCCCAGCATGTCGATAAAGAAATTTGCCGTCGAGCCAGTGCCCACACCTAAAATGCTATCGGCTTGCAGTTTTGGCGTAATGTATTCGATAGCCGCACGGGCCACCGATTGCTTAAGCTGGTCTTGGTTCATGGCAACCTCGCAGAGAGTCATCGGGACACTTATTATACTCGCTCGGCAGCCGATTATGTGACGGCGGATGTAAGGCGTGTATAAATTGTTTATGATGGGCAGCTTTCCATCCAATCGCTGTACTCAACTATAGACTTAGCCATGCCGGACTCCTACATAAAACGTATTCTTAATGCTCGCATTTATGACCTCGCGGTCGAGACGCCACTGGAGCGAGCGCGACTCCTGTCGCAGCGCACAGGCAACAATGTCCTATTAAAGCGCGAAGACCTGCAGCCGGTCTTCTCGTTTAAGATTCGCGGCGCCTACAACAAGTTATTGCAGCTAACCGATGAGGAGCGCAAACGCGGTGTTATTGCCGCCTCGGCCGGCAACCACGCCCAAGGCCTGGCGCTGGGGGCGCAGCATTTGGGCGTTAAAGCAACCATTGTAATGCCGCGTACCACCCCAGCCATTAAAGTGGACGCAGTGCGCGCCCGTGGCGCCAAAGTGGTACTGCACGGCGATAATTTTGACGAGGCCTCAAAGCACTCGCAAAAATTGGTTGAAGAAAAAAACCTCACCTACATTCACCCGTTTGACGACGCCGATGTGATTGCCGGACAAGGCACCGTGGCGATGGAGATTTTGCGCCAGTACCCCAAACACATCGATGCGATTTTTGTTCCGGTTGGTGGCGGCGGCCTGGGTGCTGGGGTCGCGGCTTACGTAAAATACGTGCGCCCAGATGTTAAAGTCTTTGCCGTCGAGTCGGCCGAGTCGGCCTGCCTCGCGGCCGCGCTCGAGAGCGGTCGCCGGGTAAAGCTGCCGCAAGTGGGCATTTTTGCCGATGGCGTCGCTGTGGCGCAAATCGGCAAAGAGACCTTTCGCGTTCTAAAAGAAACCATCGACGGCGTGATTACCGTTAATACCGATGAGATCTGCGCGGGCATTAAAGATATTTTTGAAGACACCCGCTCGATTGCCGAACCCGCCGGCGGCGTAAGCGTTGCCGGGCTTAAAAAATACGTGGCCGAAAACAACATTGAGGGACAGACCTTAGTGGCCATCGACAGCGGCGCCAACATCAACTTCGATCGCCTGCGCTATATCTCCGAGCGAACCGAAATTGGCGAAAAGCGCGAGGCCATTTTGGCGGTAACCATCCCCGAGCGCACCGGCGCCTACAAAGAATTTTGCCGCGCGCTGGGCAAACGCAACATCACCGAGTTTAACTACCGCTTTGCCGACTCCGACCAAGCGCGTATTTTTGTCGGTATACAAGTAGGCACCGACCCCAGCGACCGCGAAGAGCTGGTAAGCGACTTGCGCGCAAAGGGTTACGACTTGGTCGACATGACCGACAACGAAATGGCCAAGCTGCACATTCGCTACATGGTTGGCGGCCACGCGGTACAAGTCTCCGAGGAAATGGTGTTTCGGTTTGAATTCCCCGAGCGCCCCGGCGCCCTGTTGGCATTTTTAACCGAAGTCGCCGGACGCTGGAATATCTCGCTGTTTCACTACCGCAACCACGGCTCTGCGTACGGCCGGGTCTTAGTCGGCATGCAAGTGCCCGAGGCCGAGCGCGCCCAAGTGAGAAAGTTTTTGGCCGAGATCAATTATCCGTTTTGGGATGAGACGGACAACGAAGCGTATCAGTACTTTTTGGCTTGATGGGGGTTACGGGTTGCATAGCCTCACACTAAAAGCTTGAAGCAGATCGTCGCCGTAGTACTTAGAAGCTACCATTTGCTAGCTCACGGCACCATACGACTGTCTATCGTGTAGTCTTAAATTTGCTTGCCCTCTGTCGCCGGGCAGGCGAATGACTTTTCTGTTTGGCCAGAAAAGTCATCAAAAGAGGCCACCCCGGCATCTCAGCCCTTCGGGTTCCCTCGCTCCGGCCTATTTTAGCGGGCCGTCTCGACAGGCAGTCCCTTGCCTGACGAGACTTGCGCAAATGTCCTATTTGCTTACCCCCTAAAATAGGCCTACGCTCGGCTGGCTGCAGGGGGCTCGATACTTCGTAGATAGCTTGGAAATAAGCTAACTATAAATATACTGACTAACATTGCCCTGAAAGAAGAGCGACTCCACACATCAAACAGCAAAAAAACCATCAACGAATCGCAATATACTCCCGCTCGGTGGCAATACCATCGAGCGGCACATCCCAACTGGCCAGTGCCAATGCATCAACCTCTTGGCAACTGTGCGCCACCCCCACCAACCGCGGGCGCTTAAAGCCTTTGCCACGGCGCTTGGCCGCGAACGTGGTGTCGTAAAAGCCACCGCCCATACCTAACCTGCCGCCGGCGCGATCAAACCCCACCAAAGGCAACAGCACCACATCTAGGTGACGATTATTAAGCGGCGCACGGGCGGGACCGACTGGCTCGGGAATACCAAAGCGATTGGGAGCAAAGCGGGTGTTGCGGGCAAAAGGGGTAAACCAAAGGTGGCGCTTTAACCACGGGTGTAACACGGGTAAATAGCAGCGCTTGTTAAGCCGCCAAGCGGTTGCCGCGACCGGGCGTGGGTCTATTTCGCCATCGCTTGGCCAGTAGAGGGCAATGCGTTGCGCGCGGTTAAACCACGGTTGTTTTTGCAGCTGACGCAGTAAACCGGCACTGGCCCTGGCTTGAACTGCAGGCGATAGAGACCGGCGACGGGCACGTAGCAAGCGGCGCAATTCACGACGATTACTGTTAGTGGAGCGCGCGCTCGTTGGCGCATCGGTAGCGGTATTGTTAGTTACGGGAAGGTTGGTGCGGGTCATAGGCAAGAAATTAAAAACCCCAAGATGCCGCTGTCAAGTTGGCCTTGAACCCTAGAGTTCAAGGGGTGGCGCCTGCGATATTATTAGGCTTTCCGTCGTGCGGACATGCTCACAAATACCGACGAGGCACTACCTGGTACAGCAGTATCGGCTCAAGGACTTAGTCGACTGGCGTACATCCCAGGGTGTGTTTGTATTATAACGCAAATTGCCGTTCGACCCCAAAAACTTCTGCCACCAATTGCGATTACTTAGCGGATAATTGATCCAGCTGCGCTTCAATTTTACTCTGCATGCGGTCGAGCGAGGCTTGATTGGCGCCAACCGAGGCGCCTGACTGCTGCGCCAGCAGCAACTCATGGCTGAGGTTAAGCGCCGCCATCACGGCGATGCGCTCTAAGCCAATAACACCGCCCGAGCTTTTGATCATACGCATGCGCTCATCCAGCACTTGCGCCGATTGCACCAGCGCCACGCGCTCGTCTGCCGGGCAGGCCACTTGATAATCTTTATCGAGAATTTTTACGCTGACGGTTTCGTTACTCACCGGAAATACCTCTTGCGGCTGTTGCCTGGAGCAAGTTTTACTGCGCTTCCAGACTTTTCAGTCGGGTGATCATGGCCTCGACGCGCGAGCGCGCCAGCTCGTTTTTCTCTACCAAACGCACTCGCTCTTGCTGCCACTCGCTCTCGCGGGTTTTTAGCTCGGCGTTTTCCTGCTGCAAGCGACCGCACTGGCGAATCAACTCATCCAGCTTAGCTTCCAGTGTAAGTATAAAATCTTCAGACATAGCGGCAGGTGACCAATTGGGCTTCAGCGGCTACTATATTGCGCCCCACGCAGAGGGTCAAATGTTGTTGCCGCAATATCGTGCATAAGCCAAAGCACACGATTTTTTTGTGATATTTGCCCATATAGCGCTGTCCAGATCAGGCCGAATACAACACTCGTGGTAGCATAAGCGCCGTTAATAGAAGGGTTACTCATGACAGAAATCGAAAGAACCGAAAGCGAATTTGACCGCTGGGACGAATTGCTCGACCCACTGGGTGCCGTAAACAGCCCCGCCGAACTGCAAGGTATGCTGTGTGGCCGGCTCTGTGGTGCCCCGCTGAACGAGGCCGACTGGCTGCGTTTGGTGGACGAGTTTATGGCGCTAACGGAAACCCCTGATACCGCCACGGTTGATGAGCTGATTAAATTACTCACTGACACTAAAGCACAGCTGACCGGTAAAGGTTTTAGCTTTGTGCTGTTTTTACCTGACGATGAGCAGGGCATGTCCGAGCGGGTAGAGGCGCTGTCGCAGTGGTGCCATGGATTTTTATCCGGCTTTGGCGCCGCCGGCGTGGTTGAGCGCGGCAATTTACCCGAGGAAGTACAGGAAACGTTAAGCGACTTTGCCGCCATAATCCAAGTACAAGCTGACGACAACGATGCCGCCAGCGGCGAAGCCGATTTTATCGAAGTGGCCGAGTACGTGCGCTTATCGGCCCTTAGCCTGTGCCAAACCTTTGGCGAATATGATACGGCCGACAACAGCGCCAAAAGCACTAAAACGCTTCATTAATGGCACGCGGCTATTAAGCACCGACGTAGCAAGCGATTTTTACCACCGAACATCGAGGTCTGCATGCGCATCACCAAAGCCGAATTCGCCCGCCGCCGCAAAGCCCTAATGAGCGTTATGGAGCCGGACAGTATCGCCATCGTGCCGGCCGCGCCCGAGTGCACGCGCTCGCGCGATACCGAGTACCCCTATCGCCAGGACAGCGACTTTTTTTACCTTACCGGTTTTCACGAGCCAGAGGCGGTAGTTGCGTTAATCCCCGGTCGCGAGCACGGCGAATTTGTCCTGTTTTGCCGCGACCGCGACCCCGAGCGCGAGATTTGGGACGGCTACCGCGCCGGCCCCGATGGCGCCTGTAAAGATTATGGCGCCGATGACGCCTTTCCTATCGACGACATCGACGATATTTTGCCCGGCCTATTAGAGGGCCGCGAGCGGGTCTATTACGCCATGGGCAAAGACGCCGGTTTTGATCGGCAAGTAATGGACTGGGTAAACACCATTCGCGCCAAGGTGCGCTCGGGCGCGACCCCACCGGGCGAGTTTTTAGATTTATCGCACTTTTTACACGATAACCGCCTTTACAAAAGCGCCGCTGAGGCCCGGGTTATGGCCGAGGCGGGCGAAATTTCGGCCCGTGCCCACGCCCGCGCCATGCGCTATTGCCAACCCGGCGTCATGGAGTATCAGCTAGAGGCCGAGATACTGCACGAGTTTGCCATGGCCGGCGCCCGTCACCCCGCCTACAGCACCATTGTCGGCGGCGGTAAAAACGGCTGTATTTTGCACTACATCGAAAACGACGCCGCCCTCAAAACCGGCGATTTAGTGTTAATCGACGCCGGCTGCGAGCTAGAAGGCTATGCCGCCGACATTACCCGTACCTTCCCCGTCAGCGGTAGCTTTAGCCCCGAGCAGCGCGCCCTGTACGAGATCGTACTGGCCGCCCAAGATGCAGCCATGGCCACCCTAAAACCCGGCGCCCACTGGAACGAACCCCACGAGGTTTCCGTGCGGGTAATCACCGAGGGCTTAGTCAAACTCGGTTTGCTTGAGGGCGAGCTGGACAAACTCATCGAGGACGGCGCCTACCGCCGGTTTTATATGCACCGCGTTGGCCACTGGCTGGGCATGGATGTACACGATGTGGGCGACTATAAAGTCGGCGGCGAGTGGCGCGTGCTGGAGCCGGGCATGGTAATGACCGTCGAGCCGGGCATTTATGTCTCGCCCGATGATGAGCAGGTCGCGCAAAAATGGCGCGGCATTGGCATTCGCATCGAGGACGACGTCCTGATTACCAAAGACGGCTGTGAGGTACTTACCAAAACCGTCCCCAAAACCATTGACGCCATCGAGGCACTAATGGCCGAGGCGGCCAGCGCGCGAGGCGCGTAAGGTGAGCGAGCAAGAGGCGCCACTGGACCTTGCCATAGTCGGTGCCGGCCCTGCCGGTGCCTGCTTAGCGCTGCTGTGCGCGCGCGCCAGGCCAGACTGGCGCATTGCCATTGTCGACCCGCACCCCCGCGTGCCAGACAGCGGCCCCTATCACCCAAGCTTTGATGCCCGCGCCACGGCGATATCGGCCGGCAGCGCGCAGCTGTTTGACGAACTGGGCCTGTGGCAAACGCTGCAGCGCCACGCCACCGCCATCAGCGCCGTGCATGTCTCAGATCGCGGTTACTTGCCCGGCCAAATGCTGGATGCCAGCGCGACCGGCATGGACACTCAAGGTTATGTTGTGCCCAATACCTGGCTGGGCCAAGTGTTGTTGCGCGCGCTCAGCGAGCAGAGCAATATTCAGCAACACAAGGCCGGCGCTACCGGCTTTGTGCCGCAGGCCGGCAGCGGTCGTCTAATGCTCGACAACCACCTTGCCCCGTTAACGGCGCGGCTAACCGCACTGGCCGACGGCGCCAATTCGCCGCTGCGCCAAGCGCTGGGTATTACCACCCAAGACAAGCCCTATTATCAAAACGCCATTATCGCCAACGTCCGCTGCGCTAAACCGCACCTGGGCGTCGCCTACGAGCGCTTTACCGAAACCGGCCCACTGGCGCTATTGCCCCTTGGGCAGTCGCCACAGGCGCGCGAGATGGCGTTGGTATGGACGCAACCCAGCCATCGCGCCAGCGACCTGCAAAACGCACCCGACACAGAGTTTTTAGCGCGTTTGCAACAGCACTTTGGCCACCGCTTGGGCCGTTTTATGGCGGCGAGCGAGCGCCACAGCTACCCGCTGGTGCTGCGCCAAGCACGCGAGCAAGTGCGCTCAAACTTAGTGCTCGTGGGCAATGCGGCGCACTTTTTACACCCAGTGGCCGGCCAGGGTTTTAATTTGGCCCTGCGCGACTGCGCGGCCCTGTCGCGCACCATTACTGCCAGCGACAGCCCCGGTGAGCTGAGTGTGCTGCAAGGCTATCTTGCCCAGCGCGAGCGCGATCAGGCCATCACCTCTCGCGCCGGCGATGCCATGGTGCGGCTGTTTAGCACCACAGCGCTACCCGCGGTTGCCTTGCGCCACTTAGGGCTGCTCAGCCTGGAGCTGGCACCGACACTGCGCAGCGCCTTTGGCAGGCAAATGATGGGGCTTACCCGCACAACCCAGGAGGCCCGACATGGTTAGGACAAACTACGACATTATCGTGGTGGGCGCCGGTATTGTCGGCACCAGCATCGCCGCCCACCTCAGCCAAACGCTGGCGCCCCATACCCGCATCGCGTTAGTGGCACCGGCGGCCCAGCCGGCGACCGCCCCAGAACCGTTTGACCCACGCGTGGTGGCCCTGACGGAGGCGTCGCGCCAACTGCTCGAGCAGCTCGGTGTATGGCGCAGCGTGGCCGAGCAGCGCGCCTGCCCGTACCGCGATATGCATGTGTGGGATGGCGAGGGCGCCGGTCACATCGAATTTAGCGCCCACGACCTAGGCCGCGATACCTTGGGCCATATTGTCGAGCATCGGGTACTCAACCAAGCCCTTGAGCGCGCCCTGGAATTAACCGCCGTCGAGCGCTGGCAACAGCCCGTTAGCGCGCTATTACGCCAGCCCGATGGCAGCATTAACGGTGTCGAGTTAAGCACCAACGAACCCCTGCAGGCGCCCCTGATTATTGCCGCCGATGGCGCCCGCTCGCTCCTGCGCAAAATGGCCGCCATCGACGAGCGCCAGTGGTCGTATCAGCAGAGCGCTATCGTCGCCACCGTGCGCAGCCAAGCGCCCCACGGCTTGGTGGCTAGGCAGCGTTTTATGAACACCGGGCCGCTGGCGCTGCTGCCGCTGATCGATACCCCGCACGCGAGCGACGGCCACCACTGCTCGATCGTTTGGTCGGCCGATCAGGCGTTTGCCGACTCGCTTATGGCCCTTGACGATACCGAGTTTTGCCAAGCGCTGGAGCGTCACTTTGAGCGCCGTTTAGGCACCATTGAGCACGTCAGCACGCGCCATGCTTTTACTTTGCACCAGCGCCACGCCACCCGCTACGCACAGCGGGGTTTAGCACTTGTCGGCGATGCCGCCCACAGTATTCACCCGCTAGCCGGCCAGGGGGTTAACCTGGGCTTACTGGATGTTGCCTGCTTAACGCGCGAGCTACAGCGCGCCCAAGAGCGCGGCCTGAGCACTGGCGAGTACGCCACCTTGCGCCGCTACGAGCGCCAGCGAATGGGCCACAACTTGACCATGATGGCATCTATGGAGGGCTTTAAACGCCTGTTTGGCAGCCGCCAGCCGGGCCTTACACTGCTGCGCAACCGCGCCTTAAGCGGTGTAAACACACTGCCGGCGTTAAAGAATTTACTGGCGCAACAGGCGATGGGACTATCGCTCTAAGCCTCCCTTGATCACCCAACGAGCTAAACACCATGACCAAATCAAAAATTCCCCACCTGCTTAACGCCTTGTTATTGCTCTGGTTGCTGGCCAGTGCGGGAGTGCTTGCCTCGGAACTTAAAATACAAACCGTTTTTGCCGCCGTACTAACCTTGGTTATTGCCGTATTTGTCTGGAAGCGTATGCGCTGGGGATATTTTGCCGCTGCCGCCTGGGGCTTGGCCTGC
The DNA here is from genome assembly GCF_963972205.1 of uncultured Gilvimarinus sp. Lineage (NCBI taxonomy): Bacteria > Pseudomonadati > Pseudomonadota > Gammaproteobacteria > Cellvibrionales > Cellvibrionaceae > Gilvimarinus > uncultured Gilvimarinus sp. Next base: position 114,801 of record NZ_CAXAUC010000005.1, on the reverse strand, counting down.
TACCAACTGGCCAAAGAGGGGCTGGCTCTGGAGCAAGTAAAGCGCCCTGCCATGTTAGGGGGCTTTGCTGTGGTGATTATTGCCCTGTATTTGCACGAAGTTTTCTGCCGCCGCCCCAAAATAAAACAATCCTCCTCCGACTCGTAAAACCGCGTTATTGACTGTCTAAAATCGCCCACAAAGCTATTGAACTGGCCATACTGAAGTGCTTTAATTTTGACCAGTAACGTTTAATGTAAGCGCCTCAACGTTACGGACAACTAAGGTCAGCCGGGCTGACAACGGACGCAGACGAGGGTGTTATGTCGGAGCAATTGGTCACTGGTGTCGTTAAATGGTTTAATGACGCAAAAGGTTATGGGTTTATCGAGCGCGAAAGCGGCGCGGATGTATTTGTACACTTCCGGGCTATTAACGGCACTGGCCGTCGCACGTTATTAGAGGGGCAAAACGTCTCTTTTGAAGTGGTAGAGGGCCAAAAAGGTCCGCAGGCAGAAAACGTTACCGCCCTGTAAGCCACAACCCACCTAAAGTTTTGTTTGCGCGCGCGGTAACTCGCACGGCAATAGTACTCGCGCCCGTGCCCGCACCCAGTGTGGGCGCGGGCGCTTTTGTGTTTGTATAGGCCTATATGTCTGATCTAAGCGTTGTTATCTGGTGTTTTGTTATTGTTGCCGTGGTCTACTACTGGTGGCGCGCGCTGCAATCAAAAGCCGTGGCGCTTGGCTGGGCACTGCGCCACTGCAAAGAAATGGACGTGCAGATGCTCGACCAGAGCGTGTATCTGCGCCGCCTGTGGTTTAAGCGTAACAGCCGCGGTGCAATGGCGCTGTGGCGCGCCTTTTACTTTGAATTTACCGCCACCGGCGAGGACCGCTATACCGGCCGTGTGATTATGCTCGGCCGCCGGGTAGAGACCGTACAACTCGATCCACATCGCATGCACTAAAACCCCAATTTTTCGCAAACCGTGAATTGTTGGCCACTTGCCGATATAATTCGCGCTTTGCTTCCACGCAGCCCGACTGCGACTTCGGAGAACACCCATGTCTGAGCGCCAAGCGCAAGTATCACGCGATACTCTGGAAACCCAGATCAGTGTCGAGCTCGACCTCGACGGCACCGGCTGCGGCACCTTTGATACCGGCGTGCCCTTTTTAGAGCACATGATGGATCAGATCGCCCGCCACGGCATGATCGATCTGAACGTTAAGTGTAAGGGCGACACCTACATCGACGATCACCACACCGTCGAGGACATTGGCATCACCATCGGCCAGGCGATTGCCCGCGCTGTGGGCGACAAAAAGGGCATTCGCCGTTACGGCCACGCCTATGTGCCACTGGACGAAGCCCTATCGCGGGTGGTGATCGACTTTTCCGGCCGCCCGGGTCTGATCATGAAGGTGCCCTTTACGCAAAAACGCGTCGGCGCATTCGATACCGAACTGTTCTCAGAGTTTTTTCACGGCTTTGTCAATCACGCGCAAGTCACGCTGCACATCGACAGCCTGCGCGGCGACAACGCCCACCACCAAATAGAAACCGTGTTTAAAGCCTTTGGCCGCGCCCTGCGTATGGCGCTCGAGCCAGACCCACGCATGGCCGGTATTATGCCCTCCACCAAAGGCAGTTTATAAGCAGGTTTTATGAGCGAAACAGTAGCGGTTATTGATTACGGTATGGGCAACCTGCACTCGGTTGCCAGCGCACTGGGTAAAGTGTGCGACCACCAAGTGCTAGTCACCAGCGATCCGGCCGAGATCGCCCGCGCTGACCGGGTGATATTCCCGGGGGTGGGCGCTATTGGCGATTGCATGGGCGAGATCAAACGCCTCGGTTTTGATGCAGTGCTACGCGAGCAAGTGGCCAGCGGTAAACCCGTACTGGGTATTTGCGTCGGCATGCAGGCACTGATGAGCAGCAGCGCCGAAAGCGGCGGTACCGAGTGCATCGACTTATTTGCCGGCAATGTCGAATTTTTTGGCAACCAGCTAAAAGGCGATCAGGGCGAAGTGCTAAAAGTGCCGCACATGGGCTGGAACCAAGTGCATCACAACGATCACCCGCTGTGGGCCGACATCGCGCAAGACAGCCGCTTTTATTTTGTGCACAGCTACTACGTACAAAGCGCCAACACCGAACAGGTCATGGCCAGCTGCCATTACGGTGTCAGCTTTGCCGCGGCGGTCGGTCGCGACAATGTTTTTGCGGTGCAATTTCACCCCGAAAAAAGCCACACCGCCGGCTTACAGTTACTTCACAATTTTGTCCGCTGGAACGGTCAGAGCTAACGCATTAAGAGAGACTTAACATGTTAATTATTCCCGCCATCGACTTAAAAGACGGCCAGTGTGTCCGTTTACGCCAGGGCCTGATGGACGACTCTACGGTTTTCTCTGACGATCCGGTGGCCGTGGCCGCCCAGTGGGTCGAGGCCGGCTGCCGCCGCTTGCACTTAGTGGATTTAAACGGCGCGTTTGCCGGGGCACCGGTTAATGGCGAAGTGGTCACCGCAATTGCCAAAGCCTACCCTAAACTGCCGATTCAAATCGGCGGCGGTATTCGCAGCAAAGAAACCATTGAGCACTACTTAAACGCCGGCGTCGAGTATGTGATTATCGGCACCAAAGCGGTAAAAGAGCCCGAGTTTATTACTGATATTTGCCGCGAGTTTGCCGGCCATATTATTGTTGGGCTGGATGCCAAAGACGGCTGGGTTGCCACCGACGGTTGGGCCGAAGTCTCTAACGTTAAAGCCACCGATTTGGCCAAACGCTTTGAAGCCGACGGCGTCAGCTCGATTGTGTACACCGACATCGCCCGCGACGGCATGATGCAAGGCGTAAACGTCGAGGCCACCGTGGCCATGGCGCAGGCATCGAGTATCCCGGTGATTGCCTCGGGCGGTATTACCAACATGGACGACATTCGCGCGCTTAACGCGGCCAGCGACAAAGGCATTTGCGGCGCCATTACCGGTCGCGCGATTTACGAGGGCACACTCGACGTGGCCGAAGCACAACAATACTGCGACAACGCGGAGTAAGTTATGGGTTTGGCCAAGCGCATTATCCCTTGCCTTGATGTGGACAACGGCCGTGTGGTTAAAGGCGTGCAGTTTGTCGATATTCGCGATGCCGGCGATCCGGTCGAGATCGCCAAGCGTTACAACGAGGCCGGTGCTGACGAGATTACCTTTCTCGATATTACCGCCAGCCACCAAGGGCGCGACACCACGGTACACACGGTCGAGCGGATCGCCAGTGAAGTGTTTATCCCGTTAACCGTGGGCGGTGGTATTCGCAGCAACGAGGATATTCGCCGTATGCTAAACGCCGGTGCCGATAAAGTTGGCATTAACTCGGCGGCGGTGCACAACCCAGATTTTGTCAAAGCCGCCAGCGACCGCTTTGGCGCCCAGTGTATTGTGGTGGCGATTGACGCAAAACAAGTGAGTGCGCCGGGCGAGCCTTTGCGCTGGGAGATTTTTACTCACGGGGGCCGCAAGCCCACCGGCATTGACGCCATCGAATGGGCCGCGCGCATGAGCGAGTACGGCGCCGGCGAGATACTGCTTACCAGCATGGACCGCGACGGCACCAAAAATGGGTTTGATCTGCCGCTAACAAGCGCCATTAGCGCGGCGGTGCCGATACCGGTTATTGCTTCCGGTGGCGTGGGTAACTTGCAGCATTTAGTGGATGGCGTTACCGACGGCCACGCCGACGCGGTATTGGCGGCGAGTATTTTTCACTTTGGTGAGTACTCGGTACTAGAGGCAAAAACCTATATGCAAGAGCGCGGCATCGAAGTGCGCTTGTAGCCCACTCTTATGTTCAATAGCGCCACCAAAAAAGGCACGCCGGTTGGCGTGCCTTTTTTGGTGGCTAATTGCTAACACCCGGCTACCGCTTAAACGTCTCTCGAATCAAATCCATATGGCGCGCAAACGCCAGGCTATCGGCAAAGGATACCGTTTGCGATTCAAGCCGTTTAGCAATTAAATCATCGGTTACCGCTTGCGCCTCAAAGCAAAACCCTTGCTCTTGACGATTATCGATAAACTTATCCACCTGCTCATCCAGCACGTACAGGGAGCACTCACTGGCGCGCCAAAAGTCAGGGATTGCGATATAACCTTCGTCGCCAATAATATAAGCCCAGTTTTGTAACTTGCAACGAAACGACGTACCGAGACTTGCCACCGCATCGCGATAATTAAAGTGAATGGCCAGGTCATCCTCCACCCCATTGGGGGCAAAGCGACTGATCACTTGCACATCATCGGGGGTTTGCGGCATAAACAACCATGCTAACGCCACTGGGTAAACGCCCATCTCCAGTAAGCAACCGCCCGCTAAATCGGCGTCGTACTCTCGTTTTTTGGGGTCAAACGGCAACTGCGGATAACCAAAATCTGCCTTTATGTGCTTGATATTACCGATGCGGCCTTCATCGACCCACTGCTTAGCTTTGCGCAGGGCGGGTAAAAAGTAAGTCCACATGGCCTCCATTAAATAAACACCGTTATCCCGCGCCATTGCTTGCAGCGATTCGCATTCAGCGACACTCACGGTTAGCGGTTTTTCACACAGTACCGCTTTGCCAGCTTCAAGCGCTGCACGAGCGTGCTGGTAATGTAAGCTGTGCGGGGTGCCGATATAAACCACATGGATATTTGGATCGCTAAACAGCGCCTCGTAGCTACTGTAGGCATTGGTAATATTGTGCGCAAAAGCAAACTGTTTTGCTTTATCGAGATTGCGCGCGGCTACAGCATGCAGCTGCGCGTTTTTTACGGCGCTAAAATCCTGCGCAAATTGCCCGGCAATACGACCGGTACTGACAATACCCCAACGAACTTTCTTCATAGCTTAACGTTTAAACTCCGTCTCTAGCTGCTCAAGTGTTTTACCTTTGGTTTCTGGCAGTAACCAATACACCAACACCAAACCTATCAGCGCAAAAAAACCATAGATAAAGAAGGTTATCGCCGAGCCGTAATGACTCAGTTGCCACGGGAACACCACCTGCACCCCGTAACTAACCGCACTGTTAAGCATACCTACAAATGCCATACCCACCCCGCGCAAATGGTTGGGAAAAATCTCGGACAATAATACCCACATTACCGGCCCTAAAGACACCGCAAATGAAGCGACAAACCCGAGAATACCAATAAGAATTAAATAGGGGTTCATATTGGTGGCGGCGGCAATGATTTGCCCTTGGTGCGTGCGCAGCTCAGTCTCAGACAAGTGATTACGCAGCGCAATCTTAAATACCACGTCATCGTTATACGTCAGACCTTCAAGGGGCCGCAACCGGTCGCGCAACTCGGTATCGCTTACCTCAATCGCGGCAACATCGTCGATGACATACGTTGCCTGTTTAAAGCCATAGGTACAAATGGCCATGCTGATCATAACCCCCGCCAGGCCTACAATCAGCAGCGGCCGGCGGCCGAGCCGCTCGATAAGTACCATAGCGACAATGGTAAACACCACATTGGTCACACCGATCCAAATTGCCTGAGCAAAAGCCGCATTGGTACCAATCCCGGTCTGCTCGAAAATAGTGGGAGCATAAAAGTAAATGACATTAACGCCCGTAATTTGCTGAGCAATACCGAGCACCACACCAACCACAAGCGCCAAACGGACATTGGGCTTAAACAACTGCTTTAAACGCTGAATAAAAGGCTCAAGTTTAGTGTGATTGGTCGCGCCGATAGCACTTACCTCAACGTCGGGATCAGCATCAGGCAACAATTTAGCAATCACGGTGCGGGCCTTGGCGGGCTTACTGTTTAGCACGAGCCAACGCGGACTTTCGGGAATCAGTATAAGCATAAAAACGTAGATAGTCGCAGGAACAACTTCAATGCCCAGCATCCAGCGCCACGTGTGCTGATCTAAGCCTAAGCTTTGCGTCCATTGCGCGCCAGAATTAGCTAACTGCAAAATAAAGTAGTTGGCAAAATACGCCGCCGAAAAACCCAAAACAATATTTAGCTGATTAATAGACACCATCCGGCCGCGCTGAGCAGGCGGGGAGATTTCGGCGATATAAATAGGCGCTAAACTCAAGGCCCCAAAGCCCAAACCGCCAATAAAACGCGCCAGTGAAATGGTAAAGTAATCGGGTGCCAGCGCCGAAAACGCCGCCGAGATAGTGTACAAAATGGCAATAAGCAGCAGTACCGGCTTGCGACCAAAGCGGTCGCTCAGAGGGCCGGAACAGGCGCCGGCAATAATACCGCCTAACGTCGGCGCACCCACCACTAAGCCCAACTGCCAATCGGTCAGGTTAAAGTCGGCACCAATAAAGTTGATCGCACCAGAAATAACCGAGGCGTCAAAACCGAATAAAAAGCCACCGAGCGAGACAATAATGGCCAGACGAAATGCGTAACTTGATTGAATCATTACTTTTTATACTCTTGTCGGCGTTTCGTAAAGTTCGGGCATCCTGCCAGGATTATTCTAGTAAGCGTTGCGCAACAGACGATCTTCAATAACGGAACTGGTGGCAAACTGGTAACGCATATTGCGATAGACACAGACATCGGTTATCCCCTCGGGCGTCCCTTTAGGGCAACAGCGGTAATTAGTCGAGACGCGATAACCGCCAGTGACAGGCCTCACCCGATGCCAGGTGTGGCCGTGCAACAACACTAAAGTGCCTTTCGCCGGCGAAAGTACCACTTGATCGGAAAACTCTTCGTTAACGTCACCCACCGTGATAGTACCGCGACGGTGCGAGCCTGGTACCACTAAGGTTTGGCCGCCAATTTCCGGGGTGATATCGGCGGTATAAACTAAGCGGTTGACGTTAAAGCGGTTTTCGTCTTCTTCCGGGTCACAGTCCTGATGCCATGCCTGCCCTTTAGTGCCTTGGCGAGAAAACATCGTCATGCAATAAAGGTGGTACCAACCCTCGCCGAGAATAGCTTCGGTCAACGCTTTTAGGCGATGGTCATTTTCCACCGTGTCAAACTCGTCAACACCCTCTTTTTGCGGAAACCAAGGAATCACTTCAGTGGCCGATTTTTGTAGAAATTCATCTGTGTGCAAAAATTCGGGAGACGAACCAAAATGTTCAACTATCAGCTGCTGATAGCGATCCATTAGCGTCAAGTCAAAAAAATCTTCTATGACTAAATAGCCATCGCGCCAAAACTGCTTTGCCAAATCCTGATAATTTAACGCTGTCATAATGACCTCGAGGTTTTCTTAAGCCACTCGCGGGCGCGATCCTGGTTAATAAAAAGCGGGGCACTGATTTTTTTGGCCCAATAGCGAATCACTTGATCGTTATCGTTTAAACGCGAGTTTGATTGGGCAAAAAAACCATTGCAGCCTTGATCTGTCTGTTCGGTCCACATAGGTGAGTAAACGGTGTCGGACCAGTCAGCATTGATATAGGCGATAGCGCCAATAACGTCTTTATTGCGTTCGATGTGAGAGATAAAACCGTCGATCCACCGCATAGCCAATGCCGGGTTGGTCGCTATATCAATTTGCTTGGTACAATCGCCCGTGTGTGGCGCCGCCTCGCCGATAAAAGCTTTGATGCCACGTTCGCGGGCCAGGGCCAACTCATTTACACCGCGGGACTCCGGGTCAATCGTAAAATACGAGTACCCGATCCAATCGACATATTTGCTACTGGCCTCGTCGGGCTCTGGGTAATACGCCAATAGAGTTTCGCGACTGGCTGCCCCCACCGAGTGCAACACATACTCAATGTTATTCACCTCTTTTTTATCCATGTACTGGTGTATGTATTTAAACGCCGCTTTAAATTGCGCAGGGTCGTAGTTATTCCACTCGCCGTCAAACTCGTAACCAATGCGTAACAGTACCAAAGCATTTAGGCCTTTGGCCCAATGGGCAAACTCATCTAAGTAGGCATCGTATTCACCGCTGGCGATTTTGTAGGCATTACACTTGGGCGTACCGCGACATTGCTGACCATCAACGTCTTTTGGCCCAGCCATGTAAAAACCAATATTGACCACCGCCGGGTCAAGCGCGGGCTCTTGCAAAATACAGTCGACACATTGCACACCAGCCCCCCAGTTGGTCGGTGCTAACAAGGCTTCATTGCCCCGATAGGATCGGGGGGCATCGGGGGCGTTAGCCGCGTAGGGCTGATCTACATCATAGGAAATATAATCAGAAAAACCCGCAGGTTTGGGGAGCCGCTCGTCGTAATAGTAGGCGTGGGTAGCACGCAGGTTTTGCCCCGCCAGCACCAAGACCCCGTCTGCGGGCTCTGGCGTATCCGCCATAACGGTGCCGCTTAATACACATAAACCGACAAAGGCGAACACAGTGGAAATGCGGTTCATAAAACCTCCGGCTCATCGTAGTTAAAATAATGAAAGTCAGCCGAACGCTGACGGCCAGTCATGTCTTGGCAGGCCATACCGACGAATGCACCGGTAAAGCTGGCCCCCTCGCCTTTACCCGCTTCACACGACAACAAACGGTAATCGAGCTCACCGGGCAGCGTGACCCAATCTGTACCATCGTAACTATAGCTAAAGCGCAGTTGCGCTCGGTCCACCTCTGCTTTTAAGTGTACCTCGCCCTCTTGCTTAATATTTATCGGGGCCAACGGAAAGCTAGCCGACAAACCAATATCGGCCAAGCACGACATGATGCCAATGTGCCGCTGGCCATTGTCATCGCAGCTAAGGTATAAATAGTGAAACTTTTGCGAGTTGTAATAGCACACCAGCCCCGCCATCTGCTGAAAGCTTGCAGGGGTAAACTCGATACAGGTTTGCGCGGTAAAACGCAGAGCACTCTGGCGCATTGCCACCAGTGACGACAAATTCCAACTACCCAAAGACTCCCGCCCGATTAAGCGCAGACAACCCTGGCGCGCGGTAAGGCTAAACAACTTATCTGGATAGGGCGTGCGCAACCACTGAAACGCCGCCGGTAAACGGGGGTCATTAAACTTAAAGTGCGTCGACTCTTGCGGCCACGGGTGGAGCGGCAGGTTAGGCGCCGTGACGGCCGAGGCCGGCTCAGCGCTATCGGCTAAACGCAACCAGCCGTCGGCATTCCACGCCACCTTTTGAATCGCACTCTCGCGCCCTAACGGGCTAAAGCGTTGCTCGGGCGCAAGCGGGCGCGAGCATAAATGCACGGCATAGAATTCACCGTTTTGGGTTTCAACCCAGTCTCCGTGGCCGCAACGCTGTAACTCAAGCTCTGGGCTGTCTTTGGCGGTAATAAAATGGCCGGCAGGGTCTAACTCGTAGGGGCCATCTAATTGGCGTGAGCGCGCCAGCGTCATCGCGTGGTTATAGCCAGTGCCGCCCTCGGCGGTGAGTAAGTAGTAAAACCCTTCGCGCTTATAAATATGCGGGCCTTCGGTAAAACCAAGCTCGGAGCCAGGAAAGATGTTTTGGGTCTCACCGATCAGCTCACCTTTTGTTGGGTCAAACTCTTGCAACATAGTGCCGCCAAAAAAAGTGCGATCGGGGCGGTGATCCCAAATCATGTTCAGCAGCCACTTGCGACCGTCATCGTCGTGGAAGAGCGACGGATCAAAGCCACTGCTGTTTAGGTAGGTAGGAGCAGACCACTCGCCGTCGATTTGTTCACAGGTTGTGAGGTAGTTGTGGGTGTCTTTAAAGTTGCCATCGAAACGTTTTACGTCAGTGTAAACCAGCCAAAACTTACCATCTGCGTAACTCAGACACGGTGCCCACACGCCGCAGGAATCTGGCTCCCCGGTCATATCCAATAACTCGGGGCGGTTTAACGGCCGCGCCACTAAACGCCAGTTGACCAAATCTTTGGAGTGATGGATTTGCACCCCTGGGTACCATTCGAAGGTCGATGTAGCGATATAGTAATCATCGCCAACACGAACAATAGAAGGATCGGGGTTAAAACCGGGCAGTATGGGATTATGTATTACACGGGTCGTCATGGATTATTGCCTTAATCAACCTCACCCCGCATCCGTTGCGGCAATCGCCCTCAGCGGGAGGCCTTGTTGTTTCTTGGGATTATCGAATCTTCGATCAATTATATCGTTAATGTTAACGATAACTAAGCGTTAGTCAAGAGCTACAGCCATAAAATAGAGTAAAGCCAGGAAAATGGAGTGCAACAAGGTGTCTGTTATTTGTGCGGTACGGCGTATACCTGCTCCTGCCATGCGCGCCTGTTTTAGGCGCGCCAAACGGTATTAAACAGCGGCGCCAGATAACCCGGCGAGTCTGTTTTCAGGGCGTTGCGAATAGCGTGTAAATCTGGAGGGCAATGCATAAAAGGAACGGTAGCCGAGATCCTCGGCTACAAAAGAGGGGCAACCAAGCACGACAACAAAGCCGCTCAGGTAAGTTTCGCGCTTGGCTAGAGGTTTTTATGCCGCGCGATAGCGCTCGATAATCTTTGCCGCTTCCGGCGCCGAGGCACAGATAAAATCTATAAATTCACCCACTCCCACCTCCGCATCACGGCGGCTGTCAAACGGGCCAATATCGACACCTTCGCGAGTTTGATAGTACCAGTAGCCGGACTTTTCTAAAAACCGGCCGCTGCGCTCTGGGACTTCGCCCTGTTCGCCATCTCTGTGTTCTAGCGTCATAGTCTTCACCTACAGTATTAATCAATCCTTGACGTGGGCATCATCCTAATCGTTGTGATTCCCGCATTAGTTACTATTTGCATTATGGAGCAAATTTTAACGCTCGTGTGTGATTTTCTAGCCTTCACCCCGAATTGCTTATACCGTGTTTCTCTAGCTTCGCTGCGGGCTGATAACTCCAGTTTATCAAACTTTTCCAGTTCCACCAGCGCACACTGACGATCGAGGGCGGCATTTGACCAGCCGGCGGCCGATAGTCGCGCAGACTGTCAGGCGCCAAAGGACAGTATCCGGCGCCAAAACGTGCGCGCTGCACTAAAGCCGAAGCGCTGACCAGCTGCACCGCTTGCTCTGCCATTAAGGGGGCGGCACGCTCTAACACGGCCAGCGTCTCCGGGTGCGGGTGACCAATGGCAACCGCCCAGCCGCGTCGCTGCGCCAAGTGCAGGGCACGCTCTAGCTGCTGCTGAATGTGCGTGGGGCTGCGCTCGTGATCCAAAAATACATCGCGCCGTGCCGTTTTAAGACCGTAGTCACGTCCTACTCGCTCTGCAACGCTCGCCGCCGTGGTGCGACTATCAACAAAAAACAAGTCGCGCCGCACCAGCTCGCTCATAACCCAGCCCATCGGCTGCGGCTGCGCTGTCAGCGCACTGCCCATATGGTTATTAACCCCCACCACCTCGGGCAGAGACGCTAAGCTGGCGCGCAAACTCTGCAACAATTCGGCACGAGTCATACTTAACTCTAACGCACCGGGGCCAAGGGGCAAACCGCGCTCGTTGGCCATAGGGGCATGCAGCATTAGCTCTTTGCCGCGCTCACGGCCAAGCTCGGCCAACTCGCGGGTGTGCGGCGTCATGGGGAGTAAAGCTAAGGTGTAGGCACCCGGCAGCTCGGCCGCGCGGCGCCCTAGGGCGAGGTTATAGCCGACATCATCGATAATAATGGCGATTCGGGCAGGTGAGTTAACCGGCTCGGCCACCACAGGTACGACTAAACCCAGTGCCATTAGCACCAGTGCGCCCACACGCGCCAGCATCGGGCTGACGCAAGCGCTCATGGCGCTTCGGGAATATCGTCTGGGCTGGGAATCTCATCGCTAGCCGCATTCGGCGGGGCAATACCGGCGCCGTCCTGTGGCTCGGCCAGCTTTGGCTGACGCAAGATATTAAGCCCCTTAAGCAAGTTCAAGGCTTCGTGGAGCTGGTTGTCGTTGCTCAACAGCGATTGTTGCGCGCTACGCGCTTGGTCGCGACTCTTGCTATCGCTCTCGTCTTCGCCGTTAGTGTTGCCTAAGTGGCCTGCCAGGTCGGCCTCGGTGGTACGCAGGCGCGGCTTAACCGCCGTTACTTTAGCGCGCTCGACTTGAACATCGGGTTCGATTCCCTGCGCCTGAATCGAGCGACCGCTAGGGGTGTAATAGCGCGCCGTGGTGAGTTTAATCGCGCGACTCTCGGAGATGGGCACGACGGTCTGCACTGAGCCTTTACCAAAGCTGCGCGTGCCCATAATGACCGCGCGCCCTTGATCTTGCAGGGCACCGGCGACGATTTCTGAGGCCGAGGCCGAGCCATCGTTAATAAGTACCACGACCGGCAAACCATCGGTTAGATCACCGGGGTTGGCCTCATAGCGGCTGTAGCTAGATTCCAGCCGGCCCTCGGTATAAACCACCAAACCACCGTCCATAAAAGCATCGGCCACATCCACCGAGGCCTGCAATACGCCACCTGGGTTGTTGCGTAAATCGAGAATCACACCTTTTATGTTGCTGTGCTCGCCCAGAGTTTTTTGCAATCGACTCGCCACATCGTCGCCAGTACCAATCTGAAATTGCGCAATACGCAAATACAGGTAATCGTCATCGAGTATTTTGGTGCGCACGCTGCGCACTTTAATAATGTCGCGCTCGATAACCAGCTCAAACGGCTGATCAACCCCCTCGCGCACAATCGTAACCGTTAAGGGGCTGCCTTTAGGGCCACGCATCAGAGTGACGGCCTCACTCAGGCTTAAACCTTTAACCGGCTTTTCATCCAGGCGAATAATAAGATCGCCCGCTTCAATACCGGCTTTTTGCGCGGGGGTATCGTCAATAGGTGAGATGACTTTAACAAAGCCGTTCTCCATCCCCACCTCAATACCCAAACCACCAAACTCACCCGAGGTATTAACTTGCAAGTCTTCAAACGACTCGGCATCGAGGTAAGCGGAGTGCGGGTCCAGCTCGGCCATCATGCCTTTAATGGCATACTCCAATAGCTCTGAGTCACTCAGCGGCTCGACATAGCTGTTGCGGATATGATCGTAAACACGGGTAAAGGTGCGCAAATCCTCTAACGGCAACAGCCCTTTTGAAGGCGCATTAGCTTCATCATCCGAAGCCACATCGGGCGCGGTATTCTGCGCCGCTGCCGGCAACGACAATAACCCGGTCAGAGCCAACAGGCAGAACAATCGTTGGCAAGTGGCAAACAGCATGTGTTTCTCCTGCAACTGAGCCGATGGCTCATTAGCGTTAATAGGGGGACAGATCACGCCCGAGCCAACCAAGTACTGGGGTTAGTCGGCTGACCATTATGACGTATCTCAAAATACAGGCCACTGTAACTTTGGCCGCCGCTGTTGCCCACTCGGGCAATCACTTCACCGCCATTGACTCGATCGCCCGGGCGTTTTAACAGAGTCTGGTTATGGGCGTAAAGGCTCATATAGCCCTCGCCGTGGTCGACAATAATCAGCAATCCGTGGCCGCGCAAATACTCGGCAAAAATAACCCGCCCGCTGTGCACCGCCAGCACGGGGCTGCCGGCGCGGGCGTCAATCACAACGCCCTCCCAGGCGAGCTGGTTGCCCACGCGATCGCTACCGTAGCGGTGGCGCAGCTTGCCGTCGGCGGGCCAGGGGAGCTTACCGCGCAAACCACTAAACGCGGCACCGGCGGGTGCAGCCTGGCCGATCGTTGCTGTCATTTCATCCAGCAGCGCCTGCAAACGCTTGCCGTCTTGGCGCTCGGCCACCAGCTTGGCGTCTTTGCTGTCGATTACTTTAGCAAGTTTGGCGAGCGTAGCGGTACGCTCCTGTTGTTGAGCGTTTAATTGCCGCTGGCGCTCACTGAGCTGATCGCGCCGCTCGCGCAAGCTATCGCGCCGGGCAATAATTTCGGGCTCAAGCTGGTCGAGTTTTGCCAGCGTCGCCAAGTAAGATTTAAGCTTGTCGTTGCGCGCCGCCAAAAGGTAATCGTGGTATTTGCTAAGGCGGGTAATACGCTCGGGGGACTGTTGGTTCAGCAATAATCGCAACGGGCTTTGCGGGCCAGACTGATACGCACTGCGCACTTGGCTGGCGATTTGGGTGCGCTGCACTTGGCGACTGCTTTCTAGCTCGCGCTGACGCTGTTGCAGCGACTGTAAATCGGCGTCTTGCGCTTTTATTTCATCGCCAATAGTCTCGACTTTTTCTTCCAGCTCACCAATGTGCGTCTCGGATTTCTCCAAGTCTTTTTGCAATTGGCCGCGCTGCCCTTTGACCTCGTCCAGCTCTTTTTTCAGTTGCTCGATGTTGTCCCGCAGCGCTTCCAGTTTTTTTTGGTACTCGGCGGCATCGTCTGCCGCCAGTGCTGGCGCCGCCATAAAAAGGGCGCAGCATACCGCCAACAGACACAAAAGCCCCAGCGCCCGATAGCCAGGCGCTAAGGTCTTGGCAGTCAGTACCTGCACGAACTTAAACACTAGACGCGGCGAGCTCAGCCTAATTACTCAGCCAGAGTAATTAAGTTGCGGCCGGTCATCTCGGCGGGCTGTTTCATGCCCATTAAATGCAGCATGGTTGGCGCCACATCCGCCAGCGAGCCCCCCTCGGCAATGGTGCCTTTGCGGTTGCTGACAAACACCAGAGGAACCGGCAACGTCGAGTGTTGCGTGCTTACCTGACCCGAGTCCGGGTCAAACATCTCTTCGCAGTTACCGTGATCGGCCGTTACTAACACTTCGCCACCAGCTTTTGCGGCCGCCTCTAGGACCCGACCCACACATTCATCGACAGCTTCGACAGCGGCCACGGCGGCCTCAAACACCCCCGAGTGACCCACCATATCGCCATTGGCGTAGTTACAGATAACGGCATCGTACTTACCGGATTCGATCGCCTCGACCAGTTTATCGGTCACCTCTGGTGCACTCATCTCAGGCTTCAAGTCATAAGTGGCAACATCGGGAGAAGGGATCAAAATGCGATCTTCACCGTTAAATTCAGCCTCTTTACCACCGTTAAAAAAGAAGGTGACATGGGCGTATTTTTCAGTCTCGGCAATACGCAGCTGAGTTTTTCCCTCATTTTGCATGTACTCACCAAACGAGTTCACCAGCTCTTGCGGCGGGAAAGCGACGCTGGCTTTAATGTCGGCGGCGTATTCTGTGGTGGTTACAAAGTCAGCCAGCTGCGGTACCAATTTGCGCTCAAAGCCGTCAAAGTCGGGCTCAGTCAAGGCGCGGGTAATTTCGCGGGCACGGTCGGGGCGGAAGTTCATAAAGATCACGGAGTCGCCATCGTTGATGGTAGCGACTTCTTCACCTTCACCCACAATCACGGTAGCTTTGACAAACTCGTCGTTTTCATCCCGAGCGTAAGCCGCCTGCAAACCCGCCACCGCGGTTTCGGCGTCGTACTCGGCATCGCCAGTCACCATCACGTTGTAGCACTGCTCGACGCGATCCCAGCGATTGTCGCGATCCATCGCAAAGTAACGACCGCAAATACTGGCCACACGCCCGGTGCCCAACTCGGCAAATAGCGCCTCGGCTTTTGCCAAGGGGCCCTCGGCACTGCGCGGGGCCGTATCGCGACCATCCAAAAAGGCGTGCAGATACACTTGCTTAGCGCCACGCTCTACCGCCGCGCGGATCATCGCAAAGATGTGATCTTCGTGAGCGTGCACACCACCTTCTGACAACAAACCAATAATATGCACGGCTTTGCCGGCGCTATTGGCCTTGTCGATGGCGTTGGCATAAGCGGGATTGGTGGCAAACTCGCCATCTTCAATCGCCTTGTTAATACGGGTAAAGTTCTGATACACAACGCGGCCAGCACCCAATGTCATATGGCCCACTTCGCTGTTGCCCATCTGCCCTTCAGGCAAACCCACAGCCAACCCAGATGTGCCGATCAAGCTGGCCGGACTGTTGTTCCAAATGCGGTCCCAGACGGGGGTCTTGGCGCTGTAAATGGCGTTGTGTTCGGTGTTCTCTGAGTGGCCGAATCCATCGAGGATCAGCAATACCATAGGTTTTTTCTTGGCAGTCATAGGTAATCGTCGCTTATGTATCGTACAAATTAGACAGGCATTATGCTCAATAAAGGCCATTATTCTAACTGCTATGGGGCCACAACTCTATGGGGGAGCGCCTGAAAGGCTGAGAAAATGGGCGATCTTGGTGTATACTCCCCGCCTTTGTCGCCATAGGGCTCGCGGCCCGAGACAATCACAACAATTCAGATAGCTCGATAACCAAAGGTGGTTCGGTGGAGATTATTGCTTTTCTCAATCAAGAGTGGATGCTGGTCAGCATGCTGGCGGTGCTTATTCTTATTTATGGCTGGCGCGAACGGATCAAAAACGGCCAGCCCGTGACGACTCAGCAGGCGACTGTTTTGATTAATGCCGACACCGCCATCTGGCTGGACGTGCGCGAGACCAAAGAGTTTGACGCCGGACATATGGTTGACGCCATCAACATCCCCCACGGCAAAGTTGCCGAGCGCCTGAACGAGCTGGAAAAGCACCGTGACAAAACTATCATTGTGGTCGACAAGCTCGGCCAGCACGCAGGCAGTACCGGCCGCTTATTGGGCGGAAAAAGCTTTGATGTACGACGCCTGACCGGCGGCATCAGCGAGTGGCAAAACCAAGGTCTGCCACTGGTAAAATAGCGGAGCCCCTATGGCCAAAGTTACCATGTACACCACTGCGATATGCCCTTTTTGCGTCAGCGCTAAACGCTTACTGGCCAGCAAAGGTATCGTGAATATTACCGAAGTCCGCGTCGACCGCGAGCCGGCCAAGCGCAAAGAGATGATGGCCAAAAGCGGTCAACGCACAGTTCCACAGATCTGGATTGGCGAGCGCCACGTCGGCGGCTTTACCGACCTCAGTGCCTTGGACAAACGCGGCGAACTGGATCCGTTGCTAGCATCCTAATCGCCCCCACTTACCGACGAAAGAGACAGAGCTATGTCAGAAGAAAACAACACCCAAGAAGCCGCCGGCGAAGAACAAGCAAAACCGGCATTTTCCATCAAGCGCATTTACCTCAAAGACCTGTCGTTTGAAACACCAATGGGTATTGAGGCGTTCAACCAACAGCAACCGCCAAAAGTTGAGCAAGAGCTAAACGTGCAAGTGACTAAAATTGACGACGCCCACCACGAAGTCGTGCTGCTGCTTACCGTTACCGCCAAAGTTGAAGAGCGCACCGCGTTTTTGATCGAGGTTAAACAGGCTGGTGTATTCAACATCTCGGGCCTTCAGGGCGTACAGATGGCGCAAACCATCAACTCTACATGCCCCAACATTTTGTTCCCTTACGCGCGCGAGACTATCGACAGCGTATTATCACGCGGCACCTTTGCCGCTCTGATGCTGCCACCGATCAACTTTGATGCGGTATTTGCGCAAGCCATTCAACAACAGCAACAACAGCAAGCCGCTGCCGAGAGCGCCCAAGCGGACGCTTAATCGCAGCCTGCTGCCCGCACCTTAAAAGCCCACAGCCCGCTGTGGGCTTTTTTGTCTATAGTCATAAGTAGCTCTCGGCAAAGCACGGTACATCTGCGTATACTCATACAGGATTCATTAACAGGGCTTATTTTAATTCATGTTTAATATTTCCCGTATTTTACGCTCCGGCGCGAGCCAAATCGCCGCGATTGACCTCGGCTCCAATAGCTTTCACATGATCATCGCGCGCTGGGAGAATCAACACATTACCCTGCAAGACAAACTGCGTGAGCCGGTGCGCATGGGCTGGGGCCTAGAGGAAGACGGCAGTTTGAGCGACGAGGCCCGCGACCGAGCCCTCGCCTGCCTCGAGCGCTTTGGGGAGCGACTGCGCAACTTTCCCTCCGGCAGCGTCAGAGCCGTCGGTACCAAAACCCTGCGCTCAATTACCGACTCCAAAGAATTCTTAAAGCTTGCTCAAGAAAAACTCGGCCACCCGGTCGAGATTATCTCGGGCGAGGAAGAAGCGCGCCTCATCTACCTAGGCGTCGCCCACTCGATCGCGCCAGACGACAAAAGTCGACTGGTAATTGATATCGGCGGCGGCAGCACCGAGGTGATTGTCGGCACTGGTATGCACCCAAGCGTCAAAGAAAGCCTAAGCATGGGCTGCGTCGCCATGACGAAGCGCTTTTTTGCCGATGGCAAAGTCACTGACAAAGCTATTAAAAAAGCGCGCATCGCCGCCGGCCAAGAAATTGCACCGGTGGCCGACGAGTACAGCGACAAGCCTTGGCAAGAAGTTCTAGGGGCATCCGGCACGATTAAAGCCGTTGCCAACGTGTGCCAACAGGCGGGCTGGAGCGACGGCGAAATCACCAAAAAATCCCTCGACAAAATTATTGCCGCCTACGCCAAGCACGGCGCCACCGACCTTGCCCTAGACGGTGTCTCAGACGATCGGCAGCCGGTTTTTTTAGGCGGCGCAATCGTTCTGGCGGCACTGTTTGATACCCTCGACATCGACACCATGCTGGCCTCAGACTGGGCCCTGCGCGAAGGGTTACTCTACGATTTAAAAGGTCGTCTAGAAGATCACGACATTCGCCAAGCCAGCGTCGTGGCCTTAGCCGAGCGCTTCCACGTTAATATCCCCAAGGCCGAACGAGTCGCCCAGACCGCACAAAAATTATTGTCGCAAGTCAGCGAGGACTGGGCGCTTGAGCCTATTGATGCCGGCAAGATGCTGAGCTGGGCCGCCCACTTGGCGCCTGTTGGTTTGGATATTTCGCACAGCGATTATCACAAGCACAGCGCCTATATTGTCGCAAACGTTGATATTGCCGGCTGCTCCCGTGCCGAGCAAACCCAGCTCGCCCTACTCGCCCGCACCCACCGCAAAAGCTTACAAGAAAAACAACTCACCGAAAATGGCGATGAGTTACTGCACCTGGCAATGCTTTTGCGCTTAGCTGTTATCTTTAATCGCACCCGCCGCCACAGCCTGCCAGAAGGTATTGAACTGAGCGCCAAGAAAAAGAAAAAACTCAGCCTACGCCTGCCGCAAAACTGGCTGGACGCTAACCCACTGGTGCTAGCTGATTTAGAGTCGGAGGCGAATTACTTAAACAAAGCCGGCTATCAGCTGCACATTATTACCGATGAGCAACAGGAAACATAACGATCACATCAATCGCTTTTGTTTTTAGCCAACAGCGTCTAGCTTAGATAGGCTTTAAAAACTCTTCGGCACTGTTTTTAAACCCAATAGTTTCTGAAGCCTTTTCAAAAAAGCAGCTTTAACGGCGCCACCAAGAGCCGAACATTAATTGCTCAGCGCCCACTGCTCTAGCAGTTGATCTTGAGCATTAATGGCTTCTTGACCGTCTTCTGGCTGTATATGCACATAACTGCCGTCGCTTTGCAGCAACCAAGCATGGGTATTATCAGCAAGATACAACTTCATATCACTGACAATCTGATCGCGGATTTTTTTCGCTTTAACGGGAAAGCATGTTTCCACCCGATGAAACATGTTGCGAATCATCCAGTCGGCGCTGGAGCAAAACACATGGGGATTGCCGTGGTTTTCAAAATAAAATACCCGGCTGTGCTCCAGAAAACGGCCCACCACGGAACGAACCTGGATATTCTCGGACTGACCGGGAACGCCTGGACGCAATTGACATACGCCGCGCACAATCAAATCTACCTGTACCCCAGCATTAGATGCCTCGTAAAGCGCCAGCACTAGTTGCTCTTCGTACAGCGAGTTCATTTTAGCGATAATACGTGCGGGAATACCGTTGCGGGCATTCTCGGTTTCTTGCTGAATGTATTTAAGCATCCCCTTATGCAGGGTAAAAGGAGCATACATCAGCTCGCTCATTTTTGACGCTTTACCCATGCTTGATAGCTGAATAAAAATTCGGTACACATCGGCGCAGATATCAGCGTCCGACGTCATTAAACCATAGTCCGTGTAAAGCTTGGTCGTCTTAGGATGATAGTTCCCGGTGCCCAAGTGCACATAGTAGCGCAGCTTTTTTTCTTCGCGGCGAGCAACCAACAGCATTTTAGCGTGGGTTTTATAACCCACCACACCATAAATAACGTGAATACCATAACGCTGTAAACGCTCAGCCAGCGCGACATTTTGCTCTTCATCAAACCGCGCCCGCAACTCGACAATAGCCGTCACTTCTTTGCCCGCCTTAGCGGCCGCGACCAGCGCATCGACCACTGGCGAGTTTGATCCGGTGCGATAGAGCGTTTGTTTGATCGCCAGCACGTGCGGGTCCATTGCTGCTTCACGCAAAAAATCTACAACAGACTGAAAGGAATCAAACGGATGGTGCAGTAATAGATCGTTCTTTTTTAATGCTTGGAAATAATTATCGGCGCGCTTAGGCAGCTTGGGCATCGATTGTACAAACGGCTTAAAAAACAAGTCCGAGTCATCGACCAAATCAAACAAATCAGACAGGCGATTTAAATTAACCGGGCCATCCACGCGGTATAAATCACGTTTATTAATCTCACAGCGACCGAGCAAAAACTCCTCAATGTCCGTTGGGCACGTACCGGTAATCTCTAGCCTTACCTCGTCGCCGTATTGACGATAAACCAACTCACCCTGCACCGCGCGAAGTAAATCATCGGTCTCCTCTTCATCAAGAAAAATATCCGAATTGCGTGTCAAACGAAACTGGAAGCAGTCAATCACCTCCATGCCGACAAAAATTTCGCCCATAAAATGGTGAATGATCGACGACATAAAGACAAACTCGCGACCGGCCTTGGCAACACCGTCGGGCAGCTCAACCATGTTCGGCAAGGAGCGCGGAACCTGCACAATAGCGCGCCCCGAATTGCGGCCAAACGCATCTTTACCATCAAGCTTAACAATAAAGTTAAGTGACTTATTCAAAATTCGCGGAAAAGGGTGCGCGGGGTCCAAGCCAATAGGGCTTAGCAGCGGCATGACTTCGGTTGCAAAGTAATCACGCAAATACGCAACTTGCGTATCCGTCCACTCATCGCGACGAACGATATAAACATGCCGCTCGCGCAACAGCGGAATAATCTCTTTGTTCAGGATGCTGTATTGCTCGGAGACTAACTGATGGGATATCTGAGCAATAGCCGCCAGGTTATCGGCGTGGCCTAAACCATCGGACGGTATCGCACTGGTGCCGACTTCCAGCATCTGCACCAAGCCACCCACTCTAACCTCAAAAAATTCATCAAGGTTGGTGGAAAAAATACACAAAAAGCGCAAACGTTCTAACAGCGGCAAGGAGCGATCGTAAGATTGATACAAAACCCGCCGGTTAAACTCCAGTAGGCTTAACTCGCGATTGAAAAAGTGCTCTGACACAACAACCTCCTGTTGGGGCCCAGCCATGCTCTGGGCGCCGAAAATACATCGCCCCAGAATATGACCAAATTATGACAGAAATAAGTCAGACAAGCGCCAACTATCCTGCTTGAGAGGGCCCATCACCCTGGGTTATTGGTTGCAGCGATAAACCGTAAAATGCTGTCGGCCATCGACAATGCTGGAGGAGGGCACCACCGTATCGCCACCAAGACGCGCGGCCTCATTACGGGCAATAGTCGCCAGCTCTTCGCCCATCTTGGCCTTATTGCGGGAGAACGGGCCCATGCCATCCATCACCTTGGCGGTCACATGGCTCAGCTGCTGGCACTCGGTAATATCCTGCGGCCCAACCAGCGCGACTTGGCGCGCGGCATCTTCTAAATCAACCCAGCTACAACTTGCCAGCACGAGCATAGAGGCCAGCAACAAGGGAACTCGCATATTTAGCTCCTATTTACTATTCGCGATCAACAGTACACGCCATAAACCGCACATCACCGTTCAGGCACCTTCATCGGCCTCAGCGCGATTACTCGCTCAGGCCGAGGTTGTTCACAACCCGAGCAATAGGCTCGGCCTGGTTCATGGTGTAAAAGTGCAAACCAGGTGCGCCGCCCTCGAGTAAGGTTTCGCACAGCTCGGTAATTAGCTCTTCACCAAAGTCGCGCAACGCCTCGGGGTCGTGCTCATAACTCTCTAACCGCTTACGCAACCAACGTGGAATATCAGCGCCACACGAGTCAGAAAAACGCATTAGATTACGGAAGTTAATAATAGGCATAATGCCAGGATATATCGGCTTATCAATGCCCACTTTGGCACATTGGTCTAAAAAGTAGAAATACGCATCGGGGTTAAAAAAGTACTGGGTAATAGCATTATCGGCACCAGCGTCAAATTTTCCCTTTAAATAGCGCACGTCATCTTCGTAGCTTTTAGCCTGCGGGTGTATCTCGGGGTAAGCCGCCACCTCTAACTCGAAAGCGTCGCCAAAGTGCTCGCGGATAAACGCCACCAACTCGTTCGCGTAAACCAGCTGGTACGAGCCACCCACGCCCGATGGCATATCGCCGCGTAGGGCAACAATGCGCTCGACGCCGGCATCGCGATACTCACCCAACAACGCCTTGATGGTTTGCTCATCGTCACCGCCAAACGACAAGTGCGGTGCTACCGGCGCATCCAAAGCGTTAAACTGCTTTACCAGATTTTTGGTGTTATCGCGGGTCGAGCCACCAGCCCCGTAGGTCACCGAGAAAAAATCGGGCGCAAACTCAGCCAGCTTATCCCGTACCGCCGCGAGTTTAATCCGGCCCTCGTCGGTTTTGGGCGGAAAAAACTCAAAGCTGAGGCGTAAAGAATCTTCACTCATAATCGTTTCCTATGGTTCCGTGTCAGACGTCCGACACCAGACGTCTGACGTACCTCACCAATTAATATTTATAACTTTCTGGTTTGTAAGGGCCGTTAACGGGCACGCCAATGTACTCGGCTTGTTCGGGACGCAGCTGGGTAATCACACCGCCAAAGCCTTCGACCATGTGGCGCGCGACTTCTTCGTCGAGCTGTTTAGGCAGTACTTTAACGTAAACGCCTGCAGGCTTATCAGCCGCCGATAAATCGGCAAATTTGTGATCGTACAAATAAATTTGCGCTAGTACTTGATTGGCAAACGAGCCGTCCATAATACGCGACGGGTGGCCAGTGGCATTGCCAAGGTTAACCAGACGACCTTCAGACAAAAGCAGTAAGTGATCGCCCGCTTTGCGATCGCGGTAGATTTTGTGCACTTGGGGTTTTACTTCTTCCCACTCCCAGTTTTCACGCATGTAAGCGGTGTCAATTTCGTTATCAAAGTGGCCAATATTACATACCACCGCTGCATTCTTAAGGGTTTGCAGCATCGCGGCATCACACACATTCGAGTTGCCCGTGGTGGTGACCAACAAATCAGTTTTGCCCAGCACTTCTACATCGATATCGGCGGCATTGCCGGTGTTAACACCGTTTTTGTAGGGGGATACCACCTCGTAGCCGTCCATACAGGCTTGCATGGCACAGATAGGATCGATCTCGGTGACTTTTACAATCATACCTTCTTGACGCAGCGAGGCCGCCGAGCCTTTACCCACATCGCCATAGCCGATAACCAGGGCTTTTTTACCGGACAACAAGTGATCGGTACCGCGCTTAATGGCATCGTTCAAGCTGTGTCGACAACCGTATTTGTTGTCATTTTTGCTTTTAGTTACCGCATCGTTAACATTAATGGCCGGCACTTTAAGCGTGCCTTTATTCAACATATCCTGTAGACGATGAACACCGGTAGTGGTTTCTTCTGAGATGCCGTGAATATTGTCCAGAAGATCGGGGAACTTCTCGTGAACCAACTGAGTTAAGTCACCGCCATCATCCAAAATAATGTTGGCATCCCATACCTCACCGTCTTTAACCACGGTTTGTTCGATGCACCACCAAAACTCTTCTTCAGTTTCGCCCTTCCAGGCAAACACCGGAATACCAGCGGCAGCAATGGCCGCAGCGGCGTGATCTTGGGTTGAAAAGATATTACAGCTCGACCAGCGCACTTCGGCACCCAGCGCCACCAGCGTCTCAATCAACACCGCGGTCTGAATGGTCATGTGAATACAACCCATGATCTTGGCGCCCGCCAACGGCTGTTGCGCCGCGTACTGAGTGCGCAGCGCCATCAGCGCAGGCATTTCGCCTTCGGCGATGTCGATTTCCATACGGCCCCACTGAGCCAATTTTTGAAACTCTTCGGCAGAGCCGGCAGCGACTCTGTAGTCGGTAAAAGAGGTGGCGATAGTCATAATGTCCTCGTGTTTAATGTCGGACGCCTGATGTCGGACGTCTGATGTATTAAAAATACTGTTTCAGTTTATTAATAAAAGCACTTAGCAATGCAAACACTCTATTTGTAGCTTCTAATAAACTCTTTGTGTTCGATAACAACTTTAGTCGCGTGCAAAGCAGTAGCTGCGTCTCTAGCTCCTGCAAAGAGCCTTTGGCGATTTGCAAAAATCTAACAAATTCGCGATCGCTCCCTCGCCCAGCGCCTTCGGCAATATTAGACGGTATACTCACGCAGGCTCGACGCAATTGGCCTGCAAGCCCAAAACGCTCAGAAGCGGGTAAGTCGACGAGCGACTTATAAACCATTTCCGCCAACAGCATAGATTCCGTCCAGACTTTCAGTTGTTGATACTTTCTCTCCATGCACACCTCCTTGTGATCAGGTTTTTCGTCAGACATCCGACCTCAGACATCTGACGTCACCATTACACATACTTCTTCAACAGTTCAGCCTTATCGGTTTTCTCCCAGGTAAAGTCGGGAAGCTCGCGGCCAAAGTGACCGTAAGCGGCCGTCTGGCGATAGATGGGACGCTTGAGGTCGAGCATTTCTATCAAGCCGCGCGGACGCAGATCAAAATGTTCACGCACTAAAGTGGCAATTTCCCCATCGGGTAACTTACCAGTACCAAAAGTATTGATGGAAATAGACGTCGGCTCGGCCACGCCAATGGCGTAAGAAACCTGAATCTCGCAGCGGCGAGCCAAGCCGGCCGCAACAATGTTTTTGGCCACATAGCGACCGGCATAGGCCGCCGAGCGATCGACTTTAGAAGGGTCTTTACCCGAGAAAGCGCCGCCGCCGTGACGGGCCATACCGCCGTAGGTATCGACGATAATTTTGCGACCGGTCAAACCACAATCGCCTACCGGACCGCCAATAATAAATTGGCCAGTGGGGTTAATGTGGTACAGGGTTTCGTCGTGCAGCCATTCGCCGGGCAACACGGGCTTGATAATTT
This sequence comes from uncultured Gilvimarinus sp., assembly GCF_963972205.1. NCBI lineage: Bacteria > Pseudomonadati > Pseudomonadota > Gammaproteobacteria > Cellvibrionales > Cellvibrionaceae > Gilvimarinus > uncultured Gilvimarinus sp. The sequence continues at coordinate 89,736 of NZ_CAXAUC010000005.1, read as the reverse complement.
CTTCACGCACCGCCTCTTGCAAGTCGGCCAGGTTAACGCTCGGATCGTGCTGAGTGGATAACACCACGGCATCAACCGCTACCGGCTTGCCGTTTTCATAACGTAACGTCACCTGGCTTTTGGCGTCGGGGCGCAACCAATCGAGCTTTCCGTTTTTACGCAGCTCGGCTTGCTTTTCTACCAAGCGATGGGCGAAGTAAATCGGCGCCGGCATAAGCACATCGGTTTCGTCCGAGGCATAACCAAACATTAACCCTTGGTCGCCCGCGCCCTGATCTTTATCGGTGGCTTCATCAACGCCCACAGCAATATCAGCCGATTGCTTGCCAATGGCGTTAAGCACGGCACAAGAGGCGCCGTCAAAACCAACGTCGGAGCTGTCGTAACCAATATCTAAAATCACCTGACGGATCAGATCTTCCAAGTCGACGTAAGTCGAGGTGCGCACCTCACCTGCCACAACCGCCATACCGGTTTTTACCAGCGTCTCTACCGCGACGCGGGATTCCGGGTCGTCTTTTAAAATTGCATCCAGTACCGCATCGGATATTTGATCCGCCAGCTTATCGGGGTGGCCTTCCGACACTGACTCGGAAGTAAATAATGCATATTCGGCCATAGCGTAGCTCCTGCTAAGCAATAAAGTAGATTAAATAGAAGGTTTAAAAAACTGTCGCAGCTGCACCTGAAAGCCGTTGCGCAACGCAATGTATAAACTCTGGCCTTCACGCAGGCCAGCCTCTTTCGCCCAGCCGGTAAAATCAGCCGGCTCAAAGCCTTGCCACAAATCGCCGCAATTGGCGCGCGCCCAATCCTGCTCATGACGACACAAATCAGTCACAATTAACGCACCATTGGGCGCCAGCGCGCGACTTAAATCTTTAAAGATATCTGCCGGCGACGGAGTGTGGTGCAGCACCATATTCATCACGATACAGTCGGCCAGCACTTTATGGTCGGCGAGATTGTCGGTACTCCCCAAGATAAACTCGACATTGCCTAAGCCGGCGGTTTCCGCTGCAGCGCGCGAGTGCGCCAGCATCTCATCGGCGTTATCCAATGCGATTACCTGACTAAAACGACGCGCCAACACGGGTAAAAACTCGCCCTGACCCGGCCCCACCTCTAGCGCCAAATGACGACTGCTAAGAGGCGTGTTGTTTAACAATTGTGACACTTGTTCTCCGTACACTGGAAAACTCGCAATCAAATCTTGCTGGGCGCGAAACTTATCGGCATTGGCGGCAAAAAACTGCTGCGAAGCTGTGGCACGCTCTAGGGTAATCGCCTCACACTGGGTGCAAACCTCGGCGCGCAGCTCAAGCTGATCGACGCTGGCAAACAGCGCCTGCTGCAAACCCGCCAAAGGCTGCTCGGGCGCGAGCATGGCGCGGCGGTAAAAAATCGAGTTGCCTTCACGGCGGGTGGTCGTGAGGCCTGCGCTCGTTAACAGCTTTAAATGATGGCTCATGCCCGACTGGCCCACCGCAAAAATGCGAGCCAGCTCAGACACCCCATAGGAGTTTTGCGCCAGAACGGCCAAGATTTCTACCCGCAACGGATCGGCCGCCGCCTTTAGCTGGGCAACCAGCGCCTCTGAGTCTAGCTCAGGACTGGGAATGTCGGCCTCGGCCGCTAACGCACGGGAATTTGTCATGGCGGCATAATAGCAGCGAACCCAACCTATATCAAAATATTTTGATATAGGTTGTCGAGATTGCTCTAAAAATGCCACCTGAGACACCGGCGCCTTTACTGATGGCGCCGGTTGCGAGAGAATACCGCACCATTTGTGGCGCCTCCGGACGGGGTACGAGACCAACAACCCGCCCGTTAGCCCAGATTAGACAAGGTTGCGCAAAACTGATTTAGGCCCGCTAGAGGTCATTTCTGAACTCACAACAGCTACTTTTAAGGAGCCTTGACCCCTATGCCGTCTCGCTATGAACTCGCAAACGCCATCCGTGTATTAAGTATGGATGCCGTCCAAAAAGCCCAAAGTGGCCACCCAGGTGCCCCGATGGGCATGGCTGATATCGCCGAAGTCCTGTGGAACGACTTTTTACAACACAACCCAGCCAACCCTAACTGGAACGACCGCGACCGCTTCGTGCTGTCTAACGGCCACGGCTCGATGTTGGTCTACTCGCTGCTGCATTTGTCTGGCTACGATTTGCCGATGGAAGAGCTGAAAAACTTCCGCCAGCTGCACTCAAAAACCCCGGGTCACCCAGAGCTGGGCTACACCCCCGGTGTTGAAATCACCACCGGCCCGCTGGGCCAGGGTATCAGTACCGCCGTAGGTATGGCGCTGGCCGAGCGTATGCTGGGCGCACAATTTAACCGCGATGGCCACGACATCGTCGACCACTACACCTATTGCTTTATGGGCGATGGCTGCATGATGGAAGGCGTATCACACGAAACTTGCTCGCTGGCCGGCACCCTGGGCCTTGGCAAGCTGATCGCCTTTTGGGACGACAACGGCATCTCGATCGACGGCCACGTAGAGGGCTGGTTTACCGACGACACCCCTAAGCGCTTTGAGTCGTATGGCTGGCACGTTATCTCTCACGTAGACGGCCACGACCCCGAAGCCATTAAACTGGCGATTGAAGCGGCACAAGCCGAAGATCAAAAGCCCACCCTGATTTGCTGCAAAACCACTATCGGTTTTGGCTCGCCTAACAAATCTGGCTCGCACGACTGTCACGGCGCCCCACTGGGTGACGATGAAGTGGCCGCGACCCGCAAGTTCCTCAACTGGGAGCCGGGTCCGTTTGAAATCCCCGCCGATGTTTACGCCGGTTGGGACGCCAAAGAAAAAGGCGCAAGCGCCGAGAAAAGCTGGAACGAGAAGTTCGAGGCCTATAAAGCCGCCTACCCAGAAGACGCCGCCGAGTACGAGCGCCGCGTTATCAAAGGTGAGCTGCCTGCCGACTTTGCGGCAAAAGCCGATGCTTTTATCCAGGAATGTCACAAAAACCCGCAAAAACTGGCCTCGCGTAAAGCCTCGCAAAACACCATTGCCGCCTACAACAAACTGCTGCCAGAAATGGTCGGCGGCTCGGCGGATTTGGCCGGCTCTAACCTCACCATGTGGGAAGGCTCCAAGCCCGTTAGCGGCGTTAACGCCGATGGCAACTACATCTATTACGGTGTACGCGAATTCGGCATGAGCACCATCATGAACGGTATGAGCGCGCACGGCGGCTTTATCAACTACGGCGCCACCTTCTTAATGTTCCAACAGTACGCCGCCAACGCGGTGCGCATGTCGGCCCTGATGAAGCTGCGCAACGTATTTGTTTACACCCACGACTCTATTGGTCAGGGTGAAGACGGCCCCACGCACCAGCCGATTGAAGTACTCGGCACACTGCGCATGACGCCAAATCTAAACACCTGGCGCCCCTGTGACGCCACCGAAACCGCGGTAGCCTGGAAATCGGCCATCGAAGAAACCGACCGTCCCAGCGCACTGGTGTTTTCCCGTCAGGGCATCGATACCGTCGAGCGTGCCGACGATCAAGTGGCCAACATCGCCAAAGGTGGCTACATTCTTAAAGATTGCGCCGGCACCCCCGACGTGATCCTGATTGCCACCGGCTCAGAAGTACCGGTTACCGTTGAAGCGGCCGATAAACTGAGCGCCAGCGGCAAAAAAGTACGTGTGGTGTCTATGCCAAGCACCAGCCTGTTTGATCAGCAAGACGCCGAGTACCGTCAGTCGGTACTACCGTTAGAAGTCTCAGCGCGAGTAGCGGTAGAAACCGCACACGTCGACTTCTGGTGGAAGTACGTGGGCATCGACGGCCGCGTTGTGGGCATGAACAGCTTCGGTGAATCCGCTAAGGGCCCAGATCTTCTGGAGTACTTTGGCTTTACCGTTGACAACATTGTTGCCACCGCAGAAGAACTGCTCGACTAAGCCTTACGGCTCGCCACACCGCACTCTGGCGGTGTGGCACTTTCCCCCCTATTGTTCTACTGACACTCTGTGCTATTTAATTTTAGTCGCGTAAGCGCATCACTATTTGGAGCTACACATGAACGTAAAATTGATGAGCGATCAGGATCTGGCTGGCAAACGCGTCCTGATTCGTCAAGACCTTAACGTCCCCCTGGAAGACGGCAACATCACCAGCACGGTGCGTATTTTAGCCTCGATTCCCACCATCAAAGCGGCACTGGATGCCGGCGCGAAAGTGATGCTGATGTCGCACCTGGGCCGCCCGGAAGAAGGCAGCTATGACGAGTCTGCCTCACTGGCACCAGTAGCCGCCGAGCTTGGCAAGCAGTTAGGCCGCGACGTACCTTTGATTAAGGATTGGGTCGATGGCGTCGACATGGGCAGTGCCGACGTTGTCCTGCTGGAAAACGTCCGCTTTAACGCCGGCGAAAAAGCCAACGATGAATCTCTGGCGAAAAAAATGGCCGCACTATGTGACGTGTTTGTCATGGATGCTTTTGGCACCGCCCACCGCGCCCAAGCCTCGACCCACGGTGTTGCCAAATACGCGCCCATCGCCTGCGCCGGCCCGTTACTCGCCAGCGAGCTGGACGCTTTGGGCAAAGCGCTGGATAACCCAGCTCGCCCGCTGGTCGCTATCGTCGGCGGCTCTAAAGTATCAAGCAAATTAAGCGTGCTGGATGCGCTGTCTAAAATTGCCGACACCCTCGTAGTTGGCGGCGGCATCTCTAACACGTTTGTTGCCTCGGCCGGCAACGAAGTGGGCAACTCTTTGTACGAGGAAGACTTGATCCCCGAAGCCAAGCGCCTGCGCGAAACCACCGACGTGATTTTTGCCACCGACGTGCGCACCACCAAAGACGGCTTTAGCGACTGGAGCCACGACAGCAAAACCGAAGTCAAAGACGCCAGCGAAATCCAGGCCGACGAAGAGATCATCGATTACGGTCCGGAGACAGCGGCACGGGTTGCCGAGATTATCAAAAACGCCAAAACCGTTTTATGGAACGGCCCCTGCGGCGTATTTGAATACGACGCCTTTGCCAAAGGCACCGAAGTGATCTCACGCGCCATTGCCGACAGCGAAGCCTTCTCGGTCGCCGGTGGCGGTGACACTCTGGCCGCGATCGACAAGTGGAACCTGGCCGACAAAATCAGCTACGTCTCTACCGGCGGCGGCGCGTTTTTAGAATTCGTCGAAGGCAAAAAACTGCCGGCGGTTGAAATTTTAGAAGAGCGTGCTAAAGGTTAATACAGCGCCGTCAGGTTACACCGCGGATGTAATATAAACGGATTTTCCTAACGCATGGATGCGTAAACGGTAACTCTATTAAAAATGGACGATATTGTATAAGGATATATAATGATTCACCTGCTCAAAATTTTTATTGTTTTTTCTCTTAGCTTACTTGCCTGCTCTTGCAGCTTTTTCAATGATGAATCTCGTACCGGTGTTTCAAGCAGCTTAGTCGATTATTTATACCCCGACGGAGAAATACCCTCGGTACAAAAAGACGCCACACCGCACTTAAAGCTGCCACTCACCGTGGGGCTTGCCTTTATCCCCAGCCGACATGGCGCGGCCAATATGTTGCCAGAGGCCAAAAAGACTCAGCTTTTAACTCAAGTAAAACAAAAGTTTTCGGACTTAAACTACGTTCGCGATATTGTCGTCATTCCAGATACATACATGCGCAGCTCAAAAGGCTTTGCCGGCATAGATCAAATTGCGCGCCTTTATAACTTAGACGTTATTGCGCTCGTCTCCTACGATCAAGTCGCCATCTCATCAGGCAGAAAAAGCTCACTCCTGTATTGGACCATCGTCGGCTCTTATGTGGTTAAAGGCAGTAAAAACCAGGCAACCACCTTTGTCGATACCGCCGTGTTTGACGTTAACTCACGCAAAATACTTTTCCGCGCTCCCGGCATCAGCGAAACACAAAACAATTCTACACTGGTTGAAATGCACGAGGTGAACCGGGAAACACGAGAAGAAGGTTTTAAGCTGGCCATGAACGATATGTCGATCAATTTAGCCAGTGAGCTTGAGCAGTTCAAAAAGAGGGTCAAACAAGACGATAGCGTCAAGATCTCTCACCACAATACAAATGGCGGTGGCGGCGCAATTCATTGGTCAGCCCTATTGATGATGCTTAGTTTGGCGCTCCTCAAGACCATCAAGGATAAGCGCTTATCCGCCGCCCAGCTTAACCATTACCGGCCGCGTTAGGTGGTTGCGCGGCTGCAAAGGCGTAAACAACGGAAAATAAACATAGACAACCCGAGATAATCGCTATACAGTGCTCATCAGCTAGAGATCGACCTTGCGTTTAGTTCTACATTTCGACGTTTTATTCGTAACACCTCGTCCTGCAGTTTTAAATATCAGTCTACCTTTTATGCTATTCAAGCCTCTTATGGGCACTTTTATATCTAAATTTCAGGATGTTGTTATGTCTAATACTACTCAAGGAACCGTTAAGTGGTTCAACGAAGCAAAAGGTTTTGGTTTTATCGAGCAAAGCTCGGGCGGCCCAGATGTATTTGCTCACTTTAGCGCGATTTCAGGTTCAGGTTTTAAAACCCTGACCGAAGGTCAGCAAGTTGAGTTCACCGTAACTCAAGGCCAAAAAGGCCCACAAGCTGAGAACATTGTTGCTGTATAAGTAGCTACGTTCTGTAAGCGAGCAGACGCTGCAAAGTGTCTGACTTAAGCGCTCATTGATATAATCACTGGCGCTTAAAAAAAGGGCAGGCCCCATAAGGCTTGCCCTTTTTTATTGCCTGTTATTAACAAGATTAAAAGCTCGGAAGCTCGTCCTGAGTAATCACCAACTCATGGTTGTACACATGCTTTTTGTGAGCATCCGTGTTGTAGTATTCACCCGTCCAAAAATTGCTGGAGTGGTCCTCTGTGGTGTTCACCGCACCATCATTCCACACCATAAACCACAGCCACCACGCGCCGTCTGCCTGCATTAAATCCGGGTCGGGGATATTGCTGTTCTCGCTCAGGGCAACCATTTTTTCCTGGTGGGGGTAAGCGGCGGTCAACTGATAATAATCAATCTGCGACTCTGTATTGCGCTCACCGTCGTAAATATCAGTGCTGACAATATCCACCACATCATCACCGGGGTACCAGATAGCGTTTTGCCCGTTCCACACCCAAATTAAATTGTTTAGACCATGGTAATTGGTTAAACGATCGTACATGTACCGCCACAATAACGTTTGCGCATAGCCCGCCGGGACGCCGTCGGTACGCTCTCGTCCCCACCAAAACCAGCCACCGGCCGCCTCGTGCAGCGGCCGCCAGAGCACCGGCACATTGGCTTGTGCGAGTTTTTGCAACTCGCTGGCAATTAAGTCCACATCATGTTCTATGGCAATAAACGCCTCACTTTGTCGGTCCAGCTCGGCGTCTTTAACCGGAATGGTAAAGTTCGTATTTTTACTGGCCTCACTCTGACCCACATAAAAATTGGCGGTCTCGCCAGATGGGTCTCGCCAGTGCCATGCAAACGTGACTAAGCCGCCAGCATCCCACTGGGCGATCGCCTCCTCGGTTTGCGTTAGGCCCGAAATACTGCCGTAGGCGCCATAGTTCATGAAGTCATAACCCATAATGGCGGGCGACTTACCGGTGACATCAATAACCCGTTGCCGCATATCAATGCTGTCATCCCAGGTTAAGTCCATCTGACCCGCAAGCATTTTGCGCCCCCAGATACGGTTTAAATAGGCGAATACGGCTTGAGACGCTTCACTCGCCGTGGCAGTGACTAACGCCTGCGACTGTTCTGCTTGTGTTTTGTGGGCATTACCGGGGCAAAAATCTCGCGCGATACAATAGCGACCATTAGCAAAGCCCCACTGCTCGGCGCCATCGGCGCAGTAGGCAATCTCTTCCTTGCCCACTTTACAGTGATCAAAGCTACCAGCACCTGGGTCGATAGCTGACTGGTACACCACGCAGCTGGCACCGTTTTCCCATCCCCAACCGCTTGCAGCGCTATCGTAACGGCAGTAGGGCGAGCCATTGCTGGCGGCATTGGGGGTCAAACCTGGCACCAGAACCGAACTGGAAGACGATGCGTTCGAGCTGTTGGCCAGCTCGCTCGAGCTGCTATGCGAACGACTAGAGAAGCTCTCACTAGAGCTGCTTGATGCAGCGAGACTTTTGCCTGAGCTGACAGCTGCTCCACCGCTCGTGCTACCCCCGCTACCACAAGCAACAAGACTGCTGGCCGAAAAGACTATTAATATCAGACGACGAAATATCATGGGCGTGTAATCTCTTGAGCAAATCCAAGGCGAACCACTAAGCACTGTGATTTGCATTCATTATTATTGGCAATTAAGCGGTCAAGATTGTAACCGATTACAATAAAAACTCAAACGCCCCGCGTCTACCAAAAACACCGCCACCAAGCTCACACTGTGTGAACCAGCCCACTGAATTTAACGCTGCTACTATTGTTTTTTGCATAGCCGCGCACCAGCTGCTAGTAATCGTTAGACGTCACTGACTAACAAAAGGATGCGTTATGTTTTCTCATCAACCTGTGTACCCACTGCCCAAGATGCTGGTTTTAATATTGTGTATCTCGGCGCCTTGCTGGTCACAATCCAGCGCCAGTAGCAGCTCTGCCTGCTCTTCATCCAGTGCCGCTAGCAATGGCACCACAACACCGGCGTTACAGTGCACCGTCAATAGCAGCCAGCCGTGGGAGCAAGGCTACAACGCTACGGTAGAGGTCACGAATATAAGCCCCAGCCCGCTCGAAGCTTGGCAGGTATACTTACAGATGGCACAAGGGCACACAATCAATCATTACTGGAACTCGGAAGTCGCTCCCGGCAATGGCACTGCCACCGCCAGCAACGCTCACTGGAACGGCCAGCTACAGCCAGGACAAAGCACCAGCTTCGGTATTTTGGGCAGTCACCCTGGTGAATATATCGCGCCGCTTTGCTCGGTATCACCCTTGCCACAGGCGGAGCTTAACGTACAAAGCCACGGCACGACGATTAAGGCGAGCGCCATCGGCACCGATGCCAACTTGGCTTACAACATAGATTTTGGCGATGGCGCAAGCATCCCCAGCGCCACCGCATGGCATACCTACGCGGCAGCCGGTCAATACGACGTCACCTTAACCGCCAGCGATGGCGAGCAACAAAGCAGCCAAACACAAACCATCACGGTGATGAATAGCGATAACGACAACAGCCCACCGGTCGCCGAGCTGTTTTACGATGTTTCTTCTGGCAACGTCTCAATTGCCAGTGGTTTATCCTACGACCCTGACGGCGATCCCTTAACCAAGACCTCTAGCCATACCCAGAGTAACGGTTATCGCACCCAAGTGCTCACCGTGTTTGACGGCGAGCTGGGCGATACCACCGCCGCTTACATCTCAACGCGCTGTGACAGCTATTACCATGATTCCATTGAGCTTGCTTATGACTACACGATAGCCGATCAAACCCTAGCGGTGGATGCGCGTAATAGCGTGGGGGCGCATTTGGTGTGGGACTTTGGCGATGGCCACCAAAGCACCGATGTGGTGACGCAACACAACTACAACGAGCCGGGCGACTACCAAGTATCGTTAAGCGTTTATGGAATTCCCCATCGTGAAGTTCAGTCGTTTAACGTTCACATTGATTAATCGTTATCCTACGCCATAATCTTTTTGCTGTGGCTTGGTGACGCCGAGCCACAACAACACACGCCGCAACCCTAAAGTTTAAGCCCCCATATCCGGGATCTTTGTCCTGATCGCCGCAATAAGTACAGCGAATGCACCAACTTAGTACAGCTGTGGCGCCTCAAATTAGTCCCCTTGGTGGTCGCATTTTTATTGATTAGCCGCTACATTAGACTTTAGCCTAATTGATTTAGAATTATGGGACGCTGCATGGGGACACCACTCAAGGTATTGTTTGTCGAGGACTCCGAGCTCGACACTGAACTCACCACGGCTGAGCTAATCCGCGGCGGGTTTACGCCTGAGGTGCAGCAAGTCGAAACCCGCGATGAAATGCACAATGCGCTGAGCACGCACCAATGGGATCTCATCATTTGCGATTATCGGATGCCCCGTTTTAGCGCTGAGGCCGCCTTAGACACATTGAAAGCCAGCGGCAAAGACCTACCTTTTATTATCACCTCGGGCGCGGTTACCGCCGAGGACGTCGTTACCCTACTAAAACAAGGCGCGCACGATTTTATGGACAAAAGCGCGCTAGCGCGACTGGTCCCTGCCATTGAGCGCGAGCTGCGTGATGCGGATATGCGCCAACAGCGCCGAAGCGCCGAAGCGCGTGTGCGAATTTTATCCCAAGCTGTCGAGCAAAGCCCGGTGTCGGTCGTCATCACCAACCCCGATGGTGAGATTCAATATGTTAATCCCTGCTTTGAAAGTGCCAGCGGTTACACCGCCAGTGAAGCGATGGGACGCACATTAGACTTTACCCTACTGAAAGAAGACCGCACCCGCATAATGGAACAAATGTGCAGCACTGTTAGCAATGGCCAACAGTGGCGAGGAGAAGTGTGCAGCGTACGAGCCGACGGCGAGTTATTTTGGGAGAACGTCAAAGTCTCACCACTTACCGATATCGATAACACCCTCAGCCACTATATCGTGGTCAAAGAGGACATAACCGTACGCCGCAACTATGAGCAACAACTTCTGCGGCAAGCACGCTTCGACGATCTAACGGGGCTTGCAAACCGCGTCTTGCTAATCGAACGGCTCACCCAGGCATTACAAGAGGCTGACCAGCATAAACATCAGGTGGCCGTACTCGGAATCGACCTCGATCACTTTAAAGACGTAAATGACAGTGTCGGACACAGTATTGGCGATTTCTTACTAAAAGAAGCCGCCGAGCGGCTTAGTCGCTGCACCCGAGCCGGGGATACGATTGCACGCATGGGCGGCGATGAATTTGTTGCCGTGCTACCCGGTTTAAGCAATAAAGACACAGCCGCAGAAATGGCGCAAAACATTGTCGCGCAATTTTCAGAACCCTTTTTTATTATTGGCCGCGACTATTTTGTCACTTGCAGTATTGGCATCGCCGTTTATCCAGACGATGCCAGTAACCCCCATTTACTATTGCGCAATGCCGATCTTGCCATGTACCAATGCAAAGATCATGGCCGAAATCAATTTCAGTTTTTCACCCAAGATATCAACAACCAGCTCATCGACCGGTTAGATTTAGAAACGAAATTACGGCATGTAGTAAAGCGCAACGAACTCGTATTGCACTACCAGCCGATTTATGACCTCGAAGAAAATAGCATTGTGGGGTTTGAGGCACTGGTCCGCTGGCATCAACCCGATGGCACATTGCGCATGCCCAATAATTTTATTCCCGCGGCGGAAAGTATCGGCATCATTCAAGATATCGACAGCTGGGTACTGCAAACCGCCTGCCGCGAAACCGCTAAATTATTGCGCGATAGCGAAACACCGTTACGCTTGGCGATCAATATATCGCCACGCCAGCTGGAGATCGCCGGCTACGCACAATTTGTGGCAGATCAGCTGCACGCCAATAGAATTCACGCCCATCAAGTAGAGCTGGAAATTACCGAACGTGTTCTAGTAAACGATGAGAACACCACTAACGACAATATCAAGGCTCTATCTGAGCTTGGTATTCGCTTATCGGTGGATGATTTTGGCACAGGCTACTCGTCACTTGGCTACTTACAACGTTACCCGCTACATACACTCAAAATTGATCGCAGCTTTGTGGCCGGCATACAGGATAATGAAAATGCCTACCGACTGGTCGAAACCATTTTTATTCTGGCACAGGGCTTAGGCATGGACATCGTTGCCGAGGGAATAGAAACCGAAGAGCAGCGCGAACTATTGCTGCAGATCGGCTGCAAGCAGGCACAAGGGTTTTTAATGAGCATCCCCGTTGCGATTGAGGAGATTAAACAAAAAATTGCGCATCAATCTGCCCCGTCATAAAGAAACATTAAAAAGCCCCCTGCCGCATAGCAGCAGGGGGCAAAATCAAACAATAATCACACGGCGATTAAACGCCAGCCCAACTTTTCAGCTTCTGCCGATGACAGACGTCCGCCAGCAACAACCACCGGATGCCCAACGACACTCAGCATCGGAATATCCGACACATCATCACCGTAAGCATAACTGGCCTGTGCTAACGCGGCACTGCTTAGCAAAGCCTTTACCGCCTCTCGTTTACCCGCACCCACCATAGGCGGTGCCGATAAAAAGCCGGTGTAGACGCCGGCACTCACATCCATTTGCGCCGCGAGTATTTTAGCTATGCCTAAATCACGGGCAATAGGCTCCAGTACGGCGGGAAACGAGCCAGACACCAAAACAACTTCACTGCCACGAGCTTGATGATCTCGCAATTCGGCCAATACCGCCTGACAGTAAAATCGTGTTTCTCGTCGTTTGTGGCAAAACCAGCGATTACCGGCATCGGCTAACGCGGCCACTGACCGGCCAGCAAAGTGGCGGTAATAAAGTTTATTAACCGTCTCCCAGCAAGCGTGCTCGTGCAAATGCGCCATTAGATCGGCTCGGTAGAGTGATTCTGCCTCAGAGTCTGGATACAATTGGTACCAGTAATCCTGAAAACTCAACATGCTGTTTAGCGCAATTAACGTATTGTCTACATCAAAAAATGCATAACCATGCTCAGCCACAGATAAAGATTGCGTATGTTGCATAATGATTAACTCCTTTGATTAACCGTTACTATTGCGCCTGATCAATCAGTACTTCAGGCACAGCGATATCCGACGCAACCACCGCAACAAACTGACGGTGCGCTTTAACGGACTGCATACGCTCTTGCTTTACAAGCCGCGACTTCTCCATCGCCGAAAAGGACATCGTAAATTCAGCCACAGAACGCCCACACTGCTCAACGCTGGTAATGGCCGCAAACTTTAAGAACTTAGGGTTATCTACCGCACACTCAGTGATATGAGTACGGATAGTGGCACTAATGGGAAACGCATAGTGGCTATAACTAACCGACAAAGCGTTAAACACAAAGGCGTAATCAATAACGGACTTCGGCATTAAATAGGCCTCGGTCACAACCAGCATTGCTTGTCGAGCGGCCTCAATGACCACCATTCCTTGAACGTGCTGTCCACTCAAGTGATCTTTCATCAGCTCGCAATCTTCATCGATCAGCAACGCCAGTTCATACTCACGTGCCGACACCTGGCGCGGCATAGACACCAATACATTGCACACCTCAGCCTTGTGCGACAATGCGCCGCTCGCACGCTCAGGTAAGTTATGCCACAGCGAGAAATCAAACCCTGATATGTTACTCGACTGACTGGCCGCTTCCAGCAACCTCTGGCGACTCATGTCACCAATGCCCTGTCCCGGAACCAGTACTGTGCGCTCCTGATTACCGAGTATATGCACCGGCAAACTAAGCAATCCGTGTAACTGAGAAACCGTAATAGCTTCTTTTTGAGCGATATACGGAGCAAATTTGTCACCAACTACTAATAAGATACGATCATTCATGGTGTTACCTCATAGATATTAGATGGAATAAATACAGAAACACGGCATTTCCACGAATGTGGAAAAAGGCGCCGCTCTTTGATAGTAGCTAGAGTTATGCCGCTCTATGATGAAGCCGATATCGGATATCGACAGGGCAGTACGAGGCCTCCCCAAAAACACCTAAACGTGTCAGTGGGGCGACAGAAAAAAGGGGGCCTGACGAGTAGAACAAGTCACGTTATACTGACGGCAGGATTTATACGCGAGGGGATGCGCCACCCAAACTGAGGTACAAGCTAATGAATAATAATGATTTTTTTAAAAAGGCGCGGCGTCCATTGGGGCCTATCTTGGCCCTACTAACGGCTTTCGCCTCGCCCCTCGGCAACGCTGCGAGCGAATCTGGCGAGCCAAAAGAAACGCTAAAAATGGTGACGCTCGCCGCGCCGCCATGGGCATCGCAATCAGTACAGAGCGGCGAGATAGAGGGCGCGTTTGTCGATATCGTCAAGGCTTTGACAGAGCGCACCGGCTACCAGTTTGATATTACTCTTACGCCTTTTGTTCGCGCGGGCCGTGAAATCGAGCGCGGGACACAAGACTGCACCATTCTGGCACCTCTCGACTCCGAGAAAGTCATCGCTGGTGAGCTAACCTTTCAGCACCCTCTCGGAGCGATTCCACGCAAAGGCCTGTCACTCAAGCGCTACGAGGACTTAAGTGGACAAAGGATTTCCGTGTTGCGCGGTGGCTCACTCAGCGAGCGCTTTGACGCCGATACTACGCTGGAAAAAGTATTTGATACTGACTACGCCACAGGTTTACGCAAAGTCGCACGCGAGCGGGTCGATGTCGTGGTCGGCGCAATTCCGACCCTGCTTTATATCGCTCGCATGGAAGGTATCACAGCAGAACTTGGCGAGCCCTTAGTGCTGCGCAATATTCCGTTGATGTTTCAGTGCTCCAAAATATCCACTCATCTGGACGCTATGCCAGCCATCAATCAGGCACTGCGCGACATGCGTGACGAGGGAGTCTTCGACACTATTCAACAGCAGCACGAGCTATAAGCCGGCCGATGCGCAGGTTTTCAAAACCGGGGGCGAGCCTTGCCGATGACCGCATTGGCCGTCGTTTACTGTTTGCGATTGTGCTGTTTAGCTCACTGGTCACGCTTGTGGCTACCGCGTTTCAGTTGTTCGTCGACTTTCAGCGGGATGTCGGGCAAATTAAAACCCGGCTCGACGATGTGCAGAGCAGCTACCTGGCAAGTATCAGTGCCAGCCTATGGAATCTGGACCCAAGTCAGCTAAAACTGCAAATGGAGGGTATTCGCCAGTTGCCCGGAGTGGTCGCGGTCGCCATTTACGAAGACCCGGCCGATATCGCCGAGCCGCTCACCATTACCCTGGGCCAATTTACCAAGCATCGCGTGATCAATCGCGATTACGCCATTAACCACACTACCGAAGACGGTAACCGACACATTGGCACCCTGCGAGTCCAGGCGTCGCTTAATGAGGTTTATTCTCGCCTGTGGGAAAAATTAATTATTATCTTGTTCACGCAAGGCATTAAAACGTTTTTAGTGTCGCTGTTTATCCTGTTTATTGTTTACAGGCTTATTACCGCGCATTTAGTCCGCATCGCGCACTACGTAAACCAATTTAACGTCAGCGAATCACCCGAGCCACTGCAACTTGAGCGCGGTAACCGCCACAGCGGTAACGATGAGCTCGATCAGGTCGTCAGCGCCTTTAACCGCTTAAGCAAAAATTTAACGCAAGCCTATGACCGCATGCGCCAGGCGAATGACGCCTTAGCACGTGACGTTCTGGCCCGTCGCAAAGCCGAAGAGGAAGTCAGATACCTTAATACGATACTGGAAGACCGAGTCCAACAGCGTACGGCCGAGCTTCAGGCGGCCAACGACGAGCTAGCAAGCTTTTGCTACTCGGTCTCCCATGACTTACGCGCGCCGCTGCGCCGTATTGAAGGGTTTCGCCGGATGCTGGCGGACGATTGCAGCGACTTACTGCCAGATCAAAGTCAGCATTACCTCGGTCGCATTGAAGCGGGCACACGCGAAATGTCCGAGATGATTGACAGTTTCCTGCATTTATCCCGAGCCACTTTGGGTGAGCTACATCGCGAGCCAATCGATTTTAGCGAGCAAACTCAGCAGCTATTTTCGGTATTGCGCGAGCGCGAGCCCGAACGCGACATTAGCCTGGTAATCCAGCCCAACCTGCAGGTGCGGGCCGATAAGCGCTTTTTTACGATGCTAATGACCAACTTATTGGAAAACGCCATAAAATATACACGCCGCAAAGCTCACGCCCAAATTAATGCGGGCCAGTGCCTTTACCAAGGCCAAGAGGTATTTTATATTCGCGACAATGGCGCAGGCTTTGATATGAACTATGCTGAACGTCTATTTGCTCCTTTTTCCCGGTTACACAAAGCCGAGGAGTTTGAAGGAACAGGTATCGGACTGGCCACGGTTCAGCGTATTATTAGTCGACACGGCGGTCAGATATGGGCCGAGTCGAGCCCCGACGAGGGCGCGAGCTTTTATTTTTGTTTCAAGGAAGGCGACAAGGACGATGAGCAAAGAGACAATACTGTTGGTGGAGGATAACCCAGACGACGCCGAACTGGCGATGTTAAGCCTAAGACACCTTAACCAAAACTACGACATTCAATTGGTAACCGATGGCGCGCAAGCTATTGAATACTTGTACGCTCAAGGACGTTACGCTCACAACCCCAGATTGCCAAAGCCCGCCTTGGTACTATTGGACATAAACCTGCCTAACGGCAACGGCTTAAGCGTATTAGAGCGCATGCGCGCCTCGGCCGAATACAGCCGCACCCCGGTGTTAATTCTTACCACCTCTGATGAACTCATCGATCTGGTGCAGACCCGCCAACTAGGCGCTAACAGCTACCTGCAAAAAACCGTAGATTTTAGGCACTTTACCTCGCGCCTACACCAAGAGCTCGACCACTGGCTGGCGCCAACCGGCTAACAGCGACACTCGTAGCTTTCACCGCCGCGCCGGTTAGCCGCAGCGGCAAACGCTCAACACATCACTGCCCGGCAACCCGTAAAAAACCTGGTGTCTGCCGCTTCGCAAAAGCTAAATTTGGCGCGCCATAGTCACGCGCTTGACGCCCTACTCGCAATTCAATTTGATAGCGCTTACCGGGTTCTGGATTGCGTATGCGACTCTCTGTTTGGGCGACACCATCAATACTCATACTCGTACCCTGAACACTCACATCTCGGGTTATCGCTATATATAAAGTTGCGCCGCGAAACTTTTTAACCATCCGCGCATAGGGCCAGTGCGCCGGCAGTTGCGGGTTAATCCAAAGTCCCTCGCGATCGCCCTTAACACCTAATAAGCCCTCTATCAGCGCCAGATACGTCCAGCTAGCGGCCGCGGCACTCGCCACCCCGCTGGAGTAACCCGCCCGAGTTGCGAATGACTCGCCACCACCGCTAGCCGCGTCAGGCATAAACGTTGGCAGCTGACCGCGCTGGCGGTAGCCCTCGCCATCGGGGCCGGGGATTAACGCGCGCAACACCTGAAAAGCTCGCTCCGGCTCAACCGCGCTATAAAGACTGTAAGCATAGTGTGCCGCCGTTAAACTGTGAATTGAGCCGTTTTCGCCCAACCCGGGATGACTGCGCGAAATATGGCTAAGATCATCGCGTACCTGACTAAATGTCGGTGCAAGATTCATTACCCCATCGGTGGTCACCAGCTGCGAGTCCACGGCATCAAGCAATAAACGACGGCGATGCGCATCTTGCTGCTGCGCCAATAAAGCCCAACTTTGCGGCGCCAAAAAAATCTTTCCTTCGCGGTCATCACTCACCCCGTAAGTCGCGCCATATCGGGTAATACCGCGGGCGTACCAACGGCCGTCCCACAGGTGTTGATTCACCGCCTGTCGCAGTGCCTCTGCGCCCTCGCGGTATTGTCCGGCCACCGAGAGCAACCGTATATCTCGCTCACAGATCGTTGCCCAAAGCTCCAGAGCATAGGCCGCCGATAAAGATTCGTTGGCGCACGCACCACCAGCCCCCGGCTGCGTCGTGTGCAATAATCCATGGCGATCAATACGCCCAAGCAAATCATGCATGGCATTATTAACCCGCTCAAACACACTAATCGCAACGCCATCAGTGCCCACCATAGTCTCACGCAACAATGCTGTATCGGCCGATTCTGCCAAGTAGGCCCGTAAAAACAACACCCAGCCAATGCCGCTATTGGGTGGGCGATACAGTGCCCCCGTAGCGTTATCCTTTTTGCCGGGGCGGCGTTGTAACGCCGCTAAAAATTCACCGCGAGCCCTTGCAGGATGGCTGTAAACCAAAGCAATACGCCACTGCAAATCATCGTCATCGGCACCGTTTGCGCTTGCGAGCTGACGTGGCAGCCAGTGGTTTACAAAATGATTTAAGCTGTCATCGGGCGTGTCGATTTGCAAGGTGTTCGCTCGCGCATCGCCGTCGATTTGTTGCATCGACTGCACTCGCGCAAAACCCGCTGCCGATAAGTACCGATCGCGCAAACGGCGTATGTGGCGTTTATCCGTCGCATCCCCCACCATAAACCGCAGCGTATCTTCACCACCGGGAGGCAACTGTAGGCGATACTGCAAAGCCGCGAGCGGCACATCGTATTGCCGCGCATCATCACAACCAAGCTCTTCAGCGCGCAGCGCGTCAGGGTTATGCAATCCGCCTTCACCCTCAAACAGTGCCCGTCTCACCTGCCAGGCAACCGGCGGGCGCTCATGCAGCACAAAACTTTTAACCTGCCGATAGCTCCCTTCCAGAAACTCAGCCGCTAATGGCTCGGAGGTTGTATCAGCCACCGCAAAACTCGCGACTATGCCCTCAAGGTCCGGCCGATATTCCGCGCTGCGGTGTTGCTCGCTCAGCTGCGCGAGTAAAAAGCAGGGGTAAACACTGATGCTTCGCGCAACGGTAGCGCGATTCGCCACCGTTACCTGCCACAACTCTACTGCGTCGTCCTCCGGTAGCGACAGCTGCAAGCGGACATCCAAACCGTCAAACACCGAATCCCAGGTAATCTCGTTTAAACCTACGCAAAAGTTAAACTGCTCGGGCTCCTTGCGCACTGGCTCATAGGGCGCCGAGTATAGCTCCCCAGTCACCTCATCTTTTAGATACACAAAGCGACCCAACCCCTGGGCGGCGTGACTCTCGGTAGCACGCGTCGCCAAATAGCCGCGACATCCAGCGTCTATACGCAAATGGCGGTTGCACAAAGTTCCAGCCGCCTTTGGCATATCAGTTGGCGAGCGTAAATTCCAGCGAGCACCGTAATCGGTAGAGTAAATCATGGCATCACATTCCATGTCCGCGACAGGTGAGGGCACACATGCACGCAGCTTATTGTTGTCAGGACAGTAATGATAGCGCTATCATTACTGTCCTGACAACACCTAAAACACCGCCGTGCAATGTTATTGCAAGTGTTACCGCTATCATTTTGTAAGGTAGGTAACCACAAAGACTAACGATCCGTACCGACGGGCCAGCACCAGCTCTTGGCTAAGCCTTAAAACTAAAGAAATCGAGCTGTTGCACCAGAGGTAATCAATTGAACAAAACGATAGCGCAGCGATTAGGCGAGCGCCCAGCAACCCACCGACACGACGCTTGAAGCCTCCAGCCTAAAACGAGTAATTAACCCCAACGGAATAAAACGCGCCATTAAAGCCAAATGGCGCACTGCGGCGGGAGTAACGAAACACCGTATCAATGGCCATATCTTCGGCGCCGGGGCTGGATTCAAATAAACCGCCCCGTGAACTCGTGTTATTAACCTGATCGGGGGTAACGTCAAAAACATTATTGCCCATGGCGTACAGTTCAATCCCATCGGTGACGAAGTAACCCAGCCGAACATCGGTAAGCCACTCGGCACTGTAGGTTTGCGCACTGCTATCAAGCACGGTGTATTCACCATAGCGATTAACGCTTAGACTGGCGCGTAAGTCGCCCAGTAAATAATCGGCGCTCAAAGACACCCGGTCTTTGGGTTGCCATGACTCAATAATAGAAATATCTTGCGCGCTAAACACTAGCGTCGGGTCAACACTAGACAGTGCGCCATCGCGGGGAACATAGGTGCTGGTAACCTCGGTATCGGTATAATTCGCCGCCAAGGTCAAATCCAGGTTGCCTCGCAAAAAGTCGATGCCGCTGTAGCTAGAAACAATATCCACCCCGCGGGTTTCAGTGTCGGCGCCATTTAAAAAGAACTGAGCGGCGGCAACATTGGCCTCAGCCAGCGCGTTGCTCAGCAAGCCGTCGCCAGGGTCATCGGCCGCGGTTAACTGGTTGCTAATACCGATACGGTCATCAATATTGATCGCGTAGGCATCAAGGGTCAGGCTCCAGCGATCGGTAATATGAGTGACAAAGCCGAGACTGATATTTTGCGATTGCTCCTCGGTTAACTCTGGCACACCCAAGCCGCGCACCACAGCACTGTCGTTGCGAAAAGTGCCCACGGTGACCGCACCTTCATCGCGAATTTGCGTACTCACGTTATTAAAATACAACTGCTGCATCGAGGGCGCGCGAAAGCCGGTGCTCACCGAGCCTCGCATCGTAAAGCTATCACTTACATGCCAGTTACTCGCCAGCTTATAATTAACTGTATCGCCAAAACCGTCGTAGTTATCCCAACGCATGGCGGCACTCACCAGCCAGTCATCGGTAATTTGATATTCACCGTCGACAAACAAAGATTGCACATCGCGGCTTTCATCCACCACCGATTCCGGAGCAATACCGTTAAACCCCTGAATACCGCCACCGCTGTCTTGCGCGTACAGTGCCGCGCCGGTTTCTGGGTGGGTGTCGTAGTCAAACCAAGCGTATTGCTCGCCGGCTTTAATCTGGTAGCCATCGCGGCGCAGCTCGCCACCAACCGCCAAGTGAAAATCGCCCAAACTCTGAGTGTAATTGGCATTGAGCGTTTGCAGCTCCAGCTCTAAGCCGTAAGCATCCGCCGCGCGCGGAATCTGCTGGCGCACACCGGCATCGTCCAGCCCTTCGCCAAAGCGCAGGTAATTCGCGTAAGAGTAGTTCGCGCTGTTCTTCGTCGTGTAAGCAATTTGGTTGTTGCCGTAGGTGTAGGCGATATCCATATGAGCATTATTGGCCAGCTCAAACTGATAACCAATATTGTAGGAAACATCGTCAATCTCAGAATAAATTAGCGGTAAAAAACCATCGGGATCAGCGGGGTTTAAACCGTCGGCTAGCAGTGCGCTATCAACTCCGTTCGTGCCGGTTGGGTTGCGATAAAAAGCACCAGATTCGTTCTCACGTGCAGAGTAAGTCACAAAACCATATAGCTCGCCGACACCCACATCGACACCGGCATTCAACACCAGCGCCACCTGGGTCGAGTCGGCATCGCCAATGCGAAATCCATCGCGGGCGGGACCATTAACCTCGCGTTCGGCGTAGCTTGTTGATGGCTCCAGATAACCGTTGCCGTCGCTGTCGTTACAGCCACCGTATAGACAGAGTCCTTGGGGATCGGCCCGATTGGTTCGGCCGCGATCACGATAGTTGGCCGTCATACTAACGTAGCCGCTATCACCGATCGATAAACCCTTATTAATATTTACGTTAACCGTTTCGCCATCGCCCTCGGTGTACTGACCGTAAGAACCAGACGCACTGCCACCTTCGCTGTTGTCTTTGAGCACAATATTGATAATACCGGCGATTGCATCCGAGCCATATTGCGCTGCCGCACCGTCGCGCAAAATCTCAATATTTTTAATGGCCGCTGCGGGGATGGCGTTCATATCGGTACCGGCCGTACCGCGACCAACCGAGGTATTAATATGAATAAGAGATGCCTGATGGCGGCGCTTGCCATTAATTAACACCAAGGTTTGATCGGGCCCCAAGCCACGTAACGTCGCCGGGCGCAACGCATCTGTGCCATCACTAACCGACGAGCTGGGAAAATTAAACGACGGGGCAATCGCCTGCAGCATACGACCCACTTCAACCTGGCCCGTACTGGACAGCGCCTCGGCACTAAAATTATCCACTGGCACCGGCATATCCTCGGCGGTACGGCCAGGGGTCCGGCTGCCAAGAATCACCACTTCCTCCATTTTTGGCATACCGTCATCTTGTGCCAGCGCGCCTAGGGCCGTGCTACCACTAACAAGTGCCACAAACGACGCCAACATGCGTCGGGGAAAATATGTATCAGACATCACCAGCTCCTTCTGAATTGTAATTAGACTCCTGCCATTATAGTTAAGAAAGCAGCCTTCGCTTTTATTACAGCGCCATGAATCGTTAGCCGATTAACAGCGCCTTACGATCACTCAGCTAACGGCACTTTCGCCTTAGGCGGCAATGGCGAAAAATACCCGACCACAAGCAACAAAATGCCAACGGCGATAAACGAGACAATGGCTTCGAGGGTATTGCTATCGCGCATATCCATTAAAAATAGTTTAGCCACCACAACGGCAAGCAATACAGCTGCCACTAACCACGTATTACGCCAGTGCTTCCGGGTAGCAATAAACATAACCGACAAACCCAGCAGCGCCCAAAATATTGTCAAGGCCGCCTGCGCAAGCGCCGAGTTTACAATGGCGTTTAACTCGTAGCTCACGCCACTCCAATGATGCAAACTACGCAATAGCATTGCATTGCACCAAACAAACACTAGCGCCGCGATGACAGCCCAGCCATGCGATCTAGAAACCTTAATGACACCTACCGAGCAGACTTTGCGCCACCAGTAAAACCCGGTAAAAAATACCGCCAATTGCGTGAGGTCTAATGGATTGAGAAGTGGCACATACTGTAAAGGCAAGAAACTTCCCGCACTCGTGGCGCTTATTGCGACGCTCCACAACGCCATAAAGGCCACTAGCGGAGAACTACCATAGATTAAATAACTCGCGTAGTGATCAGTCCAAGGCCATACATTCAGCTTCAAGACACACCACGTAAGCAACAAACTTACCGGGACCAGTGCCAGACACTCCCAGCTATCGGCTAAATTTAATGTATCGACAACAAACCAGACGAGCTCCGTGGTCCCCAGCACGGCAAACAACAGCCAGCCCAACAAGTGCAGCCCCACCGCATTGACGGCGGCAAGAGGCCGGCGATCGCGAAGGTACAATAGCCAGGATAAAACGCAAAACAATGCGAGCCAGCCAGCATAACCCCAAGACTCTCCGGGGTGATTCAAATTTTGCAGCGCCCACCCGGCCGCCAACAACATAAACAATAGCAACCCAAACCCAGTAAAGCGCAGCTCAGACCATTGCAGCTTTAATTCTAAAAACCCTAAAACCATGCAAGACGTCGCGACAAATAATAACATCGCAACATAAACATACATCGGCGCAATATTAGCTAGCGCCTCTTGCGCACCATTTAAAAACCACCAGGTTAACGCCAATAATAAAAGTGGCTGCGAGCACCGCCTAATGACCCGTAAAATATCAGGTGAGCTATGACGTAATAAATAACTACTAACACCGTTACTTAAGGCTAATAATACTCCCCCTAAAAAAACGCTATTAACCAGAAAAGCCTCGCCGTCGCGGTGCCATTGCGCCGCTAAGAAGTACACCCCCGCCAGCACCTGAAGAGCCAAAGCAAACGCCGCCCCCAGCTGACGCCGTTGACGCAAACTAACCCAAAGTACGCCGGCACCCTCTAGCGCCCATACCGACGCAACCCACTCGCCATCTAACGCAAAGGGAATCGCCAATGATAAAAACACCGCCGCTAACGCCAAATACGCCTCAGCCAGCAAACGATACGTGGCCCCGCCAAAGCGCCGACAGAGTATTAACAAGAGACTATAAAAAACTCCCAGTGCAAACGCCGCCCATGCCAACCCGTATTGGTATTGATACACGATGCCCGCCTGTAAACCAAAGCCAACCAAGGGCACACCAAATACTAGCGACGCATCGACGTAGCCTGTTAAGTTTGGCGGCTGACGCCGAGCAAAGAAAATGGCAATGGACACATAAAATAGAAAAAACAGCACCAAGAAGAACTGTGCACTGGGAAGGTTGGCGGGGGTATAGTTAAGAACACCCCAGAGGCTCGCAATAACAAAAGTAAATACAAACCCAAGCAAGTTTAGAATGCGCCAAGCTTTAAACCATGCTATGGCGACAATGCCAGCATTAAGCAGCGCATAGTAACTAAACAGCGTGACATGATCACCCTGTCCGCTAGCGCTTAATATTGGCGCGAGAAAACCACCAGTGACAGCCATCACCGCCAATGAGCGAGCATTTTGCAAAACCGCTAATGCCGCCGATAAAATCACCATTACCACCAATAGCGCAAAACTTATTGACGGTGGAATTAAATGGAACAAACGCAGCGCGGCGAATACCGTAATATATAAAATACCCAGCCCGCCACCTTGCAAAATTAATCCGTAGGTAACACGCATACGGCGCAACCGCCAGCCTATTGCCAGTAAGGCAACCCCCAGAGCGGCCACCGAGCACAGCTTAAGTTGAACCGGTAACACACCTTGCTGATTGGCATAACGCAGCAAAAAAGCAACACCAAAAAACAGCACGATGACACCGACACGAACAATGACATTGCCTTCGGTAAAATAGCGCTTAAGCCACGTTAACGCTCGATCAAAAAATACCGGCGATGTCGCTGTCGCCGTATGCTTCTGTGGGCTTGGTGCACCCTGCTCGCGGGCAAACGCGGCTTGCGGTGGCGGGGTTGTCACAGCGGACTGCGAATCTGCGGGCGAATGGCTTGCCGCTAACGCCTCCGGCTCTAACCCTATTGGGTCTAAGTCTAAGTCCGGCTCAGAAGCCGCCTCTTGCGTTTGATCCTCAAAAGCTCGGGTGGGTATCTCCCGGGCCAATTCACGCAATTGACGTTGCAACGACTCTACCGATTTACGCAGATGACGAACCTGGGTAAATAGGTACAGCAATGCCAAAATAACCAATGCCAGCAGTAACTGCATCTTCCTGTTCCTTGTTCTTTTTTGTCGCGCAAGTCTTTTTACCTGGTGGGCGCCGCGCCAGATTACACCAAGCTCCAGCAGTGCGCATCCTTATCGGTGCGGTGCTCTTGGCCACTGAGCGCTAGGGGGTTTATACTTATAAGCTTTCCCATTCAGCGCAAGGAACACCATGCCCAACAAAGCCATCATTCACACCGATCAAGCGCCCGAGGCAATCGGCCCCTACTCTCAAGCGGTTAAGGTCAATGGCACCGTGTACTTATCCGGTCAGATCCCGCTGATTCCCGAGACCATGGAAATGGTAGAGGGTGATTTTGCCGCCGAAGCCGATCAAGTATTTAAAAACCTAGCGTCCGTGTGCGAGGCCGCCGGTGGCAACTTAAAAGACGTGGTTAAGCTCAACCTCTATTTAACCGACCTGGGCAACTTTCCCATCGTTAATGAAGTAATGACTCGTTACTTTGACGAGCCCTACCCAGCGCGTGCCGCTATAGGCATCAGCCAGCTGCCCAAAGGTGCCCAAGTAGAGGCCGACGGCATTATGGTCACCGCCGGCTAACAGACTTCATAGGGGCGCCGCTTAAGCAATAATCGTATCGGTCGCACCCAACAGCTCGGCAAAACCCTCGCGATAATCGCGGTAGCGCAATTGATAACCGCTGGCACACAGCCGGCGATTATCAATGCGCTTGTTCATGCCTTCCGCCGGTACTGAGGCGGGCAAGCTCACCCCCAAGCAATCGGCTATATAAGTCACCACCTCGGCGTAGGGGACAGGTTCGCTGTCGCTGACCAAATACAACGGTTGCGGCTCGGGTACATCGCGCAGCAAGTAGGCCATAAACCCCGCCGCATCATCGGCGTGAATACGGTTAGTCCAGGAGGGTTTCGGCGCGGCGTTCCCGTGCCGGACACGATCTATCAAGCGGCTGCGGCCCGGCCCATAGATACCCGACAAGCGCAGCACACTCAGCGGCAGATTAGCGTCACGCAGTACCTGCTCGGCCGCCAACACCTGTTCACCGTTAAAGCGGGCCGGCTGAGGGGGTGTCGTCTCATCGACCCACTCAGCGTTATTCTCGCCATAAACCGCGGTGCTAGAGACAAACAACACCCTGCGCGGCATTTTACCTGCCGCCGCAAGCGCGCGGACTAAGCTCTGGCAAGGCACCACGTAACCCGTGTGATAGCCGGACTCGCTGCGTTCAGCGGGGGTTAGGGTCAGCACGATATGGTCAAAACCTTCGGCCAGCAGTGCCGTCATAGCGCGTTCGTCAGAGGCATCTAACGCGCGGTATTGCAGCTCATCCGTCGCTTTCGGCGGATTGCGGCGCCCCCCCGTAACGGCCATGCCGCTCCCGGCCAACTGCCCTGCCAAACGTCGCCCGAGATCGCCACAACCGATTATTAATAGTTTTTCGCTATCCATTTTGCTAGTGTACTCATCAAGATACTTTTATTCCCGATAGGAACCTGAACCATGACTTTGACAGAATTGCGCTATATCGTCACCTTGGCTCAGGAGCAACACTTTGGTCGCGCCGCCGAGCGCTGCTTTGTCAGCCAACCCACCTTGAGCATCGCAGTCAAAAAACTCGAAGAAGAGCTGGGCGTCTCTTTATTTGAGCGCTCTAAATCACGGGTATCGGCCACTCCTTTAGGCGAAAAAATCGTGGCTCAAGCCAATTTAGTGCTAGAGCAGTCGGCCGCCATTAAAGATATCGCCAATGAGGGCAAAGACCAGCTCTCCAGCCCGCTGAGCATCGGCGCTATCTTTACCATTGGGCCTTATTTGCTGCCGAGTTTTATCCCCGAGCTGCAAAAAGAAGTGAGCAAAATGCCACTGTACGTCGAGGAGAGCTACACCGGCACCCTGCGCACCAAGCTGCGCAAAGGCGAGCTGGACGTGATTATCGTGGCGCTGCCCTTTACCGAGGCCGATGTAGTAACGCAACCGCTGTACGACGAGCCCTTTGTGGTGCTCATGCGCAAAGATCACCCCTTGGCGCAAAACGATACGATCGACCCTACCGCACTGGACTCAGAAGAAGTCCTGTTACTGGGCGAGGGCCACTGTTTTCGCGATCAGGTGCTGGAGACGTGCCCACACCTTAAAGCATCCGTCGAAGGGCACAGTGGTGGCGTACGCACAGCGGCCGAGGGCAGCTCACTCGAGACTTTGCGCCACATGGTAGCGTCGGGGCTCGGCATCACTATTTTGCCCGTCTCCGCCGCCGGCATAAGCCGCTACAGCGAAGAGGTACTGGTAACCAGGCCCTTTAACGACCCAGCCCCCAGCCGCACCGTAGCGCTGGCCTGGCGGGCAAGCTTTCCGCGTTTTAAAGCAGTGGATGCCTTGCGCACCGCCATTCGCCACTGCCAACGTGACAACCCCCTGATTAGCCTGCGCAACTAACTGTGAACGGGCAAGCCGACACGCTGGCGAGCCTGCCGGTTACCACCCTATCGGGAGTGGGCCCGGCGCTGGCCGAAAAACTCGCCAAACTCGGGGTCCGGACCGTACAGCAGCTGTTATTTCACCTGCCTTCACGCTACCTTGACCGCACTCGCGTGCAGGCTATCGGGGGCTTACAGCCAGGCATTAGCGCCGTCATTGAAGCCGAAGTACGCGCCGCCGATGTGGTGTACGGGCGGCGTCGCTCTTTGGTGTGCCGAATACAAGACAACACCGGCACCCTTACATTGCGGTTTTTTCATTTTACCGGCGCGCAAAAACAACGTCTGGTCAAAGGCGCGCGGGTGCGCTGCTTTGCCGAGACACGCCGCGGTGCCAGCGGGCTAGAGATGGTTCACCCCGAATACGAGCTGCTGGCCGATGGCGACCATAAACCGCTGGCACAAAGCCTAACCCCCCACTACCCAACCACCGATGGCTTGACCCAACCGCGACTGCGCACCCTTACCCAGCAAGCACTGGCGCTGCTCTCGCGCTACCAACTCGAAGAGCTGCTGCCCGAGCGCGTGCGTAAAACCCTCGAGCAAATACCCCTGGCCGAGGCGCTCGTCCTACTGCACAACCCACCCAAAGACGTCGACCTACACCAGTTGGCAGAGGGCATTCACCCGTTTCAGCAGCGGTTAGCTTTCGAGGAGCTACTGGCCCATCAACTGAGTATGCTGCAGTTTCGCCAAGGTATTCGCAGTCAGCGGGCGCCGCCGTTGCACCCGGCAGCCGAGTTACAACAACAGCTTTTAGCCCAGCTCCCCTTCGACTTAACAGGCGCTCAAGCAAGAGTAAGCGCTGACATACAAAAAGATCTACGCCAGCCCGAACCCATGCTGCGGCTGGTGCAGGGGGACGTCGGCTCAGGCAAAACCGTGGTCGCGGCGCTGGCGACACTGGCCGCCGTGGCGGCGGGCAAACAGGCGGCCATTATGGCGCCCACCGAAATTCTGGCCGAGCAACATCGGGTTAACTTTAGTGCTTGGCTTGAGCCTTTGGGTATCAAACTGGGCTGGCTCAGCGGCAAGTTGGGGCAAAAAGCGCGGCGCGAGCAACTGGCCGCTATCGCCAGCGGCGAGGCTCAGGTGGTGGTAGGTACTCATGCACTGTTTCAGGAAGAGGTCGAATTTGCCGACTTGGCACTCGCCGTAATTGACGAGCAGCACCGCTTTGGCGTCCACCAGCGCTTAGCACTGGGAGAGAAAGGCGCGCGCGGAGAATGCACCCCGCATCAACTCATTATGACCGCGACCCCCATCCCCCGCACATTGGCCATGAGCGCCTACGCCGACTTAGACTGCTCGGTGATCGACGAACT
The DNA here is from genome assembly GCF_963972205.1 of uncultured Gilvimarinus sp. Taxonomy (NCBI): domain Bacteria; kingdom Pseudomonadati; phylum Pseudomonadota; class Gammaproteobacteria; order Cellvibrionales; family Cellvibrionaceae; genus Gilvimarinus; species uncultured Gilvimarinus sp. The sequence continues at coordinate 61,358 of NZ_CAXAUC010000005.1, read as the reverse complement.
CCCCCCCGGCCGCACCCCAGTCACTACGGCGGTTATCTCCGACCAGCGCCGCGAGCAAATCATCGAGCGCGTACGCGCCGCTTGCGCGGCGGGCCGCCAAGCGTACTGGGTATGCACCTTAATTGAAGAGTCAGAGTCTCTGGAGGCTCAAGCCGCCGAGGCAACGGCCGATAACCTGAGCGAACAACTCCCTGATTTGCGGATTGGCTTGGTTCACGGGCGCCTAAAGGCGGCCGAGAAAGAAGCCGTGATGAGCGCTTTTAAAGCCGCTGAACTAGACTTATTGGTGGCCACCACCGTTATCGAGGTGGGCGTCGACGTACCCAATGCCAGCTTGATGATTATCGAAAATCCCGAGCGGCTGGGGCTATCGCAATTGCATCAACTGCGTGGCCGTGTCGGCCGCGGACGCGATGCCAGTCACTGCGTGCTACTGTACGGCACGCCACTATCGCGCAACAGCAAGGCGCGCCTTAAAGTTATGCGCGAGAGCTCGGATGGTTTTTATATCGCCGAACAAGATTTAGAATTGCGCGGCCCCGGCGAAGTACTCGGCACCCGACAAACCGGCCAAATGGAGTTTCGGGTAGCCGACCTCCAGCGCGATAGCCATTTGCTGGACGCCGTGCGCGAGGCCGGAGAATTAATTATTGCGCGCGACCCCGTGCGGGCCAGCGCCATTATCGAGCGCTGGCTGGGTGGACGTGAGCGCTACCTGGGCGCGTAAAATGTTTTAAGCAAGCACCAACCGAGTGTGACCCAGATCACACTTTAAGTGCAACCGTAGCCGCTGCGTCAAATAGGCTTTATATTGTCAGCAAGGGCGCCGTGCAAACAACGATAGTTCGCCCAATGAGCACAACGACCAGGAGAAATTTCAGTGCCAGTACCTACCAGTGTCGAAACACTGCTCAGCAGTCAAAACATTACTTACGATTTGGCCTCGACCGCCTTTGAGGGCGAAGACCCGCTTATTTGGCACCAACAGCACTTGCGTCAGCAAGGTGCGGCACGCTCGATCCTGCTGCAGGATGACATCGGCCGGGTGCAAGTCGTATTGGGCGCCGACCGGCTATTGGATTTAACCGCCGTGAACCGGCATTTAAACCGCGAGCTGCGCGCCGCCGACGCGAGCGCCCTACAACAGTTTTGCGAAGCGAACCAATTTCAATCGGTGCCAGCTCTGCCACAGGTTGCGGGCCTGCTGACTTTGGTGGATGAACAACTACTCGAGCGCGACAGCTTACTGCTGGACTCGGGCGACGACACCCAACTCATTCGGGTGCACGGCAATGAATTTCAACAAATCTTAAAAGACGCCGTTGTCTGCCAACTATCGGCGCCTTTAGCGCCGCTGGAAGCCGACGACAGCGGCGCCGATGATTTAGCGCAAATAGAGGGCGCAATCAGCAACTTTACGCAGCTGCGTATTCGCCAACGTTTAGAAGAGACTTTAGAGCTGCCGCCGCTTTCGGACACCGCACAGCGTATTATCAAACTGCGGGTCGACCCTAACGCCGACATATCGGATTTAGCACAAATCGTCGAGACCGACCCAAGCCTGGCCGCACAAGTCGTAAGCTGGGCCGCGTCGCCTTACTATTCGGCCCCCGGTAAAATTAAATCGATTCACGATGCCATTGTCCGGGTATTGGGCTTTGATATGGTGCTCAATTTGGCCCTTGGGTTGGCGCTGGGTAAAACCCTGCACTTGCCCAAAGACGGCCCCAGCGGCGAGCTTCCCTATTGGCAGCAAGCGGTGTATATGGCGGCGACTATCGAGGGGCTGGTCACGGCTATTCCCCGCGAGTCTCGCCCCAGCTTTGGCATGGCCTACCTTACGGGCCTGCTGCATAACTTTGGCGCATTGATTATGGCCGAGGTGTTTCCGCCCTATTACGCACAGTTTTGCCGCCTGAGCGAGGCCAACCCTCACGTCACCCCACAGACGATTGAGCGCCATATACTCAATATGAGTCGCGATCAAATTGCCAGTAAGTTAATGGAGTTGTGGTCAATGCCCGAGGAAGTCGTAACCGGGCTGCGTCACCAAAGCAACCCGAATTACCACGGCGAAAACGCTATCTATGCCAAATTAGTGTATCTAGCGCGCATGTTGTTACGCCAGCACAATATCGGCACCGGCCCCTGCGAATCCATCCCCGACTCACTGCTGGATGAACTACAGCTAACCCGTGCCAAAGCCGAGGCCACTGTAGCCAATGTGATTGAATCGTCTGACGATTTAGAGCATATCGCCAGCGCTCTCAACCAAAACTAAAAAGCCAAGCTAGGCGTCCCGGTTGCGATAGCAATCCTCGTCTAGCAGATTCTCGCTCTTGGCCACCACGGTGGTCACAGCGGCGTCCCCGGTAATATTCACGGCGGTGCGGATCATATCCAGCAGTCGGTCCACGCCAATAATGAGCGCAATCCCTTCTTCCACAGGCAAGCCCGCCTGCTGTAACACCATGGCCAAGGTCACCATACCCACGCCCGGCACCCCAGCAGTACCAATTGATGCCAAGGTGGCGGTTAATACCACCATTAAATAACCGGCGATGCCCACATCAATACCGTAGGCCTGAGCGATAAACACCGTCGCCACGCCCTGCATAATTGAGGTGCCATCCATATTGATGGTGGCACCTAGTGGCAGAGTAAAAGAGGCGGCTTTGTTGTCGACCCCGAGCTTGCCCTCAACCGTGCTCATGGTAACGGGTAGCGTGGCGTTGCTGGAGGCGGTGGAAAAACCAAACACCATCACCGGGTACATTTTGCGCAAAAATATGAGTGGGTTAAGACCCGACAGCAGTTTGAGCAAGCCCGGATACACCACCAAGCACTGCAACACTAAAACACCCGCCACCGTTAAAAAGTAAAACAGTAGGTCCTGAAAAACCCCAAACCCCATAGACGCGAACAGCTTGGCCAGCAAGCAAAACACCCCGTAAGGGGCCAGCTGTACCAGCATCATAATCATGCGCAGTACCACATGGTTTAAGTTCTCAAAAAAGCTCGCCACCGGCTCGCCTTTGTCACCACTTTTGGCAATGGCCACCCCCAGCAATACCGAGAAGACAATCACCTGCAGCATATTGCCCTCGGCCATCGCGGCCACCGGGTTGCTGGGGAAGATATTAATAATGGTCTGCTTGAGCGACAGGTCAGTGTCCATGCTGAGCGCGCCAGTCGCCTCTAAATTTAGCCCCAGCCCCGGCCCCAACAGGCTGGCCACCGTAATCGCCAAGGTAATAGCGATGGCGGTTGTGAGCAAATACAGGCCGATGGTTTTAACTGCCAGCCCGCCCATCCGCGCCTGGTTGCCTAGCGTTGCGGTGCCGCACACCAGCGAGACAAACACCAGTGGCACCACCAACAGCTTAAGTGAGGCGACAAAAACCGCCCCGACCGTGTCAAATAAACCCGCAACCAGATACACCTGCACCCAGCTGTCCGCTTCGCGCCCGGTAAACAGGTTAAGCAGCAAACCGATGACGATGCCCAGCACCATGGCCAGTAATATTTTTTTGGTCAGACTCATAAACAATCTCTTACTGCGTGGGGCGCACATTCGTCGCCTTTATTCTTAACCTGCGAGGGTACCCCAGCGAACCGCAATTGTCCTGTGCTGTTAACCCCTACAGCTGCTAAAATGCCGCGTTTAACCCCAGTAGATCGAGGTATCGTTTGACCCAATCGCGCGCGCTACTACCACGCCCGGCAATATCACGCGGCGCGCCTGGCCGGTTTGCCCGGCGCGGGCTAGGGCTTTGGCAGCCGGCGGCCCACACCATTAGCGTGCCCCAACCGTTACGGCACTGGTTGTTTGATGACAGCTCGCTGACCGCCAAGTTACGCAAGCGCAGTGCCGGGCAACTACAAGTACAGGTATTGCGCCAATACTGGGGGCTGCCGACCTTATCGGAGCGCTGCACCCTTAAACAAAGCCGCAGCACCGCCCTGATTCGCGAGGTGTTATTGCTGGGGCCGGATGCCATTCCGTGGGTGTATGCGCGCAGTGTATTCCCCGCCGACAGCCTAACCGGCCGCTTGCGCCATTTACGCAAGCTCTCCAACCGCCCCCTGGGAGGCTTTTTATTTAGCCATCGGCAACTGGGGCGCTCACCCATGCAAATCGCCCAGCTACCACCTCACGAGCGGCTTGTGCCCCCCGTGGTACAGGGAGATGATATGCTCTGGGGCCGACGCTCAAAATTTTTTCTATTCGGTAAAACCTTACTGGTTAGCGAAGTGTTTCTGCCCGCGCTGATCGACTCCCGGACGAGACAACATGATTGATACCATCTGCCATCGCCTAACGCTGTACGCACAACTCACCCGCTTAAACCGCCCGATTGGCTGGCTGCTGGTGTTCTGGCCCACGCTGTGGGGGCTGTGGCTCGCCGCTGATGGTAAGCCGCCGGTGCATCTGGTGATCATTTACAGCGTGGGCGCTATCGCTATGCGCTCGGCCGGCTGCGTGATCAACGACTACGCCGACCGCAACTTTGACGGCCACGTTGAGCGCACCAAAGACCGCGTGCTCGCTACCGGCAAAGTCAGCGTCAAAGAGGCGTGGGCGGTGTTTGCCGCGTTAGTGCTACTGGCTTTTATTCTGGTGCTGTTTACCAACACCCTAACGCTGTATTTGGCCTTTGGCGGGCTGGCACTGGCCTGTAGCTACCCCTTTATGAAGCGCTACACCCATTTGCCACAAGTGGTACTGGGGGCAGCCTTTGCCTGGGGCATACCCATGGCATTTGCCAGCGTGCAAGGTGAAGTGCCCGAACAGGCATGGCTGATTTACTTTACCGTGGTGCTCTGGACCATCGTCTACGACACGTTTTACGCCATGGTCGATCGCGACGACGACCTGCGCATCGGCATTAAATCCACCGCCGTGTTGTTTGGCGATCAAGACCGCGTGATTACCGCTAGCTTGCAAGTATTGGTGGTGCTTGGCTTGCTCTTGATGGGCTCGCGGTTTGAGCTAAACGGCCTGTACTACATCGGGGTGGCCGTGGCGGCAGGGCTGTTTGTCTATCAACAGCGGCTGATTCGCTACCGTCAGCGCGGCCCCTGTTTTAGCGCTTTTCTCAACAACAACTGGGTCGGTGTCGCCGTTTTCGCCGGCATTATTGCAGGTCTAATAAAGTGGTAAAACCTCGCGGTTTTACCCGCAAACTGGCTTTGGCGGTAAAATTTACCGCCGGGCTGTCATAAATATGCAACAATTTAACCATTAAATACGCTTGCAAAGAAGGGGGCGAATCTACGCTGATCGGTTATCAGCCGCAGCCACCGCTTCACTGATTATCCGCAATTGATGGAACATACAGGCAGGCACTATGACAAGTCGCACCATCCTTATCGTTGACGACGAATCCGCAATCCGCGATATGCTGCGTATCGCCCTCGAGATGGCCGAATACCGCTGCTTAGAGGCCAGCAATGCACAGGACGCTCACGGCCTGATCGTCGATGAAAAACCCGACTTGATTCTGCTTGACTGGATGATGCCCGGCACCAGTGGCATCGAGCTGGCGCGGCGCTTAAAGCGCGACGAAGTTACCGCCAACATCCCCATTATTATGCTCACCGCCAAAGGCGAAGAGGACAATAAAATCCAAGGGCTAGAGGTAGGCGCCGACGATTATATTACCAAGCCTTTCTCGCCTCGCGAGCTGGTAGCGCGCCTTAAAGCGGTGCTGCGCCGCGCCGACCCCCACGCCAACAGCCACCAACCCATACAGGTTCAGGGCTTGTGCTTAGACCCATCCAGCCACCGCGTTACCATTAACGAGCGCGAAGTGGATATGGGTCCCACCGAGTTTCGTCTGTTGCAGTTTTTCTTAACGCACCAAGAGCGCGCTTACACCCGCAGCCAATTGTTAGATCACGTTTGGGGTGGTAACGTCTATGTCGAAGAGCGCACCGTCGATGTTCATATCCGCCGCCTGCGCAAGGCGCTAACGGTCGATCAACACGAAAACTTAGTCCAGACCGTACGCGGCACGGGCTACCGCTTTTCGACCAAGGCCAGCTAAAAGCCTCTGATCACGCCGATACAGGACTGACACCATTTTGCTACAGGGATTCAATGCCGAGCTGAAACGCTTGGCCGTTATCTTTATCATCGCCGTTATTATCGGCATGCTAATTGACCAGCTTGCGTGGACCTTGGTGCTCTTTGCCTTTTGGTATATCGGCTGGTGCCTGTGGCAAATGCTGCGCCTCAATATCTGGCTCAACGGCAGTCGCAAAAGCCAACCGCCCGAGGCGACCGGCCTGTGGGGCGACGTATTCGATGCCATTTACCACTTACAGCGGCGCCAAAAACGCGAGAAGAAAAACCTTCAGGCGGTTATCAATCGCGTGCAAGAGACCACCTCGGCCCTTAAAGACGGCGTAATTTTGCTCGACTGGCGCGGTTACCTCGATTGGTGGAACCCTGCCGCCCAGCGCTTACTGGGGTTTTACAACTCAGATCAAGGCCAATCGGTCATTAACTTTATTCGTCATCCGCGCTTTGTCGATTACTTTGAAGCGGGCGATTACTCCGAGCCGCTGGATATCCCCTCGCCGCGCTTTCCCGACAAGCGCTTGCAGTTTCAAATCACCCGTTTTGGTAAAAACGAGCGCTTGATTGTGGTGCGCGATATCACCCAAATTTACCACTTAGAACAAATGCGCAAAGACTTTGTCGCCAACGTCTCCCACGAACTACGCACGCCGTTAACCGTAATTAGCGGTTACTTAGAAACCATGGCCGACAACAATAAAACCCCCACCTGGGACAAGCCGCTGGAGCAGATGCAGCAGCAGTCCAAACGCATGTCGCTGTTAATTAACGATTTGATTATGCTGTCTAAGCTGGAAACCACCGATACCGGGTTTAACCAAAAACGCGTCGAGTTAGAGCCTCTGCTGCAAACCGTAAAGTCCGAGGCCGCCGTGCTCAGCGACGAAAAGCAACAAACTCTCACCCTTGAATGCACCCCCAAGTTATCGATCATTGGCAACGAAAAAGAGCTACACAGCGCGTTTTCTAACTTAGTGGTTAACGCCGTCAAATACACCCCCGAGGGGGGCAAAATTGCCATGCGTTTATGGCGCAGTGGCCCACGTATTTACTATTCGGTCAGCGATAACGGCGTCGGCTTTGACGCCAAACATATTCCGCACTTAACCGAGCGGTTCTACCGTGTGGATGCCAGCCGCAACAGTGGCACCGGCGGCACCGGGTTAGGGCTCGCAATCGTCAAGCATGTATTGCTGCGCCACGATGCCGAGCTGCAAATCAACAGTGAAGTAGGTAAGGGCAGCGTCTTTACTTGCGTGCTACCCGCCAACGACACAACCCTGTCATAATTTTTTAACGACAATCGCCTATCGACGCATCAAATCGGGTTAAACTGTAGGCAAACCCGATCCCTTTTGGCGGAAACAGATAGGCAGCATGAAATTATCGCTATTACTTATAACCCTCTTGCTCATCAGCGGCGCCAACGCGGCTGATACCCCCTCTACGGCAACGTTTAGTGTTAAAGGCCGCCAGTTGTTTGATGCCTGTGGCGAGCACTTCGTGCCTATGGGACCCAATCGCATGGTGTTTTGGCTTGACCGCACCGGGTTATCGAGCTTTAGTGAGATCGCCAAAACCGGCGCCAACACCGTGCGCATCGTCTGGAGTACCGAAGGCAAACCCGCCGAATTGGACGCTGTGTTAAAAAATGCGTTTAAGCAAAAACTGTTTCCTATTATCGAGCTGCACGACGCCACCGGCGACTGGTCTAAGTTGGACTTACTGATCGACTATTGGACGCAACCCGAGATAGCCGCCACCATCGCTAAACATCAGCGCTACACAATTGTTAATATCGGCAATGAAGTGGGCGACAAAGTCGCCCTTGATGCGTACACCAAAGGCTACACCCGCGCCATTACCCGTTTGCGCGAGTCGGGCTACCGTGTCCCCTTAATGATCGATGCACCCGGCTGGGGCAAAGATATCGATACCTTACAAGCGGCGGGGCCAGCGCTGATAAAAGCCGACCCGCAAAAAAATATTTTATTGTCGATCCACATGTGGTGGCCCAAAATGTGGGGCTTTGATGCCGCCCGGGTACGGGCCGAAATGCAAGAGTCTGTCGATGCCGATTTACCGCTCATTATTGGCGAGTTTGGCGATCGCTGGGATGACAGTGAAGGCGGCGCGATTCCCTACCGCACCATTGTGCAAACGGCTCTGGAATTTGACATTGGCTTTTTGCCTTGGTCATGGGGCCCGGGCAATAAACCCCAAAAACATCTAGACATGAGTGACGATGGTACCGTCGAAGGATTAACCGGCTGGGGCCGCGAAATTATGCTCGACGAAACCTACGCCATAGCCCGCAACGCCAAGCGCACCCACTTACAAAATACCGGCGAATGCCCGTAACCGGGCGCGCCAAAAATCGGAGCGACTATGAACCTACCGGAAAATCAGTTGCGCGATAACAAACGCAGTAATTTTTTGCGCCGCAACTACGACAAAGTAAAACACAAATACGCCGGAAAAATTCGCCACAAAGCCATTGAACGGGCGCGCACTCGCATTTATTTGCACGGCCGCAAGCCAGAAGATTACGAGCCGGATGTGCTAGAGGTTATCGTCAAAGAAGAAGAAGACAAAATCATCAGCGAGTATAAATCCCGCGGTATCGTAGCGCTGATTGCCGCGCTGGGCTTGAGCTTGTTTCCGTAAGGCAGAGGGTAGGGCGACGATATGTTTCGGTTTCTCGCTAAGTCGGCTTTAGCCACGGTTATTTGGAAGCGCTACCGGCGCCCCATCGTATCGACGCTAGCGCTGTTTATCAGTTACTTTTTTATCGCCATGGTTCACAGCGATTACGTCTCGTGGGCAACCACCACAGCGCAACACGACAACCTTTGGGCATCGTTTGTGGTTAAGTGGCTAGCGCTCATCGGCATTACACTTTTATATTATTGGTTTAATACCCGCAGCCTAGCAAAAATCAATAACGAAACCGATGCCGAGCGCCACACAAAACCTCACAATAAACAATCGCGCCGTACGGCCCATCCGCCACCCGAGGCGGCAGGCCCAGACCCTTTTGCCAATATTCGCAGCAAAGACAAACTGCGCAGTCGCGCCGATGTCGCCATGGAACAACCCAGACAAAACCACAAACACCACTAAGGACTTTCATGAGTTTAACTAAGCGCGTGATAATAAGCGCTCTACTGCTTTTGGTTAGCCAGTTGTCAGCGGCGAGAACCGCCGACCAACAAGCACTCGCTCTGTTCGAGCAGTTTTTTGAAGAGCAAGTATCTCTTAGCCCTATGTACCAAACCCATTTAGGGCGCAAAACCCACTATGGCGAATGGGACGATATTAGCTCCGCGCAAAGTGCGCTGTATCACAGACTCAACCAGGATCAACTCACCCGATTAAACGAACTCGACAGCAGCAAACTCAATGCCGATAACCAGTTCAGTGTCGAGTTAATGCGCTTCGAACTTGAGCAAGATATTAATAGTTACCAATGGCGCGATTACAACTACCCGGTCAACCAGATGTTTGGCCTACACGCCACCGTCGTTTCGTTTTTGATCAACTCACACCAAATTACTAACGTCGATGATGCGACCGCTTATATCTCGCGCCTGCAAGGGGTTAAGCCGTTACTGGAACAATTAAGCGTTAACCTTAAGCGCCGTGCACAAAAGGGCATCTTGGCTCCGGCTTTTGTCTACCCACAAGTGCGCAGCGACATCGTCAATATCACGACCGGCAAACCATTTAATCAAGACGCCAGTGAGTCGAGCCCGCTCCTGGCCGACTTTACGCGCAAAATAGATGCGCTTGAGATAACGCCTGAGCGACGCACACAATTACTGAGCGACGCAAACCAAGCACTACTCAAAAGCGTTCAGCCCGGCTACCAACAGCTGTTAACGGTGTGGGACAAACTGGCCGAACAAGCTGACACCCGTGACGGTGTGTGGAAGTTTCCCCAAGGCGATGCCTACTATCAGTTCGCACTAGCGAACATCACAACCACCGACATGAGTGCCGACGAAATCCACCAGCTGGGACTGGCCGAAGTTGCGCGCATTCACGCCGAGATGGAGCATATTAAAAAGGCCGTAGGCTTCGCTGGCAGCTTGCCGGAGTTTTATAAAAAGTTGCAGGACGACCCCGAACTCTACTACCGCGACAGCGACGCAGGCCGAGCGCAGTACCTTAGAGACACCCGCGTCCTGATCGACACTATGCGCGACCGCTTGCCCGAGCTATTTGGTCACTTACCTAAAGCCGATCTACGCGTAAAAGCGGTGGAGCCGTTTCGCGAGAAGTCGGCCGGTAAAGCCTTTTACCAATCGCCTGCCGCCGACGGCTCGCGCCCGGGTATTTATTACGTCAATCTGCACGACTTAAGTGCCATGCCCCGCTACCAAATGGAGGCACTCGCTTACCACGAGGCCTTGCCCGGCCACCACATGCAAATTGCCATTGCCCAAGAGCTTGCCGATTTACCGGCGTTTCGCCGCCACGGCGGCTACACCGCCTACACCGAAGGCTGGGGCCTGTATGCCGAGCAAGTGCCCAAGGAAATTGGCCTTTACGCCGATCCATACTCTGACTTTGGTCGCTTAAGTTTTGAGCTATGGCGCGCCGTGCGTTTGGTGGTAGATACCGGCATCCACCACTTAAAATGGACCCGCGAGCAAGCCATTGATTACTTTGTCGCTAACACGCCCATGATTCGCGATGACGCGCGCCGCGAGGTCGAGCGCTATATCGTTATGCCGGGTCAAGCCACCAGCTATAAAATCGGCATGAACGCCATACTTGCGCTGCGTACTCAAGCCCAAAGGGAACTAGGCGAAGACTTCTCCCTCAAAGCCTTTCACGATCAAATATTGGGGGCCGGCGCGCTGCCATTAAGCATTCTGGCGCGGCGCATACAACGCTGGATAGCACCCCGCGCGGACGAGCCGCAATGACGGTGATACAATTGCCGACCTATTCGCACTGAACCTGTTTACCGACCATCAAGAGGCTTTATGCACACACTGATTCGCACCGCGCTTACTTTGCTACTCACGACCGTCGCGCTAAATGCCCACGCCGATTTAAAACAGCTGGGGACGGACTTTCGCACCATGATGTCAAACTACACCATGAACCAAGCCATAAAACAGCGCTGCCCGGATATTACTTTACCCGAAATGCAATCCCGGCCTATCGTCGAGAGAGCCATGCAAAATAAGCTTGGTATTCAGAATTACATCCAGCTGATGATGAGCATCAATAAATCCGACGACAAAAAAAATGCACTGGCCACCGTCGATAAGCTCTGGGAAAGTATCGAAGGCTGCGAAGACCCCAAGCTAACCGCCGCACTGGGCCGCATTGCCAAAGCCCACAGTGAAGCTTATGCCCGTTTTGAGTCCGAGCCGGCACTTGTTAAACCCAAAGACGTACCTGTGCCAATGCGCCGGCGGTAATATAACCTTCGCAGCGGCGCGTACCATTGTGACGCGCCGCTTGCCTTACCCCCGTAATGGCGCCTAAGATCTTATAAATAAAAACTTCTCTTACCTTTGGTAAGCCCATGAGCGACGCCCAAGATTTGCTGCTGGATATGATCGCAGCCCTGCCCGACCCGGTGTTTGTGTTAACCGAGTCAGGGCGTTATGTGGCATTGCTCGGAGGCCACGATCGCCAGTACTATCACGACGGCTCACACCTGGTAGATTTCACCCTCAATGACGTTTTACCGGCAGAAAAGGCGGATTGGTTTCTCCAAGAGATACGCACCACTATCCACCAAAACCGCTTACGTATCGTGGAATACAGCTTGGCGGGCCGAGATGTCTCGGGGCTACCGACCGATACCGGCCCAAGGGGCGACCTTTGGTTTGAGGGGCGCATTCAGCCGCTGGCCAACCCTATTAATGGCGAGCGGGCAGTCGTGTGGGTCGCCTCCAACATTACCGAGCGCCACGACCTCCAGGGGCAACTGCAAACTTTAAGCGAGACCGACGAACTCACCGGGGTCTACAATCGCCGTAAACTATTGGCCGAACTTGAGCAAAATTTTGCCAAGTTTCAGCGCTATCACACACCGTTAGCGCTGCTCATTTTTGATATTGATTATTTCAAGCTCGTCAACGATCAGCACGGCCACCTATTTGGTGATCAAGTGCTGCGCGATCTGGCGCAGCAATGCCAATCCCAGCTGCGCGAGCCGGACACCTTAGGGCGTTTTGGCGGGGAGGAGTTTGCTCTAGTATTACCCAACACTGAGCTTAAACAAGCTTTGCAACTGGCCGAGCGGTTGCGCCTCGACTGTGAGCAAATGCGTTTTGCCAGCACCACCAATAACGCGGCCATCACGATCAGCATTGGCCTCAGCGTTGCCACCAAAACCGATCGTGACATTACCGACCTACTCAGACACACCGACGACGCGCTCTATCGCGCCAAACACGCCGGGCGCAATTGCGTAAAATACCGCACGCCGGATACTGGCAGCCCGCCCTCGATGGATCTATAGTTTACAGTGGTGCCCAACCGACAACTCTCACTCTACAGGCACCTCTAACGTCGAGGTAAGCTATGCAGACACGCTCCCAATTTCGCCTTATCCTGCTGATAGTATTCGCTGCTTTTAGCACCCTTTGCCAAGCCGCAGCCGTCGAGGGGCGCTGGATCACGATCGATGACCGCGACGGCAGTCGCAAAAGTATCGTCACCCTAAATTTAAACGCGGCGGGCGAGCTACAGGGCACAATCACCCAGCTCTTGCGCGAAGAGGCCAAAGGCTCACGGTGTGAAAAATGCCCCGAGAACTTTAAAGACCAGCCCTTAGAGGGGCTAACGTTTATGTGGGGGCTAACCCGCGAAGCCGAGGGCGAGTGGGCTGGCGGTAGCATTCTCGACCCTAAAACCGGCAAAATCTATAAAGCCAAGCTGGAGCTCAACGAAGGAGGCAACAGCCTGACGGTACGCGGGTTTATCGGTATATCACTGTTTGGCCGCAGCCAGACTTGGGAGCGCTATACCCCCTAAGTCTAAATAGCGGTGCCAAAGCGTATCGACCACTATGGCGCCGCTTGATCGTTAGGCACGCAGCCTTCATCGCCGGCAGCCATAGAGCCGAGGCTAATTTCCGCAATATGCAGCTCCAAAGCGCCCGTGGTGCCGATGCTAAAGGGCGAAGCCACTTTGCTTAGATCAAGTCCGTTGGCGGCAAAGCAATCCAGTGCCAAAGGCAGCGCCATCCACTGACCACGAGGCATCCCCCTGAGGTTATCCGCCACATCAACCTCGGCTTCACAACCTTCACCACAGCTCATTTTGACCTTAACGGAGCCCGGCACCCGGCTCTCAACTTTAAGGGCAACTATTAGCTCGGCGGCCTGCTCAAACTTAGATAAATCCACGCTGCGGCCACTAATAGCGACACCGCCCCAATTATCTTTACGATCCCATTTCAGCTTGATGGCATCGGGGAACTGCTCAGTCGCCGCACTCGACATACGAACCTTGCCGCTACTGCTTTTGCCTTCGTTAGCCTCTAGCGGTTGCCACCAGTTACCCGGATCAGACAACACCCAGTGCCAAGCATCGGGCGTCTGGCCTTTGGCAAAATAGATAAAAGTGGGGTTCAGAGGCGCCTGATCGGCGGCTAAGGCGGCAGTACTAGGCAATAAGGCTAGGGCGACACCCATTACAATGGTACGAAACATTCAATCATCCTCACGATTATTATTAATTATGTGATGATTAATATTATGCTTGGCACTGTAGAGCGTCAACCACGAGATGACTGCTTAAAAAATGACCCAACTAATAGCAAAGCCGCCCATTACATTGTGCTCGGTTTCCACCAGCGGACTATCGCGAAAGTCCGTCCCCTGCAAATTAGAGTAGCGCAGATAAAACGCAAACCAATAATCGCTAAAGCGCCGGCTTAAAGCCGCCTGAGCATTAAAACCATTGTAGCCACTGCTCGCCTCGTAAGCTGGCCGATCGGGTAGGGCGTACTCTGGCTTAACCGTGTAGTAATAATCGTGGTATTTACCCGAGGCAAACACCGGCCCCGTGCGGGCGGTCCACTTCCAACCACCTTTGATGGACTGTTTATAGACCAACGATGGGGTACTCACGACCCCAATATATTCGGGCGAGCCGTCACCCAAAGCGATGACCGCCCGCAGCGGCAACGAGAGCGAAAAGCCTTGAGAGAAATTAGGCCCGGTTAAATTAACCTTAACCGCGGGCCCCGCCTCTAGGGTAGAGCCAAGCTCTTCCATCCCCTCGCGCAGTTCGTTTTTATCGCTGTCGGGGGTTACCGACACGGCCATACTGGCGGTTAGCTCCAGCGCATCGGTGCGTAAAAAGTCGCCCTGCAAACCGTCACCGTCGGTACGAAACACCGGCCCGCGATACACCACGTAAGGAATCGGGGCGATATAATCGCGATAGGATTTGGAGCCGCGATAGTCTGGGCCATATAAACCGCCCACTCCGATGCCCGCTTCCCAGCGTTTTTCGGGCTCTTCTTTCACCAAGCCAGCACTTCTGTGTGGCTCAGTTGTCGCCTCTGGCGTCGTTTGCGCGTGCGTCGCGAGCACAAAACAACTGCCAAGTACAGCAACCCAACCTTTGTATAGCAATCTCAATGCAACGTCTCCTGGCCAAAGAGTGCGCGAATATCCGCCGCGCTATAGCGATAAAGCTGGTTACAAAATTGACAGTCGATCTCGATTTCACCTTTTTCGATTAACAGTTGCTCGACATCACTCTGCCCTAACGACTTCAACGCCTCGGCACTGCGCTCCCGTGAGCAGCTGCAGGCAAAGTGGATAGCGCTGGGGCTAAATAGCCGCAAGGACTGTTCGTGAAACAACCGGTACAACAGCTGGTTGTGATCAACCCGCCGCAACTCGTCGCTCGACACGGTGTCGGCTAAGGCCTGAGCGGTGCGCCATTGATCGGCGTTATCCTCGGCGCTGGCCGCTAGCTGCTGCGGCAATGCCTGCAACATAAGGCCCGAGGCCGCGTCCTGATCGGCCGCCAACCAAAAACGCGTCTCTAATTGCTCACTTTGGCGAAAATAGTGCTCTAGGCAGCCCGCCAGATCATCGGCCTCCAGGGGCACCACGCCCTGATAGCGCTCTCCTTTTGCCGGGTCAAGGGTAATAGCCAACACGCCACCCCCGAGCAAATCGGGTAGGGTAGCCGCCTCGGCGTCAATCTCACCATCGGGGGCGGGGCGCACAATCGCCCGAATCTCATTGTGGTGGCTACATTCGGCCATCACCAACGACAAAGCACCCTCACCGCGGGCTTGTAACGTCACCACACCATCAAATTTTAATGTGCTCGACAATAGCGCCACCGCCGCGACAAATTCGCCCAACAGCGCCTGTACAACCTTAGGGTAATCGTTGTGCGCGAGAATCTCTTGGTAGCTGGCACCAAGCGTTACTATCTCACCGCGAATATCACAGTCATCAAAAATAAAGCGGTGCAGTAAGTCGTTGCTGATCATAGCGGGTTCCAAAACGGGTAAAATGCGCGCTCGCGCGAAAGGTCGTCGATAAAACGAGGCAAACTCTAGCTGGATTCATCCATGTTCATGTTGCGCTGAAACCGGTGAATCTGGCGCCGTTCCTTTTTATTGGGACGGTGGTCACTGACAATAAAACTCCCCAATCCCGCCTTGCGCTCGGCCGCACGCTGCTCGCGCAAGACAATACTAGCCTCGGTTTCGCGGTACAGCAGCTGTGCCTCGGGGGCGCCACGCCGCTTATCCGACAGTGCGAGCACCTCGACGGTTTTATCATCCCAACCCTGACGAATAGTGAGCGTCATACCCACTTCCAGCTCGCGACTGGGTTTAATACGCTGACCGTCGGCATTGATTTTACCACCTTCTATGGCAGCTTTGGCGAGGCTTCGAGTTTTAAAAAAGCGCGCCGCCCACAACCATTTATCGACGCGGACTTTAGCGCTGGCAGGTTCAGCCACGGGGCACCTCCGGCATAATTTCACTAAAGTGCTCAATCGCAGGGTAGCCCGCAACGCGGCGCGCCACTTGACTGTCCGGTTGGTGAATCGCCAGTAAATGGGCAATGCCAAAATCCCGCGCCGAATCCAGCACCCGCAACGTATCGTCGACAAATAGGGTGCGCGCTGGATCAAACGGCTCGCGCGCGGCCAGTGAGCGCCAGAACTCTTGCGCTTCTTTGGCGTGTGAAAACTCGTGGGAGGAGACGATTAAATCAAAGTGCTTGTCGATCTGGGTGACCTCAAACTTCAGTGACATGCTCTGCGGATGGGCATTGGTGACCAGCATCACGTGTTTACCGGCGGCGCGCAAACGATCGAGAAACTCCTCGGTGTGGGGGCGTATCTGAATTTTATGTTTAATCTCTTCTTTTAGCGCCCGGATATCCAGCTCAAGCGCGTCGGACCAAAACTCTAGGCAGTACCACTGCAAGCTGCCCACATGCTCGTCGATTCGTGCCGCGAGCTTGGCGCGGGCAGCCTCAAAATCGACCCCGTGGATCTCACTGTAACGGGCCGGCAGGTGATGCAGCCAAAAGTAGTTATCGAAATGCAGATCGAGCAAGGTACCGTCCATGTCCAGCATAACGGTATCAATAGCTTGCCAATCGATCATTGTGTACCTCTAGAGTCTGGGCTCGGGCGCCATTGGTGGCACCCATAGATTAACGCCCAGAGTTACCCTAGACGCTACTGTTGCTTGATTTTATCACTTTCCGCTAGGCCAGATACAACCTCAATATTAATACCGTCAGACAGACCTACTTCAATTTCGCGCCGCGCAAACTGCTGCGGCGCCGTTTGTACCTCGACAAAATACTGATCCTCTTCGATCAGTAGATTACTTTCGTTGATCGCCAACACATCTTCACGCTTATCGAGCACGATATCGGCATTGGCGCTGTAGTTGGCGCGCAGAAATAACTTATCGGACAAAGTCACCGCAGCGCGAATTTCAAACTTAATGGTGCCCTGATCATCTTGCCCCTGCGGCGAGATATACTCCAATACGGCCGAGAAGGGCTCCCCCTCCAGGGCGCCAACATCGAGCAGCAGCTCCATCCCCTCGCTAATTTTTCCCACCTCGGCCTCGTCTACCAGGCCTTCAAAAATCATATCGGTCATATCCGCCAGCGCAGCAACGGTGGTGCCGGCACCATAGGTGCTCGACTCAACAATAAAAGCACCCTCTTTATGGGGAACATCCAAAATCATACCGTCCGCCGTCGCGCGAATCATATTGGACACTAAATCAGACTGACGGGTTGCCCCTTCGCGAATCAACAGTAAATTATTCTCGGCCGAGTGCATCGACTCTTTCGCTAACTCGTAGCTCAGGCGAAACTTGTTATAGGCTGACACCGACACTAACTCTTGCTCCAAGAGATTTTTCTGTCGGTTCAGCTCATCTTCGGCGTTGTTAAAACTAATGCGCGCACTCTCAAGCTGCGACTCAGCGTGGTTAAGCGTCACCATATTGGGGGCCATCGATATTCTGGCCACTAAATCGCCTTTCTTAACGGTTTCGCCAGCAGTCACGTATAACTCATCCACAACGCCGGACACTTGCGAGGTAACGTTAACCTGTTTACGCGGAATCACCTTACCGGTCGCCACCGTCTTTTTCACAACCGTGGTGGTAAACGGCGACGTTGTTTCATACACCACCGGAGCCTCTTGTGATTTCTGATACAAAAATACCGCTGTACCAACAAAAATAACGGCTATTAACAACAGAAAGAACATCCATATAAATTTTTTCATAACAGTTAACTCAATAAGTAATGATGTACGTTGTATGTTATTCGTCTTGCAAAGCAACAATAGGGTTAACCGCCGCCGCTTTGGCCGCCGGCAACAAAGAGGCCAGCACGCCAGAAACAATCAAAACCAGCACAGCAATCAAGGCGGTCGTAAAATCCACTGACGGCCTGGCAAACATATCGGCGCCGCCGGTCATCTCTAAAACATTAGCAACGCCTGCCAGTAAAAAAACGCCAACCACTAAACCAAAATACCCCGCAACCGCCGTAATCAGTACTGACTCTTGCACAATCATCGACACAATCGACGCCGGCGTCGCGCCCAGCGCTTTGCGCACACCTATCTCGCGGGTGCGCTCTTTCACCACAATCAACATAATATTGCCCACCCCAATAGCACCGGCGGTAATCGTGCCTACCGCCACCAGCCAACTAAAAAATTTAATGCCGGTAAACAACCCTTGAATTTTGTCGTACTCCACCTGCAAGTTAAAACTGCCCAATACGCCAACATCATCGGGGTGCACGTCTTTGCGCTGATACAGATACTTTTTAACCTCTTGTTCGGCAACACTGGCATGAATGCCGGGTTTGGGCTGAATCACAAAACTGCCAATCCAGCCGGACTGATTAAATGCGTGGCGCAGAGTATCGTTAGGAATATGTATTTTTTCTTCATCCTGCGAATTATTGCCGCGCTGCTGCGAGTCAAACGTACCCACCACTTGAAAATTAATACCGGCAATACGGATGTTAGCGCCAATCACCGGGTCGCCGGCATCAAACAACTGCTCTTTAGCCCGCGCGCCAATCACCGCCACTTTGCGCTTATCGCGATCATCGATTTCGTTTAAGTAGCGCCCCTGCGTTACGGTAACCGAATTGATCGGCGCCATCCCCGCGTGCGAGCCCTGCACAAAAAAAGTCCCACTATTATTTTTATGCACCGTATAAGGCGGAGTACCCGACCAGACTCCGATACTGTTTTGCCCGTAAACCTCGCGCACACTGGGCACGTCGCGTTTAATCGCCGCTACATCCTCTGGTTTAAGCGTCACGCGGCGGCCAATAGGTAAACCCTTATACGGCAGCTGCGTGGTGCTGCCACTCCAAATAAAAACATTGTTGGGCGATGCCGGAAACCCATCCATAACGCCATTGCGTAATCCCGTGCCGGCACCGAGCAACACGGTGAGCATAAAAATCCCCCAAAACACACCAAACGCGGTTAGTGCGGTACGCAATTTATGCTGTGCAAGCGAGGTGAGTATTTCTTGCCATTTATCGAAATCAATCACAAGCTGTGTCCTTGATTCATCACTACTCCGCCTTCATGGCTTCAACGGGCATAATGCGCGCCGCGCGCATGGCCGGAATTAAACCCGCTAGCGCGCCCACCACAATCAATAACACCACGGCCGTTACCGCCGCCTGAAAATTCACCTCGGGGCGGCGAAAAAACTCCAACTCGGCCCCCGAGACTTTTAAGCCGTAAGCCATCAACTCGACCAACCCCACCCCCAGCACTAAGCCGCAGTAACCGGCAATACTGGTCACCAACACCGACTCCATTAACAGCGTACTGACAATACTAAAAGGCGTGGCACCAAGGGCTTTGCGAATACCAATCTCGCGGGTGCGCTCTTTAACGGTAATAATCATAATATTGCTGATACCGACAATTCCGGCGGTGAGAGTACCGAGACCGACAAACCAAATAAAACCATTAATGGCCACAAACAGGCCTTTCACCATTTTTGCCGGTTCGGCAAAGTTAAACGATTGAATCGCGCGGCGATCATCCGGTGATACCCCATGACGCTGCTTAAGTAATTTGATGATGCGCTCTTGCACGGCAAAACCATCGGCGTCGGCATCGGGGCGCGCCCAAATGGTATGCACTTGGTTACCACGCCCAAAAGTTTTGGCAAAAGTACTGTAGGGCACATAGACGCGCTCAGAGTCGCGACCGTTATTGCCCCGGTCGTGAAATACGCCGATCACCTTTAAATGTACATTGTTAACTTTAATCCACTCGCCTACCGGGTCAGCACTCGCACCAAACAAGCGGTCTCGTACACTGGTGCCAACAACAGCAATTTTTCGGGTATTAAGCTCATCCAGTACATTGATGGTACGGCCGGCCCGAAAGGGAACTTTATCGCGAATTTTAAAAAACCGATCATCAATGCCGTAGGTTTCAAACATGCCTTGTTTATTGTGGTACACCACCGATCCCTGACCCATCGAGTTGGCACCGGTCACATAACGCAGGCCTTCAACCTGACGGCGAACTGCCTCGATATCCTCGTTGGTATACATGATTTTTCGCCCCAGCCCCCGGCCCTGATACGCCACCGACGTGGTTCCGGTCCAAATCACAATCGAATCGAGTGACTCATCGCCAAAGGTATTCATCACTCCGTTTTGCATCCCGCGGCCGGCACCGAGCAATAAAATCAGCATAAAAATGCCCCAAAACACACCAAAGGCGGTTAGGGCGGTACGCAATTTATTTTGCCGTAGGGTAAAAAGAATTTCCTGCAGGCTATCCCACATTCTTAAGCCTCCGCAGGCGCCGCTGGTAAGGGCTCGCCCTCGGCATTCACCACACGGCCATCGCGCAAAATAATTTGCCGCTGGGTCTGATTGGCAATGTCCTGTTCATGGGTGACGATCACAATGGTATTACCCATTTGATGCACTTGATGCATCACCGCCATAACCTCATCGGTGGTTTTACTGTCGAGCGCACCGGTAGGTTCGTCGGCGAGAATTACTTTGGGTTGCGTTACCAACGCGCGGGCCATCGCCACCCGCTGCTTTTGTCCGCCCGACAACTGGTAGGGCATATGCTCGGCGCGATCGGCCAAGCCCACCATATCTAAATACTCCAGCGCGCGGGCGTTGCGCACTTTGCGGCTGACTTTCTGGTAGTACAGCGGCAGTGCGACATTCTCCAGCGCGTTTTTAAATGGCAGTAAGTTAAACGACTGAAACACAAAACCGATAAATCGATTGCGTAAATCGGCGGCTTGACGCTCTTTAATATGATTGATCGGATGTCCGGCGAGGGTGTACTCGCCACTGTCGTAGTGATCCAGCACACCCAGAATATTCAGCAAAGTTGATTTACCCGAGCCGGACGACCCCATAATAGAAACCAATTCGCCCTCGGCAATATGCAGATCAATGCCCTTTAGCACATGCAAAGACTGCTCGCCGGTACGGTAGTATTTATGAATATTATTTAACCTGATCATGCAAACATCCCGTTGGTTTCATGCGCGTCCTGTCGCGCGAGCTAATCATCAGACGCACCCACAACCGTTTTGGTTGCACCGGCGCCTTGGGAAAGGGGTAGCTTGAAATCTGTACAACTGAGAGTTGCGGGCCTATCCCTAAGCTATTTTTGAGTGAATCTAGGTTTATCTAAGTGGCAACGCCGACATTTATGGTCGTGTTTATAGGGCGCTTCTTGTTACTATTGATGTAGCAGCGCTAAGCACTGATAAGATTTGTTTTACACCAACCACTCTGATTAAAACCGCTCAAGCGCTACTTACTGGCCTCACCACAATAGCGAGCGCCAGTGTAACCCATTTCGACGGCGTTCACCGCCTCGTTAACGGCAAGCTTACGGACACTTACATGCCCGAAAAACCTAAAATTTTGCAGCGTCAAACCGTCGCCCAAAGCCGGTTGTTTCGCGCCGAGCAGCTGGACTTACGCTTTAGCAATGGCGTCGAGCGTCGCTACGAAAAGCTCTGCAGTGGCGGCCCCGGTGCCGTGTTAATGGTGCCCATGCTCGACCCCAATACCGTGCTGATGGTACGCGAATACGCCGGCGGCCTAGAGGATTACCATTTGTCGCTACCCAAAGGTGCGATGGATAAAGGCGAGACTCCCGAACAATCGGCCAACCGCGAGCTTAAAGAAGAGGTAGGCTACGGCGCGAGTAAACTCGATTACCTAAAGTGCCTGCACTTATCACCCTCGTACATGGAGCACAAAATTCACGTGCTACTGGCGCGCGACCTGTACCCCGAACGCCTTGCCGGCGACGAGCCCGAACCGCTCGAGATCGTGCCCTGCAACATCGACGACTTACTAGCGCTAACCATGCGCGACGACGTGATAGAAGGGCGTACCATCGCCGCCCTGTTTATGGCCCGCGCCTGGCTCGCGCGCCATGGATAATACCCTAAGCCGCTTGGGCGCATTAGCCATTGAGGCCGGCGAGGCCATCGAAGCGGTCGCCCGCGAAGCGCGCTGGGAGATAACCGAAAAATCCGATCTATCGCCGGTGACGCAAGCGGACCTCGCCGCTCACGACATCATCAGCGCCGCTTTGCCCGGCATTATTGATGTGCCGATTATCTCTGAAGAAGACGCCTTGGCCCCATTCAAGACCCGCAGCGAGTGGGCCCGTTATTGGCTGATAGACCCACTGGACGGCACCCGGGAGTTTATTCGCGCGCGCCCAGAATACACCGTAAACATTGCCCTAATTACCGCCGGCAAGGCCGAAATAGGCATCGTCTATTGCCCCGCCAGCCGGCGCCTGTACCTTGGCAACCACAACGCGACTCACGGGCCAGTGGGCAGCTTTAAAGCCACCGATGGCAACCACCACTGGCTGCCCCTTAGCGCCCGCCGCTTGCCCGCCGAGCCCACCCTGATTTGCGGCCACCGCCAGGGCAGCGCCACCGAGGCCCAATTGCGCCGCGCCCTAAGCGAGCTTACCGGGCACAGCGAAGCGCCAACCCGAATGGGCAGCTCGATAAAATTTTGCCTATTGGCCGAGGGGCGCTACGATTTATATCCGCGCTTAGGCCCCACCAGCGAGTGGGACACTGCCGCCGGCCAAGTCGTGTTAGAAGCCGCCGGTGGTGCGGTGCTGGAGGCCCGCACGCTGGAACCTTTGGGTTACAACCGCCGCGACAGTATTCTCAACCCGCCATTTTGGGCTGTGGCCGATGGGCACCCTAGCAGCTTCGGTTTTTGGCAAACCCTGCGCCGGCACAGCACCTAACGCAACATATATAACAACCGGTTGCTAAAACAACGAGGCTACTGGATTAAAAAATTCTAACCGCACCACACTCGTCACACTCTGTAACCACAGGCGCATGCTAAGCTGATTACATAGCATGACCGAACAAGCATTAAATCACTGGACGATTGTGCGGGTTATACGAACGCCGCACCGCTAACAAGGTAACGGAGAAGACCATGGCATCACGCCACTCACACAAACAAGCCGGTAGCGCCTTTGGGGTGTCTATCAACATCAATCATACTGGGGCGTTGCGCCGTCAGCTGATCTCGGAGATCACCGATTTAGAGCGTCAAGTTCACGAGCTAAAGCTCGGCGGGCGGGCGGTGGATTTATCCCTAATGGCCTCTTACAACGAGCTAATTGGCAGCCGCCGAGCCTACCTTAAAAAGCTGCCAACCTCTTGGTGCTGGTAATTCGCTAACGTACTTATTACGCTTGTGCCGCGCGCCATTGGCGCAGCGGTAGCACGCGCACCAAAGTGCCATGTTCGACCGTCTCGCCGGCCTTAAGCCACACCAAACAGTCGGCCCCAATAACCGACGACAAGGCCCCCGAACTTTGCTGTGGATGCAGGGTTACGCCTTCATCCGTCATCCGACCACGCAAATACTCATCGCGCCCGCCTGGTTTATTGCGGCTAAAATTGGCGGCAAGCGTGTAAATCTCTAAGTCTGCCGCTTCAGCGCCTTGCATAATCTGCACATAAGGTTCGAGCAACAAGACAAAAGTCACAAACGCCGAGACGGGGTTACCCGGCAAACCGATAAACGGCGTCTCACCTACACGGCCAAACGCCAGCGGCTTGCCGGGCTTAAGTGCCACCCTCCAAATATCCAGCTGCCCCAAAACCTCAACCGCGGGCTTAACAAAATCCGCATCACCCACCGAGACGCCACCGGTCGTCACGATAATGTCCGCGCGCTTGGCCGCTTGGCGCAGCGCCTCGCAAGTCGCCGCTAAGGTGTCGGCAACAGCCGGTAAATACTCCACCTCGGCGCCTAGCTCCGCCAACATGGCCGTCAATAAATAGCGGTTAGAGTTGTAAATCTGCCCGGGCTTGAGCGCCTCGCCGGGCTCGACCAGCTCATCGCCGGTAGCCAGCACCGCCACCTTGAGCGGCGCGTGCACAGCGACTTCTGTTAAGCCAATACTGGCCAGCAGCGCAAGATCCTGCGCTCGCAAGCGGCGACCGGCCTCTAACACCACGCTGCCGGCCGCAATATCCTGCCCCTGAGGGCGGATATTATCGCCCCGCTCAGCCGCTTGGTTGAGGGTGACCTGATCTCCCGTGCGATCGCAGTTTTCTTGAATAACCACCGTATCGGCGCCTGCCGGTAGCTCGGCTCCGGTCAAAATACGCGCGCAGGTACCGGCCGCCAAAGGTTGCGCCACCGAACCCGCACCAATGCGCTGGCTCACAGTTAGTACAGCGCCTAAACGAGCGTCAGCCGCCGCTAAGGCGTAGCCATCCATAGCGCTATTGGCCGCCGGCGGCACATTGATCCCGGCCACGACATCCTGCGCCAAGATACGCCCACAGGCTTGCAGCAAAGGCATCATCTGCGTCGCAGCCACACGCTTTTGCAACTGCAACCGGGCATCGGCGCACAGGCGCTCGCGTGCCTCGGCAACCGCTAACATACCAGCCATTAACGCAACTGCCCGACAAAGTTACAGGGTTGGTGGCGCGCATCCAGCTGGTCGCGAATAATGCCCCACGCCGTTTTGCAAGCACCGGTAGAACCCGGCAGGCAAAAAATCAAAGTGCGATTGGCAAGCCCGGCGGTCGCGCGCGACTGAATCGTCGAGCTGCCGATTTCAGCGAACGATATTTGCCGAAACAACTCGCCAAAGCCCACCACGGTTTTATCAAACAGCGGCGTTACCGCCTCCACCGTGCTATCGCGCCCGGCAAAGCCGGTGCCGCCGGTAATCAGCACCACTTGCGGCTCGGGGGCGGCGATCCAGTTAGAAAGCCTGGCCCGAATTTGGTAGATGTCGTCGGGTACTAAATCGCGGGCAAACAACTGATGACCCGCCTCGCGCAACTGATCGACCAAAGCTTGGCCCGAGGTATCATTAGCCTCGGTGCGGGTGTCGGACACGGTAAGCACACAAATATTCAGGGGGATAAATTCGCTGGAACGGCTCATCGGGGTACTCTGTTGTAGGGGTTTTCTAGTTGTTGTTTAACGGTTTAACCGCCGGTGGTATTCATAAAGCGCACAATTTGCGGCTCATCGGCGGCCACATCAAAGGTGTGCTCTTTGGGTTTAATGGCAATAGCCGCGACAATCGCCTCGTGCAGCTTGGCTTCATCAAGGTCTGGATCGCGGATCACTGCGCGCAAATCGCGACTGTGCTCTTGCCCGAGGCAAAGCAATAAGTTGCCCGTCGCGGTTAAACGCACGCGATTGCAGCTGGCACAAAAGTTATTACTGTGAGGCGAAATAAACCCAATGCGCGAATCGTAACCGGCGTGGCGCCAGTAGCGCGCAGGGCCGCCAGAATCTTCGTCGCTGGGCGTGAGTGGGTAGCGCCGCCCGATAATCCGGCGCAGCTCTGAACTTGAAACAAACTCTTCGGCGCGGCCGTGCTCGGTGATGGCGCCAAGGGGCATTTCCTCAATAAAGCTGATATCCAAGCCGCGCTCTAGGGCAAAGCCCACCAGCGAATCTACCTCTTCGGCGTTGCGATTTTTTAGCGCCACACAGTTAAGCTTAATACGCTTAAAACCCACGGCCTGCGCCGCGGCAATACCCTCTAGCACCGAATTTACATCGCCAAAACGGGTCAGGCTGCGAAAGCGCTCGGGGCTTAAAGTATCCAGCGAGATATTAATACGATCCACCCCCGCGTCTTTTAAGGCTTGGGCGTGTTGCGCCAGATGCGTGCCGTTAGTCGTCAGGCATAACTCGTCGAGCCCATCCAGCGCACCGAGGTTTTGCATAAGCGTAATAATGCCTTTGCGAATCAGCGGCTCGCCGCCGGTAATGCGCAACTTACGCACGCCCATGGCAACAAAGGTGCGGCCCAGCTCGGTTAGCTCTTCAATGCTTAGCACTTCACTGCGCGGCAAAAATGTCATGTCCTCGGCCATGCAGTAAACACAACGCAAATCGCAGCGATCGGTTACCGACATACGTAGGTAGGTAATCTCGCGACCAAAATTATCCACCAGCGGCGCGGCTGATGCAGCACGAGGCGAGGGCGATAATGCGTTGCTATCAATCATAGATTGGCGGAATCCGATGCAGGTGTATTTAGCGTAGCGACTGTCTAGCTTACAGGTATTGTTAAAAGTGTACGCGGCATTCATACCAGGATATAGGGAGCAATTAGCAAACCAACCCGCCAATAATACCCAGATTACCTTTAACCGTCAGCTTACCAGGCCGAGACCTGCCGGCATCGCCCTAGCAAAAGGCAAAAGCACGCACCACTTCGGACACGGACATATCAATTTGGGCCAACACGCACCAAAATAGAACACAGAAAAGTTGCCCATTGCGCGCCGGCATCGTGCATTTTTGCGTGCACATGGCGCCACGGTGGAGCACAGTTAATTTTTATTGGGCCTTCTTACCGCGCAACTTAAAATCTATAAGCCTTTGTTTTTACAGAAATAATCAACCAAAAAAATATTATTGCCGGGCCTTGGCACCGTCTTTGCTCTTATCCCTATCAAGCAGCGCCACAAGACGCTCAAAACCCGTGAACTAGCCAAGAGAAAGTGCCATGCACAACAATCAAACATCCACCCGCGCTCAGATCCATACGCTGATACCGGCCAAAACCCGCCGCGTGCCGGGTAAAGTTTGGCTAGTGGGTGCCGGCCCCGGTGATGCCGAGCTCCTAACGGTTAAAGCTTTACGCTTGATTCAATCAGCCGATATTATTTTTTACGATCAATTAGTCAGCGGCGCCATTCGCGCGCTGTTCCCCAAAAACACCCCAGCGGTGTACGTGGGCAAAGTTAAAAATCACCACTCAGTAGCGCAAGAGGATCTCAACCAAATGTTGGTGGATCACGCCCTAACCGGTCTAACCGTGTGCCGCATTAAAGGCGGCGACCCGTTTATTTTTGGTCGCGGCGGCGAAGAATTATTAACCCTGCGCCAAGCGGGCATCGAGGCCGAGGTGGTACCCGGTATTACCGCCGCCTCTGGCTGCTCAACCTCGGCCGATATTCCGCTGACCCACCGCGGTATCGCGCAGGGCTGCACCCTAGTGACCGGCCACGGCGAAACCACTCTTAACGTCGATTGGCAGGCGCTGGCGGCACTGGAGCATACCCTAGTGTTTTACATGGGCGTCAGCCGCGCCGGACTCATCAGCTCACAATTAACCGGCGCCGGCCTCGCAGGCACGACGCCCGCCGCCATTATCGAAAACGGTTGCCGTAGCAACCAGCGGGTGGTAACCACCACGCTGGCCGAGCTAGCCCAAGCCGTCGACAAACATCAGGTGAAATCACCGGCCATCATTATGGTGGGCCACGTGGTTGACCTGCACAGCCAACTGAACGCGCGAGCTCTGGTTAACAGTCACGCGCTCTGCAACAGCCTAAGCGCGTAAGCACCACGCAACCGAATTTAGTAGAGGATCGTTATGAGTAAGCAACGCATTATCGTAGTAGGCAACGGCATGGTCGGCCACAAATTCATCGACGCGGTCGTCACCAGCGATCAAGCCGATCAATACGAGGTCATCACCTTCTCGGAAGAACCGCGCCTGGCGTACGACCGGGTAAAACTCTCCAGCTATTTCTCGGGCTCCAGCGTCGAAGACCTGATGCTAACCTCGGAGGAAAGCTACAGAAATAGCGGCGTGGTTTACACCCTAAACGATAAGGTGGTCGAAATCGATCACGACGCTCAGACCGTTAAAACAGCGGCGGGCCGTGTCGAAGGCTACGACAAACTGATTCTGGCCACCGGCTCTTATCCGTTTGTACCGCCGATTCCGGGCAAAGATCAGCCCCACTGTTTGGTCTATCGCACCATTGAAGATTTAGAGGCGATCACCGAGTCAGCCAAGCAAAGTAAAACCGGCGTCGTTGTTGGCGGTGGTTTGCTGGGGCTTGAGGCGGCCAACGCACTGCAAAACTTAGGGCTCGACACCCACGTCATCGAATTCGCGCCGCGCTTGATGGCCGTGCAGTTAGACGAAGGCGGCGGCAGCTTATTGCGTCGCAAGATTGAAGAGCTGGGCGTATCGGTACACACCGAGAAAAATACTCAGCAGATTGTCGCCGGTGATGAATGCCGCTATCGCATGGAGTTTGCCGACGGCAGCCATTTAGATACCGACATGATCGTGTTTTCGGCCGGTATTCGCCCACAAGATGAAATCGCCCGCAACAACGGCATCGACATTGGCGAACGCGGCGGTATCACTATCGACAACTATTGCCGCACTTCGGTCAAAGACATTTACGCCATCGGCGAATGTGCCCTGTGGGACAGCAAAATTTTTGGTTTAGTCGCCCCCGGCTACCAAATGGCCAAGGTGGCACTTTCACACATTCAGGGCGGCGACGAGCAGTTTACCGGCGCCGACATGAGCACCAAACTTAAATTACTAGGCGTAGACGTTGCCAGCATCGGCGATGCCCACGCCCGCACCCCAGGCGCGCAAAGCTATACCTTTGAAGATGGCGTTAAAGGCGTTTACAAACGCATGATCATCTCAGAAGACGGCAAAAAATTACTAGGCGCTGTGCTGGTGGGCGAAGCCGAGGCCTACGGGACCTTGCAGCAAATTTGCGTCAACAACATGGACTTGCCCGCCGACCCCGAGCAAATGATTTTGCCGCAAACTGACGGCACTGTCAGCGTAGGTATGGGCGTTGATGCACTGCCCGACACCGCACAATTGTGTAGCTGTCTGGATGTAAGCAAAGGCGACATCGTCGAGGCGGTACAAGGTGGCTGCACCGACATGGGCGGCATTAAGTCTTGCACTGGCGCGACAACCGGCTGCGGCGGCTGTACCGCGCTGGTTAAACAGGTGATGGACAGCGAGCTGGAAAACTTAGGCATCGAAGTAAAAAACGATATCTGCGAGCACTTTGCCTACAGCCGGGTTGAACTGGCCGACATTATCCGCGTGAAAAAAATCGAGAGCTTTGATGAACTGTTACAGAGCCACGGCAACGGTTTAGGTTGTGAGATTTGTAAGCCCGCCATCGGTTCTATTTTGGCGTCTTACTGGAACGAGTATGTCTTGAGTGACAATTTGGTGGGCCTGCAAGACACCAACGATATCTACTTAGGCAACATGCAAAAAGACGGTACTTACTCCGTGGTGCCTCGGGTTGCCGGCGGTGAGATCACCCCCGATAAACTGATTGTATTGGGTGAAGTCGCTAAAAAGTACGACTTATACACCAAAATCACCGGTGGCCAGCGTATCGACTTATTCGGCGCGCAACTGCACGAGCTACCCGAGATTTGGCGCACACTAGTAGACGCCGGCTTTGAAACTGGCCACGCCTACGGTAAATCTTTGCGGACCGTTAAATCGTGTGTCGGTAATACCTGGTGCCGTTACGGCGTACAAGACAGCGTCGGTATGGCCATCGCATTAGAAGATCGCTACAAAGGCTTGCGCTCGCCGCACAAAATTAAATTTGCGGTTTCGGGTTGTACCCGTGAGTGTGCCGAGGCGCAATCAAAAGACATCGGCGTAATCGCCACCGAAAACGGCTGGAACTTATACGTGTGCGGTAATGGCGGTATGCGTCCACGTCACGGCGACTTATTTGCCACCGACCTCGATGACGAAACGCTCGTGAAGTACATCGACCGCGTACTGATGTTTTACATTCGCACCGCCGACCGCCTACAACGCACCTCGGTGTGGCTAGAAAACTTAGAAGGCGGTTTGGACTACCTGCGCGAGGTAGTAATCAACGACAAACTTAATCTGGGCCAAGAGCTCGAAGACGAGATGACCCACAACATTGGCAAATACCAGTGCGAGTGGAAAACCACCATCGAGAGCCCAGAAAAACTTAAGCGTTTTAGTCACTACATTAACGCCGCCGAACCTGACAGCAGCTTGGCATACGTTGCCGAGCGCGGACAAAAGCGTCCGGCCCGTGAAGAAGAGCGTGAAAACCAAATCCCAGCCGTCGAACTGGCGTAGTAACGTGGAGAACACAATGAATACAGCAACTGCAGAAAATACCGACGCCATCTGGGTCAAAGTGTGCGAGAAAAGCGCGTTAGCCCCCGACACTGGTGTGTGTGCCTTGGCCAACGGCCAACAAGTCGCTATTTTTTATTCGCGCCATCTAGACGAGCTGTTCGCGGTGGGCAACTACGACCCCATCGGCAAAGCCTACGTATTATCGCGCGGTCTGATTGGCTCGCAAGGCGAGCGAATTTGCGTCGCATCGCCGTTGTACAAACAACATTTCGATCTGCGCACCGGTGAGTGCCTTGAGGAGGAGGGCGTAAGTATCCCCACTTACGAACTGCGTCTGGAGGACGGCTGGATCAGCGTATTAGCTTAATCATCTTCCCCCGATAGCTTCATGAAATCGGATTTGGGGTAGCCTTTGGGCTACCCCTTTTTTATACCTTCGCTTATAGCGAGGCGTCTAAATCGTTAATCTGGACCGCCTTCAGGGCCACGCCCCGAGTCAAAAAAATCTGGGGTAGGCGGCGGGCCGCTATTGCTTTCACGCCGTGCAGCCACGGCAAACACCCCCCAAATCAGCAGCGCCACCGTAAAAACCACGGCCCCTAGAGGTGCCAGCACATTAAACAGCGCGTTATCTGAGCGCACATCGGTGAATATCCAGCACAGCGCCAGCATAGCCACAATGACAATAAAGGATCTCATCAATAACTCCGTATTATTAGCCACCTTTTGCCTGTATTTTGCGATGCTGGAAAGACTTTGTACACAGACTCACTCCGCCAACCTAGAAATTCATCGATTTGTTGGCATAATAGGCCACGAGCCCCCCTGCAGATAAGGTTAAGGCTCAGCATCGGCAGCTTTTAAGCATTAGAATTACCCAGCGGGCATCACAAGCGTTAATGCAACACCAACTCTACCCGGCGGTTTTTCGCCCGACCATCGTCCGACCCGTTGGTACTAACCGGCGCCATGGCGCCAACACCGGCGGCCATTAAGCGATCGGCTGTTACACCTTGCTCCACTAATGCACCGCGAATACTCTCGGCGCGATCTTCCGATAATTTGATGTTAAGCCCATGATCCCCCGTAGTGTCGGTATGGCCCACTACGTAAAACTGTTGCTCAGGCGCCGACTCTAGGTATGCCACAATAACGTCAAGCGCTTGCTGTGAGCTAGGCAGTAATTCTGCTTTACCGGTGTCAAAGTTTAAGCCGTTCAAAACCACTTTACCTTCGCGGGCGAGGGAGTCTGTCAAGTATTTAGTATTAATACTAACGCGGTCGGTACTTATTTGGCTGGGCTCTACAATATCGTGTACAATTTCAACTTCATCAATGGCGCTACTTTTATAAATATAGATGGATAAGTAAACCTCTTTCTGGCCAACTCCTTTTTTTGCGGTCAACATGCGGTAATCTTCGCGTTCATAAATACTGGTAGCTATCGCACTGCCAAAACGCTCAGTTTGTGATGAACCGCTCCATAGATGTGTTATTTGTTCATCGCCACACGCTTTATGCTCACACTGAAACAGAATCTTAAAGTCAGACTTTTTAAGCGCATTGATATAATTCGCGAATACTTGCAATGTCGACTGATCTTTTGGGGCTGAGTAACCAATTAGGGTCGATTTACCCTTCAGGTCTAGGTACGGGACCTTATCGTTTTTATCGGCGATTCCGGTGGCAAGTCGTACCTCGGCAAACTCAGACTCAAGGTAACGCGTAATAGCGCTACCTTGATAGCGAGATATAATAGGGTGATCTTGACCTGCGTCATCCTCTTTCTTACTTATGGATATAGGGCTAGGCTCGCTGGACTCTTTAATGGCATTAGTATCTACGGTAACTTGACCCAATAATAACGATTCTGGCTCTGTGATTATTTGTACAATCTCGAGGGTGTCGGAGTACTCTTCTTTAATAATCCACTGTAAATAGGTGGGGCTAGAGTCTGGCCCCACTTTGGCCGAGATAAACTGATAGCCGTCCGATGACTGGCTGAAGGCGGAGAAGCTCGACGCTGCACTTGAGATCCATACGGGCTTTAGAAGCCGCCTAGAAAAATCAAAACCACAAGGGTCTTCTGTGTGACAATATAAAAGAACCTCCCCCCCAAGTTTATCGACGGCTTGCTTATAGTTCTCAGCAACCTCAAGGGGTGATCTGCTACCTCCCAATGTGTAAACGTGCATCGTCTGTTTACCAATAACCGCTAGTTTATCAATAGTTTCGTCTTCTTTAAGCTGAGATAACGCTACGTAAGACTCGGTATAATGGGCTTCGCGCTGTTGATATATCTCGGCATCGCCATAGCGAGATACCAACGGGTGATCAGACTCTTCTGCATTGGCCGAACACAAGAGCAGGCCAATTGACAACGTAGTCAAGCCGACTATAAAAGATTTCATTCTACCTTCCTTTGCATAAATTAATATTTTTTTGTGATGGGCATCTCACCTAGAGAGACTGTAAAAAAACAATGGTAGCATGCTTAATAATGAATCCTCGATAATACCCCCTAAATATTAAATCTACGCCACCTGTGGCGTACAGCGGCATATAAGTCAGGATGACAAGGTGTATTTGTGAAAAAGTCGTAATTTTTACGGACGAAGGAATCGATTGCCAAACGGTTTGTTCTTGCCTAGATTTACTATCGCACAGCCATAAAATTTTAATGGCCAAAAACACCATTAGAAACGACCTCTCTAATTTTGGCCTGATAATAATTGCTTGCCATTACCGCCATTGTCGGCCTTCACACTGTTTGGTAAGACTGCCCGAAATCAAGTTGCTGCGATGGCATCTGAGTTGGGTGGTGAAACGGGCAAAACAGCTATTACAGAAGCCAATAAATCGGGTAACGCAGCCGTAAAGAATGCCAAGGAAGAAGTAAATTTAAGTAACTATGATAAAACAGCCACAGCTGGCGGCAAAAGTGGTGGCAGCTAAGTATATAACAAAGGGCTCGACTTCAGATAAAGCGGTCCCATTTTTTCTGTAGAGGTAAGTTAATGAAAAAAATAGCATTCTCGTTATTAGTTTTTGGTGTCGTCACATCCGCTGCATCTATGGCGGATGAAAAACCTTGGAAAAACTCTTTTGACGCTGAGAAAAGTGGCCTCCGCTATCAGCAAGGTAGCTTAGAATTCGAATGCTCTGATGAGGCGATTTACGCAAAATATCTTTCGGCAGGGATAAGCGCTCTTATCAGATTCCAAGGTCTTAAGGTAGAAGATATTAAGGCGGATGAAAGCATTATTAGTGTAGATCCGAACGATGGCGAAGAG
The DNA here is from genome assembly GCF_963972205.1 of uncultured Gilvimarinus sp. Taxonomy (NCBI): domain Bacteria; kingdom Pseudomonadati; phylum Pseudomonadota; class Gammaproteobacteria; order Cellvibrionales; family Cellvibrionaceae; genus Gilvimarinus; species uncultured Gilvimarinus sp. The sequence goes on along the minus strand of NZ_CAXAUC010000005.1, from coordinate 27,989 downwards.
ACGGTGATGTTCTATGACGATAGTAAGTATTTAAATGGTTCGGTTTCGGGGAGCGATATTCCGAGCGACGTAAAAAGCGCTTTGGCCGACAATGTACGTCGGAACACGACCTTGGTGGCGCTTAAGTATAGGGCTGACTACGAAGGCAAGAGCTTTGGTGATGACTTTCCAGACACTACTCAAAGAGAGGTGTGGGATTTTTGTGTGTCACAGGGCGAAGCCATGCTGAGAAATCATAAAACCTGATTAACTACGATTTAAATGTCGGTGCCCAATGAATCACAAGAGAAGACAGTCAGGTTACGCCACGGTCTTTACTATTGAGTTTTTTGCGGCCATCGCTTTGGCCGTATTCTCGCTATACGATGTCGGTTGGGTCGCTTCAGAACGTATACGCTTGCAAAACACCGCTGACAATACCGTTTACAGTACCGTCAATGTTCAAACCCGCGATTTGAATATGATCGCTATTACCAACCGCGCGATGATCGCCAATCAGGTGGTAATTGGCCAGTATATTGGTTTGGTGTCTTGGTCGAACGAGTTGAATGAGTTTGGAGAAAACTTAGAGACAGTCGGAGATATAGCTCAAGTTATACCTGTTGTCGGTAAATTTATAGAGCGAGCGACAGAGGCCTTAGCACAAGCAACCGGAGCAATGGTCAGTTTTTTTGAAGCTGGTGATTTTATTGTTGATCAAATACAAGAGAGAATAATAGGCGCGCTGAGTGAATTTCAGCGCGTAAATCACGCGTTAACGTTAGGCTCAACCTATTCAGTATATCAAGACGTGCTAAAGAGAAATGACCCCAACGTGTCTTCGAGTGTACTAGGTAACGCCGCAAACATACAAAGTGTATTGGAGTCTTGGGGTGGCGATATAAAACGATTCGATCGTAACAAGGTTGCCAAAGACTCGAATGGCGGGGATAACAGAACAACGCAAAGGTTCACGGAGTTTGCCAACTTAGTGAACGACTCTCGGGATCGGTTTTCAGGTGACCGATCTTATCGGTTTATGGATGAAGGAATATCCAAGCTTAGAGTATGGTTCCAAAAAAATGGCGGATCTGACTTTGTGCCCGTCGAGGTTAATGATGGCGGTAAAACTGTCATTCGCTGGAACTGGACGGCAGCCGACACCCTGTCGTTTTATACGCAAACTCTCAAACTGACAGGGTGGGACAAGGACGAATTACCCATGGGTTGGGGCGCAGCTCACACTTTAAATGAGAAACATGAGAGTAATACGTATAAATACCGAGACCAAAAAGATAGTCATCGTCGGAACTACGATAAAAATAAGTGGACGTCGATAGATTATACCGGCAATGATAATAAACGCTGGTGGGGAAATTCTTGGAGTAACGACAGGGCCGCGACTTTATTACGATACAAGTCTTTTATTGGAAGTGGCAAAAGATATGAAGATAACAATATAAAGAGCACAAAAGGCTTGCGTAATTTTTACGATTTCGAGTCGGATAAAAAAACCGATAGTATTCCTAGCGTTAGTTTGTTTTTAAGTAAAAGTGAAAATAGTATAAGAACACAAAAGACAGTTGACGAATCTATAAATAATTACAACCGAAGTGATCGGTTGACTATCGAGGATGACGGCGGAATCCCAGGTAATAAGTTGTGGGCATCAGCGAGTGCTCAAAGCTTCTTTGCTAGGCCAGATGAGTCACATTATGGTGGTAGAGGGTACTCGTGGAATATAGAGTGGGGTCGTAGCGATAGTTTGCACGAGTACGGCAACCTATATAACCCTTTTTGGCAATCTAGACTTGTCGATGAGTCTAAGCCGATTTTATCGATTCTTACAAGTTCTGGCATTTTATAGTGTGCCGGAATACCGTAAAAGCAATATTATTCGAATGAAAATGTAATGGTGAGGAAAGTATGCAACTCAATCTATCTTTTAAAAAAAATATGGTTAAGTGTTTTATGATTTTTGCTATCACCTATTTTCCCAGTTATTCCCTTGCATTGGACTATCGTCCCCCAGTTAAGAACCCCTATATGGAGAAGTTTCACTGGTCTTTACCCGCCGACATTAGAGCAATGGTGGCGCTAGACTCAGCATCCGAAGAAAAACTTCACACGTGTGTCGGCCAATCTAATGATGTTGGCTCTGGTGCTGAAGGTCTATATGACGAGCATTTTCGGAAAGGTGACAGTATGGAGCTTCTTGCTAAAGATCTCCCTAGGCAAGAAAGGGTTGAGGGCTATAAACCTGAACCAAAAAGAGCGCTTGAGCCTTGGGCTAAGGGTGATTCGACTGAGAATATTTCTAAAATGCTAGTTAAACGAACCTTGGATTTAATGTGGGGGTACTATAAAGACTATGAGAAACCCGCTGCAACTACAGATAAAACCTCAGTAGCACAGCAGGTAATGTGGGATTACTGTTTAACAATACCTAAAGAGCTTTTTGTAGAGTGAATGGTACATATAGTCAAAAGTAGGTGTGAGCGTGAAGCTACACAAAGGAAGTGTGTTAACCGAATTTGTTATTGTGGTCGGCTTTGTGCTTTTATCACTTATCCTGCTCGTGCCCGTTATGTATAAATATATCGAGAGCCGGCAGATGATTGAGCAGGCCGCGCGTTACTCGGTTTGGGAGCGGGTAGCGTATTTTGGGTCGGCTCCCGATGGCAGCGTAGATCCCACCCTTAAAAATCGGATAACATTCATTCGGCTTTTTTAGATAGCTTAGCTTTCCGACCAAATTATATAGGATAGCGATATGCCCTTTATGCTCCAAGGCGTCATTTTTGATCACGACGGCACTCTGGTTGACTCCGAGCGCAAGCACTATCAGCTTTGGGTTACCCTGCTCGCCGAGCATGATATCGACTTTCCCGAGGCCGAGTACAAAGCTCATCTAGCCGGTGTACCCACCCACTTTAATGCCGAGTATTTAGTCGCTCATTACCCATTGCCAATGTCGGCAAAGGCGCTATTTGCCCAGCGCGAACGCCTGACTCAGGAAGCTTTTGGCAAACACCCCTGCCCGTTAATACCCGGCGCTCGTGAATTGGTCGAGTGGGTTGCAAGTAAATCATTAAAAATGGCCATCGCCACGGGCGCCGCACCACTCGAGGTGCAGCCAACCCTGAGCCATTACGACTTTGGCCGCTACTTTCCCATTGTTGCCACCCGCGACGATGTTATCAACGCCAAACCGGCTCCCGATGTCTACCTCCACGCCCTCAAACACATGGGGATCGGCGCCGACACCGGCATCGCGATTGAAGACAGCCCCACCGGTTTGCGCTCGGCTCTGGCCGCCGGACTGCCCTGCATCGTCGTTCAAAACGAGTATTCTCGCGGCTTAGATTTTAGTGGTGCCACCGTCGTACTCGACTCTATGCAAGAGGCACAAGAGTGGCTCGCCCAGCGCTATAGCTTGTAAAGTTTTCAACTCATGCGCAGATACCGCAAGCGCGTACACCCGTCTTTTTACCCCCGCTTCGCCATAAGCCGCCACTAGCACCCACTAACCGTGGCGCTTATGATTTTTCACACCGATCTCGCCATTGTGGTTCAACCTTTGCAACCTACCTCACACGCGGTTAAACCGCCTAAGCCAACCCCTTTAATGAAAGGTGAACGGAGGTTTGTATGAGTTATTCACTCAAAGGTAAACGAGTTGCTATTTTAGCGGCCAACGGTTTTGAAGAGTCCGAGCTGCAGTCCCCGCGCCAAACGTTAAAAGCGGCAGGCGTTGAAGTGGATATCGTATCGCCCGAAGACAGTCAGGTAAAAGCGTGGGCAAAAACCGACTGGGGCGACGATTACCCCGTGGATCGCGCGCTTGGAGAGGCCAACGCCGATGACTACGACATGCTGGTTATTCCCGGTGGACTGTATAACCCGGACGCCTTGCGCGTAAATAAAAAAGCATTGACGTTTACTCGCCACTTTTTTGAGCAACACAAACCCGTCGGCGCCATTTGCCACGGGCCGTGGGTATTGGTCAGTGCGGGTGTGGTCGGAGGTCGAGACCTGACTTCCTACCCTTCCATCAAAGACGACCTAGTTAACGCTGGCGCCAACTGGCACGACCAAGAAGTAGTGTGCGACAGCGGCTTAGTAACCAGCCGCAGCCCTGCCGACTTGGAGGCCTTCAACAATAAGTTGATTGAAGAGCTCGCCGAAGGCAAGCACAAGCGCCAAGTGGCGTAATCCAACATGCGCGCGTGACATTGACCGAATGGCCCACTCAGCCTACCACCAGATGCCGCGCGCGCATTTTTACTAATGCTTTATTAATCTGTAACTCTCAGGAACAACAAGAAAAGGAAATATTATGGACATTATTCGTTTAATACTCTCAATTTTACTGCCGCCCGTTGGGGTATTTTTACAGGTAGGGCTTGGCCTGCATTTTTGGCTGAACATCTTACTGACGTTATGCGGCTATCTTCCCGGTATTATTCACGCCGTTTGGATTATTGCGCGGAAATAAGTCCTGCAGTCGTTATTGAGTTTTTAATTGCGGTGTACTCCCCCCACTTTAAACAGCCTTGGATTATTGGGGGGATTACAGGCGCATTACCAATTCGCACATTCGGCATCGCTTTAAATAGCTCAATGAAATAATCTTCGTAGCTCGGCGTTTGCGCACGTGCAGGACTCGATAGGCCTAATCCAAAGTGTGCTTAAAGCTAGGCAAACCTTCTCCAGTTTCGCTGCCTAGGCCGTAATCAAGGAAGTAAAGCTCCACACTCGAAGAGTATGGCTTTGAATTTTCCCTAAAATGGGATGTTAAGAACTCCCCATTAGAACTATTTCTCCAAATATTTAAAATGTAATCGATAATGTGACGCACGTCACATATCTATCAAAACGTTACTATAATAACCCGAAACAATGTAACCGTATACATTTTTCGTCATACAATCCTCTTCTTTAGTACATTGCAACGCCATAAATTATAAATTAAAGGACTATGCACCATGAAAGGTTTTCCCTTCGCTTTGATAATTTCTTTGTTTGCTTCTTATGTTTTTGCCGACTCGATACCTGAAGTAACGGTTACTGGAAACAAAACCGCAGGGAGTTATGCTGAGGACTATAACTGGTCTTACTATCAGGCGAATAAATATTACGCGGAACAGGCACGAAGACAAAATGCGGCGCGAGCAGCAGCACATTCGCAAGCAAGACAAGAAGCAGAAGCACGTAAGAAGTATGAAAAGTGCAAGGCAGTTGCTACGGTAAACCACCGGTTTTGTATGGATACGCTGCACAAAAACAACCGAAAAGCGGTAGAATTCTGTAATAATTTTAGCTTGGGCTTGTCGGTTACTACCATTAATCCGCTAGTCTCCGGTATGGTGGATGCTAACGTCGGCGTTTGTAGAAGTACACGAGCTGCACGCTACTTGGAGTTTCAGTCAGGGTGCGATCTTGATTTGAGTCTAGATAACCTAGCATGTACAGATCACCTGTAGCTGTATGGATGACGATGTTCGAATGGAGAAATTCAAAGTATGAAGAATATTTCAACGATCTACGTTGGTGTCGGTCTGATTTGTGTCGTTTTGACAGCTTACCTCTATAGCCAGAACGCTGACGTAAAAAGTGGTACATCGAAAAAGCCAGCTGTCGTAGAGAACAACACATCGTCTAGTGCTGGCTATACGCGCGAGCTTGATGATAGTGCAGGGCCGAGTGCGAAGGCTCAGTCAGAACAGGCTATTATTGAGAGCCAAGACGGCGCTGAGCATAGCGAAGAAGCACTCAATAGGGCAATGGAAAACCAAGCTTCACTGAATGAGCAGCATGGCTACTTTGATGATGTTGAGCTAAAGACTTACGATGGCTATAGCGATGAAACCTTGCGTTCATTAGGTGACGCTGGAGACATTAGAGCGTTAATAAAGTTGTCAGACCGACATGTCCGGCGCTTAGATTTCGATAAAGAAAGCGATGTTTTAATGGAGGCGGCGGCCAGAGGCGCGACCTCCGCTTTGGTAACCAGGGCTATATCGATATCCTCTCGGCTGAAGGCGGAGCTTTACGACGAGAACGCGGCTAAGGAAGCGGCTTACGACGTACTTGCTCTATGTGCCGTGTCTTCAAAAATGGGGAATGATATAGGACTTCGGGACTTTCGAAGGGGGTTTGTTGATGATACCAACTTCGTTTTTACAGAAGACAATAAAAAAATTATTGACCGCCGAGCCGCATCTATTTATAAGGATCTCAACAAGAAAAGGCGTGAGCTTGGTTTAAATTCTTTTGATAGCTAGAGTTAAGTTGATAGGGTGAAATCAATGAAATATGCAAGTTTATGAAACATTAAACCTTGCTTCAGCTCTGGCGGCTTATAAGAGTATCGGGGCTAGGCCTGTGCGGCACTTACTTAACTGCTAACCGCTTAATATACACATAGAAAAACTGGTTCAATATTAAGTATCCTACCGAAGGAGAGTATTCCGCATTCCTTGGTAAAGTCCCTTTACGTTTATTATAAGAGTTTCTAGATAAATAAAAGGCGCCGAGCTTGTCGTCGGCGCCTTACAGAATTTCTATTATTCTGTTGCTGAATCTGGCTCAGCTTCCGTTTCAGATTGGGCCTTTTCTAAAATAGCCTGTAGCTCAGCCTGATGCTCTTGGGCGATTCTCATACCAATTTGACTGCCCTCTTGAAACAATTGAGGCATTACTTCAATGGCTTTTTGCCCTACCGGTGTCTCGTAAAACTCAATCAGCTTTTTGATTTCGTCATCGGTAAAGTATTTACGATAAATCTCCGCCATGTCGTCTTTCATGGCATCCCACGTAAAGTATTTCGTGGTCCAGGCTTGGATATCATCGCGATGTGGTTCAAGCGCGGGGTTAGATGAGACGATCATAGTCACCATTTGCGTTGACATCTGATCCATTTGATCTTTGCTGCCCACTAAATCCATTAATTCATAAACGGGTTCGGCCGCTTGGGTGGACATGCATAAAGTCATCAGGGCGGCGGCAAGTAGTTTTTTCATTGCATTCTATCCATAAGTTGCAGATGGCTGAAACATGCTCACTGTCCCCCCAAGGGGCGCATTCGTTAGCGTTATCAGACACCTTGTCGTGAGTGTGACAAGCCGCACAGGGCTGCCACGTTAAAAAAACGCGGTGCAGTTATAGCATATTTAGCCATCGCTTAGGTAACCAGCCGGCACAAATACGCCAGAACTCCCCGTTAGGATTGGCAAACGGTGCAGTACACTGTCGTACGCTGGCCTAATCGCACCTCTTTAAGGGGCTTTTGGCACTGCACGCAGGGCTCCCCACCACGGCCATAGGCCAATAACTGTTGTTTAAAGTAACCCGGTTTACCATCACCACCGACAAAGTCCCGCAGCGTTGTTCCACCTTGCTCGATAGAACGCGCGAGAACAAATTTTACACGCTCCACCAACGCTTGGTACTGATGTCGGGTTATGGTTCCCGCCTTGCGAATGGGTTTAATACCGGCCATAAACAAAGCCTCGTTGGCATAAATATTACCCACACCTACCACTACTTTGCTGTCCATTAAAAATTGTTTGATATTCTGCGTGCGCTTACGGCTGCGCTGAAACAGGTATTCTCCGGTAAACTCATCACTTAAAGGCTCAGGCCCGAGATGCGCTAAAAGTGCGTGCTCAGTAACATCCCCTGGCTGCCACAAAATCGAGCCAAAGCGACGCGGGTCGTGATAGCGCAGCAAATTGCGGCCAAATATAATATCGACATGGTCGTGCAGCGCCGCCGGGGTACCTACCGGCACAATTCGCAAACTACCCGACATTCCCAAGTGGATCATCAAAGTACCATTGGCAAACGCGAGCAACAGATACTTACCCCGGCGCGATGCACTCACTAAGCTTTGCCCCACCAACAACCCGTGCAACTCTGGGGGGACCGGCCAGCGCAAGCGCGGCTCGCGCACGACCACGCCGGCAACGGCGCGCCCCATAATATGCGGCGACACGCCGCGCAGAGTAGTTTCGACTTCGGGTAATTCAGGCATAGGGCACGAGCATCTCAGAGAATAACGCTGGGGTTAATGGGCAGCGGCTATTGGGCCAAAAAAACACGCCGCCGTAAACTCCCCCCACTATCGCTAGAGTATCCTAGGCAAGCAATACCCGAGTTTACACTCGCCCCTTACCGCAGCGCCGCTCGCCCCTTACAATAGCGACTTTGTCCTCTTAAAAGACTGGCGTATTTATGCTGTTAGGTGTTGATACCGGCGGAACCTTTACCGACTTTGTACTCGCGCGCGATGGCCGCTTGCACATCCACAAAGTGCTCTCTACCCCGGAGGCCCCAGAGCGGGCGATTTTGCAGGGCATTGCCGAGCTTGGAGTAGCCCAGGCCGCCACACGGGGCCAACTAACGGTAATTCACGGCAGTACCGTGGCCACCAACGCGGCGCTCGAGCGCAAAGGCGTTCATACCCTGTACGTGACGAATCGCGGTTGTGCCGATTTACTCAGTATTGGCCGCCAAACCCGCGATCAGTTATACAATTTGCAGCCTCAGGCGCGTGAGGTACCAGTGGCACCGCAAGATTGTCTAGAGGTCGATTGCCGCCTAAGCGCCACGGGCGAGCCGATAACCGAGCTTATTCAGGCAGACATTGATCGCCTGCAGGCCGCTATCGCCGAGCGCCAACCCGCCGCCGTCGCCATTAACTTGTTGTTCTCCTTTATCGATGATCGCGACGAAAAACGCCTGCAAGCGGCTTGCCCCAATACCGTTTTCACCAGCCGATCGTCATTTGTGCTGCCCGAGTACCGCGAGTATGAGCGCGGCATCGCCACCTGGCTTAATGCCTATCTTGGCCCTAAAGTGCAGGGCTATCTAACACGGCTGCAGGAGGGCATCAGCCCCTGCCCACTGGGAGTGATGCAATCTTCCGGCGGCACCATCGATGCCGCTCAAGCTGGTGATCGCGCCGTTAACTTGCTGTTATCCGGCCCCGCCGGCGGTTTGGCGGCTGCCGCCCACTTGGCGCAACTTGTGGGCAACAACGGTCAACCCGAAAAGCTGCTTACCTTCGATATGGGCGGCACCTCGACAGACGTGGCGCTGGTGGATGGCGAGCTGCAATTAACCAGCGAAGGAAAACTCGGCCCCTACCCGGTAGCCGTGCCCATGGTCGATATGCATACCATTGGCGCCGGTGGCGGCTCCGAGGCACATATTGATGCCGGCGGATTGCTGCAAGTGGGGCCAGAATCGGCCGGCGCCGACCCCGGTCCCGCCTGCTACGGCAAGGGCGGCACCCGCGCCACCGTCACCGATGCCAATGCGGTGCTGGGCCGACTGCGGCCAGAGTTTTTCTTAGGCGGCGCTATGTCGCTCGATTGCGCCGCCGCCGAGGGAGCGATTGATGCGATCGCCGCGCCTTTGGGTTTGTCGCGTATAGCCGCCGCTGCGGGTATTATTCAGCTGGCAAACGAACGTATGGTCAGCGCTTTGCGGGTCATGTCCGTGCAGCGCGGTCGCGACCCGCGCGAATTTAGCTTGTGTTGCTTTGGCGGCGCCGGAGGGCTACACGTTTGTGCCTTAGCCGATGAGCTGGGCACCACTCGTGCCTTGGTACCAATGCACGGCGGCGTGCTATCAGCACTGGGAATGCTAGTCGCACCGCGCGAGAGACAATTATCGCGCACGTTAGCCACGCGGGTTAGCGAGTGTGACGCCAACCATATCGACGCTTTAATAGACGAGCTAAGCCGGGACGGCACCGAACAGCTAATTCGCGAGGGCGCTCAGCCTGAGTACATCCGTACCCAAGTAAGCCTGGATCTGCGCTATCACGGCCAAAGCTTTACCTTAAACCGGCCTTTTGTCCCACTGAGCCGCGTCAGCGATGAGTTTCATGCAGCTCACGCCCAGCGTTACGGCCATCAACTGGATATCCCGGTAGAGCTGGTCAATGTGCGGGTGCGGGTGAGCACGACCAGCAACGCTCCGTCGCTACCCCGAGTAACCGCACAAGCCACTATAGAGCCGGAATACACAGTAGATTTAGCCGAGCTCGGGCCAACCCCCGTTTACTTGCGCCAAAACCTCGGACTAGAAACCCGGCTAACCGGCCCCGCGCTTATTTGCGAGCAAGTCTCGACCACGCTGTTAGCAGCAAACTGGCACGCAAGGGTAGATGCCTACGGTAACTTGCACCTAAACAAAGGTTGACTCGTCTTGCGCTCAGGTATCGCGCGAGCTATCAGGTATCTGCCGCAACACTTGCCCAAGCCACGAGAACTTAACGGTTTGCACCTCGGCGCGAACCACCGGAGGCGACAGAGCTAAATCGTGCATACCGCCTTCAATCTCGGCCAGCGCCACCTGATCGCCCAGCGCCGGGCCGTAGCGGCGCATATGATCGACGTTTAATACCGTATCAACCGCAAATAAATCGTCACTCCACTGCGATGCTCGCATGGAGCGCGCCGAGTGCATCACCAGCACCGGACAAACAATATTCAGGCCTTTTTGCAGGCGCCGCTGCGCCCGATAAACAGCCCGCGCCCAGCCTGCGGTGATGGGGAAGCCATCGGTCGGCTTCAGCTTTTTGTTGTAGTGCCACTCGCCACGAAAGTCACGATGCAAGCTCTTGGCATAGTAAGAAGGCATGCCGTGATGATAAGCAATATGCGGAAACCACCGACCCAGTGCCACCAGTGCACGCAGGGCAATACGCTCCCAGCCCCGAAGCGGAAATTCAAAAAACGGGCTGTTTAAATATAAAGCGCTGAGCGCCTCGCGGTAGCGACCCTCGTGGGCGTAAAGCGCCGATATCAAGCCTCCGGTAGAGTGAGCGTCAAGCAATAACTGCTCGGCACCAGCGCTTTTGATTTGCGCGATAGCCGCGTCAATCTCGGGGTAATACTCGGCGATATCGGCACAGTAGTTTGGCCGCTCGCCCGGCTGCAACGAGCGACCATAGCCGTGCAAGTCGAGGGCGTAAAAGGCGTAGCCCTCGGCGCGATAAGCCTCGGCCAAGTGCACCTGAAAAAAATAATCCGTCAGCCCGTGTATATACAAAACCGCGCGCCGTGCCACTTTAGGGTTATCGGCCGCGCGCACCAAGGTGGCGCTAAAGGCACGTTTTTTATACGCCACCGTCAACCGAGTTTGCTCAAAACCCTCGAGCTCGGTATCGGCGATCCACTGGTTACCCACTTGTGCGTTCACTGCTGTACCCCTTAATAACCGTCTAACGCGTTTCTATCCCTAGAATTTTAACCGACCTGTCGCAAACTCAATATTGCCATAGATACATGACACTCTGCTTATCTGAGGATAGACTATAACGCTTTAGTCAATACTGCTAACTATCAGCACGAGGCCTTAACGTGACCGACCACACGCCCCGCTCAAACACACTCGCCGCTTTGATACTGGGCGTCTGTCTATTCGCCGGCGCCGGCTTATTGGGCTACCAGCTAAACGACACCGCTATCGCCGTTAAAGAGTACGAACGCACTGTGACCGTAAAAGGTTTAGCCGAGCGCGAACTGCCGGCCGACATTGTCATATGGCCGGTGAGTTACGCCTTGGCCAGCAATGATTTAGCGGCTTTGTACCGCGACATAGACAACAATAGCGAGGCGATTCGCCAGTTTTTGCTGGCACACGATATTGCCGCCGCCGATATTAGTGTTAACGCCCCAATTATTACCGATAAAACCGCACAGTCCTATGGCGGTCCACAACCGACGTTTCGCTACTCGGCCAGCCAAGTCGTGACCGTTTACAGCACCGCTATCGACACGGTACGCAGCACCATGAACAACGTCGGCGAACTCGGCAAGCAAGGCATTGTGCTTACCGCCGGCAACTACGACAGTCAAACACAATATTTATTTACCGGCCTAAACGATATTAAACCCGGCATGATCGAGCAGGCGACAAAAAACGCACGGGAAGTCGCCGGTAAATTTGCCGCCGATTCCAACAGTCGCTTGGGCAAAATTAAGCGTGCCTCCCAGGGGCAGTTTTCGATTGATGCCCGCGACGCCAATAACCCGCACATTAAAAAAGTACGGGTGGTGTCTACTGTCGAGTATTACTTGGCCGACTAACCTTTCTATAACCGGTACGGATGCTCCATGAACTTCGATTTAAGCTTACAGGAAATTATTGAGAACTTGTTGCGCTTGGGCATTGCCTTAGTGTTAGCGCTGCCGATGGCTTTTAATCGTGAGCAAAGCGCGCGCGGGGCCGGTCTGCGCACATTCCCCTTGGTGGCACTAGCGGCCTGCGCTTATATGCTCGTGGGGATGGAAGTGTATTCCGGCTCCGATGCCGAAGCGCGAGTGATGTACGGCATTATTACCGGTATTGGTTTTATCGGCGGTGGTGCCATCTTAAAAACCGACGACCACACCGTGGGTACCGCCACGGCCGCCAGCATTTGGAATACCGGCGCGATTGGCGTTTCAGTCGCTTACAATCGTTACGAGATCGCATTGGTGCTCTCGCTCACCAACTTTCTTATTCTACAATTCGCCAGCCCCTTTAAGAAAAAACCAAAAGCCGATTAATCAGCTTTGTTTAAGCGGCTTTTCACTTCAATCCAGCGGGACATAAACTCAGTACTGCGTATACTGTGAAAATTAAACAGCGCACCCAATATATTGTCACGCCGCCATGCGTTAAGGTTCAAGTGACGCTCACGCAATACCGTTACTAACTTGGGGCCCAGATCAGCGCGAGAGTAATGTTTCGCCAGCAGCGGCCCGCAGGCGTTAGCGGCTAGCCGCCATTGCGACTCATCTTGATATAAACTCACCGCTTGCGCGGCTATGGCTTTTGAATCATTGGCAACCGCACCCGGCCACTGACACTCACCGCACATACCCTCGGCGCCAATATCAGTCGTTACGCTGGGTGTTCCAGTTAGCATCGCATCCAATAGCTTGCCTTTTATTCCAGCGCCCACTCGCAGCGGGGCCAGCAACACTTTGTGCCGAGCAACCACCGTTAAGGCATCATCTGCCCAGCCTTTAACCAAAAAACCTTGGCGTTTATTGTGCAATGCCGTCGCTTTGGGTGGCGGATAGGCGCCGTAAATATGCAACTCGGCGCGAGGTAATTGCTGGCGAATGGCGGGCCACACATGCTGTTTGAGCCATAAAACAGTATCCCAGTTAGGGCGATGACGGAAGTTGCCAATACTGACAAAGTGCTCGCGCGCCGCAAAGTCTGGGTAAGTCATCGCTGGTTGGTCCACCGTAAACGGCAAGTGATACAACAGTTGGGGCGGCACCTGGCAATACTCCTGCAGCAGCGTCACCTCAAAACTCGAAATCATTAAACTGATGTCACAACGGAAAATTGCCGCCAACTCGCGCAGCAACCTATCGTCCTCGCGCATTAACTCATACAGCTCGGCGTTACCAACGGTTATGGCGGCGACATCCGCACTCGGGTTGCCGGCCAGTGCGCGCTTTAAAGCTAATTCGCGAGCGGCCCGTAAGCTGTGGAAATCTTCTGTGTCTAACACTCGCAGCGCGTTTGGCGCCGCACTGGCAACACGCCAGCCAAATTGCTCCTCGGTAACAAAGCGGTCAAACACCACAACATCCGGCGCAAGCTCTGCCACCCAGCGGTCAACACTATCGCAATTTAAGGCGATCGCGTGAGTCGTGACATTAAGCGCACGCAAATCGCATTGATGCTTCGTCGGCGAGGCAGCACAAGCAAAGTGTACCGCAATACCACCTGCCTGAAGCGCGTCAATTAGATCGAGAACTCGTCGACCAGCCGCAGAGGAATTAGGCTCGGGCCAGACATAGCCAACAATTAATGCCGTTTGCATTTACAGTTTCCAGGCAACGCTGAGGGTGCCAAAATTATCGCGCGAAGAGTCATGGGTATCGAGCTTGGTGCCCGACTTGTAACCAAAGGTGAGACTGAGCGAATCCCATGCGTAACTAACGCCGGCGGTAAAACTGAGTTGTTCGTGACGCAAATCGGATGAGGGGCTGTCGCGATAACTATTGCCATTAACTAAAATATTGTTAAACACATAGTCAGTTTCAAAACCGCCATATACGTACCAGCCGCTCTCGACCGCTGCCGGGCTGCTGGTACGCCCTTGCTGCAGCAGCGTTGTTGCAAAACTATTTGCTAATCCGCGCCCAAAACGAACAATAGCACCACCCCCTACGGCTGATTCTAAATTGCCCGCTCGCGCCTGAGCCAACAACACGACATCGCTCATAGCGCTTAACTCATAGCGCCACACCCGCGCCCGGCGCAAGGCAAACACCGGTTCATTCTCGAGTTGATAATCCCAACCTTTTGGTTCAGCCGAGCCCACCACTTTGTGAATAAACTTTTGCGTTTGCTCGGCCAGGGATGCCGGCCCTACAACGCCAATGGTGGTGCGCACCATATCGGCAATATTGTCGTCTACCAAAACGCGACTGGCGCGGTAGATCAATAGTCCGGCATAGGGAACATCATTGGGATCTGGTACCGGCTTGCTAATATCCGCTGGTGTCACCATCGCTTGACCCACTGTGTGCTCGTTAAACGCCAGATCAAAGCTGTCGTTTAGCATCCAGTTAAGTGGTTTGGTAAATAACGGTTCGTCGATTGGTTCAGCGTCGGCCACTTGGTACACTGAAACAAACAAGCCGTTGGTGTAACCCCCGCCATCGCGGCCGGCAAACAAATCATTTTGCCACACCAGCGACAGCCAATCAGTGGCCTGCGCTTGGCCCGCGTGGGCCATTGCGGCCGCCAAAACAGCCAGCGATAACCGGCGGGGTAAATAGGCGCTAAACCTGCTGCTCTTAATCAATGACCTATTTCCTACTCGGTTAGTCGTCATTCAACTCGTCGCCTTCAGTGCGAGTGTATACTTTAAAATTCTCGCGATAGTCCTCCAGATTATCGCGTAAATAATCTCGATATTGATTGGTCAGGTAACGTAATGAGGCGTCTAACTCTTCCGTATATTCTTTACGGTCAACCGACGAGCTAGCAACAATAAAAGCGTTAAAGCGCGAGGCGGCCTGAAGCATCGCTGCACTGACCATGCTCGGATCAACCGTGTCGCAGTGCTCGTTCGCGCGGGAGATAAAATCGTCAACCAGATCCCAGTACTGGCGTTCGTCATCGGCTTGTGACATAAATTCTCTACTTAATTCATAAAAGTCATACGGCGTATCAAGCCGTCTTGGAATTGATAAATTTTGATGATTTTGGCCGTCCGGCGCATGCCGCCGGCATTAAAACTCGCCTTCTCTAAGGTAACGGCCTTATCTCCCAACACCATTATATTTTCGACCACCGCTTGCGGCTTACGCTCTTTAAACGTTTTGCTGGTCGCTTCAACTAACGCCCCGTGACCGGCGGTGATAGGGTGGTCGGGATAATTGTAAACTTCGATATCGGGATGAAAGTAACCTGAATAGGCGTCCACATCGTGATTATTATAGGCGCGGGTTTGCCCCTCGATGAGGGTTTCTAACGGTGCGGCTAACACGCTGCTGCTTAACCAAAAAAGTACCGCGGCCACGGTGTAGCGGTTTATAAAATATGGCATAACTCGCTCTTGTTAACCAAAGGGTCGATTGCGTTTGCCCAGCAACACTAAAACCAAGGTGGCGATGGGGCCGAGCAATAACGAGAGCAAAAACCAACCCAAACCACTGCGATTTTTGCCCTGGGCTAAACCGGCATTAATTAATGCCAAGGTGCCCCAACCGACCACATAACCACTGCTGACTATCACTGTGTCATTCATCGATCACCTCTAGGGTTTTGTTCACCAAACGCTCTGAACGCTCGCCGGCGCCCGCCGAGAGCTGATAGTCAGCTCGGCGGGTGGTTATCAGACGATCATTGTCTACCCGGTAATGACTATCGGACTCTATTGTAATGCTAAAGCTGATTACGATAAACGCCCGGCCACGAGCGTGGATACGAGTACGGCTGGCCAGCGGAGCGCCTTGTTCATCAATCCAAACCGTAAAGCTGCCATCGTACTCTTTAACGTATTTGCGCTGGCGCTTGGTCAGCCGATCTTCCCCGAGGGCAAAATCCAGCCGGCGCGCATTATTACCTTGATAGGTATCGGCTTCAGCGCCAATAAACTCGGCCGAGTCTAGCTCTTGCCCGATGGCCCGAGCCGCGCGCAACATCGGTTGTATATCCGGTAAAGACAGTTCATCAACGCCGTCATAGGCCGGGGTAGGCGCGTCCGAGTCCGCCGCCCGGGCCGAGGCCTCCGCCGCCATTTGCTGCAGTAACTGCGTCGAATAACGCACACTCAAACCGGTGTCATCATCAACCACAGTAACCCGGGCCGCCCCCGTGCGCGAGACCAGCTCTTCATCCTCCCCCGCATTGTGGGCCGAGTTAACCACCACCTCGGCGACTAAATTGCTATCGGCCGTTAAGCGCGCCAGGGACGCCTTTAAGTCGCGCAAGCTGGCTTGGCTAAAGTCGGCGTCGGCCCCGGCTCCATCATCGGCCGCAATCGCAGTAGCACACCCGCAAAAAACCAACAGTCCTACCATCAAAATGTGTGTTTTTATCACTCACAGAGCCCCTTAAGTGTTGATGTATGCATCCTCGACCACCCGGCTAGCGCCAGGTTCAAATCGCAACCGCCCCTTGCAGCATAGCCCGCCTGTGCCAATCACCGTGTGCGCCAGTACAAAAGGCACAAACCAAGCTGCAATTCAAGACTGTTATCATCGCAGGTTTTACGCATAATGCTGAACACACGCCGCTTGCGTGAGCCCACAAGACCCTCTGAACTGAATAGGCAAGATCCATGAGCAGTATTTTTCAACGTATCGCCGACGAGCTGAGTGTACGCGAACAACAGGTAGATGCCGCTGTGGCACTGCTGGACGAAGGGGCCACCGTGCCGTTTATCTCCCGCTACCGTAAAGAGGTAACCGGTGGCCTGGATGATACCCAGATGCGTAACCTAGAGGAGCGGCTGCGCTATTTGCGCGAACTGGAAGACCGCCGCGACGCGATTTTGAAGAGTATTACCGAGCAAGAAAAGCTCACCCCCGCGCTGGAAAACGACATCCGCGCCGCCGACACCAAAACCCGGCTGGAAGATCTGTATTTGCCCTACAAGCCCAAGCGCCGCACCAAAGGCCAGATCGCCATCGAGGCCGGCCTTGAACCCTTGGCTGAAGGACTATTGGCCGACCCAACGCTGGAGCCGGAAACGGAGGCCGCCAAATACCTCAACCCCGAACACAAGATCACAGACACCAAGGCCGCACTGGATGGCGCCAAGTTTATCCTGATGGAAAAGTTCAGCGAAGATGCCAACTTGCTGGCTAAATTGCGTGATTTTCTGCAAAAAGAAGCCAATATCAGCGCCCGCGTGGCCACGGGTAAAGACACCAACAACTCGCAAGAAGTGCAAAAGTTTCGCGACTACTTTGAGCACGATGAACCCCTTAAATCCACTCCATCGCACCGCGCACTGGCGATGTTTCGCGGCCGCAATGAGGGCGTGCTAACCATCGCGATTACCGTCGGCGACCCCAACGAGCCGGCCGCCTCGCACCCCTGTGAGGCCATGGTTGCCGACCACTGGCGCATTATCGATAACGGCCGCGCCGCCGATAAATGGCTATCCGAGGTGGTGCGCTGGGCATGGCGCGTTAAGTTATTGACCCACCTAGAGACCGACCTACTGGGCGAGCTGCGCGACCGGGCCGAAGAGGGCGCCATTAAAGTGTTTGCCTCTAACTTAAACGATTTATTGCTGGCCGCCCCCGCAGGGCAAAAAGCCACCATCGGCCTGGATCCTGGTTTGCGTACCGGTGTTAAAGTAGCGGTGGTCGACGCCACTGGCAAAGTGCTGGATCACTGCGCCATCTACCCCACAATGCCGCAAATGCGTACTGCGGAGTCCGAGAAGACCCTCTCGGCCCTGTGCCAAAAGTACAACGTCGGCCTAATCGCCATCGGCAACGGCACCGCCAGTCGCGAGACTGAGAAATTTGTTAAGGACATGCTGGGCAAGTACCCCGAGCTAACCGCCAAACCGGTTATGGTGAACGAGGCCGGCGCCTCGGTGTACTCCGCCTCTGAGTTTGCCGCTAAAGAGTTCCCCGATTTGGATGTGACCATTCGCGGCGCTATCTCTATCGCGCGCCGCCTGCAAGATCCACTGGCCGAGCTGGTGAAAATTGACCCTAAATCCATCGGTGTGGGCCAGTATCAACACGACGTCTCACAAACCCAGCTGGCGCGATCGCTGGATGCCGTAGTAGAGGACTGTGTAAACGCTGTGGGGGTTGAAGTAAACACCGCCTCAGCCGCCCTGTTAGCGCGAGTTTCTGGCTTAAACACCACACTTGCTAACAATATCGTCGATTTTCGCAACACCAATGGCGCGTTTAGCTCGCGCGAGCAGCTTAAAAAGGTCACCCGCTTTGGCGCCAAAACCTTTGAGCAAGCCGCCGGCTTTTTGCGCGTCGCCGGGGGCGAGAACCCGCTGGATGCCTCGGCGGTTCACCCCGAGTCCTACGCCGTGGTTGAGGCCATTGCCAGTAAAAACGAACGTCGCATTGCCGGCCTGATTGGCGACTCGGCCTTTTTGGGCACCCTAAAAGCCGCCGACTACACCAGCGAGCAATTCGGTTTACCCACCGTAACCGATATTTTAAAAGAGCTGGACAAACCCGGCCGCGACCCGCGACCCGAGTTTCGTACCGCCAAGTTCCAGGAGGGCGTCGAAACCCTTAAAGACCTTGAGCCGGGCATGATCCTGGAAGGCACCGTCACCAATGTCACCAACTTTGGGGCTTTTGTCGATATCGGCGTGCACCAAGACGGCTTGGTGCACATCTCGGCGCTGTCTAACACTTTTGTTAAAGACCCGCGCGAGGTGGTAAAAGCCGGCGATATTGCTAAAGTTAAAGTGATGGAGGTGGATGTCGACCGCAAGCGTATTGGCTTGTCCATGCGTTTGGACGACACCCCCGGCGAGAAAACAGGTGGCGGCGATGCCCCGCGCCGCGCGCGCAAGCAAGACAGTTCGCGCAATCAAAGCTCGCGTGGCAGCAACAGCAAAGAGGCCTCACTGGGCAGCATGGGTGCGCTATTGCAACAAGCCATGAAGAAAAAGAACTAAACGGCCCGCTAACCTGCTCCGGCAACGGAGCAGGTATTAATTGGCGCTCAAGTTTTCTCACCCGCCGCCGTCAACCTTGATACCGGGGACCTTTGTGTTTCTTGCCCGTCTTTGTACGGCACGAGGGAACCCGGAATTCTAGTGCTCATGGGTATCGCTCTGAGTCCACAACAATAAAAACCGCAAAAGGTACCACAGTGAGAAAACGACTAACGTTATTGTTAGCGCTGTGCCTGACGCTACCGGCGCTAGCCCAAGTGAATATTGCCCTTGTCTCGCGCGATGACAGTAATGCCAAACACGCCATTGCCGTTATTGAGCTCGCCCTCGATAAAGCCGGGCTCGATTATCAGCTCGATATTTCATCCGGCACACTTACCGCCGCGCGACAAATTCAAGACGCCCTGGATGGCACCATCGATATTATGTGGGCCGCCACCACCAAACAGACCGAGCAACAGCTGATTCCCATCCGCGTCCCTCTGTACAAAGGCTTACTGGGCTACCGCGTATTTATTATTCACAAAGACAACCGCCACCTGTTTGCCGATATCACGGATTATTCGCAGCTCAAAAGCCTGGTGTTTGGTCAGGGCCGCGGTTGGCCCGACACCGACATCATGCGCCACAACGGCCTGACGGTCGAAACCGGCACCTACGAAGGCCTATTTTTAATGGCCGACGGACAGCGTTTTGATGCGTTCCCCCGCGGCATCCACGAACCCTGGAGCGAGGTGGCAAGCCGCTCCGAGCTAGAGTTAGCAATTGACGATAACCTCATGTTTGTTTATCGCATGCCATTTTATTTATTTGTCAGCCCGCGCCGCCCCGAGCTGGCCGAGGCTCTCAACACCGGTTTAACCATCGCCCTGGAGGACGGCAGCTTCGATACCCTGATCATGAACGACCCCACCGTACAAACCGTCATGGCACGGGGCAATATCGCCAAGCGCCGGGCCTTTGCGCTAGAAAACCCCAATCTGCCCGCCGCGACTCCTGTCGACAACCCTACATTATGGTTTGATCCGGCGGAGCTCGCAGCCTCCGCTGCCGCAGACAAGACAGAGCAGCCCGAACAAGATTTACTCACCCAGTCACAGGACGACTCAGCAACCGACAACCACGAGCCACAACCGAGTGACGCGCCATGATCAGAAGAACCCTGACCATTAAATTAATGTTTGCCCTTACTGTGATTTTACTGCTGGTGGCAGCGGTCATCGTCAGTGTTAGCTACCAGATACAGAGCAAACGGCAACAGGCCGATTTTGACTCCAGCGTCGCGGGTCAAATTCAACTGGCAGAGTCAGCCCTGCGCGAGCCGGTATTCTCGTACGATCTGGCGCAGATCGAAGCCATTGCCCAATCGTTGGCAAACACGCCGCTAATCGCCGCGTTTGCGGTATACGACCATCGCGGTAAATTATTGGCCGAGGGGCAAGACGACAATCAACCGGCCACTGACGTCATGGTCAAAAAACCGCGCCATGAGATTTTTCGCAAAGATAAACTGATTGGTTACTTCAGCGCCGATTTCTCTCAGGCGCAAATGCTGGCAGTACTCCACAGCCAAAATCAAAGCACGATCATAACCGTTATCGCACTGTTGCTGGCGGGCTTGTTAACCGTCGCCTTATTGATGCGTCAGATGGTGTCCCATCGGGTGCTGGAGGTTAGCGCGTCACTGCAGGAGATCGCCGATGGCGGGGGCGACCTGACCCGTCGGCTACCCACCAGCAGCAAAGATGAGATTGCCGAACTGTGCGGCAACTTTAACCGGGTAATGGAACAAATTGCCTCCATTATTCAACGCGTTAACCAATCCAGTGCCAGCGTGACCGAACAAACCGAAAAAATGACCGGCGCCGCCACCGGCACCTCAGACTCGATTCGCCAGCAAATTCGCGAGATCGAACAAGTCGCCGCCGCCCTGCAAGAGATGTCCCACTCGGCTGATGAAGTCGCTGGCCACGCGCGCAAAACGGCCGACGACACACAAGACACATTGCATTTAGCAGACGACGGCTCGGAGATTGTAAAAGGCGCTATTACGACAATTCATCGGCTGACCACACAAATTGAAACCACCGCCGATAAAATTAAAGGCCTACGCGAGCGCAGTGACTCGATCGGCTCGGTAATGGAGGTTATTCGCTCCATTGCCGAGCAAACTAATTTGCTCGCCCTTAACGCCGCCATCGAGGCGGCGCGCGCCGGCGATCAAGGCCGTGGCTTTGCGGTTGTGGCCGACGAAGTGCGCTCACTGGCGCAAAAAACCCAACAATCGACAGAAGAGATTGAGGCGATTATTCGCGAGCTGCAAAAGTCCGCCGACGATACTCACAATTCGATGGAGTACAGCGTTAAAGCGGTACAAGAAACCATTGATGCTTCGAGCCAAGTGGATGGCGCACTGGAAAAAATTCGCGCCAACGTCGAGTCCATCAACGCAATGAATCACCACATTGCCACCGCCGCCGGCGAGCAAAGCTCGGTGGCCAGCGAGGTGAGTCAAAACATTACCGCGATACACGACTTAACCGAGCACGTCTCGCACAATGCCGACGTGGTCCGTAAAGCCAGTGCGGTACTGGATGAAGAGAGCCATAACCTGCGTGACGAAATGTCGCAGTTTAAAGCCTAAGCTTAAGGCTCAGTAGCAACCGTGGAGGACGCGGCTGGCATGAGCCGCTTAACTTGTCGCTGCTCGGCATCGGTTAACGCACCGTACCAACGAGGGTAGGGCCAACCATAGCCCCAGCGATAATCCGTCATAAATAGCGGGCCACCGCCGACGCGTACACCCGCCAACATCAACAGTGCCACCTCGGGCTCGCCCACCTTTGCCACGCAGGCCTCTAAAGCCCTATCAGCGCTTAAGCGCTGCTGATAAGTGCCACCTTGCCAGTAAGCTAAATCGTGCACCTCGCAACACTCGAGCCACAATTGCTCTTGAGCGAAGGTGCCATCGGGGAACGAGCTACAACCATCGCTGGTAAAAGGCGAAAGATCTTGCGCGTTAGCAGGCCCACTGGCACTTGCGAATACCACAGCGTAGACAGCCAGTGATTTTTTGCACAGCGACAACCGGATCAACCGACGCTCAACTGCCAAGAGACGCCAAAGCGATCGTTCACCCACGTGAATAACTCACTAAAACCGTAGTTATCCGCCGGCATAAGCACTGTCCCGCCCTCGGATAATTTGGCCGAGGCCTCCTGAAAGTGCGCTTTGCTATCGCACTCCACAAACAAAGAGATGGCCGGCGTAAAACCAAACTCATGGGTAACCGGGCTATCAATCGCCAATAGTTGTTGCCCCGCCACCACAAATAATGCCTTTTTAACCGAACCTTCGGCGCCTTGTTCATCGGGCCCGTAATACTCTATCGACAAGACTCCGGAGTTTTCAAATAGCGATACGTAAAAGCTAACGGCCTCGTCGGCTTCGCCTGCAAACATCAACATGGGAACCATCGTATTTGCCATAGTGTTTATCCTACCTATTGCGGTGTGTATCGGCGTTAGCCTGAAACGGCTAACCTACAAAATCTTGCTCAAGCCCAATAGGTTACAGCAATAGCAGCGGCCTGTATCTGTTAGCCAAAAAAGCAATAAGCCAGCAAAGTGGCCGCCACAATACCGGCGCCGTCGGCAATAAGACCACAGGCCAGAGCATAGCGGGTTCGGGTAATCGCAACCGCACCACAATAGACGGCCAGCACATAAAACGTCGTTTCAGTACTGCCCTGATAAACGGCCGCTAAGCGGCCCGCGAAAGAGTCGGCACCGTACACCTCCATCGTCTCAATCATCAGCGCCCGCGAGCCCGAGCCAGAAAACGGCTTCATAAGTGCCGTGGGCAGAGCATCCACAAAGCGAGTATCACCGCCCATAAATGCCACCGCGTAACGCAATTGCTCTAGGCCAAACTCCAGCACCCCGGAGGCGCGCAGTAAACCCAACGCAAACAGCATGGCCACCAAATAGGGAATAATACCAATAGCAATACTAAAACCATTTTTGGCACCATCGATAAAGGCATCGTACATCCGCACTCGGCGCTTAAAACCATACAAAAATAATCCGGCAATTAACACCAGCAGCGTCAGGTTGCCCACCAATGCCGAGCGTTTACCGATCTCGCCCTCGTCGACACTCGCTGCCAATAAACCACCGACAATCACCGCCGCGGCAATAAAATAGGCCAGCACCACCGGCGACCATAACTTAAGCTTTTGCAGCCATGCCACGGTTAACAATCCCACCAGGGTCGAGCAACTGGTTGCCAGTAATATCGGTAAAAATACATCGGTAGGCGTCATCGCGCCCAGTTGTGCACGGTACACAAACACCGTAGTAGGAATTAGCGTTACCGAGGAGGTGTTTAACACCAAAAATAGTATTTGCGCGTTGCTGAGTAGACTCGGCGTTTTATTGTGCACTTGTAGATCGCGCATCGCCTGAATACCCGCCGGGGTCGCCGCGTTATCCAGGCCTAGCATATTGGCCGCCATATTCATGCTAATACTACTAATGGCTTTGTCGCCACGGGGCACCTCGGGCATCAGGCGACTAAACAATGGCGCCAAGCCACGTGCCAACTTTTCACTTAGCCCGCTGACATTGGCGATCTCCATCAGCCCTAACCAAAAGCACATCACACCAATCAGACCGAGACATATTTTTGTAGCCAGCTCCGCCATATCAAACAGCGATGCCACCAAGGCACTGGCGATCTCGGAATAGCCAAACAAACTCGCCGAGATTCCCCACAGCAAAGAAATGACGATCAGGCTGGCCCAGATGCGGTTAAGCAAAGAAAAACCCTTTTAGTAAAAACACTTATAGTAATCACACTATAAGCCAACACCGCCGTTACCACTAGCGGATCGCTAAGCGATAACCGGTTACTGGGCTACTACGCCTTTACTAATATGGCTAATTTAACAGCTGCGGGATAACGTTTGATAAAAATGGCGGCCCAGAACTGGGCCGCCGAGAACTCGAATAATTATTAATTACTCGTTAGGTTCAGCGGTAACCGATAAAATATAGGAGGCAATCTTACCGCGGGTAGACTCATCCAAAAAACTATGAGCGGGCATAACATGCTCGCCCCATTTACCGCGACTACCCTGAGCAATCGTATTGACGATATAAGCTTTCGGATCTTCCAAGGTGCCGTATTTTTGCTTGATTTGTAAAAAGCTGGGGCCGACTGATGCGGCGTTTTCTTTATGACAAGCAACACAGCTAGTGGTCTGTGTAAGATCTTTACCTTGGGCAATCTCCAATTGCGCCTCATGCCCTAGGCCACCGGCGGCGAGCTTAGCGGCCGAATCATCCGCAACGGGCGCTGCCAAAACCGCATCTGGGTCGTACTCTATATAACTTAGTTTCGCCTCATTACCGCCAGCCCACCACTGCGTGCCGTATTCCAGCACCCACAAACGACCGTCTTTAGTCAGCTTCATATCAAGTGGGCCGGCAAACTTCACCGATGGGGCAAAACTGTCAATTTTGACCACATTATCGTAATCGTCCAGCGTCACTACTTTTATCCAGCTGCGCATAAAATCGCCGATAAACAGCTTGTTTTGGTAGTACGCAGGGTAGGCCAATTCCGTATCAGTGCTTTGAGGGTAAACACCAGCCACCAAAGCGTTACGGCCGCCTTGGCCAAGCTCGGGAAAGCGCTCAGAACCGGCGTAGGGGTACCAAATAAGTGCGGGCTGCGCCGGCGGCAGCACCTTTAAGCCGGTATTGCGTGGTGAGAAGTTTTTTGCGCCTAACGGATCAAAAAATTTGCCGGTTTCTCCCGCTTGATAGTCGTACATGCGGTACGGCTTATTATTGGCCACCATAGTGGGCCAACCAAAAAAACCGGGCTCGGTGACTTTATTAATTTCATCGTAACCCCGCGGGCCAAACTCTTCGCTATCTTCTTTAGCATCGGGGCCAATATCGCCGTAGTAAAGATCACCAGTGCTATCGTCTACCGCAATGGTGTAAGGGTTACGGGTACCCATGACGTAAATCTCTGGCCTGCCTCGCTCAGCCGATGCAAATAAATTGCCCTTAGGAATGCTATCCCCGCCATTTTGGTCGGGGTGAATACGCAAAATTTTACCGCGCAAATCTTGGCTATTGCCCGAGCTGCGCAACGCATCGTGATAAGTGCCATCGGGTTTGTTATTCATCGGGCCCGAGTCGTTTGACTCAAAGGGGTTAGAGTTATCACCTAAGGCAATAAAGAGATTGCCATTGCGATCAAACTCTAAGTTTCCGCCGGTGTGACAACAGGTGTTATCGTTGGGAATATCCAATAATACTTTTTCCGAGGCCATATCCACCGTTTTGTCATTAACGGTAAATTGCGCGACACGCTGCAATAACTCGTGCTCACCACTGTCGTCGGCCAAGTTATACATGGCGTAAATCAATTGATTGCTCGAAAAATTCGGGTCAAATGCAATAGCGATTAAACCAAACTCAATCTTTTTGGCCGGTGCGAACACGTCAAACTCAGCCATGGTGTGAGTCTTTTTGCTGGCAACGTCAATCCAAAATAACTTACCCTGGCGCTCGGCAATCATAGCCCCGCTAAAATCAGCCGTTACGTCAAAGCTAACCGGTTCATTTAAGCCTTCAATCAGTGTATTCCGAGAAAAGCGGCGCGGATCTGGTTTCGCAGCAGAGTAATCTAAAGGCGCACGCCCGGCCAGCGCGTAATCGAGCCCGCCCGATAAATGCTCGACAAACCAGTTGTTTTTAAATGTCTGTTTGGTGTGCCCGAGACCGGTATAAAAAGAGCGACCACCATCAAAATCGTGATACCAGGCAATAGGGTGATAGGCGCCGTGGACGCCACCTTGATAAGTACGCTCGTCTACCACCAGTAAATCGTGCCGAAGATCGGATAACTTAGTAAAATCGTACCACTCATCAGCAATAGTAAACTCACGGGGCAACCCCTGCGTCGACACATGGTCGCTAGCAACCACTTTAACCTTTGCGCTCTGCGCGTTAGAGGGATCACCCGGGTGAGATTTAAACTCCGCCCCCACTAGTCGCTGATACCAATGCCAGCCACCATCGCGCTCCGTATCCGAGGCGGCGTGAATACCAACAAAGCCGCCACCCGCTTGTATATAACGCTCCATAGCCAGCTGCTGCTGACTATTGAGGATATCCCCCGTGGTGTTCACAAACACCACCGCCGCCATGTCTTGCAGCTTTTCATCGGTGAAGATAGTGGCGTCGTCTGTGGCCACAGCGGTTAAGCCTTTCTGCTCAACCAGACGGGTGACAGCCGCCACCCCCTCAGGGATTGAATCGTGAACCCAGCCCGCCGTTTTAGAGAAAATCAAAACTGACTGTAGCTGATCTGGCGAATGAGTCTCGGCCGGCTGTGCCGCCACCGCGACCTCCGACTCAGAGCAGGAAATGACGAATATAGCTGACACCGTCAACAGCAATGCCATCAAAATACGGGGAATATTCATAGTTATGGGCACACTAAGTTAATAGAAAAGATTATTATTTTGCTTAGCAGTCAGAACCACTCTTACAGAGCTACAACCGCTTAAAAAACAATCAAATCAGTCTAACTCAGCACGCCGCAGCCGTCATGGCCCTTATCAATTATTAGGATTCCTTAATACTCTTCTTAACAATCACTCATCCGCCCGGCGCCAAGTTTTTGTGTATTGCTATGAGGTGTACTGCGCCCTGAAAGATCGCGTCAAACTTTTGTTACAATAGCCCTGGATTAAAAGCTATATGCCTAACAATACCATGAGAGATACACTCCAAACCGTAAATCTGACGGACGCGAGCAAACCCTATTGCTGAGAGGCATGGTCGGCCCTCAATGCCAAAGTCACCCTTCAGTTAGGTGCTTTATGTCATTAGATAAACCACCACCAGATATCGAAATAACTTACCCAGCGTTACCAGCAGAATAAACCACCTTAGCCGAACCCGCAGTATGCCCGCCATAACGGTTAATGGATCACCGATTATAGGCACCCAAGCAAAACATAAAGACAGTAATCCGTATTTAGCAAAACGCTGCTCTGCCCGATTAAAGTCATCGTCCGACATTCTTAGCCACTTTTTAATCACAGCCAAGCCTGCCCAATAACCTAATGCGTAGTTCGTCAGAGAGCCCAGAACGTTCCCTACCGTTGCCACAAGAACCAGCGCTGTAGGCGGCAGCCCACTCAGCAACAAAGCACTTAATACGATCTCCGAGCTTAAGGGTAAAATCGTTGCGGCCAAAAAAGCCGCGACAAAAAGACCGACGTAGCCAAACTCTGTAAAATATTCCACTGACGTCTAACACCCATTTAAACGACAACCGTTAGCACATACGAAGCGTAATCGGGCCATTCAGAAATTATTTAGCCAATCTTTCTGTCCAGCTGCCATTATTCGCTTTGTTACAACTCTCTTCGGTATCGTAATAAATACGACCAGAGTCCATAGCAACGCCAACGGCTGTTAGATTTTTTTGAATAAGAGCGTCAAATTTTTTACGACCATTCTGTTCCGTAAAGTCTTTAAGGTTATCGTTAGTATCAAACACACAAACAACCCTTAAACTTTTCGGGAATGCCGAGTAATCAACCAAGTGCGTTAACCACACAAAACCGAAAAAATCATTTAACGCTGTCTCGCAAGCATCGCTTAAAGCCTTTCTAATGTGGTTATCTATTTTTTTATCGGTTTTTCGCATAATTCGATTATTGTTGAGTGTCACTCTAAATGGGTGATTCGTATTTTATCGTGTTCTTCTTCGAGGGTGTTCAAAACTCTGTGTCAGCCAACTAGCTTCATAGGCTAATGTGTTT
>NZ_CAXAUC010000004.1:0-279774 GCF_963972205.1 uncultured Gilvimarinus sp. | reverse complement strand
GCCAATTTTAGCAAAAAACACCTATTTTTTGGAGTTTTTCTACAGTCTCAACGCCGCGATAAACGGTGGTTTTTAAGTTGCACTTTTGCCGTAAAATGAAGCGAAACGGAATGGCAAAAATGCAACTTAAAAACCATCCGTTTGATTGCTTTGTTAGACGCTTTTATGCTTGGCACCCTCAACAATTAAGTACATATAATGAATGGCCACATGAACTAGCGAGCCGATGTATTCATCATTTTTTTCAAAAGCATTAGGTAGGTTTACTTTGACAGATGAAGGATGAACTATTTTTGAGCACAATTTATAAATTGCATCATAGTCCTCCTCCCAACCAAGCTTCTTAGCGATGCTTTTTATGTTAAAAGGTTTTGATTTCGCTACGCCATTCCTCAAGCCGCTGTTGATAGTTTGTTCTCTAGCCAACTCCAAATTTGAATTGTGAACTCCATGCTTTGAGAATAACAAGATAAGCCCCTCTTGAACATCCAAGACGTCCTTTAAGAGCTGTCCGTACCATTGGTTTATTATTTCATCTGATCTTTTCAAATACAGAGAAATCATATTAATTTCGAATAGATTTCTTACAGATATTGCAATTGTATAAATGTCTTGTGGTGATTTCTTAATTCTCTCTGCCTCTTGAATGGCACATAGGTATAAATTTTTTATTGCCACC
Source organism: uncultured Gilvimarinus sp. (assembly GCF_963972205.1). NCBI lineage: Bacteria > Pseudomonadati > Pseudomonadota > Gammaproteobacteria > Cellvibrionales > Cellvibrionaceae > Gilvimarinus > uncultured Gilvimarinus sp. Next base: position 279,095 of record NZ_CAXAUC010000004.1, on the reverse strand, counting down.
AAAGTTTCGTCACTAGGGAAATCACCTAACTCTTCGCAGTGCTTTTGCAGAGTAACTACTTGTAAATCTATATCGTCAATCTTGCTCAGCACCTGATTTTTACTCCATCGTCTAACAGCTTATTAGTGTGAGAGTTGAAAGATGCGCCCGGCAACCTATTTCTTGTAGAATACGCTTTAGCACCGAGGTGTACCCCACTGATTTTAGGATGAAAAAAGCCATCAAACCGTTTATCTTAAAAAAGTAAAAGTACACTAGCGTGATTTGTCACTGGCAAACTAATTCATTTAACAAGAACATGGCAACACCACACAAGCCATTGTTTTTAAATAAATTTAAAGCCGATTTTAGCTATTTTTTCAATTTAAAAGTAAGCCAGCTCACATTAATCTCGCGGTTACGCGTTTTAATCGTAAAGAGCCAAAAGAAAGAGGATAAATGGGGCTTAAAAACAAACGTCCATTTAAACACTGCTCTCCATCTAAATACGTGTCGATATTATGTAAGCGCTTATTATTTATATGATACTAACCGATAATGATTTTCATGCCAAGCATGTCACCCGTCACCCGTCACCCGTCACCCGTCACCCGTCACCCGTCGCCCGTTCTCCGTTCTCCGTTCTCCGTTCTCCGTTCTCCGTTCTCCGTTCTCCGTTCTCCAAAAAATCATACCGCATCGTCACAACCCCTTCTTCACGCTGATACTTAACCGTAAAACCAACCGCGCGGGCGAGACCTGCCATACCTCGGTTTTGTGGCATGGTCTCACCGGTTAAATAACGCAATCCGCGTTGGCGGCAATACTCGAGCAGCTTACGCAGCAGCCGCTTGCCCAGCCCTTGGCCTTTTATATCGCCGCGCACAATCACCGCAAACTCGCCTTCGATGTTTTCAGGATCGGTCAGCACCCGCGCGACGCCTAGGGTTTCCCATTCGCCGTTGGCTTTTTGCGCGCTGGCGATAAACGCCATTTCGCGGTCGTAGTCTATCTGGGTTTGTCGGGCCAGTTGCTCGTGGCCAAGCTTGGGTAGCTCGGCAAAGTAGCGGTTGTAACGGTCGAGCCCCGTGAGCTGTACATCAAACTCGCGGTGGGTGCTTTCATCTTCGGGGCGGATGGGGCGCAACAAAACCTCGCGCCCCGAGGCTAACGTGTGGGGTTCTTCTAACTCTTTAGGGTAAGGGCGAATCACTAAGTTGCGGGTTTCTGGGTCGCCCAGGGTGACATTAATATCCAGCACGGTCAGCTCATGTCCTGAGGCTAATACCGGGTTAATATCCAACTCAACAATGGCGGGGTTATCGATAATTATTTGATTAATTTTGGTTAACAATACCGCCAATGCCTGGCGGTCGAGCGGCTGCTGTAGTTGTCGGTCGCGCAGCTTGCCCTCGGCCAGCGCTTGAATGACTAAGTAGCGGGCCAGTGCCATATTCAGCGGCGGCAAGCCCACCACCGAATGCCGCTCGGTGTCGAGCTCAGTGCCGCCTTCGCCCAATAAAATGACCGGACCAAATACTGGATCGTTTTTTACCGCAATACGCAGCTCGTGGGCGCCGGCCCGGCGCGCCATATTCTGCAAGGTAAAGCCTTCGAGCTTAGCATCTGGATAAGTCTCGCGGGCACGCACCAACATGTTAGCGGCGGTCGAGGTAACTTCGTCCGGTGAATGTAAATTGAGTACCACACCACCCACATCGGATTTATGGGGGATATCTCGCGAGAGAATTTTTAATGCCACCGGATAACCAAGTTTGTCGGCTTGGCTTGCGGCCTCACTGGCATCGCTAGCGGTTAAGGTCGCCAGGGTGTGAATGCCATAGGCGGCTAATAAGTCGGCCGCCTGATGGGTATCTAAATAATGCAGTTGCTTTTGACGGGCGTCATCAATCAGTTGCCGGGCGGCGAGGTAATCGTCGGGAATACCCGCCGGAATTGACTCGGGGGTTTCCATTAATAGCTTTTGGTTGCGACGATACTGCACCATGTGCATAAACGCCCCCACGGCGCCCTCTGGCGTGCGGAACGAGGCAATGCCCGCCTTAGAGAATCGCTCACGAGCCACCAAAGAGGCGTTCTCACCCATCCAGGCCACCAGCAAGTTGGGTATTCTGCCTTTGCGCCGCTTAACCGTTTGAATCACTTTGGCGGCATAGGTATCGCCATTAACCAACGCCGATGGGCTGTGCAGCACCAGTAAATTATCCACCTCGGGCGCGTCTAACAAAATCTCTAAGGCGTTTTGATACAACTCGGGGGAGGCATCACCCAGCAGGTTAACAGGGTTATTAGCGTGGCCACCCAGTGGCACCAATGCCTGCAGTTTTGCTTGCGTCTCACCGGATAACGCTTCAAGTCGGCCGCCATCGCTGATTAACGTATCGACCGCCATCAAGCTCGGCCCCACACCATTGGCCAACACGGCCAAGCGCTCACCTTTAATCGGCTTGCCGTGGGCCAGCGTTTCTACCGCGGCAAACAGTTCGCGCAGCTCGCCCACCCGCAACATACCGGCGCGCCGAAACGCGGCATCGTAAACCCCATCGGCACCGATATCCGCGCGCCGCGCCTCGGTGGCAGTTTCTAAGCTCTCTAGTGTGTGGCCGGTTTTAATCACCAAAATGGGTTTGTTTTTTGACGCGGCGCGCGCCGCCGACATAAACAGCCGCCCTTGGCGAATGGATTCGACATAGAGCAAAATAGCGGAGGTTTTTCCGTCTTGCCCTAAAAAATCCAGCAGCTCGGCGTAGTTAACATCGGCGGCATCGCCCAGAGCAATAAAGTGCGAAAAACCAATTTGGCGGCGCTCGGCCCAATCGAGAATGGTGGTACACACAGACGATGACTGCGAGACAAAAGCGATTTTACCCGGCAGTGCGCCGATATGGGCATAGCTGGCGTTAAGACCAATGGCCGGCACAATTAAGCCCAAACTATTGGGCCCTAAAATCCGCATCTGCCAGTGGCGGGCGTTATCGAGCATTTGCCGTTGCAAACTTGTGCCGTCTGCTTGCGCAACATGCAACCCGGCCGCTATCACAATGGCATTGCGACACCCTTTTGCGCCCAGCTCGTTAATCACCGCCGGCACTCGATCGGCCCGCGTGCAAATAATCGCCAAATCGGGCACCGCTGGCAGCGCGGCGATCGACGGATAAGCCAACACACCGTTAACCGACTGGTATTTAGGGTTAACCGGCATAATGGGGCCCGAGAACTCGGCCCGCAGCAAATTGCGCATCACCGCATTACCCGGTCGGTTGGGCCGGTTAGAGGCCCCGATAACGGCGACGGAATTGGGACGAAGCAACTGATTGATAGGGTTTTGACTCATAGACCGATAGTAGCTTTAGCGCTAGCATTAGTCCACAAAAAAGCGGCCCAATAAAGGGCCGCTTTGCGGTAAATAGTGGATGCAGCCGTCGACGCATCCACTTTATATGTAGCCGCTCTGGCAGTTCGCCAGTGGGCTATTTAGTAACCAAGCGAGCTGACCTTGTCGCCCTCTTTGTATTCGGGCAAATTATCAATCGCTTCTTTATCCATCGGGGTATTCCATACGACCTTATTGCCGGTCACCTGCAAGCTTTTGGCGTCAACCAGCACCTCTTTATCGCCAATTCCCATAAAGCCGCCAACGCTTACCACGACTTCGGTAACTCGGCCATCTTTGGAGATGACCTTGTCGATCTCGCCGACGTCTTCGCCATTGCGGTTAACCACATCTAACCCATCGAGTTGCTCTGGCGCCACTTGCTTAGCCTCGCTGATGGTGACAGCGTTACCGGCCTGGTAGCCCGACTGCACTTGCTCCTTACGCTTTGCCGTGCGCTCGGCTAAATAAGGGTCGGTTCCTGCTCGGTTGGCAGCATCGGCTTGCCTTTGAGTCTCGGTTTGCATTTCGCGTTGCTGCGCGCTGTTTTTCATTTGCGCAATATGCTGATCGAGCAAGGTGCTTAACAATTGCTCGTACTCGGGCGGGTTTAAACCGCCACTGGCGTTAGCGTCGTAACGGGTCACGACTTGCTCATCGCTCCAACCGTTTTTGTCCAGCTGTTGCTGATAATAGCTCGCCAACTCTTCTGCGCTCAGCTCGCCACTGCCGTCAGCGTCAACCTGATCGAAGGTAGGCGCCTGTAACACTTGACTGGTTCGCGCATCTTCATCGACTACTTTAGGTCCACTCTCGGCCAACACGAAAGGTGATGCCGAGATCAGTCCAGCCAGTAGCAACGCCAAAGGTGTCCGAGCCAAAACATTACTCGTCGCATTGCGTTTCATTTGGATACTCATTGCCTTGTCCTCTATACCTGTTTGTGTGTTTAGCCCTGTAGTCGAACTCGTATCCCCCAGCCATTCAAGCCGGCGCGGTTGCCCGCGCCGTTTGTCCGCGCGCCTTATCCGACGCTATTAAAACGTAAACTGTAAGTTAGCGCTGGCGTAGTCGACATCCATGTTAATGTCGCGACTTTGCAGCACATCTACTTCGTCTCGTGAGATATCAAAGTTAAAGCGCTCATACTCAATTTTAAAATCTAGGTGCTCGGTCAACTGAAATTTAGTACCAACGCCCCAAAAGGTTTCATCGCCATCAAAGCTGTCTGTCGCCTCGGCCACTTCTAAATCCAGCTTGGCATCAGCATCCCACCACATTTGCCCGCCTTTAGCGTAAACCGAAAACATCTCGGTAATGGGCGCCTCCAAAATCAACCCTAAGGTTACGCCTGTGGGGTCAAACTCAACCCGGTCATTGCGGGCCTCGTCAAAATCGATGTAGGCAGTTTCGACGCCGATGTATTCGTTAAACTTAACTAAGGCAAACGCTTTTTTGGCCGCCTCATCCTCATCAAAATCTTCATCTTTAAGCTTGGTTACGCCGTAGCCACCGCCGACTGAAAACTCCGGCTGTAAACGCCAGCCATTTCCACCATCCGACTGCGCTAATGCTCCAACTGCTGTGGAAGAACAAACACAAAACAGAACTGCTGATGAAATCTTCTTAACCATGATACGTCTCCGATAACTTAGTTCGCCATAAACTATGGTGACTGGGATATCGCAACAGCCGTGCCAAATATGAGTAGATTTTTTATTTAACAACTGGCTCACAGTTTTTATCGCAACAGTGACAAATAATTTTAACCCGATCACGGTGTTTTTGGAGATATTAAAAACCGGCACTAACCACACGTAATAATTACAAGAAAAACGTTAGTTTTACACACAAAAAACCCGCCATTGCGGCGGGTTTTTAGGGTAGCTATTAAGGTTTGCTAGGACAGCAGCTCTGCTGACATAACCACTTTTGCGTTTAATACCTTAGAGAGCGGGCAGCCCTCTTTGGCGGCGTTGGCCGCTTTATCAAATGCCGCCTGGTCGGCCCCGGGCACTCGGGCACTGACCGTCAGCCTAACCTCAGGAATGGAAAAACCATCTCCGTCTTTTTCAAGCACAACGCTCGCCTTAGTATCAATGCTCTTAGCCGTCAGCCCCGCCTCGGCGAGCTGCCCAGAGAGCGCCATAGAAAAACATCCGGCGTGGGCGGCGCCCAATAGCTCTTCGGGGTTAGAGCCAGGCTTGTCTTCAAAGCGGGTATTAAAACCGTAGGGTTGGTCTTTAAGGGCACCGCTCTCGGTCGAGATATGGCCGTTGCCATCTTTTAAGCCGCCTTCCCAATGTGCTGTTGCATACTTTTGCATGATCTACTCCTTGCTGAGTTAAAGGTACAATAAAGTCACTTAGTGATTAACAAAGCACAGAGCCTGCCAGTGTCGCGCAGCGGTAATTTTTCATCCCGTCAGTTTAAGACAAAGACGTTGGTATTAGCGCATATTGCCGCTTTACCTCGCGAGCGCCATAGAGGCGCTCCAGCCGACGAACCACAAAATGACCACTGGCCATCTTTTGAAAGTGATCCATAAACAATGTATTGATGGTCGCGCCACCCACAGCGCCAATAATAGGCACCGACTGGGCGGCCACTTTCTCTGAGACGGGAATACTAAAACGCGCTGCTATTTGGCTCATAAAACGCACCATCGCGGGCGCCCCCTGCTGCGCCATACCGTGGCGCGACACGTGGGCTAAAGCGTCGGACATTGCTTTTGCCATTGCGGCACGCACCCCAAAATAGCCTGTCTCAGTACCATCGTCAGAGGCGCTGGGCCCGCCCAACGCAAAAACGGCCAAACAGGCAAGCTGCGCCTCGCGCTCGCTTAGCGCCTCGCCTTCGCTTCTGGCAATATCGGCAATCGAGCGCAACATTAATGTCGTAGAGACCGGCAGCTCAACCACCAATGCCGACAAGCCAAACGCGCCGCCTATTCCACCGCTGGCGGCTGCCGTCAGTTTATGAAATCGTTTAGAGGGGGGCTTTAAATCATCGTTCATGCCCGTTAGCGCAGCCTTCATGGCCGCCTCCAGCGCTTTGCGGGTGGCGCTCGTCACTAACTCGCCAGCACCCTTAGGTAATAAATCAAGGGCCTTCTCAATCGGGGTACCTAAAGCATTAGACAGCCGCGCGGCAATACCGGGGCTTTCGAGAACGCGCTTGGCATCGGTCAATTGTTGCAAGTGATCTGGGTGCATCATAATAAACCTAACGTTTGCGGTACCCGCCTACGCTACAACTCGGCGCCATATTTGTAAATTAACATTATGCTGCATCTGTTTTTAATGCGGTCGCGTCTTAGGGATAACGATTGCTGTCTCGGGTGCCAGCCATTACGACAGCGCCGTGGTTATGACGAAGGTTGTAAACGCCGATGTATCGGGTGCGTCCCACGTTAACATTAAAGCAACGCAAGCGTTATCGGTCGGTGTCAGTGGCGCCTCGTCGCTGGAATATAGCGGTAAGCCCAGGCTAAACTTAGACACCTCAGGGACAAGCCGTATTCAAAAGCTCTGAGCCGGGCGGCCCAGAGTTTTATCGCGATACATAGCGGTTTACTTTATTGCTGCGGCAATGTTCTGAGTATCGGGGCCAATTATCTTTGTAACGGTTCCATCTGGTTTAATCAGAACAATAGTGGGTATATCACGTACCGCAAACGCACGAAATAATTCACCGCTGCCGTCATAGGCTAATGGCAGTTCGGTGTTAGTCTCCTGCCGATAGGCCTCTACCTCGTCACGCCTAACCCATAAATTAGACGAGACGCCATACCACGCATAGTTTGATTTTTTAACGAGCGTTTCTACCTGCTTACGAATACGCGCGCAATTTGCCGCCATGGCAGGGCGACTCTCGGCCAAGTAACTCTCACACCAAGGCGCAAAAAACATCAGCGCTTGCGGTTTATCGCTCGTGCCAAGGGCGACCTTCTTACCGGAGAGTGTCGTTAAACTTATGTTTGCGACGGTATCGCCCACAGCAAGCTGCCGCGTCTGAGTCGGCGCAGACGCATCCACGGTGGCATCGGGGACCTCGGCCATCACCGCTTTAATCGCTCGCTCTAGTCGCGGCCCGTCAATATGTCCGACATAGACGACCCGGCCGTCGCGCCCCACCAATACATGCATCGGCGTGACCTGCAGGTTAAGCTGCGAGCCTAGCGTACCGTCGTCCACAACAATAGGCATCGACATCGTGATTTTTTGCGTGTACTCACGAATCGCCGCCTCGCTATCGTTAAAGCCCGTATTCACCGCGATCACTTCGATATCGTCGCCGTATTTTTGGTAAATATCTTCAAAACCTGGCATTTGCTGGCGACACGGTACACACCATGTGGCCCAAAACTTAAAGTAAACCGGCTTGCGGCCATACAGCGACAATAAGTCGATAGACTCTCCATCTATGGTCTTTAATGTTAGCGCGGGCGCAGGCCGACCAAGCAAACCGTTGGCGGCTTTTTTTGCCCGGCTTTCGCCATCGGCATCTTGATCGTACGCCGGCTCGGCAGCGCTTGACGCCTCTTGGGCCAGAGCGTTAACACCAGCGAGTGAGGTCAATAGCCAGCTCACCAGCAATATCGATAATCTAAGCGCGCGCATGTTTAATCTCCGTCGTAAAAATTGTTAGGGGCCAAAGTATAGCGAACGAACCCTACACCGAGAATAGACCACCTCTGCCCAGCTCGTATTGTAAATATGCGACACTCATCGACCGAGCATTCTAGCGCCACATTCAGGCGCCCCTGGCGGATTCCGCCAGGACAGTTGGCAATAGCACTATAATTCGGTTTAATCTGGGCAGCCTTGCCAATACCCGATCAGACAGGACGCTTAAATGTCATCTACCAAACCAAACGCAGAGCGGCCGCAGAGCGAAACCCGGCGGCAAAAGCTCAACCGTATTATCTTTGGCTGGGAGACGCCGGCGGGGCAACGCTTTGATGTACTGCTCATTTGGGCAATTTGCATCAGCGTCTTAGTGCTGATGCTGGAGTCCGTCGATTGGATCGCGATTAATTATCGCCCTTGGCTAAGAGCCACCGAGTGGACTTTTACCCTGCTGTTTACCGCCGAATACATAGTGCGCCTGTACTGCGCCGAAAACCGCTGGCAGTACGTAAAAAGCTTTTACGGCATTGTCGATTTGCTGTCTATTTTACCGTCGTACCTCGCGTTTTTTATCCCCGGCGCCAACAACTTGCTTATTATTCGTATGCTGCGGGTGTTGCGCATCTTCCGTATCCTAAAATTGGTGCGCTACCTGGGGGAGGCCAACTTGCTAATGCGCACCATGATGTTGGCAAGACGAAAGATCTTAGTGTTTTTTGGCTCGGTGTTAATTCTATCGACGGTGTTTGGCTCTTTGATGTATATGGTCGAAGGGGCCGATCACGGTTTTACCAGCATCCCTAAAAGCATTTACTGGACGATTGTCACCATCACGACCGTTGGCTACGGTGACATTGTGCCGCAAACCGTGTTGGGGCAAATTATCTCGGCGCTGGCGATGCTGACCGGTTATTCGATCATCGCCGTACCCACCGGTATACTCACCGCCGAACTCACGCAAGAAATGCATCGCGAACGAGTGTCTCGCAATTGCCCCAATTGCACCCGCGCCGGCCACGAGGCCGATGCTGTGCACTGTAAGCACTGCGGAGAACAACTGCCGGCCTCAGCGCCGCCGCCCAAATAACCGAGCCCGCGCAAGGAGGCGCGCGCTTGGCAATAATACTCTTGGCAAGAAAATGTGATAAACGTTAATCAATTAACACTCGAACAAAAACTAACAGCTGCACGGTTAAATAAAGTCCTATCCCAAAAATAAGATGGGTCACTAAGCTTTTAATTCGTGCACGATTTGGCTTTGGCGTGCGGCATGATGCAACACCAGCCCCCAAGCAAGGCTGCAACACAAAATAAGGGAACACCACGGTTATTATCCCCAGCAATACGGCCGGCAAGAGCGTTGGCTGCACCACCCACTCAAGACCAACTACGGCCAATAACATTGCCGCAAACGCCACGCCAATAACATAATGTAAACCCCATCCCAGAAACCTCTCCCCCCTAACGGGCGCGCTTTGAGTGATCTTTTTATGTAGCAAAATGCCATGCGGCAAATACCCCAGCCAACGCCCCACATAACGAAAATCCAACGGCACCACCCCCAGCCAGCGGCGTAAAATGATCGCCCATACATCGACAATAACTGTGGCCCCCACGCCGAGCATTATCGCCCAACACCAAAACCGCACATTCATTATTACTTCAAACATCACCCACTCCTCCGTCGTTCACGCTAGAATACGACTTAAAGCCAACTTTAGGTCAAGAGCAAAATGAGTGATTTAGACATCGGTGAAGTGGCGGCGCAATCGGGCTTACCCGCATCGACACTGCGCTACTATGAAACAAAAGGCCTGATACACCCCGTGGGCCGCAACGGACTGCGCAGGCAGTACCGAGCCGACGTAATACAAACATTGGGGTTAATTACCTTAGGTCGGGATGCGGGATTTAGTTTAAATGAAGTTGCCGCCATGTTTGCCGCCGACGGGCAGCCGGATATTAACCGCAAACGATTAAACGCCAAAGCCGACGAGCTGGATGAAACCATCAAACGGCTCAGTGCCGTGCGCGATGGATTACGTTGCGTTGCCGGTTGCTCGGCCCCCAGTCATTTAGAGTGCCCGAGTTTTTTGCGCTTAATCGCCGCAGCGACGAAAGGCCGCAAGCGTAAATCGCTGCGCGATTATCGCTAAATAACATTACCACCGCAGCGCTGTTAATCGGTCGCAGTCAGTTTGGGCAAAGCGAGTGCACGCCTGTGGAATGGATGCTTTCGATAAACCGCCACCAACACCAGCGTGATTATGGCGGCGACGGCGGCCCAAGGCAGCTCGTCGCGAAAGGCCTCTAACGTATAAACATAATCGAGGCCGTAGTAGCTAATATCCCACGCCTCCCATAACCAACAAACTAAATTATTAGCCGCATGACAAACAATCGGCACCCATAAGCTGCCGCTTTTAAGGTAAACCACGCACATAACGGCACCAAATACAGTGGCGCCCAAAGGGTCGGTGTGTACTGCGCCAAAAATAATCGACGACCAAAGTACTGCGTTAAGCGCGTGCCGTATTTATACGCCCAGCGGTGCAGCAAAATACCGCGGAATATCAGCTCTTCGACACACGACGGGATCACCACAATAAACACAAAGCTCAAGACATTGGCCCAGAGCGGAATGTAGCCATCCGGGGTGAAGTAAATTAAGTGCGGCAGCTCAATCACCCAATGTTGTACAAAGTTGGGCACGAGATACGACAAAGGCACAAAAGTGCCGTAAAACACCGCCGTCGCAAACGCAAAGCTCACCGCCGTGAGTAGTAGCGAGGGCCACCACTCCCCTGACGCAGGCTTAGTAAACACGCCCTTAAAGTGAACATTGCTGTTAAACAACTGGATGGCAATTAGGATACTAAGCGACCCATAAAGGCAGCTGTAATAAACCAAGTCATACCAATACCAAGACGCCGTTTGAGCGTTTAGTAGCCTCGCAAACAGGCTGTAGCCCGGCACAAACACAAAAGACATTAACCACAATACAACTAAATATCTGGCCTTAACGGTAAAGCGTGAAGGCGCGACGGTCATATTCAAATCCCAATCCATGTTCTGTTTTGTCCTGTTTCTGTATGGCTTGTGCGGTAAACCATAGGGCCGCCCATAAACTACCGGGCTTTGTCACCATTGCCCATTACAGGCGATTACCTCTTGCGCGGCAGAAAGGAGCCCTCGCACCCGCTAACGTCGCATTAGGGGGACTCGCCGCGCTCTTTCCACCACAGAAATACAAATGAGAACGATTGATATTTAGCTTGCCTTTTGGTACTATTCTGCAGCTTGAAACCGGCTACAAATGCCGTCCAAAAACATCCAACACCGCTGTCTATCCTCGAGGTCTTAATGAATCACCCTATGCGCCTGCCCTTGGCAACCCTAATTGCCATGAGCGCCATTCAACCGGCCATCGCCCAACCCACCATTGCGCCGCCACAAATCGAAGTGGTTAATGTGTATGGCGAGCCCGAGAAGTCCTCAAGCGCGACTAAGTTAGACCTCTCTGTGTACGAGACGCCGCAAACCGTCTCGGTCATCTCTCGCACCCAAATTGACGATTTCGCCCTGGACGATATTAATGACTTATTGCGCTACACCCCAGGGGTTACCGTCGAGAGCGTAGAGACCGACCGCACGTACTTTACCGCCCGCGGTTTTGATATTGTTAATTTTCAATACGATGGCGTTGGTGTACCGTTTTCGGCCGGCTTATCTCAGGGCCATCAAGACACCGCCATTTTTGAGCAAGTTGAAATTGTTAAAGGCGCCGCCGGTTTAATTACCGGGCTGGCCAATCCATCGGCCACCATTAATTATATTCGCAAGCGTCCCACCGCCGAACTCAGCGGCAGCATTGCCGTGCAAGCTGGGCCCGAGAGCAGCTACCGTTTGGATGGCGATATTTCGGGCTCCGTTACCGAGCGCGTGCGCGCCCGCTTAGTGGTGGCAAAAGACGATGGCGAATCTTATCTAGACCGCAATGAAAACGACAACACGGTGTTTTACGGCATTGTGGAGGGCGACGTTACCGACAGTACGCTGCTAACGGTAGGGTACAGCCAAAACCAAAATGACATTACCGGCAGCTTATCGGGAGCGTTACCTTTGTATTACACCGATGGCAGCGACACCGACTACAACGTAGGCACCAGTACGGCGCCCGATTGGGCCTACCGCGACATTGAACGCACCCAAGCATTTGTCGAGCTGCGCCAAACGCTTGGCGCAAACTGGACTTTAAATGCCCAGTACACCCAAAACGATATCGAGCAAGATTCTGAGCTGTTTTACGTGTACGGCACTCCCGACCGGGAAACCGAAATCGGTCTTTTGGGTTACGCCAGCGGCTACCGCGCCGACGAACAACAAAAAGTCTTGGATGTATTCGTTAACGGCACCTTCGCGCTGCTTGGGCGCGACCACGATTTGGTGATCGGTTACAACAAGGCCGATATCGATCTCGTCGGCCAATCATTGTACGACTACGTTAACGGGTATCCGGTGCTGGGTAGCGACTGGGCCGAGGGCAATACCCCGCGCCCCGAGTTACAAGTGTATGACACCTTCACCGATGGTCACGTCGACAACCAAGAGCACGAATCGCTGTACTTTGCCACTCGCCTCAACTTGCTCGACTCGCTCTCGGTACTGTTGGGCGCACGGCAAATGGAAGTCACCCAAAGCGGTTACAGTTACGGCGTCGAGGCCGATACTTACGCCGATGAGACCGTACCCTATTACGGTTTCACTTGGTCATTCCTGGACAACGTATCGCTCTATGCCAGCTACAGCGAAGTCTTTACGCCACAGTCGTTTGTAACCCCCGAGTTTCGGCCGCTGGGCGTAGCGCAGGGTGACAACTCTGAAGTCGGTTTTAAAATGCAGCTGAACGATGGCCAAGCCACCGGTACACTGGCCTTTTTTCAATCGGAGCAAACTAACTTGGGGGAGTACGTTGGCCGGGTAGAAGGCGTTAACACCTATTTAGGCAAGGCTTACGAGAGCGAAGGCGCGGAGCTGGAATTAAGCGGCGCCGTGAGCGACAACCTCAACCTGAGCATTGGCTACACCTGGGTAGATATTACCGACAATAGCGGCGCCGAAGTACGCACTTACGTACCACGTAACTTAGTCAAATTGGCGGCAGCGTATCAAGTACCCATGCAGCCCAAACTGGTGGTCGGTGCCAGCGTCAACTGGCAAGACGCCGTCTCAACCTCGCCTGAGGCCGGGGTCGAGATTACCCAAAGCAGTTACGCCCTGCTGGACGTGTTCGCCCGCTACAAACTTACCGACGACGTAACCGTGGCACTGAATGTTAGCAACGTAACCGATGAAAAGTACTGGAATAGCCTCTACTGGACCCAAGCTTACTATGGTGCACCACTGCAGGCGTCAGCCACAGTAAGCTGGCGTTTTTAACCAGCGGCTGGCTATTATCAATTACACTTTTGCGCAACATTATAAATCTGGATTCGTACTATGCGTTCTTTAATGCTTCACCTGCACCGCTATATGGGCCTGACAATTGCCGCTTTTTTAGTGGTATCGGGGCTGACCGGCGCGATTATCTCGTGGGATCACGAACTGGACGAGTGGTTAAACCCGCACCTCAATGAGGTTCACACGAAAGGTGAGGCGCTGTCGGCGTTTGTATTAGCCGATAAGGTAGAGGCCGAGTTCCCCAAGGTGGAGGTTACCTATTTTGACGTCCACCCCGAGCCCGGCCACTCGCAGTATTTTTGGGTACAGCCACGGGTTAACCCCGAGACCGGCCACCTGTATAAACCCGAGTTTAATCAGGTTTACGTCGACCCGGTCAGCGGCGACATCATCGGTAAACGCGAATGGGGCGCCGTGTGGCCCATTACCCGCGAAACCTTTATGTCATTTTTGTACAAGCTGCATTATAGCCTGCACATACCCGAGTTTTGGGGCACCGACCATTGGGGTATTTGGCTGCTGGGCGTGATTGCGCTTATCTGGACCTTCGACTGCTTTGTTGGCGCCTACCTCACCCTGCCCAAAGGTGGCCGCTCTAAAAAGCGCGAGAATAGCCGCAGCTATATGAAGCGCTGGGCGCCATCATGGAAAGTCCGCCGCAGCGCCGGGCCGATTCGCTTTAACTTTGATTTGCACCGCGCTTTAGGCTTATGGACGTGGGGGCTACTGTTTGTGATCGCCTTTACCGCGTTCTCGCTTAACCTGTATCGCGAAGTATTTTTTCCGGTTATGTCGGCCGTATCCGACGTAACACCCTCGCCACTGGATCAGCGCACGCCCAACGACCACGACAACCCGATTACCCCCACACTAACCTTTGCCGATGTATCAAAGGTAGCCCGCCAAGAGGCCGACGCCATTGGCTGGAGCCAACCCGTTGGTTCTATTTGGTATGCGCGCGACTGGGGGATTTACCGGGTCGAATACTTTGCCGGCGGCGACAGTCACGGCAGTGGTGGCGTAGGCCATGAAGCAATATTTTTTGATGGCCACACCGGCGAGGTATTGGGTGACTTTGTGCCTTGGGAGGGCACCGCTGCCGACATCTTTGTGCAGGCGCAGTTTCCCCTGCATTCCGGTCGTATCCTCGGTTTACCTGGTCGTATCTTGATCTCGATTATGGGTATCGTCGTTGCCGCATTAAGCATCACCGGGGTGATTATTTGGTACCGTAAGCACAAAGCCAAAGAGCGACGCATCGCCGAGGCGCGCCAACAAAAACCGGCTAGCGCAACCTAAACGTGTAACTGTTTAAAAAAAGGCCGACCAAAATATTGATCGGCCCTTTTTGGTTTATGAGTAAACACATTACATTTTCAATTAGCTCCGCTAGCACGCCATTATCACCTAAGCATTGAAGATGCCATTAAATACTTACGCGCTTTTTTTGGCACTTTATAGCGTTGACTCATCACCGCCGGCTAAGTATCATCGCGAACATTATAATAAGGCCACCGCAGCCCGCGCCCTATTACACGTCAAGGTTAGCATTCGGCCACCGCCAAAGTTCGGCTGTGGTAAATGTTTGTACGTGAATACAGGCCTTATTCACATGCTTGCTGTAGTGTCCTTCGAGTAACAAACCAATATCCACGTCAAGGAAGGACCCTGCACGTCATGATCCACCTGTTTAACGCTTTTCATTCGCCCCATGGTGGCAGCGAGCAAGAAACCCTACAGCTGTACCGATTACTATCGCAACAAACAAGTACCCGACTGTGGGCCGCATCTTCAAAGGGCTGCCCGACACTCATTGGCGCGGTAAGTTGTGGCCGCGCTTGGCCGCTCCACCCGAGCGTCTTATTTATGTGTACAACACCATGCTCCCCAACTTGCTGGAAAGTACGGCCAAAGTTCCGCCGGGCTGGCCCGCCCCTGAGTATGTGATGATCTCGGATTTTCAGCGCGCCTTGCTAGGTGTACCTGCCGAGATACATCCCTCTCCGATTGATCTGGAACGATTTACTCCTGCACAGACTCGTGCAACGGGGGCGTTGCGGATCGGTCGTATGAGCCGTGACACAAACGACAAGCACAACCACAAAGACATTGGACTTTACCGCGAGCTAGCCGATGAAGGAATACAGTGGCACCTGCAAGGCGCGCGCTGTATCGCATCTGACATCGACCACCCTTCGGTACACTTAACCGCCGCTGGCACAAAAGCGGCGGCCGAGTTTTTACGCAGCTTAGATATTTTTTATTATCAAACTGATACTCATATTGAAACGTTTGGCCGAGTTGTTATCGAAGCGATGGCTTGCGCTCTGCCGGTGGTGTGCCACCGCCACGGAGGCTATTCGGATTGGATTGAGCATGGCCACAACGGCTTACTATTTGATAATAACGAAGAGGCCAAAGCGCTGCTAAAACGTTTGCTCAATGACAGTAGTGAAAGGCTAAGGCTGGGCTTGGCGGCGCGAGCAACCGTTGAGCAGATGTACAGCAAGAAAGCCATCAACGAACGTCTGGAATTTTACCTTGTCCCGCCGCGTCACCCGTTGCTGAGAAAAACCGGCACATAATGACCGTTTCCGGCGGTATTAACAGGAGCCCATTAACTTTTAATGCCGCTGGGTTTAGCGAGCGTGTACTGTGATATAACGGCCGAGATTAGCCCAACATTCTTGGCAGTACATCTTGTTTTGCGTTTTTTCGGCGATGCCAAATAACCATACTCACGCGGCCAACAATAGCCGCCAGTAAAACCCACCCAAGATTACTGTGTCACAGGCTTCCAAGGTCGGTCATCCAACTAGTTTTACCAGAGTCAAACCCGGAAAAAACGGGCAACCCAAACGGATCAAGTGTCCGCCCCGAGCCATATTGGCGCCGTAACGCCACCGCCGGCACGCCAAGAAACAAAGCGTACAAACCCATATGGCCCAAACGCGACGCCATACTCAACTCAGGCGGCCGCGAGCCAGTATTACTAGTCGCCCACAATAGTCGCAGCAGCGCCAGCACAACAATTAAAAACCCACCGCTTTGTGGGTACCTCACATAAACTCTTCAACGCCGATATCCTTCATGAGGATATGAGCAAATACACGAGTAAATTGCCGCGACCATGGACCAATGAAAAACGACTAACGATACCCTAGTGTATCTTACTATCGCGAATAGACATTAGGTACTCTCCTGCAAAGTAATGACTAGAACTTTTTTACCGCGTTAGTCTAAAAGACGCTTACGACACACCATAACCTACACAACAATATTTACGGAGATTGACGCCAGCGCGCTGACCAAGCCTGACGGCCTAAACATAATCGAGCATAGGGTATTAAGTCCCCACCCCTTAATACATTGCATAATGACTGAATCGCCCACGCTCACAGCTTACGTATTGTCGCCGCATCCAGCTGCGCCCTCCACCTAGTATTCCACCAGGAGCTTGAAGTGAGTTATGTAACGCAAGCAGCGGTACGATAACAAGCAGGCTACCAATCAATACCCGCCTTTCTATTGATCGCAACCGACAGCGTGACGCTAAGGAATAAGTCCGGGAAACTTATGAAACGAGAAATCATCGCTAAGATAAGGGTTCTCTAATGTCACTGTTATTAAACCCTTTTGATTCAAAAACTCTAGCTCGTCACTAAAGTGCGCTTCAAACAGTTTCTGTAGCTCACCCGATGCCAGCAACAAATCTAACCCCGCCGCAATACGATCAGACAGTGATGAATCATTAATTCCGACATAAAAGACCCAAGGAAACGGATAGTGAATCACCAGATTCGGCGCCATCACCAGATTTTCTGGCTCGGACGCGCGCGCCAGTGCCTCCGTGTAATCCATCAAGGTAGCGGGCATAAGATCAAAGCGACCCTGCTCCAGCATTGCTAATAATGTTGTGACATGGGCACCATCATTAACCGTAAAACCGTTGTGGCGATAGATATCGACATCAACCCACCCTTTTCCCAAACCAATAGTAAAAGGCTTAAGGTCTGCCAGAGTCCCCTTCCCCTGAAGCTTAGGTAAGTCTTTACGCTGTAAAATTAGTCGCTGAAAACCGAGCAAATTAAACATGATAGGCGTCTTGACGGGCCGGTTAACCTCCGCCGGATCATCGACCATCTCAGCCGGAATATAAGGGCCAGCACGCACACGGATAAGTGACCCGTTATTGATCTCACGCCTCGCCCGGCTGGTGCTGAGCTCTTGCGGCACCCGCGACAAACTAAAGGGGCCGTGGGTTGCTACCGTCACCTCCAGAACCTTTTGCAACAGAGCGTACTGATAGCTATCGCGCTTGGGGGAATGGCCCCAGTCCCAATAAGTAACGGTGTCCGCTATTAAACTTACGGGCACCAGTACCAGCATCAATAGCGTGAGTCGTCCAGTTAACAGCATCATTAAGATACACCCTGTTATTATTGGTGTGGTTGAGCCTAGCAACAGTAGCCCACCCTGGCAATAACGGCACCGTTCCTTTCACTATCGCGCTATTCCCATCGGCCGTTTACATAACCTGATGACACGCGACGCTAGAATGCCAAAGCACTACCTATTCAGCTGCGTAATGTGCCAAAGCTCGCCCGACGGCCCCCACAGATAGATAACCTTACCCCAAGATTCGGTTTTAATCGGCTCAAACCTAAATTCATGGCCCTCTATACGCGATATAGTTTCATAGGCCGCGTTGATATCCGGCACAATCAGTTGCAGCATCAAGTTATCAGCAAACTCTTTGTTATAGTGCCTCTGCAGAAAAAACGTACTATTACCGCTCTCCAATATCGACAAATCGTCCGAAGCTTTTGACATCGTAAACCCGAGCGCCTGATAAAAAGACTGAGACACTTGGTAATCTTTACTCGGAATAAATACTCTAATATCACTGACCTGCATTGCCACTTACCTCCTTTTATATCCATATTTCATCACCACAACCAAGCTTCGAGACACAAATCAGCACCCCAGTAACGGTAGGTTTTTAAGGCTTTGATAGCGGTGTGCCAGCTCAATACAATGTGCAACCTCTCGCTCTGGCAACAGTTTACCAAGCTGCAGCACAAGCGCCCGGTTGCCCCGAAACTCTAACACCTCTGAGTATAACTCGCGAAATGTATCCACCAGTTTAGTTTGGCAGTGAAAAAACAAAAAGCACTCATCGGGAGTTTTCGACTTCCAGTCCATTCGGATAGCGCTACCACCTTTAGCGAGATAACTAGGCTCGCCCCATTTCAACGATTCATCTAGTTCCCCAACACCGATACGGTTGGCAACCGACAGCACCAGTTCACGCAACACCAGCATGCGCGGTTTTACGGCCGGAGGGTAAGCATCAAACTTTGCTTCAACATCTTTCGGAATTAGCGAGTCACTTTTAGGCATAGGGGCGGTCCATTTTTATAAAGTCTTCCGCTCAAACCGGTTTGCTCATAGAGCTACGATTAACTATCGACATTATTACTCCCAATGATAACGTAATCCCACCAAAATACGACGACCGTTCTCATAGAACCCTTGGGGTATACCGCTGGCACTGCGAATATAAATAATTTCGTTGGTTAGATTAATGCCTTCAATAGAAAAACTGGCTTGCTCATTTAAATGCCAATGCACGCTACCATCAACTTGGGTATAAGATGCCGCCTGACTCTGCGAGCCGGCACGCACCTCTCCGTAAGAGCTAGACCGGTAATTGTAAGATAGCCGCGCATCGAGCCGCTCGCCCTCGAAATAAACCGAGGCATTAAATTGATCGCGAGAATTACCCGGCAGCTGTATCGCGGGGCCTTCAGCTGGAGCAGGAACTTGAGCATCGGTATAAGTGTAATTAGATTGAACGCCAAAACCCCAGGCGATGTCTTGCTGCCAGCGCAGCTCTAGGCCGTGAATACTAACGCCCCGAATATTCGTGGGATGGGTGATGTTAAGAACCCGACCATCGATTTCGCGAAACTCCGTAGACGGATATACAAAGCTGGAAAAGTCTTTATAAAAGCCAGCAATAGAAAGCAGCGAGGTATCGCTGCGATACCACTCGGCACTAACGTCAAGCTGATCGGCTCCATAAGGGTCGAGCATCGGGTTGCCCGCAAGACCCGAGCCACTGGTAGGATCGAGAATAAATCCCGGAGATACGTCCTCATAATTGGGGCGCGCCATCACCCGCGCCAAGGACCCGCGCAACACTAAATTATCCTGCAGTTGATAGCGCACGTTTAGGTTGGGCAAAAGGTTATGATAGCGATGTTTAACAGTAACCAGATGATCGCTCAAATAACCGCTGGCGTCTTGCCGAGTCGCGACGGCCCGCAGACCAAAATTGGCCTGCCAGCGTTGCCCCGTGAATTCGGCGCTAAGGTAGTAAGCGATCGACTCTTCATCAATCTGGTAGTAAGCATCGGTATCTTCACGATAGCGAAGCAAGCCGGCACCGTAATGGGTTAGCAAAATATTTTGCAGTAATGCGTTGCGGGTGCGGGCGTAGCGAGTAACGCTGCTAGCACCGTCAACATGAGGCAGCAGCGCTGGCGTCAGCCCATTTGACACATCTGCCAGCGAGGTGTGTTGCAGGTTATCCCAGCCGGCGTAAGTGGGGTCGATTTCCCCAATCATTTGCCGATTTACTACCCTATGATCGCGCACTTTAATACCGGCTTTTAAGGTATTCAGCCAAGACACTTGTGGATGATAGGCAAAATCGAGCTGAGCGTAATTTTCGCGGTTACTCATATCGCGAATTAAATCCCGCGAGTCGGGCGAATACTGCGTTAACGCGCGGGCATCTGTTGGATCTAAGTCTAGGTACTCCACCTGTACGCTATCGTGCGTCAAAGCGAAGCGAGTACGGGTATCACCCAGAAAGCGATAGAGGTAATCGTGATCGGTGCCGCCCGACGATTGGGTTTGCCCCAGCTGCCAGTGCAACTGCCAAGGCCCGTGGCTGAAACGCGTGTCCCAATCGATAACGTCAGTATCGATATAACCCTGACGATAAATAGCATCCAGCAGCGCACCGGTGGTGTCGGCACCGGTAAGCGTACCGGCGGCCAAGTTTAGGTAACCATCGTCGCTTGGGCGATACTCTGGATTGGCCACCGCGGCTGGCGACTCTTGGCGCAGCTTAAAGCCACCGGGCGCAAACAGATAATTATGATTGACACTGTCGATATCCATTTGCGAGCGCAATACGTTAAGGGCGCTGTCCCAACGCTCATCGGGTGACCATTGTAAGGTGACATTACCGGTAAAGTGCTCGCGATCTTGCTCTAGCAGCGCGGTACCGCCACCCCAAATTGCATAGACATTCTCAGTAACGGTGCCGTCTGGTTCGGTAATGGTATAGAGGGTGTTGTCGGCAAAAGTCTCTTGGCCATCGCGCCGACTTTGCCGCTCTTGCCAGTGTAAACTCGTCAGCATGCCCCACGTGCGATCGGGGTTATTCCAACTGCCCAGCAAGGAGGTTTGCGGGTCCCAGCTTTGCGCCAAATCGCTGTACTGCTCCTCTACACTGATGCTGAACATGGGCCCGGCCATAGACAGCGGTCGACGGGTGCGCACCAGCACCGTCCCGCCGATACTGCCCTCGTCAATGTCAGCCCGGGGAGTTTTATGCACCTCGATCGATTGCACCAACTGCGAGGCAAGCGTGGAGTAATTAAACCCCCGGCTCAGGTTATCGTTGGCCCACCAATAGGCCGACGCGACGTGCTGGCCATTAAGCAAGGTGCGATTGATGTCTTTATCGGTGCCGCGAATATTGACATCCCGCCCCTCCCCCCAGAGTCGGTCAACGGACACCCCCGCCACTCGCTGCAGAGCGTCGGCCACATTGCGATCGGGAAATTTGCCAATATCACTGGAGGTAATCACATCAATAATATTGGCGGCCTGGCGCTTTGCTGCGAGGTTGACACGCAATGAGTTGCGCACGCCAGTGACATAGGTTTCTTCTATCGCACGTTGCTTAAGGGGCGGCTGCGGCGCGACCGGGCTAACGCTGTCATATGGTTCGACTTCCGGCCGGTGGATAACCAATGCATTGCGCCCACCCCAGGTATAACGTAGATCTGTGCCCGATAGTAACTGATCCAGCGCCCGCTCAGGTGTTAAGCTTTCTCGTATAGCTTGAGTATTAATCGCGGGTACAATATTACTGCGGTAAAAGATCTGCACACCGGCTTGATCAGCAAACACTTTTAATGCCAGCGCCAAAGGCTGGGGGGGAATATCAAACTGTATTTGCTGATAAAATGCCCCGGACTCTTGCGTTGCTGCTGCCAGCGGCAGCGGGCTGCTAATGAGCGCCAAGCCACACATTAGCAGCCCGCGCAAACACCGGCGTTTTACCGCAGCTTGTAATTGATGCAGACGCTTAATAGCAGAAGCACGCATTAGGTTTTGTTATCGCTCTGTGTTATTCGCTTTTACCCGGTATTGTTTGCTGTTACGTAAGCATTGCGCAACATGCGCTATTTACCTCAAAAATACAAGGCTCGCCAAACAGGGTTTATTTGACCATAAGCGTTAAAAACAACCGACGAAAAAAGCGAAGAAAAAGTGTCGGGGGTTTTCCGTCTTTGTCGTTTAACCTTATGAGATAGTGGGAATAGGCACGACCACTCAACATAAACACAGCTCGGACTTCATTAATGGCCGCACCCAAAGTGAGCCTCAGGCTGGTTAACAGTGACACCGCCACATCGCTAGATCGGACGCAGCGCGAGTATGTAGAGCAACTCTACAGCGAGTATCGCGCCGATCTGCACGGCTATATAACTCGCTTATTACCCACAGGCGCTGGCGATACCGAAGGTATTTTGCAGGACACTTACCTGCGCTTATTAAAGCAGGACAGCCTAGACAAGCTGAGTGAAAACGCCAGAGCCTATATTTACACTACTGCCACTAATTTAGTGCGCGATGCGCTGCGACGTCATGTGCGACGCAAAGGCGAGTGGCACGAGCCACTAAATGAAAGCGAGCTGTACAGTGAGGAACAAACCCCACAACAAGGCGCCCAGTGGGAGCAATCGCTAGAACGCATACGACAGGCCCTTAGAGTGCTAAAACCAGTCACTCGGCAAGTGTTTATTCTCAGTCGCTTCCATGAATACAGCTACCCCGAAATTGCGACTAAAATGTCGCTAAGCACACGCAGCATTGAGCGACACATGAAAAAGGCCGTAAGCCACTTACAACACACACTGGATGATTTGATATGAACAGCGCCAAGCACAACGCGCAACCAGAAACAGCGTCTGGCTGGTTTGCCCGAGTGCAGGCCGGCGCCCTGTCCGACGCCGAACGTCGCGACTTTGAGCACTGGCGCGACACGAGCCCAGAAAACGCCCTAGCCTACGCTCAGTGCGAACTGGCGTGGGAGCTTACCGGCGCCCTTGCGGGCGAGCCTGAGTTTGCAACCGGCGCCAAAGCTACCGACGATACCGCATCCCGTGGGCTGACCCTGCGCGACTGGAGAATATGGGGTTCCGTTGCAGCCAGCGTCACTCTGGCCACAACGTTGGTACTGAATGCCGAGGTAGACTCAGGGCAGCGTTACCAAACCGACATAGGTGAACAACGAGTTGTGCACTTAAAAGACGGCTCATCGGTCATGCTCAACACCAATTCGATCCTGCAGGTTTCTTTCTCCCGCCATCAACGCTCGTTAATACTGGAGCGCGGTGAGGCCTTTTTTTCGGTTGCCAAAAATCCTAACCGACCCTTTGTGGTAGAGGTAGCCGGTACCGAGGTAAGGGCCCTTGGCACGGCTTTTAATATCGAGAAACAACACGACAACGTCGAGGTGGCAGTAACTCAGGGGCTGGTCGAAGTATCGGCCCAGCGCCGCTTTTGGCAAGAGGCTAACCAAACTCACCTAAGGCCCGGCCAAGGTGTCACTTGGCACGCCAGCACCACCGCCAAGCTACTGACCCCTACCCCAATAAATTTAGAGCGAGTTACCGCATGGCAGGCCAGTAAATTATATTTTGATAACGACCGACTTGCCGATGCACTGGCCGAATACAACCGTTACACTAAACGCCAGTTTGTACTAGTAGATGATACCCTAGCCGATCAGCGAATTAGCGGTGTATTTAACGTCGGTGATGACAAAGCCCTGACCTTTGCCTTAGAGAAAAGTTTGGGAGCACGCATTCTCGCCACCGATAATCGCGTTTTAGTCTTAGCCGAGCAGTAACCTAACGGCATATACAGGTGGGCTGCACCAGCACACCTGTCACCCCACAGGCCTTGATTAGACCGCATTAATCAATCCGCCGAATACCGGTAGCGCCCTCAACGAGTAACCGCGATAAAAAAGGCGCCCGAAGGCGCCAAAGTAGAGGTGTCACTTCGGCAGGGCCGAAGCAGGCTATGGAAACACGCATCCTTGCATCAAGACTCCCAGCTAAAACTGATAACGCAGACCGACACTGTAGCGTGGGCCGTTTTCATAAAACCCTACAGGTAGGCCATCGGAGGTGCGCTGATAAATAATTTCGTTGGTAAAGTTAACCGCCGTGGCAAACACGGTAAAGTTGTCAGTCAGAGTCCAATCGGCCGTAGCATCCCACTGGTCGTACTCATCGGTTGCCAACTGCGAGCCAGACGTTAAGCCACCATAAGATTCAGAGCGCATATTGTACGATACCCGCAAGCTGACAAAATCATTCTCGTAGTACACCGACGCATTGAACTGATCTTTGGAGTTACCAGGCAACTCTAACCGAGTGCCATCGTCATTGGCCGGCACTTCAGCATCGGTCCACGTGTAGTTGGCTAAAAAGCCAAACCCTAAACCTAAATCTTGCTGATACTGCAGCTCAATGCCCTGAATATCCGCGCCATTCGGGG
This sequence comes from uncultured Gilvimarinus sp., assembly GCF_963972205.1. Classification (NCBI taxonomy): domain Bacteria; kingdom Pseudomonadati; phylum Pseudomonadota; class Gammaproteobacteria; order Cellvibrionales; family Cellvibrionaceae; genus Gilvimarinus; species uncultured Gilvimarinus sp. The sequence goes on along the minus strand of NZ_CAXAUC010000004.1, from coordinate 254,753 downwards.
CGTTGTAGGGGCGAGTCACATTGATCGTATCGCCATCAATCTGCTCGGGCTGGGTATCGGTAAAAACAAACGTGCTTAAGTCTTTATTAAAATAAGTTGCTGCCAGCAAGCTCGCCTCGGCAAAATACCACTCGGCGCCAAACTCAAATTGATCGGCCATGATCGGTTCAAGCTCAGGGTTACCTGCTGTTGCTGTGCCGCTGGTGGCGTTTATCACAATGTTGGAGCTTAAGTTTTGAAAGGTCGGTCGCGCCATCGCGCGCGAGGCGGCCGCCCGTAAGATAATATCGTCCCTCACATCATAAATCACATTCACGCTGGGTAAGGTATCGGTGTAACTGCGACTCACGGCCCCCAAGGTACCATCCATGTAAGCGTTAGACGTTTGATCCGTCTGCACCACCCGCACCCCAAAGTTACCCCGAAGGTTACCCGTCGAAAAATCAGCCTGCGCATAAGCGGCGGTAATTTCTTCGTTAATTTTGTAGTAAGCTCGTTGGTCTTCTGCGTAGGTCATCGCCCCGGCGTCGAGAATACTATCAATTTTTTGCGCCGCCAAATCGATATCCATGAGCGCGTACTGGGTCAAAGATCCAGCAGTAGCCGCCTCTGCGTGTAGCATAGGGCTAGGGCCCGACGACACATCCGCCAGGGTAATGGCATTGAGTGCTGCCACTTGATCGGCGATAGCGGCATTACCGGTATCAACACCGCCCACGTCGCGATTATTCTCGATCGTGTGGTCACGGAATTTAGCGCCTACCTTAACGGTCTCAATAAATCCCCACTCCACCTCAAAATCTAAATCCGCTTGGGCGTAGGTTTCGTCGTCCTCCATAATTCGAACCCAATCACGCAAATTGGCGGCATTTAAATGAAGGGCGCTGCCATCCAGCGGGTCAACATCAGGAAAGCTAAACTCGTTAGTGTTGGGACCAAAATTAATCGTCTCGCGGCTGTCGCCCTCAAACCAGTAGTTACGATCTTTGGTGCTCCCGCCCTCAGCGCTGGTTTTACCGGCTTGCATATGTAACACCCAGCCGTCGCCCGCGTATTCGGCGTCAAGGTCAAGCACTTCTGACTCAACAAACGCATCGCGTACAATAGGCTCGTCGGCAACGCCGATGCTATCGGGGTTTTCGATAGTGCCCCCTACCAATGCCTGACGACCATCGCTCGTGGGAATAAACACCGGATCGGTAACGGTGTCGCCATTGGGGATTTTGTAACCACCCACTACAAATAAGTAATTCTGATTAGAGTTGTCCATATCCATATCAGACTTAACGTAGTTAAGTGCAATATCCCACGCATCCGTTGGGCGAAACTGCAGTGTTACATTAGCTGTGTCACGCTCGCGGTCTTGATTGAAAATGGCCGAGCCACCGCCCCAAGGCACGTAGACATCCTCGTAGGTGGCGCCGTTTTGATCGGTAACGGTATAAAGGTCGTTAGTGGGGAAAACCTCTAAACCGTCGCGGCGCATAGTGCGAGTTTGGCTATTAAACGACGCCAACACACCAAAAGTTTCGGAGTCGTTTTTCCAACTAATTAGGCCCGACAGCTGCGGGTCCCACTCATCAGGCAAATCGCTATAGACGCCCTCGGCGGAGACATTAATGGTCAACGGGTCCAAGTCCATTGGGCGACGGGTACGAACATTAACCATACCGCCAATACTGCCTTCGTCGTGACGTGCCTCGAGGCTTTTGTACACTTCAAGCGACGACACCAACTCCGAAGCCAGAATCGAGTAATTAAACCCACGGCTCGGGTTATCGTTCGCCCACCAGTAAGCGGACGAGACATTTTGACCGTTCATTAACGTTCGGTTAAGTGTACTATCGGTACCGCGCACAAAAATATCCCGGCCCTCACCCCAAATGCGATCTACCGATACGCCGGGTATACGCTGCAGTGAATCGGCTACGTTTTTATCCGGGAACTTGCCGATATCTTCTGAGCTAATAGCGTCGACAATAGAGGTAGCATCGCGCTTAACATCAAGCGATTGAGCTAAACTGCCGCGAATACCCGTTACCGTCACTTCTTCCAATGGTGGTTCCGAGATTTGTGCCGAGGCTTGGGCGCTTAACAGCGGAAGACCGATAGAAAGGGCAAAAACAGACAAAGCAAGCGGCTTTTTACGCGCCTGCAACTGGAAACCTCTGGGATGTTGCATAATGTGAACTCCGCATTCTATTGTTATGTCAAGTGGCACTTTTTTACCGTGCTCCTTAAGTAAACGCCAATGCGGTAGAAACCCCGACAAGTTTTCTAGACCGAAAGTTCTAAGAAGGTAGCCTGCTAACACTACCGATCAGCGTTAGGCGTATTAACGCCCAATCGGCTATTATTATTTAAGAGGCTCAAGGGACAAAAAAAAAGCGAACCAGTTGGTTCGCCTTTTTTACAACACATAGCCGTATCTATTACTCCACAAACACTCGTGCATTGCGGAACAAGCGCAACCAAGCGCCGTCTTCTTGCCAGTCATCTGGATGCCATGAGTTGCTCACTGTGCGAAACACTCGCTCTGGGTGCGGCATCATAATAGTGGCGCGACCGTCTTGGCTGGTCACACTGGTTATACCATTCGGTGAGCCGTTGGGGTTAGCCGGGTACGTCTCGGTCACATTTAAGCTGTTATCCAGGTAACGCATGGATACCAAACCGCTGTTGTCGCAGCTGTTTAAAGCGGCGCCATCGACAAACTCGGCGCGACCTTCGCCGTGAGCCACAGCAACTGGCAGATGCGAGCCGGCCATGCCTTTAAACAACACTGACGGCGACTCTTGAATTTGCACCAGCGAGAAACGCGCCTCAAACTGCTCGGATAAGTTACGCACAAAACGCGGCCAATGTTCGGCGCCCGGAATCAGGCCTTTTAAGTTCGACATCATCTGGCAACCGTTACACACCCCTAAACTGAAAGTGTCACCGCGATGGAAGAACTGCTCAAACTGATCGCGCACTTGCGAATTAAACAATACCGTTTTCGCCCAGCCTTCACCGGCGCCCAGCACGTCACCGTAAGAAAAACCGCCACAGCTGACTAGGCCTTTAAAGTCTTCTAGACTCGTGCGGCCCGCCAGTAGATCGCTCATGTGTACATCGACGGCGCTAAAACCGGCGCGGTCAAACGCCGCGCCCATTTCTACATGGCCGTTAACGCCCTGCTCGCGCAGTACCGCGATACGCGGTTTACTGCCGGTGTTAATAAAAGGCGCGGCAACATCTTCATTAGCGTCAAAACTGAGGTTAACCGACAACCCCTGATCGTTGGCCATTAACGCATCAAACTCTTGCTGGGCACACTCGGGATTATCCCGCAGCGACTGCATTTGATAGCTGGTTTCGCTCCACAAGCTTTGCAAAATTACGCGGGACTGATCAAATACCAATTCGCCTGCCTGCGAAATACGCAGCCAGTCGTCTTCGTTAAGGGTGCCTATTTTGTGGCTACACCCGGCCACGCCGGCTTGCGCATAAAGCGCCAGGACTTGCTCGGTGTGTTCGCGTTTAACTTGCAGCACAGCGCCTAGCTCTTCGTTGAACAAGGCGGTTAACGGACAATCGCCTAAGCCATCAATGTCGATATCGACACCGCAGTGGCCGGCAAAAGCCATCTCGGCCAAGGTGGTAAATAAACCGCCGTCAGAACGATCGTGATACGCTAATACCCAGCCCTCGGCCAACGCTTTTTGAGTTGCCTCAAAAAAGCCTTTCAATTGCGCGGCATCGTTTACATCAGCAGGGGTGTCGCCCAAACTGTTGTAGGTTTGCGCCAAAATCGAGCCGCCCAAACGGTTTTTACCCGCGCCTAAGTCGATCAGCAATAAGTCGGTTAGGCCTTTGTCGGTGCGCAGCTGCGGTGTAACGGCCAAGCGTACATCGGTCACCGGTGTAAACGCGGTGATCACCAACGACAGCGGCGCGGTCACGGCTTTGTCTTTGCCGCCGTCCTGCCATGCGGTGCGCATCGACATAGAGTCTTTGCCCACGGGAATTGTTAAACCTAGCGCGGGGCAAAGCTCCATACCCACCGCCTCAACGGTGCGATAGAGTTTTTCATCCTCGCCTTTATGACCGGCAGCGCACATCCAGTTGGCCGATAGCTTGATGTCTTTAATATCGGCTATAGGAGCACAGGCAATGTTGGTTAACGCTTCACCAATGGCCATGCGGCCAGAAGCCGGCGCGTCCAACAGCGCAAGTGGCGTGCGCTCGCCGATGCTCATGGCTTCGCCTTTGGTCGAATCATAACTAACGGTGGTAATGGCGCAATCGGCAACGGGTACCTGCCAAGGGCCAACCATTTGATCGCGGGCCACCTGACCGGTGACCGAGCGATCGCCGATGGTAATCAAAAAGCTTTTGCTGGCCACACTTGGGTGCTTAAGCACGCGTTCGGCCGCTTCGTTAATATGGATATCGCCGGTGGCGAATGAATCAGTGGTGGGCGTGTAACGGCTCGCCTCGCGATGCATTTTGGGCGCCTTGCCAAACAACAACGACATAGGCAAATCAACGGGCTTAGCATCAAAGTGAGTGTCGTTAACCACCAGTTGTTTTTCGCTGGTGGCTTCACCCACGACGGCGTAAGGGCAGCGCTCGCGCTCGCACAAAGATTCAAAGCGGGCGAGGTCTTCGGGCTTAATGGCAAGCACATAGCGCTCTTGGGATTCGTTACACCAAATGGCCAAGGGGCTCATGCTAGGTTCGTCGTTAGGCACGTTGCGCAGCTCAAATTTACCGCCACCGCATTCGCCATCTTTTACCAGTTCGGGAAAGGCGTTCGACAAACCACCGGCACCCACATCGTGAATAAAGGCAATGGGGTTTTGTCCGCCCTGCTGCCAGCAGCGATCGATCACCTCTTGACAGCGGCGTTCGATCTCAGGGTTTTGCCGCTGCACCGAGGCAAAATCTAAGTCTTCGGATGAGCTCCCAGAGTCCATCGATGAAGCGGCGCCACCGCCTAAACCAATCAACATAGCCGGACCACCCAGTACCACTAACTTACAGCCGGCGGCAAACGGTGGCTTCTCGACATGTTCGGTGCGAATATTGCCGTAGCCACCGGCCAACATAATCGGCTTGTGGTAACCGCGACGCTCGCCGTCATGATCTTCTTCAAAGGTGCGAAAATAACCGCAAATATTGGGGCGGCCAAACTCGTTATTAAAGGCGGCGCCGCCAATGGGACCGTCGAGCATAATGTCCAGCGCGCTGCAGATTCGCTCGGGCTTGCCGTAATCCTGCTCCCACGGCTGAATATAAGAGGGAATATTCAGGTTTGACACAGCAAAGCCGGTTAAACCCACTTTAGGCTTAGAACCTCGCCCGACTGCGCCCTCATCGCGAATCTCGCCACCGGCCCCGGTGCCAGCCCCGGCAAACGGAGAGATCGCCGTGGGGTGGTTGTGGGTCTCGACCTTCATCAATAAGTTGATGGCCTCGGATGAGTAGCGGTACTCGCCGGTGTCGGGGTCGGGGTAAAAGCGACCGGCCTCGGGGCCGGCAATCACCGCGGCATTATCGGAGTAGGCCGACAACACGTTCTCGCCACCCAGCTCGTTGGTATTTTTGATCATCTTAAACAAGCTTAACGGCTGATCTTCGCCGTCTAGCGTCCAAGAGGCATTAAAAATCTTATGGCGGCAGTGCTCGGAGTTGGCTTGGGCAAACATCATTAACTCGACATCGACCGGGTTGCGCCCCAGCGCCTGAAAGTTTTCGACCAGATAATCAATTTCGTCGTCTGCCAGGGCCAAGCCCAGCTCGCGGTTGGCGTTAACCAAGGCCTCGCGCCCGCCCCCGAGGATATCGACACTGGTTTGCGGCGCGGGCTCGGCGTGATCAAATAAACCACCGGCCGCCTCTAGGCTGGTAAACACTGCCTCTACCATACGGTCGTGCAGCAATGCTTTTACCGCATCTCGCTCGGCGGCGTTAAACTCGCCTTGCACGTGGTAGCTAACCCCGCGCTCGATGCGGTTCACCTCAAACAAGCCGCTATTGTGAGCGATGTCGGTGGCCTTGGACGACCAGGGCGAAATGGTGCCCAAACGCGGCAACACCAAAAACAGCTCACCCTCATGTGAGACTTCATCCATGCGGGGGCCGTAGGTCAACAGCTGCGCCAGCACCTGCTGATCCTGTTCACTCAACGGCGCCGAGAGGTCGGCAAAGTGGGTAAACTCGGCCGCGACCGAGGTAATACCGGGCGCAACGGCCTGCAAATTGGCAAGCAACTTTTGTGAGCGAAACGGTGAAAGTGCCGGGGCACCGGGCAATATGAGCATAGTAGGCTGCAACCTCAAGCTTGCGGGGTTGGATGGATTGAGCGTCTTACCGCCTGACACTTCGATTCGGGCAAAGCCGATACAGCCGATGCGCCGGACTATGACGGTACTGAGAGGGCCGGTATTGTACTGCAATTGATCAGCCTTGGCAGCACTCGAGCGGCAAAAACTAATCGAATCCGGCCATCCATATTAATCGCTCACAGAGACCGTCAAATGGACGCCAACGCACAAATCGGTTATTATTTGAACAGCAAGATTGCCCTTCTATACAAGTTTCAGGTGGTACACCGGCGTAAGAATGGTTAAAATCGCGCGAAATTTGTGCGGCTGAGTGATTTTAGAGGGCCTCCTCGGGATCACGGCACCGACCACAGAACCGGCTAACGCCGGAAGGGTAGGCCTAATGTTGAGCAAACTCAGACACTACGCGCGGCAGCTGCCACGGCGCTTTTCGCTAAAGCGCACGCTGTTTGGCGTACTGTTGATTGGGCTTTGCGCCAGCTTGGTAACCAGCCGCCCTCCCACCATGCTAGAGCAAGTGCTTACCAACGGCACTTTGGTTGCCATTTCGCGCAACGGGCCCACCACCTACTACGAAGGGCCCAACGGCACCACCGGCTTTGAGTACGCATTACTGCAAGGCTTTGCCGACTCGCTCGGGGTCACCCTAGAGATCCGCGAGCAGGAGCACCTAGGAGCCATGCTCGATATGGTAACCGAAGGTGACGGTCAGCTGGCGGCCGCTGGCTTAACCATTACCCCTCAGCGTCAAACCCGCGTGCAGTTTACCTCGCCCTATTTAGAGGTCACGCAACAGCTGATTTATAACCGTGGTAAAGATAAACCCGAATCTATCGCTGACGTTACCGGCGGTGATTTACTGGTTATTGCCGGATCGTCCCATGTCGAGCGTTTACAGCAGCTCAAAGCCGACTACCCAGAGCTTAGCTGGCGCGAAGAGCCCAACCTAGAAATGATTGACCTTCTGGAGATGGTGCACCGCGGCGAAGTGGACTACGCCATCGTTGACTCCAACGCCTACCATATTAACGCCCAAACATTCCCTCGTGCGCGCCTTGCCTTTGATGTAGGAGAGCCCGAAACCCTCGGCTGGGCCTTTCCTCAGCGCGCCGACACCAGTCTATACGACCGCGCTCAAGCCTATTTAGCGCGCATTGAAAATGACGGCATACTCGACTCACTTGTTGCCGAATTTTTCAGTAACGATGACCCGGTCAGTACCGGGGGGGCGCTCCTGTTTACCCATCGCCTAGAAAAACGCCTACCCCAATGGCAGGGGCTGATGCAGAAGGTTGGGGATGAGGTCGGGTTAAGCTGGCAACTATTGGCCGCCATGAGCTATCAAGAGTCTCACTGGAACCCAGACGCACGCTCTCACACCGGTGTGCGAGGCCTGATGATGCTAACTCGCGTAACCGCCAAAGAGCTGGGTGTAAAAAACCGCCTCGACCCCGAGCAAAGCATGCGCGGCGGGGCTACCTACTTAAAAGATTTATACACCCGTCTGCCCGAGCGTATCCAAGACCCAGACCGTACCCTATTAGCGCTGGCGGCCTACAATACCGGCATGGGCCATTTAGAAGATGCGCGGGTGCTAACTCAGCGCCACGGTGGCAACCCGGACAAATGGGAGGACGTGGAAAAGTACCTGCCACTACTGGCCAAACGTAAATACTACCGCACCGTAAAGCACGGCTACGCCCGTGGCTGGGAGCCAGTGCACTACGTGAATAATATTTTGCGCTTTCGCGATATTATTGCTTGGCACGACCAGCAAGAGCAGCGCCGCCTGGCTATGGCTACCAGCGCCGACACCAATACCGATGATACCTCCGAGCCAAAAGCAGAGCGTAACGACAACGGCATTATGCCGATGTCGGTGCTATAGTCGCACCACCTGACAACGTTTTTCAGCCCGCCACCAAACATGGCCTCCGCAACTGATCAGCGAGAGACACATCTGCGTCAATCAACCATTGAACAGCGATTGACAGCGACCTCCGTGAAGGTAACACTCTAAAAACAGCCTTAATGATAGGAGATTTGAATGATTACCTACCTTTACTGGGCCGCCGTTATCGCGCTGGCCATGGTATTGCTAGTCGGCCTGGGTAAATACAATTTTTGGAAAGCCGCACTAATCAGCGCAATCGCGGTTTTATTGGTCGGCTGGGCGGCGTATTACTTTCACTTTCAGCAAGTGTTTGTCAAAAAATACGGCGGCGTTATGAGTGTCACCGTCCCGGACGGGCAGCAACATATTGCCGCCACCTGGAAGGATGAAAATCTTTGGATCGAGAACTACGACCCTAAGACCAACACTTGCCATTTTAACGAATACTCGAAAGGCAATGTGTTGCAAGGTAAAGTTAAAATTAAAAACTGCAATCCGATACGAGGCAACAATGCCGCCGGCGCAATCGCCCCTGTGGCTCAGCGTACCAGCGCCGCCAGCCAACCTGCCAGGCAATAAAAGCATTAGGCGTCAGCGTCATTACGACGTTGACGCTGTTGTTTTTTCTCTTCTCGGCGACGCCTAAAAAACTCACTTAACTGTTGCTGACAGGCCTCACGTTCAACACCTGCGGTAACCTGAATCGAATGGTTAAAATACGGCGCATCAAGCAGCTGCGCCTGACTTTCGACGACCCCCGCTTTAGGCTCGGTGGTGCCGTACACCAACCGCCCTACCCGCGCATGCACCATAGCGCCAACACACATGGTACAAGGCTCTAAAGTCACATAAAGCGTGCAGTCGTTCAGACGGTAATTGTTAACTTGCCGGGCCGCTTCACGCAGCGCCATCATCTCGGCATGGGCCGTGGGATCGCAACCACCGATCGGACGGTTATAACCTCGCCCGATGACCTGCCCTTGCTGAACGACCACAGCGCCCACTGGCACTTCGTTATTATCGGCGGCTTTCTCGGCAAGCTCGCGAGCCATCGCCATCCACTGCGCATCTTCGCTACTAGCAACGATCTTCTCCGTGCCGCCACCGGCCAAGCGGTCAGCCTCGGCGGCGCTCATGGGGGCCACAAAGGCAAAGCGCGCCAATGTCTCGCCATCGCGCTCAATGGTCTCGGTAAACATAGTAAGGGGACGCACCCACCACGAGAAATCGCCGTACAGGCAGCGATACACCACTAAAGGCTCGCGAGTTTCACTGTGAGTAGCTATACGATAGACATAATACTCGCCACCTTTATAGTGGCGGTAGAGGCCGGGGCTAATTTGCATAAAAGCTCTCTGCATGTCAAAACGGCCATTATACGACGATTCCCATTTGGTAATAAATGTGCCGAATTAACCGGAGCGAGCAAGGGCGTGTAGCAATAACCAGCGCAACAAGCGCTTCTTAGGTTCTGGCGCCAACATCAGTCGCATTAACCATTAATACCTTACAATTGCGCAAGTAATTGATTGTGGTTTTGAAAGTTTAGTCCGCAGCGACGAATAAAATCGGCAATCTCGTCCATTCCTTGCTCGACATCAGGTTGAGCTTTAGTGGGCGCATCTTGTAAAGCGGGGAAAATGCCGTAACCGGCCAATAAACAGGCCCAAGATTTAGCTTGATAACTTACCCCAAGCTTTTGGGCCTCCATCTCTTCTGCAAAGTTTTTACTATGGGTCCACAAGTATAAAATAGCTTTTAGTCGATCAGGCAACTGTGTATTGGCCGCATTATCGCGCCAATACTGTGTGTCGGTTCTTTGATTCGCTTTATAGTGCGCGACAATATAATCCCTTATGCCCTCAAACTTATTGTTGATAACCTGGTTAAAGGCCTTTTCATACTGATTACTAAACTGCCCTTTCTCGAAGTGGTCGAAAAAGTGTTTTATTGTCTCATAGCAGAGCGCTAACGCTGTTGCTTCTAGGGGCTCGATAAACCCTTGAGACAGACCGACCGCCAAGCAGTTTTTAGCCCAGTGCTTATCTACTCGGCCAATACTCATCCTTAAGTGTCTGGCCTCTACGTCGCTATCGAGCAACCCTAAGTGCTCCCTTAACTCCTGCTCGGCTCGATCGGGCATAATATAATCAGAGCTAAACACGTAACCATTGCCATAGCGGTTAGTTAATGGGATCTGCCAGGCCCAGCCATTAGACAAAGCCGTAGAACGGGTTGCGGGGGTAACCACATCCGGTATTGTGGTAGGTATCACTACCGCAGAGTCGTTAAACAAGTTTTCTCGATAACTCTTAAAAGACACTTTTAGTGCATCTTGCAGTAGTAAAGATCGGGCACCGGAACAATCGACAAAAAAATCGGCCTCTATCAACGAGTCATCGTCCAGCCTGAGCGAGCCCACCGCACCATCCTCATCAAGCAAAACCTCTGTGACGGTGCCATTAATTCTATGTAAGCCTTTAGCAACGGCCCTTTCAGCTAAAAACTCTCCCAATAGTCCTGAGTCAAAGTGGTAGCCATAAAGGACCGAAAAAGGAAAGCTCTCAGCGGCCAAAGGCCCGAGATTATGGCGCGCTAAATAGGACTCCAAAAAATAATTATCCGGATGAGCCGGTGCTTCGATGCCCTGCATACGAGCTTTAATATTGTGAAAAAACGAAGGAACAGTCAGCTCGTCAACCTGGGCAGGGAAAGGATGAAAATAGCTGTTATAGCCGGGCACATGTGACCATTCAGAAAAATAAATGCCATTTTTGTAGGTCGCATTGCAACAAGACATCCACTCTGACTCTTTAACACCAATCGAGTCGAAAAAAAGCTTTAAATGCGGAGTCGAACCTTCCCCGACCCCAACAATACCTATATCGCTTGATTCGAGCAGGCTCACCTGAACATCACCCCAGCGGGCCACCAGCATATTCGCCGCCATCCAGCCAGCAGTACCTCCGCCGACAATCAGTATTTTTTTAGGTTTTCTCATAATTAAATCTTTATTGATGTGCAGCAGGCCACCCGAGCAGCCGCTATAATTTTAACTTATCGCCGAATTGCTGCCTCAGCGTGTTGACGTCATCAGCAGATAGATCCCCCAGCAAATGCAAATGTTGCTTGGGGATATACGCAGCAGGATCCTCTACTTGTTTAAACACATAATGATCAAACATACTACGCCACGCGTTACGCTGTTTTTGATTTAAGTTGCGCATAGCCAGCAACGCGATATTCAAACTATCAAGTGGACTAGGTGGCGTTTCGCCCTTGAGTGAAGAGGCGTTCCACCAACAGTTCATTAACGCATTTACCTTCGCCAACGACTCCACATGATGCCACCATAACAGCGGAATAAAAATGGCATCGCCCGGCTCCAATTCAGCACAGTACGCGTTGGCCAGTGCCGTTTTAAAGCGCGGATAGCGGTCATAGTCAGGCGCATCGAGATTCACAAGGCTAGTCGGCGCGCCAGCGGGCGTGTAGTTCAGGGAGCCCGGGTATAAATTGGCCGTTTGTTCGGGGGGAAACAATATAAAACGGCGACGGCCAGCCACCACACACGCCATGTTATCTGCACCGTCGTAATGGGCACTGACTATGCCCTCGTTACCAATCCACAACCGAGGCTCTACCCCTTTAAAAAAATCGGAACAATTCTGATCTGTAAAACCTGGCAGAAGGCTACTGGGAAGAGCGTTTTGCATAGAAATAGCGGGATACACCTCGCGATCTATAAGCTCTAAAAGCCGACCTAAAAATAAATCTACCCGCTCCTCTCCGGCAATATAGTTAACACCGGCCATATCGTCGCTGTAGTAAAACCGTTTATTGGCGTTGGGCGGCGCCACAAAAATTCGGGCCTTCCCGCCAGAATAGAACTGACATAAATAGTTTGCAAAAGCCAAAGAAGACTGTTTGGCGGCGTTTACCACCGGCCAACACTTAGCAAAATCGCGAATAACGACAGGTCGCTGCTCGGGTGCAACATCTGAAAAAAACTCATCGGCCGACAAGTCTCGATATTCAGGAATTTTCTTATACGCCGTCATATATTACCTGCGTTTACCGCCATTTCACTTAAAGTTTGTTGCGCAGTTCTGCCGAATAAAGTCATCGTGCATAGGCATAGACTCGACTGCATCTTTTATATTTTTTGCGTTATCCTGCAGCATCCGCGAAATATTAACACTATCAAATGCATCCATTAGCGGATGATATTTTTCGGGCCGGATATTCATTCCCTCAAAAATAGAAACCCAGCTGTCACCACTAAAAAACTGGCTAGGGCTGTGATCAACCTGACCTCGACTACGAAACGACTGTATTTTTTCGCGTAGCGATTCAGGCACCGGCATATTTTTGCACCAACGCCAAAACTCGGTATCAGCGCGACCTGCAGTACAGTAATGCAGAATAATAAAATCGCGAACCTCACGATAATCGGCATCTATTTTTTTATTAAACGCTTGTTCATTGCACGAGTCAAAATCAGCATCAGGAAAGTGCTTAATAAAATGGACAAGAGATTTATACACCAAATGAATCGCAGTCGACTCCAACGGTTCTAAAAACCCCGAAGATAGCCCTAAAGCCAAACAGTTATTGTGCCATAATTTTTTTCGTTTTCCGGTAGTGAAAGGGATAACTCTTGGTTTCCCCAGAAGCTTTCCACCCACCACCTCTAGCAAAGTATCTGTGGCCTCTTCGTCCGAGCAGTATCGACTTGAAAACACATAACCGTTACCGGTACGATGCTGCAGGGGGATTTTCCACGTCCAACCGAAGTCGCGCGCAGTCGCTACTGTATAAGGGGCAAGACTAGCGGTGTTTTCGGTTTGCACCGTCACCGCACGGTTGCACGGCAAGTATTCCCCCCAATCCTCGTACCCGACGTTTAACGCATCTTGAATCAACAGTCCTTTAAACCCAGTGCAATCAATATAAAAATCACTTTCAATGAGGGAGCCGTCATTTAGCTCTAGAGATGTTATGAAATTTCGTTCATCAACCAGAGCTTTATCAACAGTAGCCTCGATCCTTTTTACACCTCTCGCTTGCGAGAGCTCACGTAAAAAACACGATACCGCTATCGCATCCAGGTGTAGCGCATAGCTGTAACTATTTAAAACCCAGCTATCTGATTGCTGCGGGCGTAGCATAAAGCGTTGTGACTCCGCCATTATTGCCGCTGGCGCATGATCGGCTAAACGAGTGGCACCGCCATCAGCACAAGATTTCAGCCAAGCCTGATAAAAATCAAATCCATTAACCTCGTGCCCAACGCGGCCAAACGGATGGAAAAAGTGCTTTCCCGGCGTTAGCCAATCATCAAAACGAATCCCCAATTTAAAACTGGCAGATGTAGCCACCATAAACTCTTGCAAATTAATTTGGCAAGCGCGCAAAAAATCCATTATTGAGGGCACGGTAGACTCACCCACGCCAATCGTGGCAATGTCTGGCGACTCCACCACGGTGATTTTAATGTCGGCTTTTTGCAATACAGTAGACAGCAGGCTGGCCGCCATCCAACCGGTAGTACCTCCACCAACAATACAGATGGATTTTATAGGGTTAGCCATAAACTTACACTCACCAAAGACATACGCTACAAATACTCCATAATCGCATATAACGGATCAAAAAAAAACGCGCCGCATTACTGCGGCGCGCTCTTCAGGTTACCTTCGGCTAATTTTACGTAAAACGATTAAAAGGTTGCCCGAAGGCTTAGCGAGTAAATACGATCAGTCATAAAGCTAAGCGCATCCGTTTTGTCGCCTTCTTGATTAAATTGGTACTCAGTTTGAGTTTCCGTACCTAGCAGGTTGCTACCTTCGATACCGATCTTCAAGTTATCGTTGATCGTGTAGTAAAGACTAGCATCCATCATTCCCTGATCTTTCACATAAGCAGGAACATAATCTTCAGATTCACGCAAGGTCAGCAAGTATTCCGAGCGCCATGTGTAAGCCAAGCGGAACGAGATATCCTCGTACTCATACATGCCCACAATGTTCATGTTTTCATCTGAGTACCCAGGCAATGGCAAGTCACTAAAAACTCGGAAAGTGTTCCGTTCATCTAACACTTGCTCACCCGCGGCATTAAAACGCGTGCTAGGTGGTGCCGCACTGGTCGGGTCTTCCAAACCATCCTGATCAATGTAAGTGTAGTTAAACTGCAGACCTAAACCACTCCAGGCACCCGGCAGCATGTCGTAAAACTGCGAGTAGGAGAACTCGACACCACGGATGGTACCTGAGCCGGTATTGTCTGGCCCATAAGCCGATACCACATCAGTGCCACCATCGTGCTCAACATCTAAGTCAAACTGACGGTTACGAATAATGTTATCAAGCTCTTTGTGGAACAAGCCAACCGTGAGCGAGCCCGCTGGAGCAAAGTACCATTCAGCGGTCAAATCGAGATTAATAGACTCCTCTGGCTCTAGGTATGGATTACTGGCCGAGGCATTTAGAGAAACACTATCGATACCAATAACGGGGTTGGTAGCTTCATCTTGTGGCAAGCTTTCGTCTTGCAACTTAGAGTCTACATCTAGGCTGACAATTGCACGGTTACGGGTATCGAGTAAGTTAGGGAAGTACAACCCTTTAGAGGCCCCAAAACGCACAACAATATCTTCGGTAACCCCCAAGCTTAAGTTTAAACTTGGTAGCACAGTATCATAATCAGTGCCTTCAACAGTACTTAAGAAGGACTCTCCACTGGCCAGATCATAAACACTTTTGTACTCTTGCTCTAAAAACTCGGCCGTTTGTGCACTACCGCGGCTAGTCTCTGGCGGCAACACCAAAAAGCCCGTCGACTCTAATTGATAACTAACGTAGCGCAACCCCACATTACCTTTAAGGGGCATCGCCATATTGTCAAACTCAAAGTCGCCACGTACGTAAAATTCGGTACGCTCTTCATTAGTGGTATTTACGTCGTGCTCACCAAATGGGCTACCGGCGGAAATACGACCTTCCATCTCAGAGTATGGAATAGCACAACCACCCGTACCATCTGCGGCATTACCCGCGGAGTCGCCCTCGGTCGACCATCCTTCGGCACAACCCTGCCCCAAACTTTGCGGGTAGTTTTTTACTAAATCTAAACGTGGGAACAAGAATGTTTGCAAGTCACCCTGAATCACCTCGCCGCCATAGTAATCAGACATGTCCATCTCGTCGTACAACTCGGGGTGAGTCGCTGCAGCCGATTGTACGCGCTGCTCGGCAACCCAAGGTGTTGAGATGGGCGACCAGCCGGCGTATTCGGTATCACGCACTGTTAGGTCTTTGTCTGAGTAGTATGCCCCTGCCTTAACCGCCGTAAAAATACCATCAAACGCGTACTCGGCATCGATTTGGAAGCTGTCAGCTTTGGCCGTGTTATGCTCTTCCTGCTGCATGCCCGAACCAAGAAAGATATCTGGCTGGGTTTTCTCTTCATCAATAAAGCCTTTAAAGTCAGCATCACTTAAAAACTCGATCGTCGGATGATCGCCGCGCAAATCTAGGTAAGCGGGCAGCAAGTTGCCCACCTGATCGCCGCGAGTTTGCCCCGACATACTGTAGTTATGCACCAGCTTTTCAGAGTCGATGTGCTGGTAATCCAGCTCTACAGTTAAGCGGTCATTAGGGGTTAGCTTTACGTTGAACGAGGTATCTTCAACGGTGTTTTCGTTGTAGTTGTAACGGGTAATATAGAGTAACGGTACCTCTGCGTTAACACCTAAGCCAACACCCGAGGTTAAAAAGCCATTATCATCAAACGTTCGCGGACGCCCTTCTTCTGACTCATCCACCCAATCGTGCGAGCTGGCCATAAAGCTTTTAAAGCCCTGCGCAGCTTGACCAATACGACGTTCGTTCCACTCAAGAGAAGCCTTGGAGTTAATATGTTCTAGGGTAACCTGAACAGTTTCATCTTTGTTGGCCCATTGCAACGAGGTGGTAAAACCTTGACGCTCGCGATCATTCTCGGCAGTACTAATATGATATTGAGAAGGTGTATACCAGGTTACCCCTTCTTCTTGACCAGAAATCGATGTGCCTTCATAGGGGGCGTCTTCAGCGGTGTATTGCTTGCCATCCGGAAAACCTAAATTGTCACAATTACGCCAATCGCTAGCGTCCGGAACACAAGGTTCAGAGTAACTTCCGGGGGTAATCCCCACCTGAGGAGTGCCCCACTCGTCATACACAACGGTCGAATCAACACCACGCGATTGGAAGTTACCCAAGCCAACACCGTCACCACGGGTTTTAAACTCCGAGTAAGAGCCAGCCAGCAAAAAACCAAAGCGGCCCACGTCGGTTTCCCAGCTGTCAGAGAACAATGCCGAGAACGATGGCGTGACCTCTTCACGGAAATCGCCGTAGTTTGCTTTGGCGTTTAATGAGATCAAACGCTCGTCCGAGTCAAACGGTTTGCGGGTAATTAAATTGACCGTACCGGCAATACCACCAGAGATTAAGTCTGCCGTCTGGTTTTTAACCACCTCGACAGCGCCCAGCAATTCCGCGGGGAAATCTTCGTAGTTTAAGCCACCATAAGGGTTAGCACTGAAGGCGTCGCGACCGTTCACCTCTGAGCGCACCCGATCCAAGCCGCGCACCAACACACCAGTGCCTTCGTCGGCGTAGTGCTTAGGATCATCAGATGAGGCAAAACGCTCGATGGTGACACCGGGAACGCGCTGCAGCGCTTCGGTCACACTTTTATCGGGCAGTGCGCCAATGTCTGAGGCGGTAATAACATCTTTAACGGTATCGGCGTAACGCTTCATATCTTGCGCGTTCTCGATACTAACGCGCATACCGCGTACCACCACTTCCTCGACCAACTCTGGAGAGTCCGCGCCTTGGTCTTGCGCTACTGCTGGCATCATCGCCCCAGTCGCCGCCGCACAGACTGCAATGCTTAATAGTTTTTTATGAAATTGCATAGCCACCTAACCCCTAGTGAAATAATTTTTTTGATAATAGAAGCGACCGGTTTCGTCGACCTAGCGCTTGCCTGAGCACATACCCACCCCAAACCGGGCTCGTATAAGCACTCAAGCGCGACTTCTATCGGTAAAGCGCGCCGAAAATGTTATTAACTATCATAATTTCAGCAAAACTCAGATACTAGTTTTACCTCGACATGGACAACGTTGTCAAGCCTTTGCGACAAGTGTCTCATTTAGGGTAATTATCACAAGATTAAGCTCACTAATGATTGACTTGTTTTTCAAGCAGTTATGGGAATTAAACGGACAATATCTCTATGCATCTCATCAGTTGCGCGATCTCTTCAGTAAGGGCTACGCGCGCAAATACAGGGCCATCACTTTTGCCCACGTTCAAGGCAGATGATAGTTGCTACCACAATAAGGTGGTTTAAATCACACCATCTTTACGCAATAGCGCCAGCGCCTCGGGGGTAACCCCCAATAAATCCTGTAAAATCGTCGCGGTATGACTGCCAACCTCGCCGCCCGGCCAGTCTGTACAACCGGGCGTGTCAGCCAACCGCGGCACCATAGCGGGAATATCCAGCGGCTTACCGTTGATATCAACCCGCTCAAACAAACCGCGAGACTTAAAATGCTCGTCACTAAACATGTCCGCAACACTGTAAATTGGCCCCGATGGAACGCGCGCAGTGTCCAGTTCAGACAATATCTCATCGCTGTCTTTACCCGCGCACCAACTCGCGAGTACGCGATCAATCTCTTCCTCACACTGCACCCGCCCGCTGTTATCGGCCATACGTGGGTCCGCTGCCATATCCGGGCGGCCGGCAGCGGTCATTAAACGCTGAAAGATAGAATCACCGTTGCCGCCGACAACGACGTATTTACCATCAAAACAACGGTAGGTATTGGTGGGCACAATACCCGTCACGGTGCTGCCCGAGGGCTCGCGCACGATCCCGGCACCGGAGTACTCGGGGATCACCGCCTCCATTAAATTAAACATGGATTCGTACAAGGCCACGTCGACTACCTGGCCCGCCCCGGCACTATGATTCGCCCGCCCGAGCAGCGCCAATACAATACCAAACGCTGCATGCAGCCCAGCAATAGAATCGCCGATACTTAAATTGGGCCTCACCGGCGCCTCGCCTGGGTGGCCATTCACGTACCGAAACCCGCTAATGCCCTCACAAACAGACGCAAAGCCGGGCCGTGACGCATAGGGGCCGGTTTGGCCATAGCCGGATATTCGTGTGTAAACCAAAGCAGGGTTCAGGGCTTTTATCTGCTCAGGCCCCAACCCCCACGATTCCATAACGCCGGGACGAAAGTTCTCGATGATCACGTCAGCATTGGTCATTAGCTCTGCGGCCAGCTCGCGGCCGCGCTCTGATTTTAAATCGAGGGTTATACTTTTTTTGTTGCGGCCGATGCTGCGCCACCAAAACGAGGTGCCGTTTTCTACCGCGCGCCAACCGCGAATCGGATCACCCTTACCCGGCGGCTCGACTTTAATTACCTCGGCGCCAAAGTACGCCAGCAGGCAACCCGCAAAGGGGCCGGCAATTAGCTGACCAAACTCAATAACCCGGATGCCCGCCAAAGGGCGAGCGTCAGATTGACTCATGCATGTTCCTTGTTGTGTTTGTTATGGTCTTGCCAATAGCGGCCCGCGCGGGTAAGTGAATCGTTACGGCGTCAGAACAATCTTACCGATATGACGGCTGGACTCCATTAGTTCGTGCGCGGCAGCCGCCTCGGCCAACGGAAACTCGGCGGCTATTAACGGCTTTATGCTACCGGCATTTAATAACGGCCAAACCCGCTGCTCAAGCTCGCGCGCCAGGGCCGCTTTGGCATCGCTTGAGCGCGCCCGTAAAGTGGACCCCGTCAGCGTCAGACGCTTGAGCATAACCGACACAAAATCCAACTCGACTTTGCTACCAGACAAATAGGCGATATTAACAATGCGCCCATCGACCGCCGCAGCTTTAATATTGCGGGCAATATAATCGCCACCCACCATATCGAGAATCACATCGGCGCCGCCCTCGGCTTTTACCCGCGCGACAAAATCCTCGGTGCGATAATTAATGGCCAAATCGGCGCCCAGTTGTTGTGCCGCCTGGCATTTTTCATCGCTACCGGCAGTACACAGTACCCGCGCGCCGAATGCTTTGGCCAACATAATGGCCGTGGTGCCGATGCCGCTGGTACCACCGTGCAGCAACAAAGTTTCACCGGCTTTTAATGCGCCGCGCTGAAACACATTGTGCCAAACGGTAAAAAACGTCTCGGGCAACGCGGCCGCCTGCACCGGGCTAAAACCTTGGGGGATAGGCAGCACCTGCCCTGCGGGCGCCACACAGTATTCGGCGTAACCACCGCCATTTACCAGCGCACACACCTGATCACCAACCTGCCAACGGCTCACCTCAGCGCCGCACGCTACCACCGTGCCCGCAACTTCTAGCCCCGGTAAGGGCGAAGCGTCCTCAGGTGGCGGGTACAAGCCTTGACGCTGCATTACATCGGGGCGGTTTACCCCGGCCGCCGCCACGTTAATAAGCACCTCTTGGGCGCGTGGGCACGGGCAGGCGACAGACTGCAACCGCAACTGCTGTTCGACAATAGCCTGCGCTTTAATAGAACTTGGTAAACTCATAACATCCTTAATAGTGTGCTCACTAGGGCGCGAGTCGCTCAATGTGCCACTCACCCGCGTCCGTTAAGCGGTAACGAAAACTATCGTGCAAACGGTGCGCACCGCCTTGCCAAAACTCCACCTCGGTAGGCACAACACGATAACCGCCCCAATGGGGCGGCAGGGGTATAGGTTGATCCGCGTAACGCTCGTTTAACTCGTTAAACTCCGCCATTAACGCATCGCGCGACTCAATCACCTCGCTCTGCTGCGAGGCTAATGCCGCCAACTGACTCTCTCGGGGACGGGAGGCAAAGTAGGCCTCAGCATCGGCCTGCCCCAACACCTCGACCCGCCCAGCCACTTTCACCTGTCGATCTAGAGGGTGCCAGGGGAACAATAGGCTGGCCAAGTGACTGTGCGCCAGCTCGCCGCCTTTGCGGCTCGCACGATTGGTGTAAAACACAAAGCCGAGTTCGTCTAAACGCTTGAGCAGTACGATGCGCTGCGATGGCTGCCCACTTTCAGCAACCGTGGCGAGCACCATGGCTGTGGGGTCGCCTAGGCCGGCCTCTACCGCCTCATCAAACCAATGCCGAAACTGTGCCAGCGGATCGCCAGCTAAATCGGTGCGACGCAAACCACCGCGAGTATACTCGCGGCGCATTTGCTCTAATTTTTGCTGCTGTTCAGAGTCTTGATTCATGACTGACGTACCCGATCTATCCGTTGTTGATGGAGCGGTATTATACGCGCCGAGCCTCGATAAAGTTTAACCGATGGTTTTGCCAAAAAAATACCCACATCTCTCAATGTGGGTATTTTCGCGGTGGCAATAACGTCAAACAGGCTAGGCGTTAATGGCGGCCTGCACTTGGGCGCCATAGTCGGCGTCGCAGCGGCTAATCAAAGCCACCATCCGCTCTTGTACCGAGGCATCGGCCTGGCTTAAGCCGCCGGCAATATTACCCACCAGTTGCTGTTTTTGATCGTCACTCATCAAGCGGTACAAATCACCCGCTTGCGTGTAGTGATCGTCGTCCGAGGTATCGTAGCGAGTGGCCGCCGCGCCCGACAAAGCCAGTGGCGGCTCAGGTACGTGATTACTTACATCAGGCGCTCCTTCGGCCGCGCGATCGTTGGGGTAAAAGTTCGCCCCGGAGCCCTGCACGCTGCCACTGTGATAAGGACAACCCGCCATTTGACCATCGCGCTGATAATTATTCACCGGGCAACGCGGACTATTAACCGGCAACTGATTATGATTTACACCCACCCGGTAGCGGTGCGCGTCTTGGTAGGCCAACAAGCGCGCCTGCAACATTTTATCCGGTGAAGCACCAACCCCCGGCACCAAGTTACTCGGCGCAAACGCCGCTTGCTCAGTCTCGGCAAAATAGTTTTCGACGTTGCGGTTAAGCTCCAGCGTGCCGACTTCTTGCAACGGAAAATCCTTGTGGGGCCAGACCTTGGTCAAATCAAACGGGTTAATGTGATAACTCGCCGCTTGCTCGTCGGTCATAATTTGCAGCTTCACCGCCCAACTTGGGTAATCCCCCTTATCAATCGCCTCGACTAAATCTTGCTGCGCGCCAAACGACGGCAACGTCATGGCTTCATCGTCGGTTAAGGTTTTAATCCCTTGGTTGGATTTAAAGTGCCACTTGACCCAAACCCGCTCGCCAGCCGCGTTCCAAAAACTCAGGGTGTGCGAGCTAAAGCCGTGCATATGACGGTAACTGGCGGGAATCCCCCGGTCGCTCATTAATATCGTCATTTGATGCAGCGCCTGAGGGTGATTGGCCCAAAACTCAAATATCGCCTGGGGGTCTGGCAAGTTGGTGCGCGGGTTTTTCTTTTGCGAGTGAATAAAGTCGGGAAACTTAATCGGGTCGCGCAAAAAGAATACCGGCGTGTTATTGCCCACCACATCAAAGTTGCCCTGTTTGGTGTAAAACTTAACGGCAAAGCCGCGCGGGTCACGGGCATAATCGCTAGAGTCCTGACCACCCCCAACAGTAGAGAAGCGCAAAAACACCTCGGTCTGTTCACCGGCGGTCTGCAAAAAGTCGGCTATGGTGTGATCTTTTAAGCTTTCTTTTAACGTAAAAGTACCATAAGCGCCTGTACCGCGGGCGTGCACAACCCGCTCTGGGATGCGCTCGCGGTTAAAGTGCGCGAGTTTTTCAAAAAGGTAATGGTTGTCAAAAGTAAGCGGGCCGCGCTCGCCGGCGCTGATACTGTTATTGTCGTCGGTAACGGGCGCACCGGCCGAGGTGGTTAACGTGGTTTTAGTCATAGCTGCGTCTTCCTTACGAGGTTTAGTCTGTAACACGCTGAATCCGGTTAAAAGTTTAGACTCAACACTATGGTTCCACTATAAACAACCAAGAACACTAGCTAAAATTAATTAACTGAATCGATCAAATAGAATTAAGTTATCGCAAGACTGAACCAAAAGGCCAATAGCCGCTCTATAATTGAACAGTACTGGACGAAGTGTGGTTTCACAGGTACAAATGGCTTCCGCACGACGGCCAGCGCCCGTATAATTGGCGCTTATTTCTACAAAACTGAGGTGTCATGAGCCAGCCCCAAAAACCTGTAGGTGTTCTTCTCGCCGGCGGCCTAGCACGCCGTATGGGTGGTGGCGACAAATGCCTGCTGCCTCTGGGTGACAAAACGCTGCTGGCTCGCAGTGTCGAGCGTTCGCGCGACCAAGTAAGCCAACTGCTCTTAAGCGCCAACGGCAACGCTTTGCGCTTTGCACGCACCAAGCTGCCGGTGGTGCCCGATATATTTGCCGACAACCCCGGCCCCATGGCTGGTATCCACGCGGCCATGAGCTGGATGATAGAGCACGACAGCCGTAATGAATGGCTTGCCAGCTTTGCCTGCGATACGCCGTTCTTCCCCACCGACTTAGTGGCGCAACTCAGCGCGGCCCGCCTTGATGAATCGCAAGTAGTGGTGGCAAGTTCCGGCGGGCGAATGCAGCCAGTATTTGCCCTTTGGCACAAAAGTCTATTACCCGACTTGGCCGCCACGCTCGGCACTGGTGGCGATATCCCATGGTTGCAACACTGGATTGCCGAGCGCCCCCACGACGTTGTCGAATTCGCCTGCGAAGCCTGCGACCCTTTTTTAAACATCAACGCCCCTGCCGATTTGTATCACGCACAAGACCTACTCAGTAAAATCGGCTAGCGGCTTGTTCAGCGACAAGCCCGGCGCTTTTTGCTATACTGCGGCGCTTTATTGAGCAACCTCTTTTTTTGAGCAACCAAAGAAACGGCGCCCTATAGATAATGGCTAACTTGCTAAGACAAACTGCGACAATCACTCCACCATAGGCATATGCCCACCTAGCCGGCCAATCAACGAGTTAAGCATTAACCGTCTGATGCGGCGTTATTGACACCCTTTGATCACCTGATTTTCATACGCAACACTCTACGCTGTGCGGCAAGCGTGTCTGAACGCTGCCTAGCACTGACTGACTGGATACCTACAACATGATGAACCATCTGCGCCAACACTGGCTTGGCAATATTCGCGGCGACGTACTCTCGGGCACGGTTGTGGCGCTCGCGCTAATCCCCGAGGCGATCGCCTTTTCTATTATTGCCGGCGTCGATCCTAAAGTCGGCCTCTACGCCTCTTTTTGTATCGCCTTTGTCACCGCTTTTACCGGTGGCCGCCCGGCAATGATCAGCGCCGCGACGGGCGCCATGGCACTGCTGATGGTTACCTTGGTTAAAGACCACGGCTTACAGTATTTATTGGCCGCCTCGGTATTGTGTGGGGTGTTTCAGATTATTGCCGGGGTCTTTAAGCTCGGCGGGCTGATGCGCTTTGTCTCCCGCTCGGTGGTAACGGGCTTTGTTAATGCCTTGGCGATTTTAATTTTTCTTGCGCAGCTACCCGAAATCACCGGCAACAATGCCACGCTGTCAGTATTTGCGTTATTAGCGGCAGGCCTCGGTATTATTTATTTGTTTCCCTATATTACCCGCGCGGTGCCCTCGCCGCTGGTGTGCATTGTCAGCCTAACCGTCGTCGCCATTTATTTTGGCATTGATGTTCGCACCGTAGGCGACATGGGCGAGCTACCCGACAGCCTGCCGGTATTTTTACTGCCCGATATTCCGCTTAACTTTGAAACACTGCAAATCATTTTCCCTTACGCCATCACCATGGCCGTAGTGGGCCTGTTAGAGTCGATGATGACCGCCACCATCGTCGACGATTTAACCGACACCGAGAGCAATAAAAACCGCGAATGTGTCGGCCAAGGTACCGCCAACATAGCCTCGGGCTTTCTAGGCGGCATGGCCGGTTGCGCCATGATCGGGCAATCAGTGATCAACGTTAAGTCCGGCGGCCGCACCCGTTTATCCACCTTAATTGCCGGCGTGTTTTTGCTCATTTTAGTCGTCTTTTTAGGCGATTGGGTGGCGCGCATCCCCATGGCCGCCCTGGTGGCGGTGATGATTATGGTGTCTATTGGTACCTTTAGCTGGTCGTCCGTCGCGGCGCTGCGCACCAATCCCAAAAGCTCGTCGATAGTGATGGTCAGCACGGTGGCCGTCGTGGTCGCCACCCATAATCTGGCGCTGGGCGTATTACTGGGGGTACTACTTAGCGCCCTGTTTTTTGCCCGCAAGGTGGGCGATATTCTTTATATTGGCAGCACGGTCGACGACGCCGGCGAGCACCGCACCTACCAAGTAATTGGGCAAGTGTTCTTCACCTCGGCCGAGCAGTTTATCGCCGGCTTCGACTTCAAAGAAGCCGTGGATAAAGTTACCATCGACTTACACCGTGCTCACTTTTGGGACATTACCGCCATTAGCTCTCTCGACAAAGTCGTGCTCAAGTTTCGCCGCGACGGAACAGAGGTTGAGCTGATCGGTCTGAATGAAGCCAGCGCCACCTTAGTAGACCGTTTTGCCGTACACGATAAGCCCGAGGCAATCGACCAGTTAATGGGTCATTGACCGTCCGCTAGCGACGAAAAAGGATACACGTATGAACAATAAAGTGATCGCCTGCATCGACGATTCTCAATACGCTCAGGCCGTATGCGACTACGCCGCTTGGTCAGCAACGCAAATGGATGCGCCACTGAGCTTGCTCCATGTACTAGACGACATTCCCCGCAGTGCTGCGGGTAATTTAAGCGGCACTATCGGGCTCGGCTCGCAAGAGGCGCTGCTCGAAGAGCTTGCCAGCCTCGATGAAAAACGCAGCAAGATCGCCATGGAGCAGGGTAAGGTTATGCTGCACGCGGCGCGCGAGCGGGTTGCCAGCAATGGCATTGCCGAAGCCGAATCGCGCCAGCGCCATGGCGAGCTGCTAGACGCTCTCAAAGACCTCGAAGATGAAACCCGCATGCTGGTGGTAGGTAAACGCGGCGCCGATACCGCCAGCGCCCACGGCCACATTGGCAGCCACCTAGAGGGCATTATTCGCACCATGCACTGTCCGGTGCTTATTGCCCAGCAAAGCTTTAGCGCACCCAAACGCGTGATGATTGCCTTTGATGGCAGCGCCACCGCCTTTAAGGGCGTTGAGATGGTCGCCGCCAGCCCGCTGTTTAAAGGCATACCCTGTCACTTAGTGATGGCCGCCGCCGATACCGCCGACAACCGCGCGCCGCTTGATAAAGCCAAGGCGATTCTAAACACCGCCGGCTTTGATACCACCGCCACCCTGGTAACGGGCGACCCCGAGAAAGCCTTGTCTGACTATCAAGCGCAAGAGAACATCGACCTGCTGATTAT
Source organism: uncultured Gilvimarinus sp. (assembly GCF_963972205.1). NCBI lineage: Bacteria > Pseudomonadati > Pseudomonadota > Gammaproteobacteria > Cellvibrionales > Cellvibrionaceae > Gilvimarinus > uncultured Gilvimarinus sp. The sequence continues at coordinate 229,111 of NZ_CAXAUC010000004.1, read as the reverse complement.
GGGCGCCTACGGTCACTCGCGTATTCGTCACTTTATTGTCGGCTCCACCACCACCGCGATGATCTGCCGCACACGGGTATCACTACTGGTACTGCGCTAATGAATGCCCTCCACTCAGCGTGGCGCACACTCTGCGTCACGCAGTTTTTTGTCATGCTGGTCATCTACATCGGCTTCGGGGTTGCCAAAAACCCGGGCGCCGTAGTGGGCGACTTTAACGACTTACTCATGCACTTTAGTGGCTACGTAATCGCGGGAGTCTCCATCGGTTTTGCCTTCGGCCAGCGTTCGGTGATATGGCGCTTCGCGGTACTGTTTTTATTCTCCACCGGCATCGAGTGTATTCAATACACCCTACCTTGGCGCAGCTTTGATATGCGCGATATTGCCGCCAATACGATGGGGACTTTGTTGGGGTTGTTGCTTTGGTGGTTGGGGAGATTGGCTGTTAAACGCTAACCAAACCTCTAAGAGCCAGTTGCATGCTCATTTCGGCGTTTTGATTACTCTAGATTAAGTCGTTATTACTGTTCAAAAATCAAAGGTCGAGTAAGACGAAAGCTACACTCTAGTAGATCGTATATCCTCATCACCCGCCCGATAAGCATCAAATCCCCGCATACCACGCATAACCACGGTCCTCCCAAAAGCCGCCGTTGCCACTGCCTATGTCGGCAAAACTCTCGACCAATTCAATCGCCATAACGTATTTGGCCATTTTGTAACCCAGTTGCCGCTCTACACGCAAACGCAGCGGAGCGCCATTGGCAACGGGCAAGGGTTCGCCGTTAAGTTCGTAGGCCAGCAGGGTTTGTGGATGCAGCGCGTCTTCCATATCGATGCTTTCGTAGTACGGATCTTGGCTTGAGCCCCAGCGGTCGGCGCAGTGAAAAACCACATAGCGTGCTTGCGGCAGCGGTTGTACTTGAGCGAGCAATGCACTCAACTGAGCCCCCGTCCACTGGCCAATTGCACTCCAGCCCTCTACGCAATCGTGCCGGGTAATCTGGGTGCGTGACGGCAAGGCTTTAATATCCGTTAAGCTCAAGTTCATGGGGTTTTGTACCTGCCCCCCGACTTGTAACAGGTAGCTGGAGAAATTATCGGCAAGCAACCGTCGGTAAGCGGGAGTATCTGGGTTGGTATTACCGTTGGCCCGAAATTGCGGCGAAATGGCCTCCGGAGGAAATTCGCGAGCCATACTCTGACGAGATGTAAGCGCATGTTGCGCCCTACTGCTGAGCGTTTCGGCGCTGCCCAGCACCCCTTTAAACCAACTGGAGCGCGACAGCCGATCACAGCCACTTAATACTGAGGCGCCGCCGATGGCCAGTAGGCTTTTAAGTGCCGTACGGCGAGTTTTTTGATCTTTTTTAAAATCACTCATGACGCGCCTCTGGTTTTGTTTGCTCTGTGCCATTTGCATGATAACGGTAGCGGCCGGTAATCATAGAGCGCAGGTTATTCCATAAACCGGTTATGGCAACTTCAAATAAATGCACCATTACAAACAACACCAAGCCGCCCGCCGCTAAAAAATGCAAACTGCGGGCGCTTTGCCGGCCACCCAAAAGCTCTAGTACACCATGCATAACCGTGTTCATACGCGGCGACATGCACAAGCCGGTCACCACCATCAGTCCGCCGAGACCAAAAATCACAATCAAGTACGCCAGCTTTTGCAAAATATTATAACGCTTGGCGGCCTCGCCCTTGGGGTGACGCAATTTAATATGGTCGATTACCGAGCGGCCAAAGCCGCGCCAATCGGCACGCGTGGGAGTCAGGTCACGCAAATGACCCGTGCAGGCAGACCAGATAAGGTATAAGGCTGCGTTAAACACCAACGCCCAAGCAAAAAAGAAATGCCACTGCCGACCGGTCGCCAGCGATTGCCAGCTAGGTATAGTAAGCCAACCGGGAAACCTACCTAGGGCGAGCCAAGGCGAGTCAAAATCGGACGCTGAGCCCCAATAGAGCGCGGGGTGAGCATTAAAGATTTGCAGTCCACTCATCAATAAAATAAGCAGACACAAAGCGTTAACCCAATGGGTGATACGCACCGGCAAACGGTGACGGTAAAAACTATACGTTGTGGCATGGGTGCGGGACATAGGCAGTCAATCCATAGTCGTTTCTTATTGTGTCCTTAGGGGACAGCACTGGCCAGCTGAAAATAATTCCAGCACGTGTTGTCCGGTCCATTGTAAGACGAGCGTTATAAGACCAACAAAACCGAGTGAACAGAGCCGACCACTCGGTTTTGTTTTGTCACCCGCGCACTATTTGTCCTCTAGCATTTTACCCAGCGCGGTACCGATGGAGGCCGCCCCTCCTAACTGCCAGCCGCCATCCACCGGAATCACCGCGCCGGTAATAAACCCGGCTAACTCGGAGCTTAAAAACAAGCAGGCATCGGCGATATCCCGCGGGCGGCCCATGCGTTTAAGCGGTACAGTTTGCAAAATTTTATCGCGCATCTGCTCGCCCGGGGCCAAACGGTCCATACCCTCGGTGCCTTCGATGGGGCCGGGAATAATGGAGTTAACCCGCACGCCCTCACCACCCCACTCGATGCTTAACGTTCGGGTAATCATATCGACACCGGCTTTGGCCGCACACACGTGAATTTGGCCGGCCATGGCGAGCTGCGCTTGCGGCGCCGAGATATTAACAATAGACGCACCCGGCTTGCGCAAATACGGATACACCGCGCTCATCACATGCCAGGTGCCTTTAAGGTCGATATCCACCACCGCGCCAAAGCCGTTGTCAGACAACTGTCGCGCCAATGCGGGAAAATTACCGGCAGCGCCCGAGACCACAACGTCGAGCGCCCCCCAACGTGCATTGAGTTGGCCTACCGCTTCCCGCACGGCCTCGCCATCGCGAACATCAGCGCTGTAGCCACAGGCGTCTTGGGCACCTTGCTCTTTAAGTGCTTTTACGGTCTCATCGATTTTGTCTTGCGAGCGGCTAATCACACACACGCTGGCACCACAGCTGGCGTAGCGCTCGGCAATACCACGGCAAATGCCGCTGGTGCCGCCGACGACTAATACGGTTTTTCCTGCACAATCTATGGTTACAGACACAGTCTTACTCCTTATTTATTGCCGGAGGCCTTATTACCCGACATTATTTTTTGTACCGCCGCACGGCATTCGTCGCCATTTAAGCACTTGGCAAACTCAACCAACTCAGCCTCAATAACTGCCTCTAAGTCGATTTGATCGCCCGCGCGCAGTAAGTGTTTGGTCACAGCCAGCGCCTGTGGTGGGCGGTTAACCAATTCGCGGCACACCCAGTCGACTTCACCTTCAAGACGCTCATCGCTGTACACCTCATTAATTAAGCCAAACCGGTGGGCATCCGACGCAAGTATCGGCTCGCCCAGCATAAGCATCTCACGCGCTCGCGCCACGCCTACCCGCTCGGCCAGCAAGGCGCTTGCGCCAAACTCGGGGCACAGGCCCAATTTGACAAAGGGCAACTGAAAAAACGCATCTTCACAGGCGTAGACTAAATCGCAGTGCAACAATAAGGTGGTGCCAATACCAACGGCGGCTCCATTTACTTCGGCCACCAGTGGTTTATGCAGCCCCATAACTGCCCGCATAAACTGACGCGCCGGATGATCTTGGGTTAATTCGGGGGCCGACATAAAATCAGCCAGATCATTGCCCGCGGTAAAGCTATCGCCACTGCCGGTAATACGCACCACCCGCACCTCGTCGGCGGTTTGAGCCCACGCGAGCGCATCGGCTAAAGATTGATACATCGCCAGCGACAGGGCGTTTTTCTGGGCGGGGCGGTTAATTTGGATTTTAAGCACCGAGCGGACACACTCGGCGTGTACTTCCTGACACAGCTGCAACGGCAGATTCACTCTCACCTCCAAAGTTTGGGTACCTCACACAATACCCATTGAGTGTAGACCTTCTGTCGCCGGGCCGAAACCTGAGAATGTCACAGTTTTAGCGGCGCAGACCGGATTTGCGCAGATGACACCCTCGCGCCTGACCGGTACAATTGCGCCTCACACAATGACAGACCTAGGCACTATGAACATCCGCGAACAGCTTACCGCCCGAATCCAAACCGCCATGACCCTGGCCGGTATCCCTATTGAATGTCGTCCCATGGTGGCTGCGGCCAAAAAAGCCGGTTTTGGCGATTACCAAGCCAACGGCGCCATGGGCGCCGCCAAAAAGATGGGCACCAACCCACGGGAGCTCGCCGCTAAGATTGTCGAGTTAGTTGAACTGGACGATATCGCCGATAAGCTGGAAATCGCCGGGCCCGGCTTTATCAATATTCATTTAAAGCCCGAGTGGTTAGCCGAGTGTGTCGCCGATGCGGAGCAAGACGATGCGCTTGCCATTAACCCCGCCGCCGAGCCCAAAACCATTGTCATTGACTACTCATCCCCTAACCTCGCCAAAGAGATGCACGTGGGCCATTTGCGCTCGAGTATTATTGGCGATGCGCTGGTGCGTATACTCAGCCGCTTGGGCCACAAAGTCATTCGGCAAAATCACGTGGGCGACTGGGGCACCCAATTTGGCATGCTGATCGCCGAGCTGGAAGAAACCCTGCAAACCGATGCCAGCGCCGCAATGGCCCTAAAAGATTTAGAGGTTTTTTACCAGCAATCAAAGGCGCACTTTGACGCCGACCAAGCCTTTGCTGACAAAGCCCGCGAGTACGTGGTTAAGCTGCAATCGGGCGACGCCAATGTGTTAAAACTGTGGGAGCAATTTAAGCAGGTCTCGCTAGAGCACAGCGCCGATATTTACCGCAAGCTTAATGTCACCCTAACCGAGCAAGACGTGTGCGGCGAGAGCTTTTACAACGAAGACTTAGCGCCGCTGCTGCAAGAGTTAAAAGATCAGCAGCTGGCCGTAGAAGATCAAGGTGCGCAAGTTGTATTTTTGGATGAGTTGGCCGACAAAGAAGGCAACCCATCGCCCGTCATTATTCAAAAGCAAGGTGGCGGCTTTTTGTATGCCACCACCGACCTGGCGGCCATTCGCTACCGTGCGGGTCAACTGGGTGCCGACCGCATTTTATACTTTATCGATGCGCGCCAATCACTGCACATGCAACAAGTGTTTACCCTCGCTCGCAAAGCCGGCTTTGTCGACAGCGACGTGAGCTTAGAGCACCACGCGTTTGGCACTATGATGGGCGCCGATGGCAAGCCCTTTAAAACTCGCTCGGGCGGTACCGTTAAATTATCAGCATTGCTTGACGAAGCGGTAGAGCGCGCCGCGGCGGTCATTACCGAGAAAAACCCCGAGCTTGAAGGCGCAAGCGAGATTGCCCGCAAAGTGGGTATTGGTGCGGTTAAATACGCTGACTTATCGAAAACCCGCACCAACGATTACGTGTTTAACTGGGACACCATGCTCAGCTTTGAAGGCAACACAGGCCCCTATTTGCAATACGCGTACACGCGGATTCAGAGTATTTTTCGCAAGGCCGGCATTAACCCAGACGAGTTAACCGGCGATATTATTCTGGGCACCGAGCAAGAAAAAGCCTTGGCGATTAAGTTACTACAGCTGGGTGAGGTACTGGAGCAAGTGGCCGGCGACGCCCTGCCGCATTTGTTATGCACTTACCTGTACGATGTGGCCAGCTTGTACATGCGTTTTTACGAAGCTTGCCCAATATTAAAATCGGATGTACCGGCCGAGCTTAAAGCCAGTCGCTTGCGCTTGTGCCACGCAACATCGCGTACACTGGCAACAGGTTTAGATATGCTGGGCATTGAAGTCAGCGAAAGAATGTAAACTCGCGTGTAGCGCTACAAAAAAACGCCCGGTTATGAGTAATAATCGGGCGTTTTTTTATGCGAAACCTTAAGGGCGCCGCTATCAATTCTGAATTGTCTCTGCGCGAGTCCAAAACGTTCAACCGCTAGGCGCTCTTTGCAGGCAATGGCCGTAGCCCTTGGCAAAAAGAGCAACGACGCGGGTGGGCATTTTGTCCGCGCTCTTTAGTTAGCCAATGCGCTGGGCACCTTGGCTGGCGTGACAAATATGAACTTCGGCGTGCCGATTATAGTGCTCAAGGTAACGGGTACGGGTTTGCTCGGCAATGGCGGCGCTCAGATCGTTAGGCACCAAGGCTACCACGCAGCCCCCAAAGCCGCCGCCCGTCATGCGCACGCCGCCGTTGTTATCTAGCATCTGCTCGACGGTTGCCACCAAAAAGTCGATCTCCGGCACGGTTATTTCAAAGTCATCACGCATGGATACATGGGACGCCGCCATTAGCCCATGCAAGCTCGACAAATCATTGTCAGCCAAAGCCTTTGCCGCATTGACCGTGCGCTCGTTTTCGGTAATCACGTGCCGAGCACGCCGATAGGCCGCATCGTCCAGCGCGTCTTTGTGCGCCGCGAGCATGGCCAAGTCGGCCTCGCGCAAACTTGCGACTGACATGATTCTCGCCGCCCGCTCGCAGTCTTCGCGGCGATCATTGTATTCACTGCCCACTAATTGTCGCTCCACCTTCGAGTCGATAATCATCAAACTCAAGTCCGCCGGCATGGAAACAGATCGATACGACAAATCGCGACAATCGAGCAGCAACGCATTGCCCGCCTCGCCCGCCGCCGATGCGAGCTGATCCATAATGCCGCAGTTACAGCCGGCAAACTCACTCTCGGCGTGCTGGCAAATACGCGCGACCTCGCGCTTGTCCAGCCCCAGCTGGTTTAGTTCACTGCACGCGGTGGCAAACGCAACCGACAAAGATGCCGAAGAGCTAAGGCCTGCGCCTCGGGGAACATTACCCAACACGTAAATATTCATGCCTTTAATAAAAGCACGCTCACGCGCGAAATGCGCACACACGCCGCGCAAGTAATCTGACCAAGACTGCACAGCATCGCGCGCGATACTGGTGGTTAAGTCCCACTCACTTACAGCGTCATCAAAGTTACCGGCAACCACTTTAACGACGGTATCTTCTCGTGGGCTAAGGGCCAAATAAGTGCCGTAGCCAATAGCGCAAGGCAAGACAAACCCGTCATTGTAATCGGTGTGCTCGCCAATCAAATTCACCCGGCCGGGGGCAAAAAACAAAGCGGTAGGAGGCGCACCAAAAACGCGTTCGAACCCATTTTTTACATCTGTTTGCATTAACGCTACCAATCCCCCTACTCGCTCAGAAAATGTGTCGTCGAACATGCACGCAAGCGCTCGGCCGCCTGTTCGGGGGTGATATCCCGCTGCGCCTCAGCCAACATTTCATACCCCACCATAAACTTCTTAACACTAGCGCTGCGCAACAGCGGCGGAAAAAAGCTGGCATGCAATTGCCAGTGAGATTGGTCCTGGTTATTAAACGCGCGGCCGCGCCACCCCATTGAGTAGGGAAAACTACACTGAAACAAATTGTCGTAGCGGGTTAAAAAGCGCTTTAATATCTGTGCTAACGACGCTTTCTGTTCGACGTTGAGCTGATCTAAATGAGTCACCGGCATACGCGGCAACAACAATGTCTCAAAGGGCCAGCAAGCCCAGAAAGGCACGACAACCACCCAGTGATCGTTTTGCTCCACGACCCTTTCACCCAGAGCGATCTCTTTCTCGGCGTAATCCAGTAATAAATTGCGTTCGTGCTCGTGTTGATAACGCGCGAGGTTAGCGTCTATTTTAGCCGCCTCTGTGGGCAGTTGATCTTGCGCCCAAACTTGGCCGTGCGGGTGTGGGTTAGAGCATCCCATTACCGCGCCTTTATTCTCAAAGATTTGTACCCACTCGTACTGCGCGCCCAGCTCTAACAGTTGCGTTACCCAAGTATCAATCACACCCACCAAGGCCGCTTCACTCAACTGCGGTAAACTTTTACTGTGATCGGGAGAAAAACAAATCACCCGCGCTGCGCCCTGAACCGACCGAGCCACCAACAACGAGTCATCTGGCACATCTAGCTCGACAGCGTTATTTTGCAGTGCCGGAAAATCGTTATCGAACACAAAAGTGCCCTGATACGCGGGGTTAATATCCCCCGTAATACGTTTATTACCAGCGCAGAGATAGCAGCTGGCATCATAGCTTGGCGGCACATACGTGGCGGGCGCTTCTTGCTGCCCCTGCCACGGCCGCTTGGCCCGATGGGGCGACACCAGAACCCACTCGTCCAGCAGCGGGTTCCAGCGGCGATGACTCTGATCATCGAGCGCCGCTTTATTGGATTGATTTGTTTCCGTCACGTTATTTACCTCAAAAACCGATTACCACCAAGCCGCGTACAGCGCGGTTAAAATAACGACAATACAAGCCGTCGCAATGTTAAAGCCGGTACTGGTGGAGAAGTCCATATGCCCCAACTCAATGGCTTTTTCACTGTTTTGTTTAGAGCGAACCGCCAACCCCAGCGCCATACAGATAATAAAGATCAAGCCAACACGATCCATAAACGGCAACTCGGGCCAAAACAGTCGTGCCAAAATAGACAGCACCACGGACGATATCGCCGCCAACAACGCCGAGTTTGCGTTAGCACGCTTCACAAAAAAGCCCAAAATAAAGATAGCGACGATGCCGGGCGTAAAGAAGCCGGTAAATTCTTGAATGTATTGGAAGGCCTGATCCAGCTTACCCAGTAGCGGTTCGGCAATAATCATTGCAAGCACCATCGCGGTAACCGCGGCCACACGACCAATCATTACCAATTTTTTCTCGGACGTTTCGCCGCGGCTTAACTGGCGGTAAATATCCATGGTGAAAATCGTCGACACACTATTTGCCATCGAGCTAAGCGATGAGGCTACGGCGGCGACCAAGGCGGCAAATGTCAGCCCCATCAAACCGGCGGGCACCAACTTCATCATCTCGGGGTAAGCCATATCGGGGCGCTCCAGGTTGGGAGCCAACACCAACGCGGCAATACCAGGCAACACCACCAAAACTGGCATCAAGAGTTTTAAGAAAGCGGCAAACGCCATACCTTTTTGCGCCTCACGTAGGCTTTTAGCCGCCAAGGTGCGCTGAGTGATGTATTGGTTAAACCCCCAGTAGGACAAGTTCATAATCCACATGCCGCCAATCAACACCGAGATACCGGGAAGGCTGATGTAATCTTCATGCTCGGGCGAGAGAATTAAATCGAAACTTTCGGGTGTTTTTTCAAGCAACGTCTGAAAACCACTTACCACGCCCTGGCCACCAGAAACCTCCACCAAAGCCAGGTAACTGACCAACAAGCCGCCAAAAACCAGCAATACAACTTGCACAATATCCGTTAACGCCACCGCTTTTAAGCCGCCGTACAGCGAGTACGCCATAGAAAACACCGCTAAAAACAGCATGCCGTACATCATGTCGACACCGACGATGGTTTTGATGGCCAGCGCGCCTAAGTACAACACCGCCGTTAAGTTAACGAAGGTGTACACCGCCAACCAAAAAAACGCCATCACCAGCTGCACGCGTTTATCAAAGCGCTGTTCTAAAAATTGCGGCATGGTGTAGATTTTTTTCTCAAGCAGTATCGGTAAAAACCACTTGCCGATTACAATCAAAGTAATGGCCGCCATCCACTCATACGAGGCGATGGCCAAACCAATGGCATAGCCCGAACCGGACATACCAATAATCTGCTCGGCCGAGATATTAGCCGCCACCAACGACGAACCTACCGCCCACCAAGGCAGTGAATTACTCGCCAAGAAGTAATCCGAGCTGTTCTTGTCATGGCCGGCTTTCTCCCGCGAGACCCACCAAGCGAGCACGAGAAGGAATAGACAATAGGCGACAAACACGCCGATATCGATACTGCTAATATTCATGGGATCAACCTTTTAATATTTACCGTTATTGTTATAACAAGCGTACCCTTAAGCGTTGGGGTAACCCTCAGGGTTATTGCTTTGCCAGTGCCAGGTATCACGCATCATCTCATTCAGCCCAAAGCGCGCCCGCCAACCCAGCGCCTGCTCGGCGTGTTCAGGGTTGGCATAACAGACGGCGATGTCGCCGGTTCGGCGTGGGGCCAAGGTATACTCGATGGTTTTGCCACAGGCTTGCTCAAATGCAGCGATAACTTGCAACACCGAGTAACCGATACCTGTACCCAGATTATACGCCCGACAACCGGGCGCCAAGCCTAACAAAGTGTTAAGTGCCGCCACGTGGCCACCGGCTAGATCCACCACATGGATATAATCGCGCACACCGGTGCCATCAAGCGTGTCGTAATCGTGGCCAAACACACTCACGGCCTCGCGCTTACCAATAGCCACTTGCGCCACATAGGGCACTAAATTGTTGGGAATGCCGGATGGATCTTCCCCTATCAAGCCGCTGGCGTGAGCCCCGATCGGGTTAAAGTAACGCAGCAAGCTAAGATTCCAACGGGCCTCGGGGGCCGCAGCAGTGTCTTCTAGCATTTGCTCGACCATCAACTTGCTGCGCCCGTATGGGTTAGTAGCCTGACGGGGAAACGACTCGTCGATCGGTACTGTTTGTGGGTCGCCATAGACTGTCGCCGACGAGCTGAAAATCAAATTCCACACCTCGTGCTCGGCCATCACCTCGCATAAGGTCAAAGTCCCCGCAACGTTATCGCGGTAGTAGGTTAGCGGAATCTGGGTGGACTCGCCCACGGCTTTTAAGCCGGCAAAATGCATCACCGCCTGAATTTCCTCGGCGACAAACACCTCGCTCAAAGCCGCGCGATCATTAATGTCTAAGCGATAACAGCTGGGGCGATAACCAGAAATAGTCGCAATACGATCCAGTACCGCAGGCTTACTATTGCAAAAATTATCCACGATAACCGGCCGGTAGCCCGCCGCAATCAACTCAACACACACATGGCTACCAATATAACCGGCGCCCCCGGTGACCAAAATGGCAGGCAACTCACCTATCTCTTGTGGCTCTTTCAAGAAAACTCCAAGCTTTTATATATAATATAAATACTATAGTAATCGAATTTCGCTCGAATGCCAAAGGTTGATTCAACTCAGCAGTCCGCCGCTTTTTCCGGTTTTAAAAGACGCATGGCACCTAAATCGTCAACACTGGCGCCAACGCGCAATGGCAACCACCCGCTCACAGCACAGATAAAGGCGTTGAGAAGTGTTTACACGCCGACACTTTAATTTATAATATATATCTCACTATATTAACATAACAAAAACTTACCCTAATCAGGGCAACAGCCTTAAGAGCAACATTAGCGAGCACACAACCACAAAACCGGGCAGCTCTTGGTGAGTCAAGCTCGGCCAATACTTGCACACAACCTTTACATAAAAACAACGGAGACACCCATGTATCCCGTCGACTTAAAGCACTATGCCAGTCACACCATTCTTGCAACCGTGGTGGGCCTAACCGCTCAATCCGCATTTGCACAACAGTCCAATACCGATGAAGCCTCAGCTCCAGCACTGGAAGAAGTCGTGGTAATGGGCCGCTATCAAAAAAGCTTGCAATCGGCGCTGGAGCAAAAACGCGACTCTGCCAGTTTAATTGAGGCAATCTCGGCCGAAGATATAGGCCAGCTGCCAGACGTTTCTATTACCGAAAGCTTGGCGCGGCTGCCAGGCCTTGCCCAAGACCGCGACCGCGGGAACGGCAGCCAGATATCGATTCGTGGCATGGGCGGGCAATTGGGCTTGACCACCCTCAACGGTCGCGAAGTGGCCACCGTAGAAGAAGACCGCAACATCCGCTACGATCAGTTTCCCGCCGAGCTGATTAACGCCGCCCAAGTGTACAAAACCCCTCAGGCGAAGCTCGCCGAAGGCGGCGTATCGGGCACGATCAACCTCGAAACGGTAGCACCACTGGATTACGACGATCGCGTCGTCGCCCTTGGTGTACGCGGCTCCGTGTACGAGCTGGGCAGCGCCATTGACGATGCCGCTAACAGTGGTGTCGGCACCCGTTACAGCGCCTCTTACATTGATCAGTTTGCCGACGAAACGTTAGGCGTTGCCATCGGTATTGCCGGCCAGGATCAACCCATCGCCACCCAGCGGGCAGAGCTGTGGAACTACGGCGACACCTGGCACAACACGCAGTGGAACGAGGCCGAAGGCCAAAGCTATAACGCCCCGTGGGGTGGCTCGGCATTAGTGCGCGGCGGGGAAGATTCGCGCATCGGCGGCATGGCTGTTATACAGTGGCAACCCAGCGACAACGTCGAGCTGGCCTACGACTTCTTTTACTCCCGCCTTGAAATTGACGAAGAGCAACGCGGTTTTGACTTTAACATCGACCCTGCTTACGAGCGCCAATGGCAAGTACTGGACAGCGTACCGACCCGCTACACCAACGACGATGCCGGGCCACAAGATTTAATTGCCGGCCGCGTGGGTTTAAGCTCACTGCGCAACCTAAACGAGCACTTTAGCCAAACCGACGAGTTAATCAGCAACGGTTTAAAGCTCGATTGGCATCTCGAACGCTGGGATCTCGCCGCCGACATTTCTTACTCCGAAACCAACCGCGACCGCGAATGGCATTCTGTGCGCACCAGCAATACCTCTAGCGATATATTCGCCACGTTTTCTGACGATGGTGACGGTCGTTTGGTATTCGGTTTAGACTCAGGCGTAAGCCTGACCGATCTATCGCAAAACCAAATCGACAACATCACCGTACAACCACGCGCTACGGGCAACGACTCTATCGGCGCTATTATGTTAGAAGCACGCCGCGAGCTCGATGCCGGCATCTTCAACGGGGTTAGCTTTGGTGTGCGCTACTCGGACCGCGAGAAATCTCAAGATGCGCAAATTTGGGATCAATTTGTAACCGCTAACAGCAGCGGTATTGATCCGAGCCTAGTGATCGACGCCAACGCCGACGATTATTGGAGCGATTTACCAGAATACCTAACCCTTGATCGCGACGCGGTGATTAACCAATACTTTGGCGGCCTTGCCAACCCCACACCGGGCGACAACAACGACTTGCTCGCGGGCTGGAACGTCACCGAGGAAATTACCGCTGCGTTTGTACAGCTAGACATTGCCACCAGTGTCGCCGGCTTACCGCTAACCGGTAATATCGGGGTTCGTGCCGTCAGTACCGATAATAGCTCCAGCGGCTACCAATTATTAAACGCCAGTACTTGGGTCGAGCAGCCGCCGGGCTCCGGCAACTGGGTAGAGGTGCCACCCACGGCCTCACCAGTTACGGTTGACAACAGCTACGACGATGTTTTACCGAGCCTTAACTTAGCGCTCGATCTAACCAACGATACCATCGTCCGTTTTGCCGCCGCTAAAACCATTGCCCGTGCGCCGCTGGATTTCTTAAGCCCGGCGGTAGATCTCAGCCAAGATCAGTATGCGCCTAACCCCGGCGAGTCCGGTTCGGGCAACCCAGAGCTAGAACCCTTCCGCGCCACACAGGTGGACCTATCTTACGAGTGGTACTTTGCCGAGGGTGACAGTGTTGCCGCCACGGTTTACTACAAGCATATGGATTCGTACATCGCCCGCCAGGCCGGTGCCAAAACCATTGTAGTAGATGGCTCGGAATACTCGCTGTCACTGCCGGTTAATGGCTCGGGCGGCTATATTCGCGGTTACGAGCTAATGTATCAACAGGCGTTTGATTTTCTGCCGGGTATTCTCGGCGGTTTAGGCGTATACGCAAACTATGCTTACACCGAGTCCAACATCAAACAAGGCACGCCGCTGTACGCCGAGCCGTTTGGTTTAACCGGTTTATCCGAGCATGTCGGCACCGCCACCTTATGGCACTACCACAAAGGCTTTGAAAGCCGTTTATCCTACAACTACCGCAGTGAATTTCAGCGCGACGTTAATCGGGTACAAGGTGAAGAGGGTGTTAATGCGGCCGAGGGCTATCTCGACTTGAGCTTGTCCTACGAGGTAAACGACAACATAAAAGTGTTGCTGCAAGTGCAAAACCTAACAGACGAACCTTACAAGGTGTACGGATTAGAATCCAACAACCCCGATCACTACAACAAGTATGAAGAGTTTGGCCAGCGTTATGTGGTGGGCATTAACTGGAAGCTGTAACTCACTAACGTTTGAATGATCCAAGCTTGTGCACCTACGGCTTCGTCGGTGCACTTTTTCGCGCTGTAAAATAGCGCACCTTGTTACATACAGGAGCCATCATGCACTTAAGGCCCTTTTCTCTGTGTCTACTGACGATCCTCTTAGCAGGCTGTAGCGGTAGCACCTCAGCACCCGACACTCACACCAGCCTATCGTCCAGTCAGCCTCGCTCTAACCAGTCATCATCTGATCGGTCGTCGTCTAGTCAATCTCGCGATGGTGAATTTTATACCGGCGCCGATTTATCATACGTTAACGAGCTATTGGACTGCGGCGTACAATACCGCCACGACAATGTCATCACCGACCCATACCAGCTGTTTGCCAACGCTGGCACCGATATTGTTCGCGTGAGGCTCTGGCACAACCCCGACTGGACGCAATACTCTAACTTTGCGGATGTCCGTAAAACCATCGAGCGAGCGCACGCCGCCGGGTTAAAAGTGTTACTGGACTTTCATTACTCTGACACCTGGGCCGACCCGCACAAGCAAATTATTCCCGCCGCGTGGGAGCATTTGTACGGCGATACCGAGGCCCTTGCCCAAGCGTTAAACGATTACACTCAAGAGGTACTCGCGCAACTAGCTGAAGACGACCAGTTACCCGAGTATGTGCAAATCGGCAACGAAACCAATATCGAAATTTTAAAACCCGCCAGTACGCAAGATGAAACCGCGAGTATTAACTGGCCCCGCTCGATTGCGTTGTTTCACAGCGGTCTGGCTGCGGTGGACGATATAAACACGCGCTTTGAGGCCGACATCCAAACCATGATTCATATCGCCCAACCCGAAAACGCCGTTCGTTGGTTTGCCCAAGCAACGGCGGCCGGGCTGGATAATTTTGATCTGATTGGTTTGAGCTATTACCCCAAGTGGTCAGAGGTGCCCTTAAGCGAGCTTGACGTATCGCTGATTGATCTGCACGACACCTACCAAAAGCCCGTGATGATTGTCGAAACCGCCTACCCTTGGACGCTGGAAAATTTTGACCAAGCCAACAATATTCTCGGTAGCGACAGCTTAATTTCCGGCTACCCTGCCACCAAATCGGGGCAACGCCAATACTTGCTAGATTTAAAACACATCGTACAAAAAGCTGGCGGCTTAGGCGTTATTTATTGGGAGCCTGCGTGGGTGAGCAGCGCCTGCTCAACGCTATGGGGCACAGGCTCCCACTGGGAGAACGCCAGCCTTTTTGATGCAGCCAATAACAACAACCCTTTACCGGCAATGGATTTTTTTGCCAAAGACCAATAATACGGGTAACACAATGAAAACACTTTATACCGGTTTAATTACTTTTGGGGCAGCACTACTACTGGGCGGCTGCCAACCCACCAGCCATTCAACAGCCGCTGGGAAAGCGTCTAACACGGCGCAGCAACAAACCTTTACGGCGCCTATTAATTGGGACGCCAACTGGCAATTCTTTCGCGCCGACCAGGAGCTCACATTGGCGCAGGCACAAACCCACAACGACTGGCAAAAGGTTAACTTACCCCATACGGCCAAAATTGAACCGCGTGTGGTTAACGATCAGTTTCAAGGCGATGCCTGGTACAAAAAAACAATCTCTTACCAGACCGGCTGGCAAGACAAGCGGATACTGATCGACTTTGAAGGCGCCATGAACGCCGCCGAGGTTTGGCTCAACGGAGAAAAAATCACTCAACATCAAGGCGGCTACCTGCCGTTTTCGGCCGATCTTACCGAATCGCTAAAACCTGGCGACAACACCCTGCTGGTGCGTCTCGATAATCGCGACAACAAGATTACCGGCCCCAAACCTATGGCCTCACTCGATTTTAATATGTACGGCGGGCTCTATCGTCACGTCTGGTTGCGGGTCGAAAACTCAGTGCATATCACTGATGCCGTTAATGCCAGTAAAGTCGCCTCAGGCGGAATTTTTGTGCGTTACCCAAACGTGACCGACTCACAGGCGAGTGTGGCTATCGAGACACACATTGCTAACACTGAGAATACACAAAACACCGTACAAGTTCGCCAAAGCCTATGGCAAGGCGATACCTTAATTACTCAAGCGGACCAAACACTGACGATCGCACCACGACAAGAGCAAAGCGCAGCAGTTAACCTCACCGTAAACGACCCCGCGCTCTGGTCGCCCGCTTCGCCTAACTTATATCAATTAACGACCGAGATATTCGACGGCGATACATTGCTTGATCGTGAGCAAACCGCAATCGGCATCCGCGAGTTTCGGGTCGAGGCCGGTGCGCTTTACATCAACGGCAAGCAAACTTTTTTGCGAGGGGTCAATCGTCATCAAGAGTATCCCTACGTCGGTTACGCACTATCAGACAACGCCAACTACCGCGACGCGGCATTAATTAAAGCTGCCGGCTTCGATTATGTGCGTCTTTCCCATTACCCCCACTCAACATCATTTATGCAAGCCGCCGACGAACTAGGCTTGGTGTTAATTGATGCGGTACTCGGTTGGCAATATTACTCAGACGACCCAGCGTTTAAAGATCACGTGGTACAAACCTGTCGCGATTTAATTCGACGTGACCGCAACCATCCGTCTGTATTGGCGTGGGAATGTTCGTTGAACGAGTCCTGGATGCCCGAGCCTTTTATCGACCGGTTACAGGCAGCCGTGCATGAAGAGTACCCCGGCGAGCAAGTATACTCCGCCGGCTGGCAATCGTACGGCTACGATATTTATTTACAGGCGCGCCAACACCGCTTAGAACATTACGAGAAGCCCACCAAGCCTTATATCGTATCGGAGTACGGTGATTGGGAATATTACGCGATGAATGCCGGCTTAAACCAAGACACCTGGGGCGACTTACTGCAAGCTGAGCGCTCCAGCCGACAGCTCTTAAGCGACGGCGAGGTACGGCTACAACAGCAAGCGGCCAATGTGACCGAAGCCCACGACGACAATTTTAATACCCCGGCGGTAGCCGATGGTTACTGGGTGATGTTTGATTACAACCGCGGTTACGCCGATGATCTAGAAGCATCGGGTTTAATGAACCTTGAGCGGTTACCTAAATTCAGCTACTACGTTTATCAAAGCCAGCGCGACGCCGACGATTACGCCGGCCCGCTAAGCTCGGGCTACAACGTATTCATCGCCAGCTATTGGCAACCTGATTCTAGCTTAAGCTTTAATGTTTACAGTAATGCCGATGAGGTCGCACTGACTCTTAACGGTAAAGTTCTGGCGCGACAAAAACCGAGTGAGGCTTACCCAAACTTAGCCCACCCGCCGTTTCACTTTGAGCTGGATAAATTCGCGCCCGGCACACTAGAGGCCATTGCCTACGCCGACGGCAAAGAGGTGGCTCGCCACCGCGTAACCACTCCAGGCAAACCAACACGCCTGACATTAGCGGCCGACTTGGCAGGTAAAAAGGCTAGCCACGACGATTTAGTGTTTGTTCACGCTCAGTTACTCGACAGCAATGGCCAGCCGACCCGCGTAAACGGCTCGCAGGTAAGGTTTCAGGTGAACGGCCCAGCCGAGCTTGTTGGCCCGACGACGACACATACCGAAGCCGGCATTGCCAGTGCCCTGCTAAAAATCACTGGCAACCCAACCAAAGTAGGTGTGAGCGCCAGTAACGAATCGGTCGGCTCCGAGCAGCGAGATGATTTGTTTTAAGCCGTAAAATCACGGAGGTCCGTCATGCTCACAATAGCGAGCATGACGGCCTACAAGGATAAAAACTGCTGTAAATACGCTCGATGAGACAATAATTGCCCGACCGAGTGTTGCAAAGAAGATTCAACGCCGATGAGCAGTTGTGCCACTCGCTGTTGATTGGACGCTTGCACCACCGGGTCATAATCGGCGGGTAGCACACCCATTCCGCTCAGTACCGCGTACCAACTATCTGCGGCGAACAAGTCCAAATCATTGTGTACCAGCCGCCCTTGGCAGCGGTATAAATCCAGTTTAAGTTGTAACGAATTGGGAATGGCTCGGCCTGCCCAGCTGCGCCAAAAATCCGAGTCGCGGCGCGTGGCCGTACTATAATGCATCACCAAGAAGTCGCGAAGACTGTGATATTCAATATCCATCAAGCGATTAAATTCTCGCCGAGTCGGTTCAGAAAAATCGCGACTGGGCAGTAACTTAATAAAATTTAACAGCGCCCGCATTACCAGATAAATACTGGTGGACTCTAGTGGCTCTAAAAAGCCCGAGGCCAAGCCGATAGCGACACAGTTTTTCTCCCACATAGTCTTGCGTTTGCCGGTGATAAAACGCAACACTCTTGGCTCGGACAACACTGGCTCTTTCACGCCCGCTAACAACTGCTCTTTCGCCTGTTGTTCGGTGCAGTAACGGTCGCAAAATACGTAGCCGTTGCCAGTGCGGTTTTGCAACGGAATGCGCCAGCGCCAGCCACTGAGCTCGGCAATCGCCTCGGTATAGGGCGGAAAATCCTCAGCCACCTCAGACGGCACGACCGCCGCGGCATTAACCGGCAGATAATCGCTCCAATCTTGATAGCCGACGCCCAACGTCTCGCCCAGCAACAACGCCCGCTGGCCCGAGCAGTCGATAAAGCATTCGCCTTCAACTTGGCTGCCATCTTCCAGCTGCAAAGCCTTAATGCTGCCATCGGCTGTGCGATGTACCTGCGCCACATGCGAGACGATATGCTCAACCTTATAACGACGAGCGTAATCGGCCAAATATTCGGCAACCAATACCGCATCAAAATGCAGGGCGTAACCCATTCGTGTTAGGTTGTTGGGTTTGTTCGGGTCTGGAATATAAAACTTATTGCCCTGCGCCATAGCCGCCGAGGGGGCATAATCGGTAAAGGTCGTTTTATTGCCTTCGTACCAGCATCTGAGCCACTGTTGAAAAAACGGTTGTGCGTCAATTTTAGCGCCCACATTGCCAAACGGGTGCCAGTAGTGATGATCGGGGCCATTCCAGCCAGTAAACTTAATACCCAGCTTGAACGTCGCCTGGGTCTTGGCGATAAAGTCTTTTTTATCGATGCCGAGAATGTCGATAAAATCCACAAAAGACGGCACCGTCGCCTCGCCGACACCCACGGTACTCACATGGGGCGACTCCACTAATATCACGCGAGCGCCGGTGGGCTTGAGGATACGCCCCAACAGCGCCGCCGCCATCCAACCGGCGCTACCACCACCCAGAATAACGTAGGTTTGCACAGGATTGTGTGGGTTACGCATAAGCCCTCTCAATGGTTATTGCGATATCGTATCACTATACAAAAAAGGGGGCTCATCAGAGCCCCCAAGCGTTCAGTCCATGTATAACAGCTCGCCTCTTGCTAGAAACTCGCGCGCAAGCCCACTTGATAACGTACGCCGGTCATCTCTAACAAGCTCACACGGTCGCGCTGCCCAAAGTACTGCAGGCGCGTCTCATTGGTTAAGTTAATCGCCTCAAACGATCCGGTCAGGTTATCGGTAAAGTCATAGGACATGCTCATATCCAACTGCCCATACGCATCCGTGTACTCGGGTTGCAGGCCGTCGCCGCTGCGGCTGTTCATAAAGTTGTCGCGCCAGTTATACGCTAGGCGCGCCTGAAAGTTGCCCTGATCGTAAAAGCCTACAAAGTTGTAAGAGTTTTCGGCAAAGCCTTCGAGCACCGCTCCGGGCTCTGGCACCAGCGGCAGGTTGATGGGTTCGGCACTTTCGTCTTCGCTATGGGCATAGGTGTAGTTGGCCTGTATCCCAAAGCCGCTCCAAAAACTCGGCAGATAACTAAAGTAATGCAGTGCGCCCAACTCTACGCCTTGCACAGTACCACCCGCGCGATTTTCTTTACGCGAAGAATTGTAGGTAACGGTCTGACCGTTGGCCGCGTAAGCATCTGCCAACGATTGCTCTATCGGCCCCTCCCAGGGGCCAACCGTGGTTAGTGTCGAGATAAAGTTAGAAATATCTTTATAGAAGTAGGCCACCGAATAAGTGCTGTCATCGTCTGCATAAAACTCGTAAGACAAATCAAACTGGCTGACTTGGTAAGATTCTAGATAAGGATTACCACCGGTAATGGCCACGGTGGGGCTATCCACACCGGCACTCTCCTGGCGGTTTACCCCAGAGTCGCTAAGTGACGGACGGGTAATGGTTTTGGCCGCTGCGGCACGCAGAGAGTGGCCACCGCCAAAATCCAGTTTGAGGTTAGCACTGGGCAAAAAGTAATCTTCGCTGGTTTCGACCTCAAGATACTCAGGGCTGGTGGTGGCGGTGTTGTCCACCTGTTCGGGCAAATCGGAGGACTCTTCATTGAGCTGCAACAGCTCAATAGTCGAAGCTGTACCCTGAGCAGTGTTGTCGATTGCAACGTAGCGGCCACCAATATTACCGGACCAGAAAATATCACCCACCTCGCCTTCTAAGTTTACCTGTAAGTAAGTGGCAAACTCAGTTTCTTCATTTTCGTAGCTGCCGCCCGGACCTGGATAAACGGTATCCCAGCCAGCATTTACAATATCGGCACGATAGGCATCGCCGTTGGCCACCGCTTGTTCTAGGTAGGCCTGAGTGGCGTCACGGTACGCTTGATGATCGGCAATTTGCACCCACTGACGCGGAAAATTACCGCTAACACCATCAAGGAAGTTACCATCGCTCAAGGTTAAAACAGAATCGGGCAAAACACCTAAGCTGGCATCACTGCCCCAGGTAGATGCGTCGCCGATATACATACCCGCGCCGTCCCAGGTCTCGCCACCAGTCTCGGGATTAAACTCGGTGCCGTACAAATCAAAGCTAATTGCACGATCAGAATAAGCCGTCCCCACCTGAACCGACTTTACAACGCCGGCGTCGATCTCATACTCTGCATCTAGCTTGAGCTCGGTGACTTCATCTTCGGATTCTTCTGCCATGTAACGCTGCCACGCCGCACGCACTTTAGAAATATCGGTTACGTCGATGCTGCCATTGGTTTGCAAATCCGGCACATCGTTACGGTAATCGAGGACAATCTCACTGGGCTGCGGATCACCGTTTTGATCAAAGCGAGTGTAATGTAAGGCGGTGGTATCGTCGCCTTCAAAGGTGCGCTCGGCGGTGGAGTGCGAGGCATCAAACTCCAGCGTTAGGCGGTCTTGGGTAAAGATCGTATTAAACCCGTAGGCGGTGGTTATTGACTCCTCTAAGCCGTAGGTTACGTTCATCTCAACATCAGTGTCAGCGATAGAAGCTTCCAGCAATGTGCCGGAATCACTCACGACCGCCTCGGTGTAACGCGACAGCGTTTGGTTGGGTACCTGCAGGCCAGAGCCCAGATACTCGCGGTCAAGTTCAGTGCGCAGCACATCAACGGTGGTGGACCAATGCTCGTTAGGCTGCCACTGAAAAACCGCGTTCACGCCAGTGCGCTCACGGCTTTCGTCAATCATATTGTAAATAGTACGACCGGGGCCGCGACTGCCAGCCAGATCGGTAGGCTCGCCGTTTTCGCCCAAGGTATTTTCGCCCAGCGGCAAGCCGTAACCGCTGCCGTCGCTAGAGTACTGGTTCCAGTTATTGGTGCGGTAACGATCGGTACGCGCCTCGGACTCTTTAAAGCTGGCACCCACCATAAAACCCATAGTGTCATCGGCAAAGGTGTTGCTAACCAAACCCACCAACTCCGGGCTCAGCTCTTCGGCCATACTGTGGTAATTACCTTTAACCGAACCGGTAGCGGTAAAACCGAGGCTGTCCAGCGGCCGTGCGGTACGCACATTAATGTATGCACCCACACTGCCCGAGGCGAGATCGGCCGAGGGGGATTTAATAACATCGGCACCGGCAATCAGCTCAGACGGCAACACCTGAAAATCAAAGCTGCGCTCGCCCGTAGTGGTGGCCAGCGTGCGATCATTTAGTTTAACGATATTAAACTGTGGCCCAAAACTACGGACGCTGACTTGCGAGCCCTCGCCATTCACCCGCGAAATAGATACACCGGTAATACGTTGCAATGATTCCGCAACGTTCTGATCTGGAAATTTACCGATATCTTCAGCGACGATACTGTTCTGAATCGTTGCGGCGGCACGCTCACGATCGGTCGCGCGATTTAAGCTGGCGCGAATCCCCTGCACAACAACTTCTTCAATCTGAGGCTCTGATTGCGCTAGAACACAGCTGCCGTATAGCGTCGTCATTGATGCTAAAACAGCCATAGAAAGTTTGTTTGGTTTGAACATACATGCATCCCCTATTATTAATCATTATTATCTAAACTCTGGGCAGCCCTATCGGTGAATAAGACGACCCAAATCACAAACATCTATTAATTTTTTAAGCTAAGCCCGGCAGCACTTTGCTATCAGTCTTGATACACCACGCCATTGGCTTCGGCGTTATGCGCTTCGGAGACATCGACGCCCATAATGGACAGACCGCCCGCGCCGGTAATGGCATCGGCCGCGGGTGTCAGCTGTGCGTTATTGTCAAACAAGCTGCGAGTTGCGGCATCGTCATCAGACCAGGCCGGTGCGTTAAGCCAAAGGCTCGATTGCGTCCAAGTCGCGCCCCAGTAAAACAAGCCGGCAAAGCCGTTAAGGTTTTTTACCGAGTGGGTTAGATCGTAAAGGTAGTCGTACTGACCTTGTTTGGTGTGGGGGTAACTGGTACTGCTGCCGGCGTCACTGGCCGTCCAGTAAGCGGCCGTCTCGACTAAAAAGACATCTTGGCCGTAGGTGTTATAAAGCGTGTTAATGGTCCACACGGCGTCGCTGATGTTGCCGTGCCACATCTCATAAAACGACAAACCTTGTGCATCCATTTTTCCGCCATTATTAACGTAACTGGAATACCAAGCCGTAGCCTCAGAGCCCACCCCCGCATAATGAATAATCACCGGAATATTGCCCACACTTTTAACAGCGTCGTAGCCTGAGTTAGTAAGGCTGACAAAATTACCCCAACCATTGGTCGCCAACCGGCCCAGCTCCCAGCACATGCCTGGGTTAACTTCATTGCCCACCTGCACCATGTTGGGCAACACACCGGCGTTTTGCATTTGCAGTAGAACATCGCGGGTGTAATCGTAAACGGTGCTTTGCAGCGTATTGATGTTCATGTTGTTCCAAGCCGTCGGCGCCCAATTCTGAGCCGGATCTGCCCACCAATCGGAGTAGAAAATATCCAACAAAATATTCATACCCTGGGCTTTTGCCTCTTGGGCCGTGGCGATTACATAATCAAGATCTTGATGCAACGCGTACTCGCCCGGGGGATTCACCAGCAAACGAATACGAGCGTAGTTAAAACCGTGACCTGCAAGCACCTCAATGGCTGAACCGCTTGACGATGCGCTCACCAACTCAAAGCTGACATCATCGATACTGGTCCACTCACTATTCTCGGTGTAAATACCGACGGTGCAGCTGCCGCCTGTGACATTAATGTTGTCCACGGTAACTGGCGTCCAACTACCCCAAGCACTCGCCACAATAGGTGACTGCTTGTCACTACCACCACAGTTTGTGGCGTACAGCCGGGCCTGGCTGGAATCCCCCCCAACGGTATAAGCCGTCAGGCGATAGGTACCATTTTGCAGGCCAGTGACGGTTTGACTCGTATTAGCAGAATAAGACGCGCTCGACGACCAATGGGTCAGACGGTTGCCGTTGCGGCCACTGGATTCAACCAACTGGGCGGAGGCGTCGCCGCCGAGTGTCCAGCCATTAGTGCCGTTTTCAAAACCTGAATTGCTCAGCAAGTTTTGCGCGAGGCTATGGCCCGACAGGAGCGTCAGTGCCAGTAGAACCAGGACTTTTGCCGCTATCGACCGCGCCGCAAGGGTTTTACCGCTTATAAAATCAATCATTTGGGACTCCCGTTCATTTATCTTTATTGGTGGAGTAGTCATCCGAGTTAGCTCAGGGCACAAGAGCTTTTACTCAAATCCAGGCACAAAGTAACATATATAATATAAATACGTAAATTATATTATATTACATAGGGGTGCAAACACTAACATGTTTGACGAGCGACACTTTTAGCAAAGGCTATGAGGAGGCGACAAAAGAGGGGCAGCGCGCATTAGCAACAAACTATGGCTTGGATGAAGCTCTGAGCAGAACCAGAAATAAATGCAGGGGGTCTAAGTGCCGTACAAATTTGTAGCGGCACATATTAAGGCAAGAGGCTTGTTAGTCGATTACTGAAAACTGATACACGGTGCGCGAATGAAACGTTGCACCGGCTTTTAGCGTCGTGCGCGGAAAGTGCGGCTGGTTGGGCGAGTCGGGAAAATGCTGTGGCTCTAACGCGACGCCGGCGTGCTTGGCATAGGCAAACCCTTCTTTGCCCGGCACTGTGCCGCTTAGATGGTTACCGGTATAAACCTGCAAGCCGGGCTCCGTGGTCGATACTCGCAGCTGGCGCCCGCTAGCGGAGTCGGTCAGGGTGGCGGCTAACGCCAACTCGCCAGCAAACTCCGCAGCCCGCAGCACCCAGTTATGGTCGTAACCGAGCGCCGCCTTTAACATAGCGTTGTCGGCACTAAGATCCGCGCTTAAAGCCTTAGCCTCGGTAAAATCGAACGGAGTATTACGTACCGATAAAATTTCGCCGGTCGGTATCCCAGTGTCGTCCACCGGGGTATAAAAGTCGGCGTTTATCTGCAGTTGATGCGCAAGCACATCACCCGAGCGGTGACCTGACAAATTAAAGTAGCTGTGATGAGTTAGATTAATGACGGTATCGGCATCGGATGTCGCACGATAATCTATCTTTAATGCGTTGCCGGCCGTTAACCGATAGGTCACGGTCACCTGCAAATTTCCCGGATACCCTTCGTCGCCAGCTTTGCTTAACAAATTAAAGCGCACCGCCGGCTCACCGGAGTCGTCCAGCACCTCACCCTGCCATAAGCGCTTATCAAACCCCACAGCGCCACCGTGTAAATGATTGGGCGGATTGTTATGGGCCAACGGGTAATCTTTGCCGTTTAAGCTAAAATGGCCACGGGCAATGCGGTTGGCATAACGGCCGATCGTCGCTCCAAAGAACGGGCTGTCGGTTAAATACTGTTTGGGGTTATCAAAGCCCAGCACTACATCGGTGTATTCGCCATCGCGATCAGGCACATTCAAGCTAACCAGCAAAGCCCCTAGATCAGTTAGCTCGGCGTGGCTACCACTGGCATTCGTCAGGCGGTATAAGTGGCTTGTGCGGCCATCATCAAGTACACCAAACTCGCTCACCACCACCTCAGCCATAGTCGGCGCGGCCAACGTAGCCAACAAACATAAATACAGTGCAATACTACGCGCGGATACTGGGGACATGACGGCCTCTCGTTATAGTCTTTTGGACAATCTGATGGTGGCGAGATTGTCTCCCAGCTAGGCGGCGTTGTCTATGCCCTCTGGCCGATTAAGCACTGACGGATTAGCCACAAAAAAGGCGGCTGTTTTAAACAGCCGCCTTTAAGTAGCTAACTACCGAGTTACCTACGGCAGATTGTCCACCTTATCGCCAATGGGGCCCGAGAAGATGTAACCATCGTAAATATCCCAGTTAATCGACCAGGTCATGACCCCGCTAAAGTCAGGGTAAATACCACCGGCGTCAATCGAGCCACACTGGGTGCCGCGGGTAATACAATCGAGCGCGTCCATAATCGCTTGATTGGTCGCTTGGCCAGAGCCTGCAGACGCTGGGCCGGAAGGTAAACCGAGCGATACCTGCTGCGGATCGAGCCCTTCAAAGTAGAAGTTGCCCGCCGTTTGGAAGCCCTCTATCAGCATACGAGCCGAGGCGACCATCATATCCACCGAGCCGGCTGGATACGACTGGTTCGAGTAGGGTGTTTGCAGGCCGCCGTTGTTGTAGAGCTGCACATGCAGTAAATCGAGCAGATCGCGGGTCTGATCGATAATCGGCAGATACGCCCCCCAGATACCACTGTAAGCGGTTTGGCCACCCTGAACGTATGGGTGCTCTGGTGCCATGGTTAACGCCATACCTCCTACGTTGGTATCAATCGCGCGAATGGCGCCCGGCAAACGCGCTTGAATTTGCGTGCCGTGTAACAGCTGCGAGCCACTCTCAAGGTCGATATCAATACCGTCAAACCCCCACTCGTTAATCAGCCCAGTCAGGCTGCTGACAAAGTTGGCTTCATCGGTGTCGGTATTAAGCGTAATAGTGCCTTCGGCACCGCCCAACGACAGCACAAAGATTTTGCCCTGCGCTTGCATCGCCGCCATCTCTTGCTTGAACTGGGCGGGATCTAAACCTGCGCAGCTTGAGCCCGAGCCGTCAAATAAATTGAAATGCACGGTACCGTTACTGGCCGGATCGTTATCGGCAAAAGCAATATCAATCACGTCCCACGCATCGGGAATTTGTGACAGCGGAATCGGACAGCCGGCGGGGTTTTGGAAGTTGTGCCAGTAACCCACCAACGCGTGATCGGGGAAACTACCGGTGTAGCCACCGCCAGGATTTGAACTGGACGAGCTGCTGGAGCTACTACTGGAGCTTGTCGACGAGCTGCTTGATGAGCCGTCATCACAGCTTTGCACCAACGACCAAGCGTCCTGCCAGTGGGCTCCGACACCTGGTTCATAAGCCCAGGCCGCATTTGATGAACACCAGCCAGCCACATCGCAGCGGTACTCACTGTCAACGTTGTCAACCAAATCTCCTACACGGTAAGTGGTACCGGCCACGTACTGCGCTGAGCCACAGCTGCCGTTGGGCACGGATGAAGAGCTAGACGAAACTGACGAGGAGCTACTGCTTGAAAGCGAGCTGGACGATACGCTGGAAGACGAGATGCTGGATGAGCTAGCATCGCCGCACACTCCCAGTAAAGTCCACTGCTGGTAAGGTGCCGAATGCTGCGCTGGCACGTCCCCGCGAGTCCACCAGTTCGCGTTGTAAGCACTGCCGGCGTCTTGCACCTGCATGCCATTGGTGTAGGCGGTACTGCTATCCCACGCATTTAAATTACTGCATTCGTAGGCCTGCGCAGTGGCAGCTAACGAGCTGGCGCACAACACGGCGGTACTAAGGAGCGTTTTCTGAAGCATGGTCAATCCCTCTTTTATTGTTAGCCGCAGCTCAGGCTCGAGGGATTACTGTGCTACCCCATGCGCGCCTGCACCGCATTTAATGCACTCCACCTTTCGATGAAGGCTACCGCGGCAAAATGTTTTGACGGTAAATGTATCACTGGGGGTCCTCCCCGATTGACGCGCGTCATGCGCAAAACGGAACAACTGACACGGCAATACTGCCCCGGCAGAGCAATAGTGCTCTCGCTGGCAAACCCACCGAGGACAACGTTGTCAGAAGCACTAGAGATATCACGGCTGTGGCACTTAAACAACGGGATCAACAAAAAGTGTGACGCCGTTCCGCGTTTGATTTCGAACTGGACTATCAGAGATCCCCACAAGGAACGTAACGAAATAATGCATCAAGCCCTATGGGCTAGTGGGCGCTTCGAGAACGACTTGATCTCGTCCCTGAGCCTTGGCCCGATACAGACCGGCGTCCGCGCGCCGAATCAGTGCTTGATTAGACTCCCCCGGCTGATATTCCGCCACGCCAAAGCTTAATGTGACGCCGCCGCACAGCGGCTTAATTGCGCTCGATTCAGCAACCCGCTGGCGCAGGTTATCCATTAACAGCAATGCCCTTTGGGCCTCGGTGCCACTCAGCGCAATTAACAACTCTTCGCCGCCCCAGCGCGCCAATAAATCAGTACTGCGCAGTCGCGCCTTTAGGGTGAGGGCAATGCACTGCAACACTTGGTCGCCGATATCGTGCCCATAAACATCATTGATTCGCTTAAAATGATCGACATCAAGTAACGCCACACAATAATGGCTGTACTCACGATCGGCGTGAGCTTTAAGCTGCTCCATATGCTCGGTCATGTAGCGGCGATTAAATAAACCGGTTAACGGGTCGTGGGTGGCCAAGGCAATCAGTTGCCGCTGTTGATATTCATTCACCACACGTACACTGATGATGCAAAGCATCAAGGCAACCCCGCAAAACAGCACATTGCCAAGGTACACCCAATGTTGATACCCCCCAAGGCCATAGCGATTGCTGATTTCAACCAAGGTTAACTCCAGCGCTGCAAACACGGCGATACACACGGTACCCAGCACACCCGCATAACGCACGCTGACACTGGGATTTGCCACCACTAAACACGCCGCGGGCCAGAGGTAAAACTGAAAGCCCAGCCCCACCCCCAACACCAGAGTCGCCACCACACTGTGCGCAATAAGCTCGGCAAACATCACATAGGCCGCCAACGCGTAGCGGCCGCGACGCAACCAATACCCGGCACCTAACCACAGCGCCACACTGCCAATATTGACCCACACCAACACATCAACCCGCAAGGCGATAAACAACCCGAGCAAAACAGTGTGTAACACCAGCCCTACAACTACAGCCACTAACAACACTACGTGTTTGCGGCTGAGGGGGTTCATAATTGTGGCGGTTGTCGTACGGATCGCAGTGGACCACCAATTGGCGAGCGGCATAAACCTTTATCCCACATCAGAAACCTGTCACCTAAGCTTAACGGCTATACTCAACTTCGCCACCGTATTTGGGACCATTAACGCTATTGTTCCCCCACTATTAACGTGGGTGCGTTACACTTACAAAATCCCGCAACTGACTCGCTCGCGCTGTATGAACAATCAAAACTCAATGCAAACAACGGCATTGCCACGCTATTTTTTACTGTACCTCGGCGCACTGGTTGCGCTGGGCCCGGTAGCGATGGACGCCTACCTGCCGGCATTACCGTCGATGGCCGACGCGCTCAATGTTCCTATTGCTACGCTCAACGCGTCAATCAGTACTTTTTTGGTGGGTTTTGCCTTGGGCCAGCTAATGGGCGGGCCAATCTCTGACCAAGTGGGCCGCAAAACGGTATGCGTTGTCGGAACTGGTTTGTTTGTCATCGCCAGTAGCGCTATCGCGCTATCAGACTCGGCGAGCGTCATTAATTTGTGGCGATTACTGCAAGCATTTGGCGGCGGTTTTGCCACTATTACTGCCATGGCACAAGTGCGCGACTCCTACCCCGCCGAAGAGATTGGCCGGCGTTTTGCCACGGTAATGATGGTGATGATGATCGCCCCGGTGGTGGCACCACTGATCGGCACGGGGCTATTACAGTTTGGCTGGCGCAGTATCTTTATATTTCAGGTACTGTACGCCGTGACTATGCTCGCCATTATGTTACGTATGATTCCCGAGACGCTAACCGAGCCACGTCAGCGCTTATCTCTTGGGCGCATTGTCTCGCAGTACAACGCCATTTTATTACACCGGCATCAGGGCCGGTTGCTCGCTCTGCGCTTTGCTTTGTGTATCGGCTCCGCCGCTGGTGTATTGCTTATTTTTGTCACTCACTCGTCGTTTATGTACATGACGTATTTTGGCGTGAGCGAGACGACCTTTTCTATTTTATTTGGTTTAAATGCGATCGGTTTAATTGCCGCAAACTCGCTAAGCGCCAGATTACTGAGCGTCATGAACCCGATGCGGCTATTCTGCATCAGTGTCATTATTCAAGCCGTTCTGGTGGTAGTAATGGCGCTACTGACGTGGAGCAACACCTTAACCTTAGGGCTGGCGGTGCCGCTGGTTATTTTAAGCGTTGGTTGCGTCGGCATCAGCAACCCGGCGGGAATGACTCGCTTTATGGCGATGTTCCCGCCCCATCGCGGCGGCAGTGCGGCGGCGATACAGACAGTAGCAATGTTCGCACTGGGCTCTGGAATGGGCGCGTTGGGAAGCGTGTTTTACGATGGGACCTTAAAGCCTGTACTGGCGGTTATGTTAATCTCGGTGGCGATCAGTATGGCGCTGCTGCTAACGTTGCGTCCTTTACATCAGAGTGAGGCATCAGCACTGGAACACCAAGAGAAATAAACAGTAGGATTAATGCCCAATAAATAGCAACACCGCCAATAACGCCAAACCAAGTAAGCCCAGCGCCATAGTCAAAGCTACGCTGTAGAGCGAGCGATAATCGACCGGACCGTCTCGGTCAATCAGATAGCGCACATAACGTGCGTGCCGCACCGAGGCGCCTACCGCGGCAACCACGCCCAAAAAAATAAAAGCGAGCCCAAGGGCAGCCGTCAGGGATTCATCCGCCGCTGGCGCCAGACCGAAGGCGCCCATCAGCAAGCCGGCACGCTCTAAAACAAAGCCAAAGCCAATTAATCCCAGCGCCGTTCGGCTCCAAGCCAGCAAGGTGCGTTCGGCGGCGAGTAACACTCGGGGGTCTTGCATATCAATAACCTATAAAAAAACGGCGCAACCAAACGATTGCGCCGCACCTATAGACTCATAAGCCACTACTGAGCGCGGGCCGCATCCAAACTCTCGCGCAAAGACTTGGTCCAGCTGCGCAAGTAACGATTGGCGTCGGCCATGTTGGTGGCGCGGTTAGTCCACTCTAGCTGCATGTCATCAAAGTCTTCTTTCTCATCCACAACCCGAGCGATAATCTCACCGCTCGCACTATCGTAGGCCTCGAGAAACAAGGTCATCTCCCCCGATGAGGTGGTATAAGTGCGGGTTATTCCCACATCATTGGTGTCAGGGGCGGTGACATCCAGATCGATAATGCTGGGGCGCACCTCCAGCACCGTCTCACCGCTGGCATCTTCACCGACGATTTTGTAGGCCGGCTCACTCTCTAAGGCCTCTAAAAAGTGCTCATCGCAAGAGCGCGCCAAACGATCGGAGATGACTTGCATATCCTCTTCGGTAATTCGGTCTCGCCCCACGGTGCGACTCATATTTTGGTTGCGCATCCAGTCGGCTCTAAATGCCACGGTACAAGGCTCGAGACGGATAGCCGTATACTGCGATAACGACACCTCGGGCTTTATATACATCTGATCAAGTGATTTTTGCGGCACTAAGTGCAAGCCATCGTGAGACACAGCCGGTGGCGGTGTGGCACAGCCGCCAAGCAGTAGTAAACTAGCGGCGCCGGCAGCCAGCAACGAATAAACCCTATGTACAGCCATAAAACCTCCATCATCCAGTGGGTATAGACATCGGCAACAGTGCCGCGTCTCGACGTACGTTAACGGATTAAATGTAGTCCACACCGCCTAAGGCGGCAAGGCCTCATGGCTCGTTAGACAACACTAGCTCAACAATGTATCCACTCGGCGCAGCTGCAATACCACGGCGGCGCCGTCGATCACTTGCGGGCGAAAGTACTCCTCGGCCATAGGGGCAATAGCGCAGTTCGCCGGAAGGGGGCCACGATGCTTAACCAGCTCTTGCATCTGCGGCAAAAACATAAATTGCAGCCACTGGGTAAACGTTAGGGTATCTACCGCAAAGGGCGCGGTACTAGCGAGCGCCTCGGCCGAGGGTGACTCGCTATGCCATAAATTTAGCTCGCGTAACGCCACCTCTAAGTCAATCAAGATATCGGCGACGGCTATGTGTTTATCACTCATACGGGACGGGCTTACGCTTCAATGTGTCGGGTAAAAGGCGGCAACGAATCTAAAATAGCCTTGCCGTAGCGCTTGGTGACCACGCGCCGGTCCAGTAAAGTAATACGGCCGGTATCACCTTCGGTGCGCAGCAAGCGGCCACAGGCCTGAATCAATTTTAACGAGGCGTCGGGGATAGTAATTTGCATAAAAGGGTTGCCGCCACGCTGCTCGACCCACTCGGCAACAGACGCTTCAATCGGGTCGTCGGGCACCGCAAACGGCAATTTAGCAATTATCACATGGGCACAGTAATCGCCGGGCAAGTCGACCCCTTCGGCAAAGCTTGCCAAGCCAAACAGCACACTGCCCTCGCCTTTATCAACTTTTTTGCGATGAGCCACCAACATTTCTTGCTTAGAGCTTTCGCCTTGCAACAAAATTTTGCTCTGCCAAAGCGCGGGCAGCTCATCGTAAACATCAAGCATTTGCCGGCGGGATGAAAACAACACCAGCGAGCCTTCAGTCGGTTGCAGCAGCTCGGGCAGTTGCTGTACCAACGCGGCGGTGTGGGCGCGACTGTCACCGGCATCAACCGCGTCTTTAGGAACATGCAAAATACCTTTGGCAAAGTCAAACGGGCTGGGCACCACCGCATAGCGGCTGTCATCGGGGGTGCCGGTGCGCATCTGCAGGCGATCAAACTTACCCAGCGCGGTTAAGGTCGCCGAGGTTAGCACCGCACCATAGGCGCGATTCCACAAACTAAACTCTAAGGTACGGGCCGCCAAAATGGGGCTTGAGCAAACCTCGATATCGTAATTGCCGTTAAAGTCTATCAGCGTTAGCCAGCGCGCTTTGGGAATACTTTTATCGCCATCGCTGCGCGCGTAACTTAACCATAAACCCGCATTGGCCTCAGCACGCGCATGCCAGGCACCGATGATTGGGTAATTGGTTTCCAAGTCAACTTTAGGCACGCGGCAATGGGCATCCTCCATCGCCTCGTTTAACTCGGCGGCAACTTTACTTAACAGGTCGGTTAAACGATCAAAGCTTGAATGCAATTGCTCGGCTTGCGCGACGATATTATCGGGCACCACCCCTCCGACAAACCGGTAGTGGTTGGTTTTCCAATCGCGCGAACTGTCCTCTAACGATTGGATGCGCTCATCCAGCACCGGATACAACATATCCAGCTCACGTTTACACTCAATGAGCTGGCCAGGCAATTGCTCGGCGTAATCATCAACACGACCGGCACCGCTGATCTGCCCGAGGATTGTCCCCAAGCCTTTATTGCATTGCTCCAACCAGCGACTGGTCGAGAGCATACGACTGTGGTGGGCGAAGTGATTAAGCGCTTTGTCGGGAAGATGATGCCCCTCGTCAAAGACGTAAATCGTCTCTTCCGGGTCGGGTAAGATCGCGCCACCACCCAGCGCCAAATCAGCCAACACCATATCGTGATTGGTGACAATACAATCGGCGGTATGCAGCGCATCGCGGGCTTTAAAAAAGCTACAGGCAGACACATTGGAACAGCGCCGACCGGTGCACTGACGGTGATCGGTCGTGACTCGCGCCCAGTCGTTAGGCTCTAACCGGGTCGGCCACGAGTCTCGCTCGCCATCCCATTTATTGCCTGCCAACGCATCCATCATGGACTCGTACAACTTTACCCCTTCGGCATCAACGCTGGGTAATTCGTCCTCGTAGAGTGCCCGGGTCGGATCAACCGCCGATGCAAATTCGCTCATCAAATTGTCGAGCTTAGACAGACACACATAGCGGCCGCGACCTTTGGCCAGGGCAAAACTAAACGATAAGTCTGTGTGGTTGCGCAGCTCGGGTAAGTCTTTGTGCACGATTTGCTCTTGCAACGCGACGGTAGCGGTAGATACCACCAACTTTTTACCCAGCGCTTTGGCAATAATAATGGCGGGCAAAAGGTACGCAATGGTTTTACCGGTACCGGTCCCGGCCTCGACCACGCACACATGGCCCCCGGTGTTGCGCACGCCCTCGGCGTCAGTGCCAATCGCGCCGAGGGTGCGGGCAATCTCGGCAATCATCAGTTTTTGGCCGTGGCGCGGCCCCAACTCGCGGCTTTGCAAAAACGCCGAGTAGGTTTGCTGGATTTTTTGCTTTAACTCATCGGTTAACATTCGCGTTACTGACCGCCGCCGGTGGCCGCCAACTTATTGCGCACCGGGTTGGCGTACATGGCCTGAACAATATCGCGATAATCCGACGGCACCGCTTGTAAACGCAAATCAAAACTGGCGCGTTCGTCACTGACATTGCTCGGCTCGTAAGACAGGCTTTTGTCCGAGTAAGGCAGCGAGCGGGCCTCTTCGCCCACTTGGTCAAACGCCATACAGTTGCTTGAGTGCAGGACGTAATTACTCCAAATTTGACGATCAATTTCGGCGGTTACCGCATCGGTATCGGCAAAGTCGCCACTGAGCACGTCACCAAACGCAACGTGCACATGACCCTTTTGCCCGGCAATGCCACGGGCAATACTTTGCACATCTTCTTGATCGCCTTTTTGATAAGCGCCCGAGGTACGCTGCTGGTGCAACTCATGGGCTTTTGCCTCATCGCACGGGTCCAACTCATAAGAGATAGACACAGGCACAATCGATAGCTCGCGCACGTAATCGGCATAGTCTTCCGTTTTCGGACGATTGAGCGTCAGCATACCCACCACGGCCGAGTTCGTCAGGTCATTGCCGTCTTTAGCACGACCCTCGCGCTGGGCAATCCAGATATTGGCGTTCTCGGCGGTTAACGAATGGTAAATATAGGCCGAAAGCTTTTTCGCCGCTTTTAACTTCTCCCGTGGCGCCTTGGCCGAGCGATTGACGATAAAGCTCTTATTCAGGCGCATTAAATCCGACACATACTCTTTGGTAAGCAAGTTATCGCCAATGGCAATTCGCAAGGTTTTAAAACCTGCGTGGTACAAGCTCCAATTGACAAACGCAGGGTCCATGGCGATATCACGATGGTTGCTGACAAACAAATAAGCGCGGTTCGGGTCGAGTTTATCCAGCCCCGAGTGGGTGATTTCAGTCGTGGTGCTTTCAATCATATGGCGCATGTACTTCTCGACCACCAGCTGAAACTTATCGACGCTGTCCACCCCCACCAGTTCGCGACGCATAACCCGAGCCACCAGCGGGCGTAAGATGAAGCCTAAAGGCCCGGCCAGGCGCGGAAACTTTAAGCGCATCACCGCATCGGCCAGCTCCCGGTCAGCTAAAATCCGGTCGAGTACCGGGCGAACTTCATCGTCATTGTAAGGGCGGATATCGTCAAAATCAGTCATGGGCAAATATCTAACGGTTAGTCATCATAAAGAAGTCAGTAGAAATCGTTAGTCGCTTGCAAACATCAGCGAACTAGGTAGCCTAAACCGCGATTATCGGTAAGGCTTGGCCCGACTCTACGGCAGGCAAAATTAGCGCATAAAACTTGCACGTAAATAAGGCGCACAACATACCCAAAAGAGGTGCAAAATGCCACTCACAGCGAGTAAAACCTGCCCTTGTGGCTCGGGCAAACGCCCTATGGACTGCTGTAACCCTTTTATATTGCACGGTGGCAACCCGCAAACCGCCGAGCAATTAATGCGCTCGCGCTACAGCGCACACGTTTTGTTAGCGGTAGACTACCTCTGGCACACTTGGAGCCCCTCGGTACGGGGGCACAGCTCACCCGAGGCGATCCGCGAGTGGGCCAGCAGCTGCGAGTGGCTAGGGCTTGAGATCCTCGCCTGTGAGCGCGGTGGTCTTGGGGATGATGAGGGCACGGTAACCTTTTGTGCCCATTACCGGCTGGCGGGGCGGGAGCAGCAACACTTAGAGAAGTCGCTATTTCGGCGTGAAAATGGCGTGTGGCGCTACCTTGATCACGCGCCATAGCCGCTCAAGAAGTGCGTTAAAACAGCCTACTGGCCGATAAATCAACCAAATTCTGTGACACGTAATGATGTTTTCGGCGCCAAAAGTCGTTACACTTTATACTTCGGGTGCCACATAGGGCACAAGGGCACTCTGGGTTACTGAATGAAAATTTTGTTGGTTGAAGACAGCGCTACACTGCGCCACGCGATGAGCCAGTACATCACTGAAGCCGGCCACACCCCGCTGGTGGCCGACAGTGGTGAGGCCGCGTTGCAGCTGCTGGAAGATACCCCGGTGGACATGATTATCATGGACGTCGAGATGCCCGGCTTAAACGGTTTTGAAACAACCGCGCTGATTCGCGAGTGGCTCGGCAGCCACTGGATTCCCATCATTTTTGTCACCGGCATGAGTGACGACGAGGATTACCGTCAAGGTATTGAGGCGGGCGGCGATGACTACCTCATCAAACCCGTCAGCAAGATGATCATCAACGCCAAGATCCGCGCGATGGAGCGGATCGCCGATATGCGCGATCAACTCAGCAAGCTCAACAACGAGCTGGAAGAGCTCAGCCAATTAGACAGCCTGACGCAGCTGCTCAACCGCCGCACTTTTAACGAGTACGCGCAAAAGCAGTGGCTACTGGCCGGGCGCCAGCTCACCCACACCTGTGTGCTGATGCTTGATGTTGACCACTTTAAGCTCTACAACGACCACTATGGCCACCCCGCTGGGGACCGCTGTTTGGTGCAAGTGGGTAACGCCATAAAAAGCTGCCTAAAACGTCCTTACGATTTGCTGGGCCGTTACGGGGGGGAGGAGTTTGTTGTGCTACTGCCCGACACCGACGTCAGTGGCGCCACACGAGTGGGGGAGTCGATCCGCCGCGCCGTCGCCAATCAGGCGGTACCCCACGAGGCATCGCCCACCAGCGCTCATGTCACTGTGTCGATTGGCGGTGCCAGCTGCTCGCAAACGGCGGGCTACTCGCTAGAAGAGGTGATAAAAGCCGCTGACCGAGCACTGTATCGCGCAAAGCATTCGGGCCGCGATTGCTTTGAGATCGATGAGATGACCGCCCACCGCACGGTCGTGGTGGCGTACCCTGACGCCGAGATCCAGCTGCAAGCCTGCGAAGCACTGCAACCTCACTACAATTTAATCACCGCCGATAACACCGACGAGGCGTTGGAGCTATCGCTGAATATTCGCCCCGATTTAGTGGTACTCAGCCCGGCGATGACGGACGTAAAAGGCCGAACGTTAACCGAGCGATTGGCCCAGGCCGCACGGACTCAGACAACTCCGCTGCTGTTTATACTGAGCGACGACAGTATCTTTGATACCCCGCCCGGCACCTCATCGCTATCGCTACCCAGCGAGCGAGCCCGACTGCCCGCCATGGCCGCCCGTCTCATTGACGGTACTTAACCCAACCCGCTACAAGGTGCGCGCCGAGTTATACCAATTAACGTCGCGCGCGTACTTATCCACCTGATCCACCACATCCAACACCAGTGCAAACAGCGCCATCCGCACCAATACGCCATTGTCGGCCTGACGAAAAATCGCGAGATTGGGGTTGTGATTTAAATCGTTGTCCAACTCGTTGGCGCCCGCCCTAGAATCGCGCGGCAGCGGATGCATAATGACGGTATTGGGCTCACAGTACTGGGTGTAAATGGCCTGATTCAACCGAAACCGGCCGCGATACATATCCGCCTCTTCTTTCGTGGCAAAACGCTCCTCCTGAATTCGCGTGGAGTAGGCGATATCGACACTGGAAATACTCTGAGGTAAATCATCCGTGACCACCACGGTGTGCCCGGCCTCGCGCATTTGCTCGACAATCGACTCGGGCATCGCCAGCTCCACCGGCGACACCAGCGTAATATGAATATTCTTGAACAAGCTCAACAACTTACACAACGAGTGTACTGTGCGACCGTATTTTAAATCGCCAATCAGCGCGATCCGCAACCCATCTATCTCACGCCCCTTGGAGGCCAGCTCTTTGCGAATGGTGTACAAGTCTAGCAATGCTTGGCTGGGGTGCTCGTTTGCGCCATCGCCGCCGTTTAACACCGGCACGCGGCTGGCATCGGCAAACTCGGCCACCGACCCCTCTTGTGGGTGGCGCATACAGATCACATCAGAGAAACCCGACAACACCCGCGCGGTATCGTACAGAGACTCCCCCTTGGTGATAGCCGAGCTTTCAAAACCGGTAGTCTCGCGCACTTCACCACCCAACAAATTAAACGCGCAACCAAAGCTAATGCGGGTGCGGGTACTCGGCTCAAAAAACATATTACCCAGAATAGCGCCCTCTAACACACGGGTTACCCGACGACGCAGGGCATAGGGCGCCATGGCGTCCGCCACCTCAAATATGCGCTGTATATCGGCGCGATCAAACTGAGCAATAGAGAGAATGTGGGAGCCGGTAAATATCACGTTGAATCCTCAGGGCGGGGCCGCAGGTGGGTGAGAGAAGATTGCCGCGGCTATTTTAACGCCCCTCGCGGCGATGGCAAACGACAAAACCAAGAGATTTTGCAAAAAATGATTCACGCGCCTTGAACCGATGTTAAAAAGGCTTTATAAAATCGTCCCGCGGCCGATAATGGTTATACCTTAACTATTATTACATCAGGAATCGACGGGCGTGAGTCCACCGCCCGGCAGCAAGAATAAGGACAAACTGTGCCCGATCATCCCGATACATTGGCAAAATACTGCCCCACCCAAACGGCACTCGCGATTGTCGAGAGCCAGGCATTGCGCTGGAGTGCTCCCGCGCTCTTCGCCGATCCGTTTGAGCTGAATCACCGCACCACGCTCGCGTTTGACCCACACTCGCTGCTCGACAGTGTGATTCGCGCCGCCTGCGGGATGATCTTTGCGCGCGATGAGCCCCGAGGTAACTCACCGCTGTCGACGGTGATTCGCCGCTGGCGCGACGAAGAGCGCTTCGCCTCGCCCGAGGAGGCCGAGGAAGCTCTGCACGAATTAATGGCACGGATGGTGGACCAACGCCAGAGCGCCATCGATGAAATGATGAGCGAGTGGCGCCAGTACACCCGCGCACTGCGTATTTGCTCGTTCAGCACCAAAGCCGACAACCTAACCGCTTGGCAATATTACGCCGATTGTCATCGCGGGGCGGTGCTCAAATTTGCCTGTGGCGAGAACACCTCACTCGCGCACCCTAAAGCCGTTAACTACAACCCGATACGGCCCGAGATTTCCAGCTTAAAAGACCAACTTAATGCGGTGTTGCACAACGAGCAGCTGCGCCCACAGGACACCTTTGAAGATAAATTTTTGAGTAAGCCGCCCACCGCCAAAGGCGAAAAAGAGTGGCGCTGCTTTACCGAGGCAGGCGACGAAGACGGTTTGCGAGACAACAACGAACAACATTGGTATATCGACCGGCCGTTTGCACAGGATGAACTTAAATCCGTCTACCTCGGCGCCTTTATGCCGGTATCGGACAAAAAAGCCTTACTCGATGCGGTCAAAAAACATAACCCCGATACCAAAGTATTTCAGGCGTTGCCCGTGGCCGGGAAGTACGAGGTGGAGTTTACCCGCGTATAACGCCATCACCTTGGGTCATTAAAAACGCCGCCGGGCGCTGTACACGCCAATCAATAACAACAACGCTAAAATCACCGAAGGGCCACTGCCCCAGCGCATAAAAGGCGTCTGGCCATAAGCCGGATAAACAGTGCCCGCCAGAGTAGTCGCCACAAACTGCCGGGTTTTCGCCACGACGTCTCCGCTGGGGTCGACAATCGCACTCACACCATTGTTGGTACTGCGAATCATATAACGACCGGTTTCCAGTGCGCGCATTTGTGCCATCTGCAAGTGTTGTAGCGGACCGATCGAGTCGGCAAACCAAGCATCGTTACTCACCGTCATTAACACATTGCTGTTGTGGGCACTTTTCGCCACCAGCGATGGATACACCACCTCGTAGCAAATGGTCGGGGCGATGGCAATGCCATTAACCGCCAACCCACTTTGATGATCGGGGCCAATGTTAATGTAGGAGGTCGGCAGGTCAAAAAACTCGATAGAACCGCGCAGCCATTGCTCCAGTGGCACATACTCACCAAACGGCACTAAACGACGCTTGTGATAAATACCCAGCGCGTCCCCCAACCCCACCAGTGAGTTGTAATAGCGCCGTTGTTGCTGATCATCGTAGATAATGCCGGTAATCAAGCCGGTATCGGTTTCGCTCGCGCGCCGGCTAACGGTATTTAAAAAATCCAGCGCCCGATGATAGGTTAACGGCACCGCCGCTTCGGGCCAGATCAACCAGTCGGCGCCCCAGAGCGGCTCGCTTAAGTGTTGCAACCGCTCAAGGGTCGGCTGGGCGTGGGCTGGATCCCACTTTACTTCTTGGGCAATATTGGGCTGAACCATCGCCACGGAAATGGGGGCATCGTGATTCACGCGCGCCCACTGCACACCTTGCAGCTGCCAGCCGGTAAACCAAATGCCCACCACCATAACAGTGGCGACGATTAAATTGCCCGAGGGTCTAACAAAGAAACACCAACCCGCTACCGTGGCGGCACTAAAAGTCGCGAGATAGCCAACCCCCATCACCCCCAACAAAGGGGCCCAACCCGACAGCGGGGTATCGATATGTCCGTAACCGGTGTACAACCAAGGAAAGCCCGTCAACAACCAAGAGCGCAACCACTCGCCCAGCAAACAGCAGGCGGGAAACACCATAAGGATACCAAGACGCCCGTAACCTAGAATTTTGTAACTTAAAATAAACGGCGCCGCGTAAATCGCCGCCATCGCCAGCACAAACACAAGGGTAAGCAAGCCCGCCAACAGCATAGACGCACCGCCAAACTGATGGATGGCGACGTAAATCCACGACACTCCCACGCCGTATAAGCCGACGCCAAAACTCCCCGCCACCAAAGCGGCGCGGCGGCGCGTGACTTTAAATAACAACAGGGAGAATATACCCAGACCAACCAGCGCCAGCGGCCACAGGTTGAAAGGCGCCAGCGCCAGTGGCTGTAAAGCACCGGCCACCAGTGCGGCGGCGGCAGCATTGTAGCTGCGCAACCGGTTGAGCCCGCGCCTTACCTGGCCGGTTATAATCGTTTCAGTGCTGATCAAGTGTCAGAGGCGCCAACGGTTAAACGGACTAAATGAATTTGTCGGTTATCGGCGTAGAGCACGCGAAAGGTAAAACCGTCGATCTCGGTAACTTCATTGCGTTTAGGCAAGTGCCCAAACGACTGCATTAAAATACCACCCATGGTATCGAAGTCTTCATCACTTAAGCCGGCATTAAAGTAATCGTTAAAATCATCAATCGGTGTCAGTGCTTTAATCACATAATCGGTATCACTAACACGCTTTATCAGCTCATCGCTAACTTCCTCGTCAGTCTCATCTTCAATATTTCCGACGATTTCTTCAAGAATATCTTCAATGGTAATCAGGCCCGAAATACCACCGTATTCATCAATCACCAGCGCCATGTGATAACGCTGCTCGCGAAACTCGCGCAACAGGACATTGACGCGTTTGCTCTCGGGAACGATGTTGGCCGTGCGGATAATACTATCTAGGCTAAAATCGGTGGTTCCTTCCAGCATCATGCGCAGCAAATCTTTAGCCAGCAAAATACCTTTAATATCGTCGATCGAATCGCCGATCACCGGAAACCGCGAGTGGCCGGACTCGATGATTTTAGGCAGAAATTCTTGCGGAGTATCGTCGAGCTTAACGGCCACAATTTGCGTGCGCGGGATCATAATTTCGCGCGCTTGCAGGCTGGATACGTCCAGTGCGCCCTCAATAATGTTAAGCGCCTCTTGATCCAACAATTTATTCTCGGCCGCGTCTTTAATGATTTCGAGCAAATCATCGCGCGACTTGGGCTCAGTAGAAAACGAATGTAGTAATCGTTCTAACCAAGAGCGCTCTTGCGTGCGTGTAACGCTGCTACTCGATGGGTCGTCCGTCATGGCACTGTTGATTCCTGTGTGGGCGATATAGATTTTGGGGTGGGCGACTGAGAGTTGCCCTGACTGATTTCGGTGTAGGGCGCCGCAAAACCAAGGGTTGTCACAATGTCGGTTTCCAGCGCCTCCATAGCCTCGGCCTCTTGATCGTCCTGGTGATCGTAACCTAGCAAATGCAAGGTGCCGTGCACAAGCATATGGGCCCAATGGGCGTTGGCGGCCTTACCCTGCTCGGCCGCTTCGCGCGCGACGACCTCCGCGCATACAACCAAGTCGCCCAGTAAAGGCAGACCCAGTTCGGCAGGTAAGTCGGCGGGAAAGGACAAGACGTTGGTGGGGTAATTTTTACCGCGATAGCGGTGATTGAGATCGGCACTGGTGGCCGCATCGACGATACAAACACTGACTTCGGCTACCTCGCGCTCATCGCGCAAAGCAGCCGTGACCCATCGGTGTACCTCGTCTTCGCCGGGGACGGCCTCAGCGTCGACTTGTATATCGACATCTACCTGAACGCTGCTCATCTGATTAGCGCCTATCATCCGACGGGTTGGCTTGCTCATAGACATCGTACGCCTGCACGATTCTTTGCACTAATGGGTGACGCACCACGTCTTTAGCACCAAAGTGAGTGAAGCTAATGCCCTCTACGCCGTCTAACACCTCGATAACATGCTTCAGGCCAGATTTTTGCCCGCGCGGCAAATCGATCTGCGACGGATCGCCGGTAATCACCGCTGTCGAGCCAAACCCAAGACGGGTCAAAAACATCTTCATTTGTTCGCAGGTGGTATTTTGGCTTTCGTCCAAAATCACAAACGAGTTGTTCAGTGTGCGACCGCGCATATACGCGAGCGGCGCCACTTCAATAACACCGCGCTCCAACAACTTGCCTACGGTTTCAAAGCCGAGCATTTCAAACAGCGCATCGTACAAGGGGCGCAAGTAAGGATCGACCTTTTGCGCCAAGTCGCCTGGTAAAAAGCCGAGTTTTTCGCCGGCCTCGACCGCCGGACGCACCAACAAAATGCGTTCGACATCGTCACGCAGCAGTGACTCGACCGCGCACGCTACCGCCAAATAGGTTTTACCGGTGCCAGCTGGGCCCACGCCAAAGTTAATATCGTGGGTTTGCACGGCACGCACATAGCGCTGCTGGTTGGCGCCACGAGGTTTGATAGTGGCTTTTTTGGTGCGGATCAGCACGGTGCCAGCCGGAACTGGCTGACCGTCGTCCTCTTCGTCGACTAACGTATCGGACAAACTTTGTTCTTGCATAAGTTCCTCTATGCCCGCGCTTTGCAGGGCGAGGTGAATTTCATCGGGGGTGAGCTCACCGTTGTCAGTCTCGCGGTACAGCTGGCGCAGTACCGCTGCGGCAGCCGCCGTGACACCGCGATCACCCACCAGTGCAAACTGGTTGCCACGATTGCGAATGTCGATATCAAGACGATTTTCGATCTGACGCAGATGTTGATCAAACTGACCACACAGGCTGGCGAGACGACGGTTATCGTTGGGCTCCAAGGTGACCTCACAGGTAACCTGAGAGGAATCGGGGATGACGTGTTTATTCAAGGATGTGTCAGCACTCTTCTCGCGTTCATTAAACAAAGCGTAAACCATTCGCGCCGCCGAGGGAAGGCAAGTAACCGGTCATTTGCTTATTAGCAAAGTCAGTTAAAAAACTGCCGGTTATACCTACCTCGGCGACCGCGCAATTGCCCGACTACTCATCCAGCTCAGAGCTGATAAGGGTGCCCAACAGCGAGTTGGGCAGCGCGACGTCGATGCGAATATCGGCAAACTTACCAATCAGCGCCGGGTTATCGGCGCGAAAATTCACCACGCGGTTGTTTTCTGTGCGGCCCGACAACTGACCGGGATCTTTTTTACTGTAACCACTGACCAACACTCGCTCGGTATTACCCACCATATGGCGGCTAATCTGCTGCGATTGCTGGGTGATGCGATCCTGTAGAATTTTCAGGCGCTGCTTTTTGGTCTCCATCGGGGTGTCATCGGTCAAATCAGCCGCTGGAGTGCCGGGCCGCGCACTGTAAATAAAGCTAAAAGACATATCAAAACCAATGTCGGCAATCAGCTTCATGGTTTTTTCAAAGTCGTCTTCGGTCTCACCGGGAAAACCGATAATAAAGTCAGACGAAAAGCTGATGTTAGGCCGATGCGCACGTATACGACGCATTTTAGATTTGTACTCGAGCGCCGTGTGGCCGCGCTTCATTGCCATCAAGATGCGATCGGAACCGCTTTGCACCGGCAAGTGCAAATGACTCACCAGCTCGGGCACTTCGGCGTAAACGTCAATCAGTGAGTCTGAAAACTCCACCGGATGCGAGGTGGTAAAACGAATGCGGTCAATGCCATCCACCGCCGCCACATAAGTGATCAATTCGGCCAAATCGACAATGCCATCGTCAGACTCACCGCGATAGGCGTTAACGTTTTGCCCCAGCAGGTTAATTTCCCGCACACCTTGGCCGGCCAGGTGAACCACCTCGGCCATCACGTCGGCCATTGGCCGGCTGACCTCTTCACCGCGTGTGTAAGGCACCACGCAAAAGG
Source organism: uncultured Gilvimarinus sp. (assembly GCF_963972205.1). Taxonomy (NCBI): domain Bacteria; kingdom Pseudomonadati; phylum Pseudomonadota; class Gammaproteobacteria; order Cellvibrionales; family Cellvibrionaceae; genus Gilvimarinus; species uncultured Gilvimarinus sp. The sequence continues at coordinate 185,071 of NZ_CAXAUC010000004.1, read as the reverse complement.
TGCAGTACTTTGAGCAGCCTTCCATAATCGAGACAAACGCGCTCACGCCATCGGCATCGGGCTGCGGCAAGCGGTCGAACTTTTCAATCTCGGGAAAGCTGATATCCACCACCACAGCGCCGTTGTCACGGGGTTGCTCGATCATCTCGGGCAAGCGGTGCAAGGTTTGCGGGCCAAAAATCAAATCGACAAACGGCGCGCGCTCGGCGATGGCCGCACCCTCTTGGCTCGCCACACAGCCGCCCACACCGATAATCATATCGGGGTTCTTCTCTTTAAGCTGCTTCCAGCGGCCCAGCTGATGAAACAGCTTGTCGGCGGCTTTCTCGCGAATCGAGCAGGTGTTGATCAGCAGGACGTCGGCCTCTTCCGGGTTCTCGGTCGCCACCATCTGGTGGGAATCACCCAGTAAGTCGCGCATACGCGATGAATCATACTCATTCATCTGGCAGCCGTGGGTCTTGATATAGAGCTTTTTAACCGGTGTCTCGGTTGCTGACATTCGCTGAAAACCTTTGCGGGACGATAAATTTGGGAGCGCATTATAGCCATCTCACCTCGCAATTCACAGAGCTTAACCGCAAAAAGCGGCTATTTTTTGTGCAATTTTGTTGGCATTTAGCCAGAATATGCTATTCTTCGCGCCCCCGGTAACCGCCGGAATCGCAGCAACGTCACACCATCGAGGCACTATGATCGGCAAACCCATCTACAAGGTCATCTTCCACAACCAAGATCAAATTTTTGAGGTCTTTGCACGCGCCATTTATCAAAGCGACATGTACGGCTTTATTGAGGTAGAAGAGTTTGTCTTTGGCGAGCGCAGCCAATTACTGGTAGATCCGGGTGAAGAAAAGCTAAAAGGCGAATTTGCCGGCGTTAAGCGCTCGTATATCCCTATGCACTCTATTATTCGTATCGACGAAGTCGAAAAAGAAGGTGAAGCCAAAGTGCGCGAGTCCAAAGGCGCTACCGTGACACCCTTCCCTTACGGCGGCATGATACCCAGCGGCGACTAGCCCAAGTCCTTGGTCGAGCTCCAACATCGCCGCTAAGGGGCCAAAACACCCGCCACCTTTTGCAGGCGCGCTCGGCGGCACCTTCTTTTACCACGATTTACTCGCCACCCCCTTTAGCTTACGCTTAACGCACAACCTTGGCGCGGCCGTCGGTCGCCCATAACGCATCATTAGGGGCGCTCAATGGATTATGATATTGCAATAATAGGTGCTGGTATCAGCGGCGCTGGCGTGGCGCAAGCGGCGGCGGCCGCCGGTTACAAAGTTTTGCTACTAGAGCAAACGGCCATCGCTTGCGCTACCTCGCGCAGCTCTAGCAAGCTGATCCACGGCGGCTTACGCTACTTAGAGAGTGCGCAATTCTCACTGGTGCGAGAATCTCTGCAAGAGCGCGCGTTACTTTTAAAATTGGCACCCGATCTGGTCAAGCTGGCACCACTGCATATACCTGTGTATCGCGACTCGCAGCGCTCGCCCTTGACGATCATGGCAGGCCTAAGCCTGTACCGACTGCTCAGCGGTTTTGATCAGACCACACAGTTCTCGCGCCTTCACAAAAGCCAGTGGCCCGAGCTTGACGGTATCAAACCCGACGGTCTAAAAGCCGTGTTCCGCTACCAAGAGGCGCAAACCGATGACCGCGCGCTCACCGCAGCAGTGGTGCAGTCGGCCCAGCAATTGGGGGCAGAGCTCGCCATGCCCGCCACGTTTGTGGGCGCCGAAACAACACCTGAGCACTGCGACCTACGTTACCTGCTAAATGGTCGCGAACAGCAAGCGCGGGTAGCAATGCTGGTCAACTGCGCAGGCCCCTGGGCGAGCGAGGTTAACCGGCGAATCACCCCCACCCCCACCTTGCCCGAGGTGGAGCTAATTCAGGGGGCCCACTTACTATTGCCACCAGTCTTGCAGCACCACTACTATCTGGAATCGCCCAGCGATGGCCGCGCCGTGTTTGCCCTGCCCTGGCAAGGTAAATTGCTAATCGGCACCACCGAAACACCTCACACTGGCGACCCGGCCGAGGCCCACTGTCATCCCAGTGAAATGCACTACCTGCTAAATGTTCTGAAACACTACTTTCCCGAGCAGCACCTACTGCCCAGCAGCGCCGAGAGTTTTGCTGGTTTGCGGGTGCTGCCACGCACCACCGGCCAAGCTTTTGGTCGCAGCCGTGAATCCATTATGGAGCTGGGGCCTGAGCCACATAATCGTGTGTTCACTCTAATGGGCGGCAAACTGACAACCTACCGCGCGACCGCGGAGCAAGTGCTCAAGCAAATAACGCCGCGGCTCCCAACACGCACACGACAAGCAGACACCCGAGATCTTGCGCTAACACCAATCCATTAACAGGCAATAAAACAGCGCGAGCCATAGATGCCAACAAGGCCCTCTGCGTATCCGCGCGCAAAGTGTGTCCGGGTGCCAGACAGACGTGACGCATTGCGGTATGATTGGCTCGCAAATGCCGCCGTACCGATTAACGGGCACGCAGCCTGAGACCATAAAAATAAATTTTCAATAACGCAGAATATCAACAACGGTTTAAGTTTCTGTTATGCGCTCATTCGTCAAACACCACCTTAATCGCCTTTATTTATTGCTACTGCTGATCGTATCGGGAGCGGTTTACCTCACGGGTTACGGTCAGCCGAACGCACTTTTTTGGGATGAGAATTACCATATTTCCTCCGCCGAGAAGTACATCGAAGGCGTCATGTACATGGAGCCCCACCCACCGCTAGGCAAATTGCTGATGGCCGCCAGCGAAAAACTGTTGGGGGCTAACGCGGATAAAGACAAGACAAAATTCACCCGCACCGATTACGTCCGCGATAACCATATGCCTGACGGCGGCATCAGCTACTACGGCTTTCGCCTCCCCTCTACGGTATTGATGGCGCTGTCGGTACTGTTTATGTTTGGCATTATTCGGCGCACCACCCACAACTCTCATGTAGCGTTAGCCTTTTGCTGCTTTTTGATTTTTGATAATGCGCTGGTGATACACGCCCGCTCAGCGATGCTCGAAGGCATCCAGCTATTTTTTATTCTAGCCGCGATTTATTACGCGGTGCGTATTGTAACGTTAGAAAAGGGCCCCAAGCTTACGCAATACGCGCTACTGGGGGTTTTGATCGGTCTGGCGGTGGCGGTTAAAGTTAACGCCCTAGTATTGTTGCTATTGTTTGTATTGGTTTACGGCGTCGACCAATGGCACGCCATTAAAGCCTTTGATCTTGTCGCCTTGCTCAAACGTTTAGCCACCACCGTACCCGCCGGGGTAATACCGCTCGCACTGACATTTTTGGCGATTTTTTACATTCACATCGGCTTGGGCCAAAAAATACCGCCCCACAAAAATTACAGTGCCAGCAGTGAATATCAGGCACAAATAAAAGCGGGCAACACATGGGCCCCAAGTACGTTCGTCATCGCCATGCAGGACAATCTTAAATATATGTCCAACTACGCCGATGGCGTACCGAGGCTGGATGTGTGTAAAGATGGTGAAAACGGCAGTGCTGCCATCGGCTGGCCTCTGGCCACCAAAACCATCAATTACCGCTGGTCAAAACGCACCCTCGATGGCACAACCTATGTTCGCTATCACAACCTAGTAGCCAACCCTGTGGTGTGGTTTAGCGTGCTGGTCGGTGTCATTTTGTCTATCGGACTAGTAATTAGCCGTTTTATTTACAATAACCCCGTCAAAGACAACGCCTTGTTTTATTGGATTTGTACGTTTTCCGGTTTATACGTCAGCTACATGATCGCTATTTTGCAGATCGAGCGGGTGATGTACATGTACCACTATTTAGTACCGCTGCTGTTTGGCATTATTAATTTGGCGTTGGTGTTTAGTTATATCTTCCGCGAACAACTGATGGCATCAAGTCGCCACACCTATATTAATCTAACCGTACTGGTCGCATTTGTGGTGGGTGTGTTCTTTGTATTTGCCCCTTTTACCTACAGTTGGGAGTTAACCGAAGCTCAGTTTGAAACAAGAAACTGGTTTGCTTACTGGAAGTTACAGGTGGTGCGCTAATGCTTAAGAATACGGTTTTCTCTGTGGCGCTCGCATTGCTTATAGCTCTCACGGTCAACAAGCTCATTCCGCCATCTGTTGACCCAGTATTGACGATGGTACTGAGCAAAAGTAACGGCCAAATCAACCGGATTGATCAGGCGCGTCACATATCCTATACCCGCACCCACTTGATTGACCGCGTCGAGTTCAATGCCGACAACCACTTTAAACACCCAACTCTAGGTATCTTAGGCTGGAGTGAGTACTTCTATGCCGATATTAACACCCAGTTTGAGGTGACAAAGGCATCCCGCTATCGCTTTGAAGTCGGCAGCGATGACGGTTATCAACTGGAAATCGATGGCAACATCATCTGCGAGCACAAGCGCGACCGCCCGTTTCAGCGCAACACCTGCATGCAACCACTTAACGCTGGTCAGCATCAGTTAACCCTGCGCTACTTTCAGGGTTACGGTAATGCCGGGCTAACCTTCAAAGCCGCGCCGGAGGGTGTCAGCAAACTGAGGTTTTGGGGCGAGGACATTAAAGGTATTAGCTATCACCCACCAACAAAGTAACAAGGGGTAAATATTTTTAACAAATTACAGCTGGTACAAGGCCGACCCTCTGGTTACCTTAAAGTGACACAATGAAACTGATAACGACCGGAGTGAAGCATGTCCAAGCAACTTTTTCCCCGCACGGCTTTATGGCTGAGCATCGGTGGCGCATTACTCGCGGCAGGCTGCGGTGGTAGCGACGACCATGACGATCACGGCCAAGCCCCAGAGGCACCTACCGCTAGCGCCAGTGTTGCGCCAAAGGCGCTGACACTCAGCTGGAATAGCGTGAGCGGGGCCGATTACTACAAAGTGTCACAAGACCCTGACGGCAATACTGGTTTTAGCGATATTAGCGGACAAGTAAACGGCACAGAATTTACCGCGCCTCTCGCGGCCCATCTCACCAACTGGACAGACGGACGTTTTATTGTCGAGGCCTGTAACAGTCAAGGCTGCACCGCCAGCGAAGACATTTACCTAGACGACCAAGTAGCCGGTGCCATCGGTTATCTAAAAGCGGGCGCGCCACAACAGAAAGCCACTTTTGGCTTTGCCATGGCAGCCTCTGCCGACGGCACAACACTCGCCGTGGGCGCCCCCCGGTTTGACATCGCCGAAGACGCTGGCACCAACAGTGGCGCCGTATTTATATTTCAAGCCAGCGATTCGGGCTGGCAACTAAGCCAAACCCTGAACAACCCATCACCCGATATGGGCGAGGATGACCTGTTTGGCTACTCGCTGGGGTTGTCAGACGATGGGGCGACACTCGCTGTTGGCGCCCCTTATGAAGACAGCGCTAAAGGTGCGGCGGCAGAGGACAACTCTCTCGCCGATTCGGGTGCCGTCTATGTCTATCAAAACACCAATAGCAACTGGCAGCAGCAAGCACTCATCAAGGCATCCAACGCCGAAAAACAAGACTTCTTTGGGGTGCGAGTGGCACTGTCAGCTGACGGCTCACGACTCGCAGCCAGCGCACCCTACGAAGACAGTAACGCCGCCGGTGTAAATGGCAACCAGGATGATAATAGTGTCGACTTGGCTGGCGCCGTTTATGTGTTCGACCTTTCGGACGAGGACTGGAACCAGCAAGCCTACATCAAACCCAGCACCAAATCCTGGCACGACTCACCGTGCTTTGACCCGCGTCCGCCAAGCATTGAGTGCTACGAAACTACCCCTTCACGTTTCGGTTACGCACTAGCCTTTGCCGACGAGGGTAACCTATTAGCAGTGGGCTCTCCGGGCGATAACTCCAGCAGTGGTGGTATTAATGGCGACGAGGAAGACTTCAAAGCCCGCAGCTCTGGCGCCGTGCATATTTTGCGCTATACCGATGCAGGCTGGGGCCATACCGATTACATTAAAGCCGCCACTCCCGGCATGAACGACGAGTTCGGTTTAAGCCTTGCCCTCTCGGCCGATGGCAGCCGCCTTGCGGTTGGCGCCCCCTATGAAGATGGCGCTGGATCCGGGCTTGATGCCGACGCCACGACTATTGGTGAGGCCGATTCTGGCGCCGCCTACCTGTTTGCGTTTGACGGCAGCTGGCAACAACAGGCCTACATAAAAGCTGAGGCCAACGACGAGGACAATCTGTTCGGTTGGCAGGTGGCCTTATCCGGCGACGGCACTGTGTTAGCCGCCGGTGCACCGCGGGACGACTCTGACGCGCAAGCGATCGGCACTGACTGGGACAACAACCTCGCCCCCAGCGCTGGTGCGGCATACCTCTACCAGCACAATGGCAGCAGTTGGCAGCTGGGTAATTATATAAAATCCAGTAATACCGATGCCAACGATACCTTTGGCCGAACCTTGGTATTAACCCGGGACGGCCAAACCCTCGCAGTCACCGCCTCCGGTGAAGACGGCAAGGGCACTGATACTACCGGCGATAGCAGCGACAACAGCGTCACCGACAGCGGTGCTGTATACCTTTACTAGATCGCTGGAGCCGCGCGTTCAAAAGCTGTGCAAAAGCCCTCGCAGGCTCTTGCACAGCTTTTAGCGTTGTACGCCCCAGCAGATAACGAGTATCACTGCACTCGAGGAACCGGCGACTATCCTGATGGTCAAAACAGCCGCTTTTTATGGGATACTAACAAGATTGGCACATCGCTTAATTTCCGCCTTTGCATTGACACACCTGTCAGGGCCGGACAGAATCCCCGCACACGATAAACTTCAGGATCTATTGAATGAGTTACGAGCTTCTGCACGCGGTTAAAAAACTTAGCCTATTACCCTGTCTGATGGCGACTTTAACGCTGGTCGGCTGTGGTAGCGACGATGATGATAACGACCAGTCCTCCAGCTCCAGCAGTGTATTGAGCAGCTCATCCAGCAGTTCTAGCAGCAGTAGCTCATCCTCTAGCTCTGCCAGCGAATGGCCCGACATTAATATTGAAGGTACAGGTACCGGGACGTTGCGCATTTACTGGGACGAAGTCGCAGACACCAGCTTTTACCGTTTGTACAAAGATCCAGACGGCGCCAGCGGCTTTAGTCAAGTAGGGGGCGACCTAACCAGCCCTGAGGCTTTTGACCACGTCAGCGTTCATCTCGCCAACTGGCCAGAAGCGCGTTATATGGTTGAAGCCTGCAGCAGCGCCTCGGATTGCAGTAACTCCAATGAGGCCGTCGCGATAGACGCCATGCTGAGCACCATCGGTTACCTCAAAGCCTCTAATACGGAAACGAGCGATTGGTTTGGCTGGAGCCTAGACCTATCAAACGACGGCACCACCCTCGCCGTGGGCACACCACAAGAGGACTCAATGGCACAGGGTATTAATGGCGACCAAGCCGACAACACCACCTTCGCCGCGGGGGCTGTGTATGTATTCACTCAAGTCGACGGCAGCTGGCAACAGCAAGCTTACCTCAAAGCCTCTAACACTGAGGCACCCTTCGAGGACGAAGACGGCAACGAATTTCTCTTCCGCAACGACCGCTTTGGTTACTCAGTTTCACTGTCCGACGACGGCAACACTCTCGCCGTGGGCGCATTACGCGAGGACAGCAACGCCACTGGGATAAACGGTGATGGCGATAATAACGCGGCATCGGATGCGGGTGCCGTTTATTTATTTGAACGCACCGACAACAACTGGTCACAAGCCGCCTACGTGAAGGCCTCCAACACCCCGCAGGAAGAGACAGCATCCAGCAGCAGCTCTTCGTCCAGCTCCAGCAGCTCGTCAAGTAGCAGTTCGGTTTCTGGTACCACTGTGGGTGATCGCTTCGGTCACAGCCTTAACCTCTCCGGCGATGGCAAGACCCTCGCGGTAGGCGCTATTGGAGAAGACAGCAGTTCTGGGGGTATCAATGGCGACGAGAGCATTGATGCTCCTAGCACAGCGTCATCCGGCGCGGTCTACGTTTTCACCAAAAGCGAGAACAACTGGACACAGCAAGCTTATATTAAAGCCGAAACACCCAGCGCCGGCGATCGATTTGGTTACTCGGTCGCCCTAGACTACAGCGGTAATACGCTAGCGGTAGGCGCTCGGGGTGAAGATTTTGCCGGCAATGGCGTCAACCAAGAAATTCCCACTGACGTTAATCCCAAAGGCGACTCAGGCGCGGTATTTACTTTTGCGCGCAGCGGTACTGAATGGGAGCAGTCGGCTTACATTAAACCTGGCTACTCTGTGCGCCTTCTTTCACAGGAGGGCTACGTCAGTTACTTATATTTTGGCACCAGCGTAAGCTTGTCGAGCGACGGTAAGCGCCTAGCCGTAGGGGCACCTGGCGACGGTAGCCGAGCCACAGGCGTCAATGGCGACCCGGCCGATTATACCGAGTTAGATTCCGACGCTTCCAGCGACATGGTATCTTTTATAGAGTCGGGTGCTGCCTATATTTTTGAAAACTTAACCGACGGTTGGGAACAAACCACCTACATCAAAGCCTCCAACCCAGGGCCAAAGGACGCCTTCGGCACCACCGTTCGGCTGTCAGGCGACGGCCGCTATTTAGCCGTGGGCGCCTACCTTGAAGACAGTGCCGCTCTCGGTATCAATGGCGACGAGTCCGACAACAATGCCGAAAACAGCGGCGCGCTTTACCTGTTCGGTCGAGATTCGGCAGGTGAATGGGCGCAACGCAGCTATGTTAAAGCTTCCGAAAGCGACGCGCAGGATCGGCTGGGACGTGCTCTGTCGCTCTCGGGTGATGGCGCTCGTTTAGCCGCCAGCGCTTATCGCGAGGCAGGTGCCGGCACAGGTACCGAGGCCGACTCCAGCGACAATACGGCCGATGCCGCCGGTGCTGTGCGTCTCTACTAACGCAAAGTATTCATCCACGCCATAAAAAAACCGAGCCAGGCTCGGTTTTTTTATGGGCAAAGGTCGCTCGCGTAAATAGCGTGCTATTTGTCAACTCTCCAGCCACACATCCCTTACCCAATGCCATACCGAAGGCCAAGTTTCATCAGTGACATCGCCATCGCGCCAAAATTGCACCTCACCCTCAGGCTCGACACAGTAATAGTGGCCGTTCACTTCACAAAGCGGCACCAAGTGCCGCGGCATACCGCGCGACCATGCTACCGCCGCCACCTCGGGCAAATAGGTATGAGCATAGGGATCGGCCGCCGTTACAGGCTCCAGCGAGCCGTAGACCACATCACTGGCTTGCAGTAAGTAGTCGCGCAAATCTCTCGGTAGCGACAGCAATAACTCCTCCTCCACGACCACAAGGCTATCCTCATCAGGCAACTCTAGCGGTACCGGAACGGAGATATTCTGCTCGCGCAGTTCATCTAAAACGTCTTCCATCGTTATCTCATTTTTGCGAATCAGCAGGTAAGCAATGCTACCGCCGTCACCTCTGGCAAACAAGCACCGCGTCAATGGCTAATTTTGCGTGCTCGTTAAACGTCTAGCGTCTTCCAAAGCGCTAATCTAGGCCGCTAAACAGCTTCTATCCATCAGGTGTAGCCCGTGAAACTCATTACCCTTACGTTACTTGTTAGCCTGCTGAGCGCCTGTGGCGGCTCAGCAGGGGGCGCAAGCGATAACAGCCCGAGCGACAATAACGCCAGCTCGCAAAGTAGCACCCCAGAGCTTAACAGCAGCTCCAGCAGCTTTGACCACAGCGACTCAAGTAGCAGCAACGATACCGACACCAGCAGCTCCGCATCCGAGGCAAGCTCCGAAACGTCTAGCGTAACCTCTAGCAGCACTTCAAGTACCGTACCCTCGTCAAGCTCATCAATTGCCCCTAGCAGCTCCAGCGTGGCAAGCTCATCGTCGCCAATCAGCAGCGTGCCGAGTTCTAGTTCTAGTTCTAGTTCTAGTTCTAGTTCTAGTTCTAGTTCTAGTTCTAGTTCTGACAATGTGATCTCTGCCCCTGACAACCTCAAGGCAGGTGCCGGCAACCGCGAAGTACGATTGGACTGGCAAGCGGTCGATAACGCCGATCGTTATCTGGTTTTTTTCGCCTCCGAGGCGAACCTCGACCCTCTCAATATTGGCGCCTATCGCGATGGCGACTGGCAACAAGCCGAGCAACCACCTTTTACAGTAAGCGGGCTGGATAACGGCACGACTTATTACTTTGTCATAACCGCGGTGCGATCAGGTAAGGAAAGCGATGCGAGTGCGCGAGTCAGCGCCACCCCGTCTCGGCCCAGTGCTCCTCTTAGCGTCAGTGCCGCCGAAACTTTAATGGTCGAGCTGATCAACCGAGCGCGCTTTAATCCCAGCGCCGAAGCCACACGTTTTGGCATTGACCTGAACGAAGGCCTCACGCCCGGCACGCTCTCTAACGAACGGCGACCACCATTGGCCTACAACGAACTATTGATGTTCGCCGCACGCACCCACAGCCAGTGGATGCTCGACACCGACACTTTCTCTCACAGCGGGGCAGCTAACAGCAGCGTAACGGATCGCATTGCTGCCGAAGGCTATACGTTAAGCGGCAGCTGGACCGCCGGCGAAAATATTTCCGTATCCGGCGCATCCCGCCGCCCAGACCCAGTGAATGCGGTCATTAGTCAGCATCAAGGGCTATTCAAGTCGCCCGGTCACCGGGTAAATATTCTCAATGCAAGCTACCGCGAGCTGGGCGTTGGGCAGCGTTCGGGTGAGTTTACGTTTAGCTCCGGCGCATTTCCCAGCTCGATGATCAGCCAAAATTTTGCGCGTCACGGCAGCGATTATTTTGTCTCGGGGGTGGTCTATCGCGATAGCGACAACAACGGCCGCTACAGCGCCGGCGAAGGAGTTGAAGGGGTTACCGTAAGCGTTGGCGACGCCAGCACGACCAGCGGCGCTGCGGGTGCATACACTATCGCGCGCACCAAAGGCACCTACAACGTTGCCGCATTTGGTGACGATATCGGCCTGACAACCGACTCAGTCACGCTGAATAATCGCAACAAGAAGCTCGATATCATCATCAACGGGACAAACGCCCAGCTAACCGTGTGGTAACACTAACCGCGGCGATTAACCGAACAGCGACATTTGCCGATCGGTAATCGCTGCCAGCGAGTCATTCAAAAAATACAAAATAGAATCGGCCACCGGGGCCAGTTGCCGAGTTCGGTAGTGCTCGTAGTCGAGCTCGCTGCGCCGCCCCGGGACCGGCTCGGGGCCCTGTAGGGTAATCACGTAACTGACCCAATCGCCGCGCTTTAACTCCCCCAGCCCCCACTCTTTTTGTTTGCGCGCAGCTTGCACATGGGGCGGCACATTTTTTTGATAATCGCTTAAGCGTCGGCGCAAACGTTTTTTGTACACCAGCTTATCGTCACTCTCGCCCAGCATCAAAGCGCGCACACACTGCTGCACATAAGCTTGATAGGGCTCGTCGGCAAATACCCGGCGGTACAGTTCATGTTGAAACTCACGCGCCAACAATGTCCAGTCGGTGCGCACCGATTCCAACCCTTTAAACACCAGCGTTTCGGCACCGGCCTTACCCACCAACCCGGCATAACGTTTTTTGCTACCCTCATCGGAGCCGCGCACAGTAGGCATTAAAAACTTTTTATAGTGAGTTTCAAATTCAATTTCTAAAGCGCTTTCAATACCAAACTCATCCTGGAGCTTTTCTTGCCACCAAACATTTAATCCTTCGGCCAAATGTCGACCTACGCCGGCGGCTTCCTCGTCGGGCATCGGAGCATCTGTACACAGCCAGACAAACACCGAGTCGGTATCCCCATAAATCACTTTATAACCCTGAGTCTCAATCCAGCGCTTACTCGATTGAATAATATCGTGCCCGCGTAGAGTAATAGAGCTGGCCACCCGCGGGTCAAAAAAGCGGCAGCCGGTAGAGCCCAGCACACCGTAAAACGAGTTCATAATAATTTTTATCGCGTAAGATAACGGCGTATTGTTGAGCGCTTTCGCCCGATCTCGCGCCTGCCACAGAGACTCAATCATATCCGGCAGAATTGCTTTATCGCGATCAAACGATGCCCCGTTAAATCCCGCCACCAAGTGTCGTTTAGTCGTCGATTGCTCGGCGCACCAAAAAGCACAGGGGTCGATATAAAACGTACGAATAATACTTGGGTACAGGCTTTTAAAGTCCAACACTAAAACATGTTGGTATATTCCCGGGTCGGAGTCCATCACAAAACCACCGGGGCTGACAATGTCCGAGCGCAGCTCTCCGAGGTTAGGGGCAATAAAACCGTTGCGATGCAGTCGTGGCAAATAGCTGTATTCAAACGCCGCCACCGAGCCGCCAATCCGATCAAGCAATAAGCCGGTAAGCTGACTGCGCTCTATCGCAAATTCCAGCAGCTCTTGCTGAGCAAAAATATCCCATACGAGCTGACAATCTTTTAGGTTGTAGCGCGCCAGCGCCGACTTATCCGCATGAAACAACCGAGTGATATCCTCGCCGCGATCAGCACCGTGTAACAACTTACCCTCACCCAACAACTCGGCGGCAACATTATTTAACGCAAAACTATCAAACTGATAATTGGCCTGCTTTAAAAGCTCAATACCGTCGAGCACGACGCGCCCCGGTATCGACACAAATCGGCGCCCGCCCTCACCTTTTTCCTGCCGCCAAAATGGACGCGCCCCACCGCGCCCTATATCAAGCACCAACTTAAGGCGTGCGGCAATGTCGCACAGTACCCACAAATCAAACTGCACAACATTCCATCCGATCAGGCCATCGGGATCTTCCTCCTTTAACCAAGCGAGAAATTTTTGCAAACAAGCCTTTTCATCCACGCACCCGATTAAGCTGGTGCCATCGTCTAGCACCTGGGTAGATGTCTGCTCCGCCACCATAAACACACAGCGGGTTTGCGCAGAATAAACACCGATGGAATACAGTGTTTTGGCATCCATCGTGGTTTCGATATCAATGGAGGCCAAACGTAACTTGGGTCGAAAATCAGCGGGCGCGAGCTTGGGGTTAAACAATGTGCGAGGCTTACCGGGCACCGCATCTATACAAGCGGCCGCGGTTATAAAACGCTCCATCAAAAAACGCTCGGGCGGGCGAATATCGGCCTCCCAGCAAGGGATAGTGTGCGAGGTTAAACGCTTTTCGGCTTCGCGGGCGCCCCCCATAGTACGAAAATAAAGTGCGGAAACCGCTTTGCCGTCACGGGTTTTCAGGGGTAAATCTCGGTGGCGCCAACCGCTCAATGGTTGCAAGATCTCTAACGCCTGCGAGAGCTTGCGGGTAGCGATAAAAAAAACGGCTTCTTGCTCAGTAAAGCGGGTGCACACCGCACCCGAATCGGTGACCCAATAAAACTCCAACTCTAACCCCTTGGGGGTATCGCGCCAGCCGCGCGTCAATAAAAAAGCGTTAAACATGGCGCGCCAAGTACAGGGTTAACCTTGCTCGAGTAACTCTCGCAAGTTAATAATTGCGGCGTTAGCGCGCGAAATATACGAGGCCATCACCAACGAGTGATTAGCCAGCATGCCAAAACCACTGCCATTTAAAATCATCGGACTATAAATCGTGTGCTGGGTGGCCTCCAGCTCACGAATAATTTGCCGCAGACTAACCAAGGCGTTTTTCTTAACTAAAATATCCGAAAAGTCTTTCTCCGCGGCACGCAATAAATGCATTAGCGCCCACGAAGCTCCCCGCGCTTCATAGTACACGTCGTCTATCTCTAGCCATGGCGTTTTCACATAGTTATCATGTGGTTTAGGGGTTGCGGCACTGGCAGCACTGTCACCGGCCAAATCTGTATTAAGCCGCTGTTGCCCCACGCTGGCGCTTAAGCGCTGCGACAAGTTACCCAGCCGGGTCTCCACCGTCGACAACCAATAACGTAAGTTATCGGCACGGGCAAAAAACTGCGCATCTTGGTTGGCAGGGTCCGTTAACCGATCTAAATAGGCTTGCAAATGCGAAATACCTTGTCGATATTGCTTCTCCGAGGGCGGAAACAGCCAGCTATCGTTATTAAAGTTAAACCGCGATTCGGCCAGCGCCAAGTCTTCATCTTCTAGCGATTGTGATTGCGAGCGACTAAATGCCTCACGCATCGCCTTGTTCATATCCCGAACTTGAATCAACACGCCATACTCCCAGTTAGGCATGTTATCCAACCACCAAGAAGGCGGGGTAACATCGTTACTAAGATAGCCACCGGGCTTATCGAGTAAAGTTCCCGCGACCTCCATTAAAGTTATTGTGGTTGCCGCCCCTACCACTGGCGAGCGATTCATTTGTTCCAGCTTGGCCTCGGCACGAGCGCCAACATTAAAGCTCGGTGGCATCCAACTCCAATACCACCCCAGCGCCAGCAATACCAATAGCAGCAGCACAAGCGGCAGCAATAACCAGCCCCAGCGAGCTGAACCGCGCTCGCCATCATCCGAGCTGTCAGAACTCGTCGTCTCCGCCTCATCGACACTCGATGTGTCACTCACCGAGTTGTTGCGGCGCGTCAACTTACGCCAGGTTCGTCCTAGACTTTCCATTATCGGCACACTCCTATTGGGGATCGATCGGGGCATCAGTGATGATGTGAATGGTCGGCATTATCGTATCGACTCTTAGCAACCGCTTGCACAGTTTTGGTCGCGCCGCCGGCAAATTCGAGGATTAAATCGACGCTATCGCCACTGGCGAGCTCGGCCTGCACGTCAAACAGCATGATGTGATAACCGCCCGATTCAAACACCTGTGTCTGCCCCGGGGCTAAGGCGAGCGATTCAACGGGGCGCATCCGCATCATACCATCAACACTGGTGTGCGAATGTAGCTGCGCTTTTGCCGCCGCTGTGGTATTCACCCCCACCAGCGTTAAAGGCGTTTTGCCAACATTGTGCAATCGCATAAAGACGGCACTATTATGAGTACCGGGAATCGGCAACTGCACCACGGCCTCCGTTGCCTTGACCGATGCTGGTGGCGCTTGATCGGCGTGGGCGGGCGACAGAACAAACACAAATAATACAGCTAAAAATCTTACGGTTATTGGCATCTCTGGACACTCAGCTCACAATGATACTTTTAAGGGTTGCGCCAAAGCTGACGCACGATACCGACCCGCGTGGGCGCAGGCATAACAACCAAAACTACGGCGGCGATAAAAACTCAACTCGCGCGGGCGAACCCACTTTAATATCAGCGCGCAGCAAATACCCTTTTACCGCCTCGCGCATGGTTTGATACACCCAACGTCCCTGAGCATCAGTGCCGGTAACAATCAGCACCATTTGCTCGTCACGACGCGCGCGCAACGCTAAATCAGACAATTGCGCCTTAACGGTAGCGGTACGAGCCTGCAGCTCGCCGGCATTAAGGAGTACGGCGTTATCGGCCACCACGGGCGTCTGCGGTTCCACGGTTTGCTCGCGCTGCTCGTCAATCATAGCGCTAACGGCGGCATTATCCGGCAACACCGTCGCCGCCCGATCCAGATAACGGTGCGCCTCTTGATAGCGGCTGCGCTGCGCGGCGTCGCGAGCCATGGCTAAATAGCGTAAAACAATCGCTTGCATCCCCAGCTCGGCCGCTTCGTTATCCGGATCTAGCTGCAGCACACTGGCATAGCGGTCATAGGCATTGTCATACGCGGGCATTAACAAACGGTCTCGGGCCAAGGCTCGCTCGGCACGCGATAACAACCGGGCAATCATCCGCGCACGCTGCTCGGCCGGGCTAACCGTTGGCTTAACCGCGACCGGCTCGCGGCTCTGCTTAGGTTGCGGTGGGGCAGTGGTCGAGCACCCCGCCATCAGCAATGCACACAATACCGCCAGAGTACTAATACACTTCATTACGACCGGGTCTCCGCTGCTACGCCCAATGTGTTGGTTTTTTCAGGCTAAATCAATCTGAACCAGTGTAGCCGGTCTCGCCCCTTGGCGGCAACGCGCCGGAACTGGATGCTGCCGACACGGTCTCATCTTTTTACCCACATCACACGGCGACATTTGTAAAACATCGCGTCCAGCGCGAGAATAGACGCCTACATTCACCCAATCCATATTTGCGAGCCACAATAACGTAATGACTGACTCCTTACTCCGCCGCCTCCTGGTTACTGCCCACCAGTTGTTACTGCTATTCACGCTCTGTACCGCCGTTATGGCTCACGGCGCTGACACCATTGAACTAGTGCCGCCTAAATCCGCCAGCCCGGCCAGCGGCCTGAGCATCGGACCACAAGACGATGAAGCTGAGCCCGAATTTTTGCCCGTCACCGAAGCTTATATGCTCAGCACCTGGGTGCGCGATGGCTCACTCATATTGCACTGGGACGTTGAGCCGGGCTACTACCTCTATCAAGAACAGTTTGCTCTGACCACCGACACAGGGGTCCGGCTCACTCCCGAATTCTCCGACAGCATCAAAAAATACGACGAATACTTTGAAAAAGACATGGCGTTGCACTTTGGCTCGGCAACACTCACCGTGCCACTCAGCGCCGACACCGCGCCATTCAACCTAAAGATACGCTCGCAGGGCTGCGCAGAGGCAGGATTGTGCTACCCACCTTATGATAACTACTTACACGTCGACCCAACCGATAGTTCGGCCGACCCCATCGATGCCGCCGCCTTCGAAAGTGGCGCGAGCAATGCCGACAATCGCGCAGCCAGCTCAGACACCGGCAGCAGCGCAGGCCTTTGGGCGATATTACTGCTTGCCCTAACCGGCGGCGTTATTCTTAACTTAATGCCCTGCGTGTTTCCGGTTTTGTCCATTAAAGTACTAAGCTTAACCGGCGCTGACCGCCAGCGCGCCCACCACCACGGCTGGGCCTACACGGCGGGCATTCTGGCAAGTTTTGCCGGCTTTGCCGCGCTGTTGCTTATTGCTAGGGCCAGCGGCGAAGCAGCCGGCTGGGGCTTCCAGTTGCAATCTCCTCTGGTAATCGCCGCACTGGTGTACTTGTTTGTACTCATGGGGCTGGTGCTGTCCGGTCTAGTCAACATGGGCAACAGCTTAATGGGCGTGGGCCAACGCTTAACCCAAAGCAACGGCATGACCGGTTCATTTTTTACCGGGGTGCTGGCGGCTGTTGTCGCCAGCCCATGTACCGCGCCATTTATGGGAGTCGCACTGGGTTACGCATTAACTCAACCGGCGGCCACCGCGCTGCTGGTGTTTATGGCGCTGGGTTTTGGTATGGCGTTGCCCTTACTGGTGCTGTGCTACGTTCCTGCCTTAATGCGTCACCTGCCCTCGCCAGGCCCCTGGATGGACACATTAAAGCAGCTGCTCGCCTTTCCAATTTACCTTACCGCACTTTGGCTATTGTGGGTGCTCGGCCACCAAGCCGGTAGCGACGCTATTGTCATTTTACTGCTCGGCGCACTCTTGTTTGGCTTTGCCATTTGGCTCCACCAGCACCGCCCGTCAGGCGCGGGCGCGCGCATAGCCGTCAATGCGGCAGCCATATCCCTGGTAGCCATCGCGCTAATGCTACCTTTTGTCGCCATTAAATCGACCGGCTACCGTAACGTCAGCACCGATCACTGGCAACCGTACAACGCCGAGACGCTCGCACAGTTGCGCGCCGAAGGGCGCGGTGTATTTGTCAATTTAACCGCTGATTGGTGCGTCACCTGCCTGACCAACGAAGCAGTGGTACTTGGCACCGAGGAGATCAAACAAGCCTTTAACAATTACAACATTGCCACCTTAAAAGGCGACTGGACCAACGGCGACCCGGCTATCACCAAACTGTTAAATGAGTATCAGCGCAGCGGCGTGCCACTTTACCTATGGTTTGCCCCCGGCAGCTCCGAGAAAGCCATTATTCTTCCACAACTATTGCGCAAAAAGCACTTGCTGGATGAGTTTAGGAGCAGCTACCCGACGAAAGACAATACTTAACTGACTTTAGCCGCTCATTTGACGAACTTGCACAACCTTACGTCAAATCGCGGGTAACCCGCTGGCAAAAGGCACTATCGTGCAAAAACTGACGCGTCTTGCCGCCCAACAATTAGCCAGCTGCCGACAAAAACCTACTAACGGCGGCAAACGTGTCGACATTTTTCGGGAATTCGAGAAAAATACCGGCACATCATGGACACATACACTTTTTTACGGCAAACTCGCGCCTTATACGCGGCTGAGGGCAACCTCGGTCATTCTTGGCACAGCCAGCGAAGGATTACCCATGGCGAGCATACTGGTGTTACACGGCCCCAATCTCAACTTACTGGGAACTCGTGAGCCGGGCGTCTACGGAGCCACTACACTCAATGATATCAACCAACGTCTGAGTGAGATCTGTCAGCAGCAGGGCCACCACCTGCTAAGCCTGCAAAGCAACGCCGAGTACGAGCTAATCGACCGCGTACACGAAGCGCGCTCAGAAGGCGTGGATTTTATTATCTTTAATCCCGCCGCTTTCACCCACACCAGCGTCGCCCTGCGTGACGCCCTACTGGCGGTGGGCATTCCGTTTATAGAAGTGCACATTTCTAACGTGTATAGACGCGAAGAGTTTAGGCACACGTCATATTTTTCTGATATTGCCGAGGGCGTTATTTGCGGCCTTGGCGCCGAGGGCTACGAGCTTGCGCTAACTGCGGCGCTGACTCGCTGCTCACAGTAACGCTAATACTTGAATTGAATCCCGTATATTAAGAGAGGGCCACATGGATATTCGTAAAATTAAAAAATTGATTGAGCTGCTGGAAGAGTCTGATATCGGCGAGCTGGAAATTAAAGAAGGCGAAGAGTCAGTGCGCATCAGCCGCAACTCCACTCACGCCGCCGTTGCGCAACCACAAATGTACGCGCCGGCTCCTGCGCCTGCCGCACCGGCCCCTGCAGCCGCACCGGCCGCCGCCCCTGCTGCGGCCGAGCCAGAGGCGCCCTCGGGCCATTTAGTCAAATCCCCCATGGTAGGCACCTTTTACCGTTCGCCAAGCCCGGGTTCTCCAGCCTTTGCGGAAGTGGGCAAACACGTAAAAGCCGGCGACGTTATTTGCATTATCGAAGCCATGAAAATGATGAACCAAATCGAAGCCGACAAGGCTGGCGTTATCGAAGCCATTCTGGTTGAAGACGGCGAGCCGGTAGAGTTTGACCAACCCTTGGTAACCATCGTCTAAGTACGATTGTGAAGCGCAGCTATTTACGCACTAGCGTGCCGATAAAACACGAGGAGTTGGTGTATGTTTGAGAAAATATTAATTGCAAACCGCGGTGAAATTGCACTGCGGATTTTGCGCGCCTGTAAAGAAATGGGCATTAAAACCGTCGCGGTACACTCGCAGGTCGACCGCGATTTAAAACACGTGCGATTGGCCGACGAGTCTGTTTGCATCGGGCCTAACCCGTCACCGCAAAGCTATCTAAACATCCCCGCTATTATCAGCGCGATGGAAGTAACCGACTCAGTGGCGGTTCATCCAGGCTATGGCTTTTTAGCCGAAAACGCTGACTTTGCCGAGCAAGTACAAAA
This sequence comes from uncultured Gilvimarinus sp., assembly GCF_963972205.1. Classification (NCBI taxonomy): domain Bacteria; kingdom Pseudomonadati; phylum Pseudomonadota; class Gammaproteobacteria; order Cellvibrionales; family Cellvibrionaceae; genus Gilvimarinus; species uncultured Gilvimarinus sp. The sequence goes on along the minus strand of NZ_CAXAUC010000004.1, from coordinate 165,556 downwards.
AAGCGGCTTTGTGTTTATTGGCCCAGATCCCGACGTTATCCGTGTCATGGGCGACAAAGTGGCCGCGATTGCCGCCATGAAAAAAGCCGGGGTGCCTACAGTGCCCGGCTCAGACGGCCCACTGCCAACCGAGGATCGCGACACCTGTCAGGCTATCGCCAAGCGAATCGGGTACCCCATCATCATTAAGGCTGCGGCCGGTGGCGGCGGGCGCGGGATGCGCGTAGTGCACACCGAAGCGTCACTCATGAGCTCTATCCATATCACCCAAAGCGAGGCCAAAGGCGCCTTTGGTGACGATACAGTTTACATGGAAAAATTCCTGCAAAACCCACGTCACGTCGAGATTCAAATTCTTTCCGATGGCCAGGGCAGCGCGATACACTTAGGGGACCGCGATTGCTCGCTACAACGCCGCCATCAAAAGGTGTTAGAGGAAGCTCCAGCCCCCGGCATCCCAGAGGATGTTCGCGAGTCTACCGCTGCGGCATGTGTGCAAGCGTGTATCGATATCGGTTACAAAGGCGCGGGCACCTTTGAGTTTTTGTACGAAGACGGTCGCTTTTACTTTATCGAGATGAACACCCGCGTTCAGGTCGAGCACCCAGTAACCGAGATGGTGACCGGCATCGATATTATTCGCGAGCAAATCCGCGTCTGCGCTGGCGAGAAGCTCTCAATCAAACAAGAGGACGTGGTGATCCGCGGCCATGCTTTTGAGTGCCGTATTAACGCCGAAGACCCCAAAACTTTTATGCCCTGCCCCGGCACCATCAATAATTTTCATGCGCCGGGCGGATTTGGGGTGCGAGTTGACTCTCACCTTTACAGTGGCTACAGCGTACCGCCCAACTACGATTCAATGATCGCCAAAATCATTACTCACGGTGAAGATCGCACCATCGCCCTCAACCGTATGCGCAATGCGTTGGAAGAAACCGTTATTGACGGTATTCGCACCAACATTCCGTTGCAACAGCGTTTGGTGCGCGATCCGGCGTTCCGCGAAGGCGGTGTCAACATTCACTACCTCGAGAAAAAGCTCGAAGGTTAAACCCGCAAGGTCCGGCACCCGCCGGACCCCAAGCCTCTGGACTGTCATGCCCTGGTTACAAATTAAACTCAACACTGTGCGCGAGCAGGCAGCCAAACTTGAAGACGCCTTGCTCGATACCGGCGCCGTCAGCGTCACCCTGCAGGACAACGCCGACCAGCCCATTTTGGAGCCTGGCCTGGGTGAAACTCCGCTGTGGGATCAAGTGCGCATCACCGGACTATTCGATGCCGACATCGATACCCGCAACACCACCGAGCAAATCACAACGCGGTTTAATCAAGCGCTGCCCGAACACCAGTGGGAGCAGTTAGAAGACAAAGACTGGGAGCGGGAATGGATGAGTAACTACCATCCCATCTGCTGCGGTAAGCGCCTATGGATCTGCCCCAGCTGGCTCGCACCACCAGAGCCCGATAAAGTTAACATTCTACTCGACCCAGGCCTGGCATTCGGCACGGGCACCCACCCCACCACTTTTTTGTGTATGCAGTGGCTGGATGGGCAAACTCTAGACGATTTACACTTGGTGGATTACGGCTGCGGCTCGGGGATTCTCGGCATTGCGGCGCTCAAGCTTGGCGCGCGCAAAGTCGTCGGGGTCGACATCGACCCACAGGCGCTGCTTGCCACCAGCGACAACGCGCAGCGCAACCAGCTGGCCGAAAACGCCATGCCAGTGTTTTTGCCACCTCAGGCACCCAATGAGCCGGTCGATATCGTCCTGGCCAACATACTCGCCGGCCCCCTTGCAGAGCTTGCGCCACAGCTATCTGCCTTAACGCGCCGCGATGGCAAAATATGCCTCTCGGGCATTTTGGCGACGCAGGCAGACGCGGTAATGGCAGCCTACGCTGACAATTTTGTGTTTGACCCAGTCGCCCAAAAAGACGAATGGGTTCGTATTACCGGCACCAAAATTCGCTAAACTGTGGCGCATTTACCCGTGCACACTTTGCGATTAAACTGGCTCTAGTGTGCTCGGGAGGCTCTCCCGCGACAGCAAGGAAAACGCGTTAGCTATGACCCAACTGGTTACCCGCTGCCCGCAGTGCAGTACGTCGTTTCGGATTACGCCTGCGCAAATTCAAAAAGCCCGCGGCGCTGTGCGCTGCGGCTCTTGCTTGCATATTTTTAACGCTGAGCAAAACCTGATTGAGGGCGGTAACCCCAAGCCCACAGAGCGACGCGAAAAAGCCGCCAAGCGCGCGCCGCAAACGCCCCCACCAACCCAAGCGCAACTGCCCATCAACAGTGAGCCGGAGCTTGAAGTGCCGCCGGCGAGCGCAACCAACCCCGAAACCACACAGACACCACCAAGCTCTGCGCGCCAAATCACGGCAGACTCCCAGTCAGAGGCTAAACCGCATAACGATACCGCACCGCGCCCCGCCGCCCCCACGGCTACAGCAGTGCCGCTCGAGCAAGACACATCGTCGCGCAAAACGGAGACTCTCGACGAGACGCCCGACATAAGTGTAAAACCCACATCGTCCGAGCACACAATCAACGTTAGCGAGCAAGAGCTGACCCCGAGCGCCGGCCAAGAAGGCTTACTGCGCTTCGATCAAGCACAGATCGACCTTGAGAGCGAGCTCGACGACGATGTGCTGATCAGCGATGACATGGACAACCCAAGCACCGAGCCTGACAGCGATCTATACGTCGCTCCCAGCGACAGCAGCCACTCACTGTTTGAGCGAAGAATTGAGCACCGCGGCGAAGAGTTTGTCGACACCAGCGACGAGTCATGGGCCGAAAATCTACTAGACGACGACGCGCCAGTACCAACAAAAACCAGCGACAGCTTTGACAATCCCCTCAGTATCACCCGGGGCGAGCAGCCGGTTACCGTCACCCCTCAAGAAAATAACGAGCAGCGCGATACTGATGCGTTTATCGACAATTACGCAGCCAACGAGCACAGTGCAAGCACAGAGCTAGTCGCACCAGAGGAGCCGCTCGAGCCTCCACCTGAGAAGCCACCCAGCGCCGCCCCCGCACCACGTTTTTATTTGCACGCGGACGACTCTGACGAGGAAGACAGCAGCCAAGAGGCGACGAGGTTTGGCGGGCAACTCCGCGCTTATGACAGCGAGCGCAGCGCGCTGCTGATGGGAATCGACCCCGAGCCGGTAGAAATGGCGGGCTCCCACCACCATCCGTGGCGCAAGCGCTTAATCTGGGGCGGCCTGTGCCTGCTGGCAGCGCTGGGCCTTGCCGCGCAAATCGCCTGGTTGCAGTTTGACCGCTACAGTCGTATTGAACCCTACCGGAGCTACTATCAAAGCGTTTGCAGCCTGATCGGATGCCAGTTACCCACCTTACGGGACACCAGCAAAGTCCGCGCGTTTAACCTAGTGGTACGGCAGCACCCAGAGCAATCGCGAGCACTGATGATAGACGCTATTATTCTCAACAGCGCCGACTTTAAGCAGCCCTACCCAGCCCTGCAGCTAACCTTTAGCGACATCAACGACAGGCCGGTCGCCTCACGTGTTTTCACCCCTAAAGAGTACTTGCGGGGCGAGCTAACAGGCCGCACCATTATGCCGTCTAACCAACCAGTTCACCTGAGCCTGGAGCTTTCCGACCCCGGCCCAGAGGCAGTCAATTACAGCTTAGTTATTCCTTAGAGAATTCACCCACGCCGGCTAAAGAGCAAAATTCGCTTAAAAAAAAGCCAATCTGTGTGAATTCTGCGTTCCCAATCCGGTTGCAAAAAGGTATCATAGCCAGCCTTTTTCGACCGGCCCTGCCGCTAGAAATTAACGTATCGCTTTAGACAGAACCGTCGGTAAGGTAGTTGACAGTGCTCCAGATTGGCCCTTATCAAATCGATGTTCCTGTAGTGCTAGCGCCTATGGCGGGTGTTACTGACCGCCCCTTTCGCCAGCTTTGCCGGCAACAGGGTGCAGGGCTCGCAATCTCGGAGATGGTCACCTCTGATGCAACGCTCTGGCATAGCCGCAAAAGCCGCCAGCGGCTCGATCATCGCGGCGAAACAGGCCCCATTGCGGTGCAAATAGCCGGCGCCGATCCGGCGATGATGGCTGAGGCCGCCCGTCTTAACGTGGATAACGGCGCCCAGATCATCGACATCAATATGGGGTGCCCGGCAAAAAAAGTTTGTAAAAAAGCCGCCGGCTCAGCATTGCTGCGCGACGAAGCCTTAGTAGCAAATATATTACAAGCGGTAGTATCAGCCGTTACGGTACCTGTAACACTAAAAATACGCACCGGCTGGAGCCCGGACCAGCGCAATGCAGTTACCATTGCCAAGCTCGCCGAAAGTTGCGGTATTAAAGCGCTGGCCATACATGGCCGCACCCGGGCCTGCCGTTTTGGCGGTCAGGCCGAGTACGACACGATTGCCGAGGTTGTACAAAACATCAATATTCCGGTGCTGTGCAACGGCGATATCGACACGGCGCCCAAAGCACAGCAAGTGCTGCAACACACAGGCGCACAAGCCGTTATGATCGGGCGTGCCGCGCAAGGGCGCCCTTGGATTTTTAAACAGATTGACCACTACCTGCGTACTGGCGAGCTGTTAGCTGAACCACCCCTGAGTGAAATCAGGGATATTCTTTGTACCCATTTGGGGGAACTGGCCGAATTTTACGGTCCAGTCATGGGGCCGCGTATATCGCGCAAGCACCTCGGCTGGTACCTGCAAACACTGCCCGACAGCGGGCCGTTTCGCGCTACGTTCAACCAGTTAGAAAACGCCCAAGATCAATATGCCAGTGTTCGGGATTACTTCGAACAGCTGTTAGAAAGAGAGGAAAAAGCGGCATGAATTCAGTAGAAACTTTTATCACCGATGCATCGATGACTCCCAAAGAGTCCTTGGGCGCACAACCACAACAGGCACCCGCGACTCAAGCGCAGTCATTGCGCGGCAGTGTCGAGCAAGCTATGGAAAATTACTTCCAGCATTTAGATGGACAGCCTGTTAGCAATGTCTACGACATGGTAATGGCCGAGGTCGAGGCGCCTTTACTCGAGGTGGTATTAAAGTACACCCGTCACAACCAAACTCGCGCAGCACAAGCGCTGGGTTTAAACCGTGGCACTTTACGCAAAAAGCTTAAGCAGTACGGCTTACTGTAAGCAAAGATAATTGGTGCCTATGGCACCCAAGGGTGGCTACGGGCCACCTTTTTTTGTTTTTAACAATTTGTTTTTAAAGACCTCAGCTTAACGACAACTGGAAGCGTCCCCATGACTACCGACCTCGCGCCTGTAAAACGCGCCCTGATCAGCGTCTCCGATAAAACGGGCATTGTAGATTTTGCCCGTGCCCTGCATCAGCAAGGTGTTGAAATTCTCTCTACCGGCGGCACTTACCGCTTACTTAAAGACAGCGATATCCCCGCAGTCGAAGTGTCCGATTACACAGGTTTCCCCGAGATGATGGACGGCCGCGTGAAAACGCTGCACCCCAAAGTTCACGGCGGCATTCTGGCCCGTCGCGGCCAAGACGACGCGGTAATGAGCGAGCATGGTATCGGCGGTATCGACATGGTCGTGGTGAACTTATACCCATTTGAGAACACCGTAGCCAACCCCGATTGCAGCCTCGAAGATGCCATTGAGAATATCGACATTGGCGGCCCAACCATGGTGCGGGCAGCAGCCAAAAACAACGCGTGGGTTAACATTGTAGTTAACGCTGCCGACTACGGAAAAATTTTAGCCGAGATGTCAGCCAACGACGGCGCCACCACCTACAAAACTCGCTTCGATTTAGCCATAAAAGCTTACGAGCACACCGCCGCCTACGACGGCGCCATCGCCAACTATTTTGGCCGTATGGTAGAGGGCGGCAGCGACGACTTCCCGCGCACGTTTAACAGCCAATTTCACCAAGTACAAACCTTGCGCTACGGTGAAAACTCCCATCAAAAAAGCGCATTTTTTGTCGAAAAAAATCCAGCGGCCGGTACGATTGCGACCGCCAAACAACTGCAAGGCAAAGAACTGTCTTACAACAATATTGCCGACACAGATGCCGCGCTGGAAACCGTTAAACTGTTTGATGCCCCCACCTGTGTCATTGTAAAACATGCCAACCCTTGCGGTGTGGCCAGCGCTGATAGTTTACAGGCAGCTTACGAGCGCGCTTTTGCGACCGACCCCGAATCATCTTTTGGCGGCATCATCGCTTTTAACCGCCCGCTCGACGCCGCTACCGCCAAAGCTATTGTCGACAAGCAGTTTGTCGAAGTCATTATTGCCCCGAGTATTGAGCCGGCCGCCGTTGAAGCCGTGAGCGCGAAAAAGAATGTTCGTTTACTAGAGTGTGGCCAGTGGGGCCAAAGCCCTGCCGATTACGACTACAAGCGTGTTTCCGGTGGCCTGCTGGTTCAAGATCGTGACAACGGCACCGTCAGCGCAGCAGACTTAAAAGTCGTGACCAAACAGGTACCTACCGAAGCGCAAATGCGCGATTTACTGTTCACCTGGAAAGTGGCAAAAATGGTTAAGTCCAACGCCATTGTCTACGGTAAAGACGGCGCCACCGTCGGCGTTGGTGCCGGCCAAATGAGCCGCGTCAACTCGGCTCGTATCGCCGGTATTAAAGCGGAACATGCCGGCCTTGCTGTGCCGGGTTCGGTAATGGCGTCAGACGCATTCTTTCCATTTCGCGATGGCATCGAGAACGCGGCTGCCGCGGGCATCGCAGCGGTCATTCAACCCGGCGGCTCCATGCGCGATGACGAAGTGATCGCCGCCGCCGATGAAGCCGGAATCGCAATGGTCTTTACCGGCATGCGTCATTTCCGGCACTAAAACGGCTAACGGTGGACGGGGTACGGCGAACGCCCCTCGTCCACTCTTTGAACTTTTGAACTGAGTGGGAGGAAGGGTTGAGCGGTAACGGCGTTTTCCGTTTACCGCTCCCCGTTTACCGTAAAAAAATGAATATTCTCATCATTGGCGGCGGTGGCCGCGAGCACGCTCTGGCTTGGAAAGCAGCGCAAAGTCAACAAGTAGAAACCGTGTACCTAGCACCAGGCAACGCCGGTACTGCACTGGATGATAAGCTAAAGAACGTCGATATCGACGTACTGGACTTTGCCGCGCTGGCGGAGTTCGCTAAAACCGAAGAAGTCGCACTAACCATCGTCGGCCCCGAAGTACCTTTGGTTGAAGGCGTAGTAGATTATTTTACCGAGCGCGACCTGGCCTGCTTTGGCCCCACCAAAGGCGCGGCGCAACTGGAGGGCTCAAAGGCTTTCACTAAAGACTTTTTAGAGCGTCACAAAATTCCTACCGGCGCTTACCAGAACTTTACCGAAGTCGAGCCAGCACTCGCCTATCTACGGGAAAAAGGCGCACCGATTGTCGTTAAAGCCGACGGCCTTGCTGCCGGTAAAGGTGTAATTGTCGCCGAGACCCTTGAGCAAGCAGAAGCTGCTGTGCGCGATATGTTATCGGGCAACGCTTTTGGCGATGCCGGTTGTCGGGTGGTGATCGAAGAGTTTCTCAGCGGAGAAGAAGCCAGCTTTATTGTGATGGTCGACGGCGAAAATGTATTACCGATGGCCACCAGCCAAGACCACAAACGCGCGGGTGACGGCGACACTGGCCCGAACACCGGCGGCATGGGGGCTTATTCTCCCGCCCCCGTAGTAACCGATGCGGTGCACCAGCGCATTATGGACGAAGTCATTTACCCCACAGTGCAAGGCATGGCGGCCGAGGGCAATCGCTACACCGGTTTTTTATACGCGGGATTAATGATCGATGCCAGCGGTGCACCTAAAGTGATTGAGTACAACTGTCGTTTTGGCGACCCTGAAACACAGCCAATCATGTTGCGCTTGCAATCTGATTTGGTGTCACTCTGCCTAGCCGCCCTTAACGGTGAGCTTGACAAAGCTACCGTCGAATGGGACCAACGCGCTTCCGTCGGCGTGGTATTGGCCGCTGGCGGCTATCCTGCCAGCTACCCTAAAGGCGACGCGATTTCGGGCCTGCCCACCACTGAAACGGCAGGCGAAAAGGTGTTTCATGCCGGCACAGCGCGCAACGGGGATGACATAGTCACCAACGGTGGTCGGGTTCTGTGTGCAACCGCATTGGGCGACTCTGTTAAAGAGGCACAAGAACGCGCTTATAAGCTCGCCGAAAAAATCACCTGGAGCGGCGTCAACTACCGCAGCGACATTGCCTATCGGGCCATTGCAAGGGAGCAGCAGGGGGAATAACTCGCCCGCCACAGAGAAAACTCCCTGCACTTTTTGGCACCATTATAAAAAAGCCCCGATTATCGGGGCTTTTTTATATCTTCATAATTTATATCATCAAACATTGGCAGTAACACGCTAGCTTTCGTTTTGCGGTAATTCCGGCAACCAATGCGCCAGTGCAATGCCATGTTGCTCTACGGTTGCCAACAGCTGCAAATTTAGTTGTTCGGCCACCGCCAAAAACACATTAAAATCACTGGTATCAATATAGGCGTTTGCCTGAACCACAAACCCTTCGCGGGTTACTTGCTCAAATCGCACCCGCCGCGAGATCTCTAGCACCTGATCTTGCTGCTCTAACACGGCGTTCATATCTGCCAATAGTGATGCGATCTTATCGCTTTCAGCCTCGGCCGATAAACAAAAGCTTTGCCGGTATAAACGTTGATCGATCTCAGAGAGGTTTTCTAATACCTCGACCGAGAAAATGGAGTTGGGCACACTCACCAAAGTCCGATCGAGTTTACGCAGCATGGTGGAGCGCAAGCCGATCTCTTCAACAGTGCCAACAATCGGACCAAAACGACAAAAATCACCGAGCTTTATCGGTCGGGCCACAAACAACGTAAATGCACCAAAAATATTTTCTAAGGTTTTTTGCGCCGCTAATGCTATCGCCAGCGAACCAATGCCCAGCCCCGTTAATATCGTCGCCATGTTATAACCGGCATTTTGTAGCCATAATAAAACGGCGAAAATCACCACCAACACTTTAACAATGGTCACCAGGGGACGCACAAAACCCTCAGAGTAACTTTCATCCTTGGCGATCGAGCGCGCTATATATACCGCCTTAACAAACTCCACAATCCCAAGCACCAAAAACATACCGGCTAAAAAAGCTAAAAAACCCGAGTCAAATATCACCCGAACTTTAAGCGGCAGCCCCAGCTGATAAACACCCCAGTTAAGGAAACAAAAAAACAGAAACCGCCGCAGCGGCTGGCGCACCAACTGCTGCATCGTGTCGCCATAAACCGAGAGGTGCGTCATTAGTTTCAGCAAAATCCACCGAATAACGCCGCTAACCAACCACCCCACCAGCACCAATACAAACAGCATCAATACTTGCCAGTTATGCATGTGAAACAGGCGAAACTCTGGCAGCCATCGCTCTAACCGCTCTAGCTGCGGCGGGTAACCAAACTTTTGCCAAAGCTGCGGTATTTGCGCCACCGTTGCGTTTGATATTTTCCAGAGTTGGTTGCCTTTGCCATCGGGTACGCGTTGCAACAAGATGTCATAGTGGGTCGAGCCTTCCCGTAAGCTCCCTAGGCGTTCACGGTACGGGGGCAGGCCATCGTTAAGGTTGCCTTGTTCGGTGTCATTCAGGTTGGGCAAGTCTAGTATTTGATACTGCTCCCACACCACGGCGAGCTTACGCATCAATACGGCGGGGCCTTCATCAATAATAGCGGGATCTAAATAGCGAAAGTCCGCGTACTCGGCCATACGCTCCCACTGCTGCTGTCGGCCGGCATCGCGAATCAATAGCACTGCGCCCAAGGGCGTTGCCATCGGCTGGTCACGCTGTACTTGTGCGGCCTCTTCGGCCGCTTCAGCGTTCGACTCTACTAAATCCTTTAGCGTAACGTCTTGGGCGTGGGCACTAGCCCATGCAAACCCATAGACCGCCAGCAATAGCCAGGCTACTTTCGCGCTCAATGACTAACCCTTCCATTTGATATTGCACCCTAAGCTGGGTTTCTGTTCGGCCGCTACGGGCTCTTGCTGTGCCAGCGCGTGGGCGGCCGCCAACAAACTATGGCCATCAACCGGAGCATCGTTACCGGGCCGGGCGTCGTCTATCTGACCGCGATAAACGAGCTTCTTATCGCCATCAAACAGATAAAAATCAGGTGTACAAGCGGCATCAAAAGCTTTGGCCACCGCCTGCGACTCATCATAAAGGTAGGGAAATGGGAAGTTGTGCTTGGCGGCGAATGCTACCATCTTATCAGGCGCATCCTCTGGATGGTTGTTGACATCGTTCGAGCTAATGGCGACACAGCCGATACCTTGTTGCGCCAGCTGGCGGGCCAGAGGGGCAAGAAAGTCCGCGATATGTAGGACAAACGGACAATGATTACAGATGAACATCACCAGCAAGCCATTAGTGCGTACATTTGCCGCGATATTGCACAAATCACCGGCGCCGTCGGGTAGTTCTACCTCGGGCAGAGCGGTGCCCAGTGGCAACATATTGGAGGGGGTACGAGCCATAAAATACTTCCTTCTGTTATTTGCACAGTGCCATTAAAGCGCGTGAGGCCCTCAATGTAAAACCTGTGCAAAAAAACGACTCTACCCCACCCTTGCAATCATGGTGGATCACCGCCCAGACAGCCTGTTACAGCGTTAGGGCTGAGCTAAGCCCCGGAATCATCTTGCTCCAGTTGAATCTGTTCTTCAATCTCCTCAATACTGCCGTGACGTACATCGGCACCCATAACCAAGTACACAACATACTGTGCAATATTGCGCGCGTGATCGCCAATCCGCTCCAGCGCGCGTAGCGACCACATAATATTCAGCACACGGGTAATACTGCGCGGATCTTCGATCATATAAGTGATCATCTCGCGCATTGCCGTGCTGTATTCCAGATCAACGGTGCGATCTGTCTGGACAACTTTCAGGGCCACATCAAGATCCAGCCGAGCAAACGCATCCAAAGAGTCGTGCAGCATACGCGAGACATGTTCGCCGATATGGCGCATTTCGACATAACCACGGGGAGCCGCACCGTCACGGCCCAGCGCCATCGCTTGTCGCGCAATCTTTGCAGCCTCGTCGCCTATCCGCTCCAGATCCGTAATCGCTTTGGTCACAGCAATGACCAAGCGCAAGTCGCCGGCGGCTGGTTGGCGCTTGGCAAGAATACGCACGCACTCTTCATCAATGGAAACCTCCATCGAATTAACCTTGTGGTCACCACGGACAACTTGCTCCGCTTTTTCGACGTCGACATCAATCATCGCCATAATAGCGTCATTGACCTGACGCTCGGCCAACCCCCCCATTTCTGATAGGTGGGTTTTTATATCATCCAGCTCGATATTAAACTGCTGGGAAATATGGTGTGTATGACTGGTAATATCCATAGCCATAGCCGGTTACTCCGTAATAAAGCCATTTACACGCGCACTTGCGCGCCCACACTAGCCGTATCGGCCAGTAATATAGTCTTCGGTTTGTTTCTGAGTCGGGTTGGTAAACAGGGTATCGGTATCACCCACCTCGACTAAGTCACCCATGTACATAAAGGCAGTGTAATCGGATACCCGAGCGGCTTGCTGCATATTATGAGTGACAATCACAATGGTGTACTTGTCTTTTAACTCGTAAATCAACTCTTCGATTTTTAGGGTTGAGATAGGATCAAGGGCCGAGGCTGGCTCATCCAGCAAAATCACCTCCGGCTCAATAGCAATAGCGCGAGCAATCACCAAACGCTGCTGCTGACCGCCAGACAAGCCAAAGGCATTGTCGTGCAAGCGGTCTTTTACCTCATCCCACAAAGCCGCCCCGCGCAACGAGTTCTCAACCACGGTATCGAGTGTGCGCTTGGATTTAACACCCTGCAACCGCAAACCATAGGCAACATTTTCATAAATAGATTTGGGAAACGGGTTCGGTTTTTGAAAAACCATGCCCACTTGGCGGCGCAGCTCGGCGACATCCACCGATGCATCATAAATATTTTCACCGTCCAGTAAGATCTTTCCCTCGATACGACAGCTATCGACCAAGTCATTCATGCGGTTAAAACAGCGCAACAACGTCGACTTACCACAACCAGACGGACCAATAAAAGCCGTTACTTTTTTTTCCGGTATTTGCAGGCTAATATTTTTTAGCGCCTGATCGTTGCCGTAATAAAGCTTTAGGTCTTCGACCTCAAGTTTAATTGTTTCGTTTTCCATAGCTGAAGGTTCTGCCTGATCAAAGGTCTGCTTATATGACGGCGTACTCGCGCCAGGTTCGTGCAATTCTCTTTCCATACTCTGCGCATCCGCACCCGGAACTGACGCTTCGTTAGGCTCGACAAGATCGCTTGGTTCTAACATGATATCACTCCCGTTATCAATCGGACGCGCTGCGGTACTTCTCGCGCAGACTGTTACGAATACGAATAGCTGCAAGGTTCAAGACAATAATCAGCATTACCAAGGTCAACGCGGTAGCGTACACCAGCGGGCGGGCGGCCTCGACGTTTGGACTTTGAAAGCCAACGTCGTAAATATGAAAACCCAAATGCATGATTTTCTGATCCAAGTGCAAGTAAGGGTAATTGCCATCAAGCGGTAGCGAGGGAGCCAGCTTTACCACGCCAACCAACATCAAAGGCGCCACTTCACCTGCGGCGCGGGCAATGGCTAAAATCAGGCCTGTCATCATCGCCGGTGTGGCCAGCGGTACCACCACCTTCCACAAGGTTTCTGCCTTAGTCGCACCCAGCGCCAATGACCCTTGGCGAATAGTGGTCGGGATGCGGGATAGCCCCTCTTCTGTGGAGACAATCACCACCGGCAAAGTGAGCAACGCCAACGTCAATGAGGCCCAAAACAAGCCTGGCGTACCAAAGGTGGGCGCGGGCAACGACTCTCGGTAAAACAACTCATCGAGGCTTCCCCCTAAAAAATACACAAAAAAGCCCAAGCCAAATACACCGTAAACAATGGATGGCACACCGGCCAAGTTATACACGGATATTCGGATAACACGCAGCACCGGCCCCTGCTTGGCGTACTCGCGCAAATAAATCGCGGCCAGCACACCAAAGGGCGTAACGATAATAGACATTACAATGACCATGGTGACAGTGCCGAAAATCGCGGGAAAAATCCCCCCTTCAGTATTTGCCTCGCGGGGCTCGTCCGATAAAAACTCCCAGAAGCGCTCGACGTATTGCCCCATTTTGGCAAAAACACCCATAGCGTTTGGGCGGGTTAAACGGACAATGTTTTGCAGCGCAATACTCACCGCTTGGCCATCGACCACTTGTGCTTTTAGGGTATCGCGCTTTAATTGGCGATAAAGCTCGTCGCGCTCAGCTTTAACCACTCGGTACTGCTCATCTAGCTCGGCGCGTAGCGCACTAAACTCGGCGTCGGCCTCGGCCATGCGCGCCGAATCAGCGCCGTCCAACTCCAGTCCTCGGCGGTCTAAGCGGATGCGCTCAAGCTTATGGTTAATACGGCCAATATCGACTTTCTCTATGTGGCGAATCTCATTGTGCAGCGCAACACTGCGCGCCACCCGCTGCTGCACTTGATCCCAAAAGGTATTATCTTGAGCAGTCGCGATGACCTCACCGTTTTCTAACAGCGCCACCGGAAAACCGTAAAAGTTACCCCACTCACGGCGCTCAATGACCATAGCGTTTTCCGGCTTCTGCCACTCGCTCATGCCCACATCTAGGTACCAGTTAAAGTCTCTGGCATTAATGTCACGATTACCCTGTTTCACCAAGTAACGGGTAACCAGCTCTTGCGCCTCGGGCACGTTGTAACCGGCGCCCCGCACCAAGGCGGCGGGAACCACCTCAGAGCGGACTTCTTCGCCTAAAATTGCAACCGATGTACCATCGCGTTCAACGACCGTCATCTGAACAACATCGGCGGGCCAAAAATGCCCAAAACCGCGAATAGCGATTAAACCAATCAGCCCCACCACCATGACCATACAAACCGCGACGGCGCCGCCGTTTAGCCAAACCCAGGGAGCGCCACTTTTTAACCAATGTTTCATTGCCTCGACTCCCAGTTACAGATTGCTATAGCGTTTGCGCAAGCGCTGACGGATAATTTCAGCGCAAGTATTGACGATAAAGGTCAACGCCAAGAGCACCAGTGCGGCCAAGAACAACACTCTAAAGTGGGTACTGGCAACCGCTGTCTCGGGCAACTCCACCGCAATATTGGCCGATAAAGTTCGCATACCTTCAAAAATATTAAAGTTCACCACCGGACTATTGCCGGTCGCCATCAGCACAATCATGGTCTCGCCCACGGCGCGACCAAAGCCCATCATCACCGCCGAGAAAATACCGGGGCTCGCGGTGGGCAGCACAACCCCAACCACCGTTTGCCAGCGAGTGGCGCCCAGGGCCAACGAGCCCTGAGTAAGATGGCGCGGAACGTTAAACACGGCGTCTTCGGCGATCGAAAAGATCGTGGGAATCACGGCAAAGCCCATCGCCATACCGACAACTAAAGCGTTGCGCTGATCATAGTTAATGCCGTAGTCGGTAAACCACTGGCGCATGCTGCCGCTAAAAAACCACACCTCAACATGGGGGCTTAAAGCAATACAGAACCAGCCGGTCAACAAGATAGGCACAACCAAAATCGCCGCCTCCCACCCCTCGGGGGCACGCACCCGAATACTCTGCGGCAGACGGCTCCAGGCAAAGCCCACCAGCACCATCATAATCGGCATAAAAATCAGGATGCTAAAGACGGCAGGCAAGTGATTTTCTAAAAATGGCGCGAGCCACAAGCCGGCCAGAAAACCCAAAATAACCGTCGGTAAAGCCTCCATAATTTCGATGGATGGCTTTACTAAACCGCGCATTTTGGGGGTCATAAAATAGGCGGTATAAAGCGCCCCGGCGATACCCAAGGGAATCGCAAACAACATGGCAAAAAAGGCGGCTTTAAGCGTACCCAATGACAGCGGCACCAAGCTCATTTTCGACTCAAACTCATCGCCACCGGATGACGCCTGCCATACATACTCGGGCTCGGAGCGCCCTTCATACCAAACCTTTTGCCACAGCGAGCTGAACGACACCTCGGGATGCTGATTCCAAACACTGGCGACACTAAGCTGGCCCGATGCATCGTAAATTAGCAACTTGCCGTTGATGGGGGAAATTGCCAACTGCTCGATCGCGCCATCAGTCATCGGCTTAACCATTAAGGTGCGCGACGACGTGCCATAGTAAATGCCCACCGTGCCCTGATCGTCGCCGACTAAAAAACCACGGCGTGCGTATTCCGGGCTTATGGTTGTGACCGCACCCGGCAGCGGTTCAAAGTCGCGCACCGGTTGTAAGCGATAGGTGTTTTGCGGATCGCGCACCAACAACCACTGACTGACAGAGCCTTGATTAGTCCCCACCGCCAGCGACCCCGTACCCACCAAATATTGCAGTGCCGTCACTTGGCCGCGCTCGGTTGCGACCGTTTCGGTCAAACTCATCGCTGTAGCATCGGCGACATCGTAAATATGCAAGCGCTCTTGATTGTCGGCAATAACCAAGTGACTCGCGGTTTTATCCAGCTGGATAAAACGCACTTTTGCGTCATTTGGCAGTGCAGGCAAGGCGTCTACGCGACCACTGGTCGTCACCTTACCGGTGATCATATTTTCACGCGTCGTGTAGCGACCGAGCAGCAAGCGGCCGTCCTCGGTGGCAGCCGCCAGAGCATAGCCGCGTGCCGTCTTTTGCACCGCAACCGTTGCCAGTGCGCGCGCTTCGCTATCCATCACAATTGGCTCTTCGCCCAAAGGGTATACTAGCTCGGGGGTGATTTTGCGCGTGTCGTTTGGGTAGCTTAGTTTATAGTTCAGTTGACTAAGCACCAGCTGACCATTGTCGTAGCCATAAGCGACTAAGCCATCGACCGGGGTGCCAAAACCCAGACTTGAAAATTGCGCGCCCTCGGAACGAGGCACTTGGTAAGCGCTTAGTGCGCTTCCATTGTCGGCCGAGAAAAATTGCACATCACCACCGGCGGTAAAGCTGGCGCCAATTTGCTCGTAACGCTCTAACACCAAGTGTTCGGGATCTCCCAGCGCAGTCACTTGCGAGTGATCATAGCGTTCAAGCACCTCGACATCGGCACTTTTTAATAGTGGCGCCACTTCAGAGAACAAGTAAAAGAAAATTAATCCCAGTGCACCAACTACGGCGAGGCCTGCACTCGCGACCCCCCAGCGTGAAAATTTATCTTTCAGGCGACGAATATTACGCAGCCTGGCCCGCTGCTCGGCATTGGGCATTAGACTCTCGCCCCCCGCCCCAGCTGGAGTTATCTCACTCATAGTCCGTAATCCTGATGCTGATAGAAAGCGGGCCGGCCGACCCAGTTGGCACTTGTTATGTTAATTGGCCGGCATGCTAACAACGAAAAATGACAGTTTTGTTACAGTGCCGTGACAGCAAGCTCTAACGCGGTGCGGCTTGCCGTCACGGTTAACACAACGACTTAAAGCTCAAGCTCAGTACTAACGCGCTTGGCAACGGTGGCTGGCAGCGGGATATAACCATCGCGCACCACGACCTCTTGCCCTTGTTTAGACAAAACCATTTTTAAAAACTCAGACTGCAACGGATTAAGCGGACGATTAGGGTGCTTATTAACGTAGACATACAAAAAGCGAGCCATTGGATAACTGCCATCGGCGGCGTGAGCGGCATCGGCCGGGGCGAATGGCTGCCCCTCCTCTGCCGCTAGCGGCAAAGCGCGCACGCTTGAGGTTACGTAACCGATACCCGAGTAGCCAATACCATTAATCGACTCACTAACGCCCTGCACCACAGAGGCAGAACCTGGCTGCTCGTTGATGCTCGCTTTATAGTCACCGCCACACAGTGCAACGTCTTTAAAAAAGCCATAGGTGCCAGAGACTGCGTTGCGACTGTAAATGGTAAAGTCGCGGTTGCTCCAAGCCCCGTCAAGGCCGAGATCACCCCAGCGGGTAATATCTTCGCCGTAACCGCATAAACGGGTAGCCGAGAAAACGGCATCGACTTGAGCCATTGTCATGCCTTTAATAGGGTTATCTTTATTTACGTAGACAGCCACCACATCGATCGCAACCGGTACCGCCGTCGGCTTATAACCATGGTGCGCTTCAAATGACTGAATCTCTGAGGCCTTCATCTCACGGCTCATCGGGCCAAAATTAGCGGTGCCTTCTGTCAGCGCAGGCGGCGCAGTTGACGAACCCGCCCCTTGAATTTGAATATTTACGTTGGGGTAGTATTTGGCGTACTCTTCGGCCCACAAGGTCATCAGGTTATTCAACGTATCCGAGCCAATGCTATTCACATTGCCAGAGACGCCGGAGGCGGCCTCATAGTCGGGTAGTTGTGGATCTAGGTCGGCTACTGCCGCCGTACTAAGCAAAGCACCGGCTAGGCCTAAGCCGCGAATAAAGGTGGTGACGTTCATGGAGCGCTCCTCAATTGATTACAGCCGTTAAATGTTGATCTCGGGCGCACTCTAGCGACCCTGTATGACAGTTATGTGACAGACTGTAAGAAAACCGTCACCGAACCGACATATTTCAGCGGCAGCGCTTGTTGACCTCTAATTACAAGCACAAAAAAAGCGGCCTAAGCCGCTTTTTATCAATACCAAAGGAGCTTACCGACTAGCTCACGTAAATCGGCCCCATACCCGAGCTCCAGACGATCACAGTCGCCACCATGACGACCACGGCCAGCACTAAGCCGACAGTAATGACAGAGCTGGCGTAAATAAAGCCGCGCTCTTTTGGAATATTCATTAAGATGGGAATGCCTTCGTAAATAAGATACGTCGAGTAGCAGGCCGCGGCGATAAATACGCCGGCCACAAGCCACAACTCGGGCCAAAGTAGTACCAAGCCCGCCAGCATCATGGGGGTCGCGGAATAAACCGCCAGAGCTGTACCCTCATAGTGGCGCTTACTCGCCTCGTCATCCACGCCAAAGCTCTGGCTCATCCAGTTGATATATTCACCCAGCACGTACACGGCCGCTAACTCAGCCAAATAGGCAAACGCGCATAGAATTAATGCACTTTCAGAGGTTAGCCTCACCATCCCACCGCTGCCAATACTCCAGCCTTGGTAGGTAACGCCAAAATAGGCACACAGAACAGGAATCAGAGCCAAT
Organism: uncultured Gilvimarinus sp.; assembly: GCF_963972205.1. Lineage (NCBI taxonomy): Bacteria > Pseudomonadati > Pseudomonadota > Gammaproteobacteria > Cellvibrionales > Cellvibrionaceae > Gilvimarinus > uncultured Gilvimarinus sp. The sequence goes on along the minus strand of NZ_CAXAUC010000004.1, from coordinate 147,345 downwards.
AGCGGCACATGAGTCCAGTAGACCTTAAAAAAGCTGTGTTCTTCGTTGCGAATACGCTGCCATTCGCGGTCGGGGTTGGTGAAAATGCCCAAAGTGTGCTGAAACATCGCCATATACTTCTCCTACGTCTGAGTTCTTATTATTCAGTGGATCTGTAGGATCAAAGATAACAAGCGGCTGATGACAGCCGCAAATAAGTATTAGCTATATAGAAAGGACTACTAAACGTACAACGAAATATACACTCAAAAGTGGCCTACTTCACCACCCGTAAACTCGGACGCTTACTATCGCTGTCATCACTGCCAGAAGGTGCTGGCGGCTTGGGCGGCTCTGGTGGTTCGGCCTCGGCTTCAAACACCATACCTTGGCCATTCTCACGGGCATAAATCCCCAACACAGCATAACAGGGGATAAACAGCTGGCGTGGCACACCACCAAATCGGGCGCTAAAAGACACACTATCATCGAGCATGTTCAAATCAACCACCGAAGCGGGGGCAATATTCAGAATGATCTGCCCATCTTTGTTAATGTGCTCTTGCGGCACTTCTACACCGGTAGCGTGTGCATTTACCAATAGGTAGGGAGTACAGTTGTTATCCACGATCCACTCATAGAGCGCGCGAATCATATAGGGGCGACTAGAGGTCATTGTCATGGCTTCTCTCCTCGGCGCTGAGTGTGGCAACCCCCTACGGAAAAGACCGTAAGAAGTTAATAGGCGCGTTTACACCGCGCCTATAGCGACTTAAGCGGGGTTCATTTCCCGTTCAAATTCAGTCAGGCTTTGCTGAAATGACTCACGGGCAAACAGACGCTCCATATACTGCTTAAGCGGCTGGCTTTGACGAGTATTGGGAAACTCAATGCCCAGCGAATGCAAGCGCCACAGGATAGGCCCTAAGCAGCAATCGACAATGGTAAACTCATCGCTCATAAAGAATGGCATTTCGGCAAAAATAGGTGCAATGGTTAGCAAGCTATCTTTGAGTTCTTTACGCGCGTTCTCTACCTGGGCTTTATCATCGCTTTGTTTGATGAGATCCACCAAGGGCGCCCAGTCGCGCTCTAGGCGATACATCCATAATCGGCTCTGAGCTCTTGCCACAGGGTACACCGGCAACAGCGGTGGATGCGGGAAGCGCTCGTCGAGATACTCCATCATCACTTTGGATTCATACAAAGACAAATCGCGATCAACCAGTGTCGGCAATGAATTGTAGGGATTCAAATCCGCTAACTCTTGCGGCTTGTTGTCGACATCGACATCCACCAAATCAACCGTCACGCCTTTTTCTGCTAACACAATACGTACCCGATGACTGTAATGGTCATGGGCGTCAGAGAAAAAAGTCATGGATGAGCGCTTGGTCACAACACCCATTAGGGCACCTCAATAGTTATACAACAAAGAATATGGGTGGCAAAATGCCACCCACTTTAAAAAAGCTTAGTGAATACCTTTCCAGTATTCGCGGTTTAGCAGATAGGCAAAGATAAAAAATACGCACAAAAACAGCAGTACATAAATGCCTATACGTTCGCTGTGCATACGCGACGGCTCAGCAACATACTCTAAGAAGTTAACCAAGTCGTAAACGGCTTTATCAAATTCATCATCTGACATACTGCCTTTGATATCGCCCTCGACCAACGCCCCACAGTGCTCATCCATTACTTGGTTACCCAAGTTATCGCGCTCAGCGTGACCATGGTGATCGAGCTTAGGGCCTGCTCCGCACTCATGCAGACCTTGCAGCTCTAACAAGACGTGAGGCATACCGACGTTGGCAAACACACGATTGTTAACGCCTAGAGGACGCGACTCATCTTTATAAAAGTTGCGCAGGTAGGTATACAGCCACTCAGGCGAGCGCGCCCGTGCCACCAGCGTTAAATCCGGAGGGGAAGCCCCAAACCACTTTTTCGCCAAGTCGGGCTTCATGCTAATTTCCATCAGCTGACCAATGCGCTTATCGGAAAACACCATGTTTTCCAGCATCAGATCGTGAGGAATATCCAAGTCATCGGCCACGCGCTCAAAGCGTGAATACTTAGCCGAGTGACAGCCCATGCAGTAGTTTACAAAGTACTTTGCGCCGCGTTGCAACGAGGCCTTATCGGACAAGTCCGTTTCAATCTCGTCGCAGGGAATAGCGCCACAGGCAAAGTGACTTTCGGCGCCCACCGCTTTAATCGGTACAACCACCAAGATCGCGAACAGGACAAACCCTGCAATCACCATATAGGTGGGCAAGCCTTTACTGGTTACGCGCTCAGGTACCGGAAAGGTTTTTTCCCGAGTGGTCCAGAACGGCATGGCAATAAAGTACAAGAAGTACAATACCGTACAAATCTGCGCCAGAATCGTGCGACCGGGTGTAGGAGCTTTTACCCCCAAGTACCCCAAAATCACAAAGGCTGCAGCAAACACAATCAACGCAATACGGCTGATGTGGCCTTTGTAACGCATCGACTTAACCGGACTGCGATCCAACCATGGCAACACAAACAAAATGGCAATAGCAGCACCCATGGCAATCAACCCAAGGAACTTAGAGTTCAAGGGGCCTATATCAAAGGTCACTGCACGCAGTACCGCGTAAAACGGGGTGAAATACCACACCGGCGCAATGTGCTCTGGGGTTTTAAGGTTATTCGCCTCTTCAAAGTTGGCGTATTCCAAAAAGAACCCACCCATCTCTGGCATAAAGAACAGCACAAAACAGAACACGAACAAGAAAACGGCGATGCCCACCAAGTCATGCACGGTGTAGAACGGATGGAAAGGTACACCATCTTTGGGAATACCATTTTCGTCTTTGTTCTTTTTAATTTCGATGCCATCGGGGTTGTTAGAACCCACTTCGTGCAACGCCAGTAAGTGCAACACCACCAGCGCCAGCAGCACAATCGGCAAGGCAACCACATGCAGCGCAAAGAAGCGGTTTAGGGTAATCCCCGAGATTAGGTAGTCACCGCGAATCCACTCAACCAAGCCGTCACCGACGACAGGTATGGCGCCAAACAAGGACACAATCACCTGTGCGCCCCAGTAGGACATCTGCCCCCAAGGCAGCACGTAGCCCATAAAGGCTTCCGCCATCAGGGCTAGGTAGATGGTCATACCAAAAATCCATACCAGCTCGCGCGGCGCTTTATAAGAGCCGTACATCAAACCGCGGAACATATGCAGATACACCACCACAAAAAACGCCGAGGCGCCGGTAGAGTGCATATAGCGCAGCAACCAGCCGTAGTCGACATCGCGCATGATGTACTCGACCGAAGCAAACGCACCGTCAGCGCTGGGGTTGTAGTTCATGGTCAGCCAGATACCAGTCAATAACTGATTAACCAAAACCAACAGCGACAAAACACCAAAAAAGTACCAAAAGTTAAAGTTTTTAGGCGCGTAGTACTTGCCCATATGGGTATCCCACGCACGCTGTACCGGCAAACGCGCATCGACCCAATTCCACAGACCTTTCATCCAATTCATGTTATGCCTCCTGATCCACACCGATGGTCACCACAGCATCGCTATCGAACTTATGCGGTGGCACCAGAAGGTTAATTGGCGCTGGAACACCTTTAAATACACGTCCAGCGAGATCGAATTTAGAACCGTGACACGGGCAAAAGAAGCCGCCCTGCCACGTACCGCCATCCAGGTTTACCGAGTCCACTTCCGGGCGAAATAGCGGCGCACACCCTAGGTGGGTACAAAGGCCTACCAAAATCAGGTAGTCGGGCTTAATGGATCGGGTGGGGTTTTGCGCGTAGGCGGGTTGTTGTGGCTTTTCAGAAGCCGGGTCGCGTAGCAGTTCGTCGTTACCCTGCAAAGTACTCAGAACTTGCTCTGTGCGACGCACGATATAAACCGGCTTACCCCGCCACTCAGCGGTAATCATAGCGCCTGGTTCAATTTTGCTTACATTGACTTTTACCGGTGCACCTGCCGCTTTGGCTTTGGCACTTGGATTCCAGGAACCCACAAACGGTACCGCAGCACCTACCGCACCTACCGCACCCACTACTGTGGTAGCAGCGGTTAACACGCGGCGGCGCGTTTTATTGACAACGTCATTGGTCATGACGACTTCTCCCCTAACAGCATCAACGGCCAGTAAATCACTGAATTTCAACGATTTAGAATAGTGTTATTGTCTTGTAAAAATTGGCCAATCTTAAAGAAATTGTGCGCCTGTTACAAGAATAACCACGCGAGGCCGCGTGGCGTAAGGGCTACAGCAGCGCCGGCTGAACCGACACAAAGCAGTAAACGGGCGACAAAACGATACCCCACAAACGAAAAAGCGCCCAGGGGTAACCCTGAGCGCTTTTAAAAGCCAGCTGCCACCAGTTGCCCGGCAGACAAGGCACAACCGAATTAACGCTTGGAGAATTGCGGCTTCTTACGTGCTTTGCGCAGACCAACTTTCTTACGCTCAACCGCACGCGAGTCGCGGGTAACGTAACCTGCTCCACGCAGCGACTGGCGCAAAGTCTCATCGTACTCCATCAGGGCACGAGTCAGACCGTGACGAATAGCACCGGCTTGGCCGAAACTACCGCCGCCAGCAACAGTGGCGTTAATATCAAATTTATCGGTCAGCTCGACGAGCTCCAGTGGCTGGCGCACGACCATGCGTGCAACTTCGCGACCGAAGTACTCGTCTAGCGAGCGATCATTAATCGTAACTTTACCGGTGCCGGGAGTAATGAACACTCGAGCGGTCGAGGTCTTACGACGGCCGGTACCGTAATATTGAGTAACTGCCATAATCAGCTTTCCGTTTAGAGAGTAAGTTCTTGCGGCTGCTGAGCAGTGTGCGGATGCTCACTACCTGCGTACACTTTCAACTTGTTGAACATAGTCCGACCGAGTGGGCCACGGGGCAACATGCCTTTAACAGCACGCTGAATCACGCGCTCCGGTGCTTTATCGATCAACTTCTCAAAGCTAATTGACTTGATGCCACCGACGTAGCCGGTGTGATGGTAATACATCTTATCAGTCGCTTTTTTGCCGGTAACGCGAACTTTCTCTGCGTTAATGACTACAATGTAGTCGCCGGTGTCAACATGGGGAGTGTACTCAGGTTTGTGCTTACCGCGCAGACGAGTAGCGATCTCCGCAGCCATACGGCCCAGAGTCTTACCATCTGCATCAATCACGAACCAATCGCGAACGACTGATTCTGCTTTAGCACTATATGTCTTCATGTTATACCTGCCTACTAGGTGGTGCTTCCCACAAAAAGAGCGCGAATACTACATAACGCGCACGTCCAATTCAAGCCTTTTCTAAAGTTTTTTACCGGCGCCGCCGGCACGTCCAACAATCGACGACATTCGCCCGGGAACCCGCCCTTACGGGTGATGTTCGCGTGCGAGATATTCATGACTCTGCATTTCGAGCAGTCTACTCTCCGTGCGGGCAAACTCAAACGACAGCCTACCCCCACTGTATAGTTGATCGAGCGGCGCGGCGGCCGACACCACCAGCTTGACCCCCCGATCGTAGAACTCATCGACCAGATTAATAAAACGGCGAGACTGGTCATCTTTGTCGCCACCTAATAGGGGAATATCGCTTACCAACACCGCGTGAAATTCACGAGCTAGCTCGATGTAATCGTTTTGCGAGCGCGGCCCGTCACACACCGCCGCAAAATCAAACCAGACGACATCATCAGCTTGCTTGCGAACATTAATGCGGCGCTGCTCCACCTCAATGGTGGTGTTCTCGCGCACCTGAGCTCCCGGCGGCAACAAACGCTCGAACGCGGCGCCCAGGGCCACCTCTGCCTCCGGCCCTAGCGGCGAGTAATACAGCTCGGCCTGGCTCAAGGCCCGCAACCGGTAGTCGACGCCGCCATCCACATTGACCACCTCTGTGTATTTTTGCAGCAATGCAATAGCCGGTAAAAAACGCTCGCGCTGCAAGCCATCGCGATAGAGTCCCGCCGGCTCAATATTTGAGGTGGTCACTAGCGTTACCCCACGGGCAAACAGTTCGCGCAACAGGCCCGCCAAAATCATCGCGTCGGTGATATCACTGACAAAAAACTCATCAAAACAGATGACCCGCGCCTCAGCGGCAATGCCCTCAGCCACTTGCTCAAGCGGATTTTTTTGTCCGGCCAAACGCTTTAAATCAGTGTGCACACGACGCATAAAACGATGGAAGTGGACCCGCATTTTTTGCTCGAAGGGCAGGCTTTCGTAAAAGTTATCCATCAGGTAGGTTTTACCGCGCCCGACCCCACCCCAAAAATACAAACCACAGACCGGCTCCCGCTGTGTTTTCCCCGTTAAACGCTGCCACAAACTGGGGGGCTTGGCCGACTGCTGCAAGCGCTCGTACAGAGACTGCAACTTGGCCACAGCTTGTGCCTGCGTGGCGTCCGCCACAAAGCCCGGGCGCTGCAAATCTTTGTCGTAGCGCTGTTTCGGACTCAGCGCCCCACTGGCAACTACGTCACTCATCCTCCAACCCCGCAACAATTTCTGTCAGCGTCTGCTTTAGCGGCCCCAGCTCACCATGAAAAAAGTGTCCGGCGGCGGCAAACTCGCGATAGCTCACATCACCCTCAAGTGCAGCCACCCAACGTGCCACCTCAGCGGCCACCACCCGCTCATCCATAGCGCCCTGAAGTACAGCCAGCGGCGCCTTAACACCTTTAATATCGGCCAACTGGTAACGCGGTACTGGCGGCGCCACTAACGCCACATGCCGGACCGGCGTCACTGTGGCGCAAGCCTTCGCCACCGCCGCCGCGCCAAACGAAAAACCCGCCAGGTACAAAGGCGCACCCGGACGATGACGCTGTACCTCCGCTATAACCGCTAGCAAGTCATCCACCTCACCCACACCTTCGGCGTACTCACCCTCACTCGCCCCCACACCGCGAAAATTAAACCGCACAACGGCCGCCCCAAGGTCACGATAAGTACGCATCAGGGTAGTCACCACTTTATTATCCATAGTGCCACCATGCAGCGGGTGCGGATGACAAACAATGGCCACAGCATTTGCGGGCATTACCGCCTTAGCGGCGCTCGCCAAGCTGACGGAAACCTCCAAGGCACCCACCGGGCCGGCTAGCAACAGCCCTCGATCAAACTCAAATAAATCGCTGGTCATAAACTCAATTCACCCTACAGACAATTTTTTCGCTGTGGTGCCACTGTGCACCTCACGTTGAAGCGTAAAAGGCCGTATAATACCGACTGTAAGGTGGGTTTTGCACGCCAAGGCCCACGACTCTTTTATTCGGCAAGTTCAGGAGAGCTGTTGTGTTTTCACTCACCACCGTCGTTATTAGCGCCCTTATCGCCCTATTTGTAGGCTGCTTTAGCGGTTATATTTTTTCTCGTGGTCGCTCAGGCGGCTCGCGCAATGCCGATATGGAAAAACGCCTAATTGATGCCGAAGAGGCACTCAACAACTATCAGCGCGATGTGACCGACCACTTTGCCCGCACCACTGAGCTGGTAAAAAGCTTAAACGAAAGCTACCGAGACATGCACGAGCACCTAGCCAGCAGCGCGTTAACATTAAGCACACCGGAAATCAGCCGACAACTGCTGGCCGATGCCGACCACCAATTGCCGGGCAACAAGTCACACACCCTGCACGAGCAACAAATTCAGGCGCCGCGCGACTGGGCCCCTAAGCGCCAAGGCCGCAAACCGACTCTGAGCGAAGAGTACGGCTTGGATGAGCAAGGCAACAGCACCTCCGACGACAGCAAAACTCCCGAGCCCTACCCCGCACCAGAGCGCTAACAGGCGCCCGTGCGCCACCAAGAGGAGATTGCATGTCCCCGAGCCGCCTGCTGAGCTTTTTTGCCTGGCCCGTCATGATCGGCTTGGTTGCCGCTTTAATTTTGCTACTCACCGTGCCCGAGCTACGCCCGCAAAGCTGGCAACTACCGGCCAGCGCTGCCCCCCAAAGCGATAATGCCTTTGCCAACCTGTCTTACGCCCACGCGGTCGACCAAGCGGCGTCATCGGTTGTTAACATTTACTCGCGAAAAGTCATCGAAACTCGTCGCCACCCACTCGCCGACCACCCCCTGTACGAAAAACTGTTTCGCAATTCTGGCCAGCAAGAGCGAGTTAAGTCGGCGCTGGGCTCTGGCGTTATTGTCAGCCCCGAGGGCTATTTGCTGACCAACAACCACGTCATCGAAGGCGCGGACGAGATTTTAGTACTGCTGCACGATGGCCGCCGCGCGGGCGCTACATTTATTGGCAACGATCCCGGCAGCGATCTGGCAGTACTAAAAATCGAGCTAGACAACCTTACCCCCATTAATATCGGCAACCCCAATCAGGCGCGCGTGGGCGATGTCGTGCTCGCGATTGGCAACCCTTTCGGGGTCGGTCAAACCGTCACTCAGGGTATCATTAGCGCGCTTAGCCGCTACGGCTTAGGCATCAGCAGCTACGAGAACTACATCCAAACCGATGCCGCGATCAATCCCGGCAACTCGGGCGGCGCGCTGATCGACACCCACGGTAATTTACTGGGCATTAACGCCGCAATTATCTTCGATACCGTCGGCATTGGTTTTGCCGTACCCGCGGACGATGCCATGAAATCACTAAAGGATATTATTAAGTACGGACGTGTCGTGCGCGGCTGGCTCGGCCTCGACGCCGAGCGTTTAACGCCCGCCGCCATCACCGCACTGGGATTAAAAAACGTCAGCGGCCTGCGGGTCACGAATGTCTTTTTAAATAACCCCGCACACATCGCCGGCATTCGCCCCAACGATGTGATTACCCACATCAACAATCAACCCATTGGCAATGAGCGCCAAGGGCTAAAAGAGGTGGCCGATTTGGCGCCGGGCACCGTCGTCAGCGTACGGGTATTGCGCCCTCACACCAACGGCTCGCTGCCGGAAGAGCTGGAGATAGATGTCACGGTGGGCGAGCGACCAGATAACCTCGAAGTCAACCGCACCTAGCGCACCACAAGTCGGCCCACTAACCTACCGAGCCAACATTAAAACGTTAGCGCTTGCGGTATTCGGCCGACAACGCGTGGGCCTCTAATGCTTCACTGCGCGCCAAAGTCGAGGCCGTCTCGGCTAACACCGACGCCCCCTCGGGCGAACAGAAAATAATAGAACTGCGTTTTTGAAAGTCGTAAACACCCAGGGGGGACGAAAACCGTGCCGTGCCAGAGGTAGGCAACACGTGATTCGGACCCGCGCAGTAATCACCTAACGCCTCGGGGGTGTGACGCCCCATAAAAATAGCGCCCGCATGGCGAATACTGGGCAACAAGGCCTCCGGATCGGCGACCGACAGCTCCAAGTGCTCGGGCGCAATGCGGTTGGACAAGGCGACCGCCTCATTCATGTCGGCCACTTTGATTAACGCACCGCGATTTGCCAAAGAGGGGCGAATAATGTCCGCGCGACTCATGGTGGGCAGCAAGCGGGCCATGGCGGCCGCAACACGATCAAGGTAGTCCCCGTCGGGGCAAACTAAAATCGACTGCGCTTGCTCATCGTGCTCAGCTTGACTAAACAAGTCCATAGCGATCCAGTCGGGATCGGTCTGGCCATCGCATAGCACTAAAATTTCGGAGGGCCCGGCAATCATATCGATTGCCACCTGGCCAAACACTGCACGCTTGGCGGTAGCGACAAAAATATTGCCAGGGCCGACGATCTTATCAACCCGGGCAATCGTCTCGGTGCCGTAGGCCAACGCGGCAACGGCCTGCGCACCCCCCATAGTCACGACACGGTCAACACCGGCGATCGCGGCGGCGGCCAGCACCATATCATTGAGCACACCATCGGGCGCAGGCACCACCATGGTCAGCTCATCGACACCTGCCACTTTGGCCGGTATCGCATTCATTAACACCGATGACGGGTACGACGCCTTGCCGCCCGGCACATAAAGCCCAACACGCTGCATGGCTGTAATCTGCTGACCCAATACAGTGCCGTCGGCCTCAGTGTAACGCCAGGATTCTTGTTGCTGGTGCTCGTGATACGTCCGTACCCGCGTAGCTGCCGCTTCCAGCGCGCCGCGCTGCTCGGAAGAAATCGCCGCCAGTGCCGCAGCGATTCGCTCGGCCGGCACCACCAGCTCGCTCATGCTCGTCACAGTGCGCCGATCAAACCGGTTAGTGTACTCAACGACAGCCGCATCACCGCGAGCTTTTACCGCCGCGATAATCTCCGCAACAATATCGGCAACCTTGGTATCTGACACTGAGTCCCATGCCAGCAGCGCATCGAGCTGCGAGGAAAACTCAGCATCACTAGCATCAAGGCGAGCGATCAAAGGATTGCTTGTCATAGTGATCTCTTACTTGTTACCGGAAGCCACGGCCTGTGCAATGCCATCGATAATGGCCTGAATACGCACATGCTTCATCTTCATGGAGGCTTTATTCACAATCAGGCGCGAACTGATATCGGCAATAAATTCGCGCGCTTCTAAGCCGTTGGCCTTAAGAGTATTGCCCGTGTCGACAATGTCCACAATTTCATCGGCTAAGCTCATAATAGGCGCCAACTCCATCGCCCCGTAAAGCTTAATAATGTCGCTTTGCCGACCCTGGGCGGCGTAATATTGCTTGGCAATATTAACGTATTTAGTGGCCACCCGAATCCGGCCAGATTTAGCGGGCGCGCCCTTAATGGCCGCGGTCATCAACTGGCAGCGGGCAATACGTAAATCCAGCGGCTCGTACAGCCCCTCGGCGCCGTTTTCCATCAGTGTGTCTTTGCCCGAGATGCCCATATCCGCCGCACCAAACTGCACGTAGGTGGGCACATCGGCGCCGCGCAACACCAGCAATTGCACATCACTTTGGTTGGTGGCAAACACCAGCTTGCGGCTTTTGTCGATGTCTTCTTCCGGGTGAATCTCGGCCGCCGCTAACAATGGCAACGTCTCTTCCAGAATCCGCCCCTTGGTGAGGGCAATGGTAATCATGTCAGTCATAACTCAACCTAGTTGGGAACCCGGCGGATATTAGCGCCCAGCATTTGCAACTTTTCTTCAATACATTCGTAGCCGCGATCAATATGGTAGATTCGATCCACCAGTGTCGCCCCATCCGCGACAAGGCCTGCAATAACCAAACTTGCCGATGCACGAAGGTCGGTCGCCATAACCGGCGCGCCCTTAAGCCGTTCGACCCCCCGGATCATCGCCGTATTACCCTGCAAAGAAATATCAGCGCCCATGCGGTTAAGCTCGTGCACCTGAATCAGGCGGTTCTCAAAGATCGTCTCCGTAACGGAGCTTGAGCCTTCAGCAACTGCATTCATCGCGGTAAACTGCGCCTGCATATCCGTGGGAAATGCCGGATACGGTGCAGTTTTTAAGCTGACTGCGCGCGGGCGATTGCCTTTCATATCCAGGCTAATCCAGTCGCTGCCGGTGGCGATGTGGGCACCAGCCTCTTCCAATTTAAGCAACACACCTTCGAGAATGTCTTCCCGCGTATCTTTAACGCGAATACTGCCGCGCGTTGCCGCCGCCGCCACTAAATAAGTGCCCGTCTCAATACGGTCGGGCATTACGTTGTAGTGACACCCTTGCAGACGCTCAACGCCATTGATCACCAGTGTCGCCGTGCCAATGCCTTCGATCTGCGCTCCCATTGCCACCAAGCAGTGAGCCAAATCCACCACCTCGGGTTCGCGCGCGGCGTTTTCCAGTACCGTGCGCCCCTCGGCCAGTACCGCGGCCATCAGCAGGTTCTCGGTTCCGCCGACGGTGACCGTATCCATTAAAATATGAGCGCCCTTTAGGCGTCCATCCATGCGGGCACGAATATAACCTTCGTCGACCTCAATGGTGGCGCCCATGGCCTCAAGCCCACGCAGGTGGATATCCACCGGGCGCGAACCGATGGCGCACCCGCCCGGAAACGACACATTGGCGACTCCGTGGCGAGCCAGCATCGGCCCCAGCACCAAAATAGAGGCGCGCATGGTTTTTACCAGCTCGTAAGGAGCGGTAAAGTCATTAATCGCGTTGGCGTCGATCTCGACCGACATACGCTCGTCCACCGTCACCCCCACGCCCATGCAACGCAGCAGCGCCAGCATGGTGGTGATGTCGTTTAAGTGTGGCAAATTCGATATTTGTATCGGCGTATCGGCCAGCAAGGTGGCGGCAAGAATAGGCAGCGCCGAGTTTTTTGACCCGGAAATACGGATCTCGCCGGCCAGCGGGCCTGCGCTCTGAATCATCAGTTTATCCATGCGGGCTACCTGTTAGCTGGACTGGCGGGCGAACTCTTCAGGAGTCAGCGTTTTCATATGAACAGCGTGAATCACGCCGCTGGCTATCTGATCAGTCAGCAGGGCATACACCATCTGCTGCTTTTTCACAGGACTAACACCGGCAAAGGCAGGGCTCACCACCACTAAATGGACATGACTACCTTCGATCGTCACTTGCGCCTGACTGTCCGCAATGTGGTTTTCGATGAGCGCTTGAATCTCTTGGGCTTGCATAGCTCTCCCATAGGGCTAGGACGACCACAGCAAGAATCTGGGTCGACTAATTAGAAACAGGCGGGAATATTACCGGATTGTAGCGCCCCGCGCACCCTTAAGGGCACGCGGGATTGTCAGAGCAGCGTTAAACTAGCCTTCAGAAGCGTCCCATTGGCCAATAATTTTATCGATATCGCCGCCATATTTATTCGCCAACTGCTGGAACTGGCTGCTAAACGAGCGCCCCAGGTTAACGCCGTTAAGCACCACGTTAATCAGCTTCCACTCACCGTCACGGTTTTTACCCATGGAATAAGACAGCTTGTGAGTCGAGCCTTCATGGCTGACTTGCTGCTCTACCGTCACCCGGCGTGCATCACCGACCGGCTTAGACGGCTCTACCAGCTTAATACTGCTATCGGCGTAGGTCGCAATACCTTTGGCATACGTACTAACCAAATCGGCCTGAAACTTGTCGGCAAAAGCACGTTTCTGCTTGTCCGTCGCCTTGTCGTAGTAATCGCCCATCACCACTCGGGCAATATAATCAAACGCAACCACGGGCTCTAGCGCCGCCATCACTTCGTCATCAAAGCTTGCCTGATCGCCACTTTTATTGTGAACTTGTGCTGCACTGATCAGCTTATCTGTAACCCCTTGTACTAATTGATACGGGTCCGCGCCATCGGCTCGGGCCATTGACGCGACAAGCATAAAAAACACAACCGCCGTTTGTAGCGGTTTCAGCAACGAAAATCGAATCATCTTCACTTTCCTTAACGAGTAAATTACAACAAACTCTTCCCTAGCGAGCGACACAGGCAAGTAAGGTTAAATATAGTACGTACAACTAAACTGGCTGGATTGCCTAGCACCAAAATATACGCCAATCAGGCGGCGAGCGGAGCGCTCGCAATTGCTGTGCGAAGCGGAACACTATACCATTTAGCCCCGCACCAGCCTACAGACAGCATCACAGTAAAATGGTGCCGTCCTTTAGCAAAAATCATCCAGTATTACACCGAGATCACTTTATGACCCAGCTTTGGTTTCCCGCACTTTTGGTGCTCATCGGCTTCGTTGGCCTAATATGGAGCGCGGATAAGTTCGTTGCCGGCAGCGCCGCTATGGCGCGCACCTTTGGCATATCCAAGCTGATCATCGGCCTCACTATCGTCGCGTTTGGCACGTCGGCACCCGAGGTCGTCGTCTCGCTTAACGCAGCACTGCGCGGTGCAGGAGACCTGGCGGTGGGCAATGCACTCGGCTCAAACCTGGCCAACATTGGCCTCGTACTGGGCGCTACCGCACTAATTGCGGTGCTGCCAGTACAAAACCACCTGCTAAAAATAGAGCTGCCGGTTCTGCTGTTTGTCACCGCTCTAGCTGGATGGTTCCTGAGCGACGCCCACCTCTCTCGCCAAGAGGGCTGGGCGATGCTGGCGTTGTTGCCCTGCGCCATGGGGTTGATCATCTGGAGCAAACGTCACCACCCGGAAGAGGTTGAAGACGATATTCCAGTCATGAGCCGGTTCGCGTCAATCGCTTGGTTTATTGTCGGGCTGGTCATCTTGATCATCAGCTCCGATTTACTGGTGCGCGGCGCCAGTGAACTGGCCCTAGCCTTTGGCGTCAGCCCACTGGTTATCGGTCTTACGGTGGTCGCGGTAGGTACTAGCCTACCGGAGCTGGCGGCATCGGTTGCCAGCGCCCTTAAAGGCCATTATGACATCGCTATCGGCAATGTAATCGGCTCTAATCTGTTTAACATTTTAGCGGTAATGGCCATACCGGGCATCATTGCCCCACTCGACATGGAGTCCGCCGTTTTTAATCGCGACTTTCTGGCCATGGGCGCCTTAACACTGATACTTGCCATCGCTTTGTATATCAGCTTTTTAACCCGCCGCAACAGCGGTGGGGCAGCGCTGGGCAAACCACTCGGCCTGCTGCTGCTAGCGCTGTATGCCGGTTATTACGTCCTGCTGTTGGCTTAATGCATTATACTAGCGCCCATCAAAAGCATTAGGAATCACGCAATATCATGACGGAATTCGATTTTGGCCAGTCAGCGCTGCGCACCATTGAGCTTGAGACTCAAGCGGTCGCCGAGCTGCGCGGTCATATTGATGAGCAATTTAGCCGCGCCTGCCGCCAGATTTTAAAGTGCACCGGTCGTGTCATCGTCTCGGGCATGGGCAAGTCTGGTCATATGGGCAAAAAGATAGCGGCGACATTGGTTAGCACCGGCACCCCCGCGTTTTTTATGCACCCAGGTGAAGCCAGTCACGGCGATCTGGGCATGCTAACGCGCGATGACCTGCTTATTGCCATTTCCTACTCCGGCAACTCCCCCGAACTACTGACGCTTTTACCGCTGATTAAACGGCTAGGCGTGCCAATGATCAGCATGACCGGTGCGCCCGAGTCGGTATTGGCGCAAGCGGCCGACGCTCACCTCAGTATCGCCGTCGAGCGCGAAGCCTGCCCGCTGGCACTGGCGCCAACATCCAGCGCGACCGTCACCACAGTGCTAGGAGACGCCCTCGCCATCGCCCTGCTTGAGGCCCGCGGCTTTACCGCCGAAGACTTTGCTTTCTCGCACCCCGGTGGCTCACTGGGGCGCAAGCTGTTGCTACGAGTCAGCGACGTCATGCACAGTAAAGATGAACTGCCGGTCGTTGCAAAGCACGACACCCTAGCCCGAGCGCTACTGGAGATGACCACGAAAGGCTTTGGCATGACCACGGTAGCTGAAGACAGTGGCGAGCTTGCCGGCATCTTTACCGATGGTGATTTGCGCCGCAGTATTGATCGCGGCGTGGACATACACTCGGCGCAAATGCACGAGATTATGAATCACAGCCCGACCACCGTCGCACCCGACACGCTCGCCGCCGAGGCGCTTAACCTTATGGAAACCCGAAAAATTACCGCCTTGGTGATCACGGGCGACAACCGAGTCCCTACCGGCGTTGTCCATATGCACGATCTTTTGCGCGCTGGCGTTATTTAATCGCACCGCGACCTTACACACTCTCCAATACAGCCATTAACTTATGACCGAAGAAACCCTAACCCGCGCACGCCGCATTAAATTACTATTACTGGATGTCGACGGCGTGCTCACCGACTGCAAACTGTATTTTGATAACGCCGGCAATGAACTAAAAGCCTTTAATACACTCGATGGACAAGGCCTCAAATTATTGCAAAAATCCGGCGTCAAGGTGGGTATCATCACCGGCCGCACCAGTGCACTGGTGGCCCGTCGTGCTCGGGACTTAGGCATTACATTATTAATTCAGGGCCGCGAAGACAAATGGCAGGCACTGGGTGAAATGATCGAAGACATGAATATCGAACTTGATGAAATTGCCCACATGGGAGACGACTGGCCCGACTTAACCATCATGACCCGGGTGGGCCTGGCGCTGTCGGTTCCCAACGGCCACAGCGCGGTTACCGAGCGCGCCCACTGGATTAGCCATAACCGCGGGGGCGACGGTGCCGTGCGCGACGCCTGTGATTTAATTATGCAGGCGCAAGGCAGCTACACCGCCATGCTGGCGCCATTTATCGCAACTGAGGACTAAGCCTGTGCGGCCCCGGCAACCCAAATCTTGGATACTGCTTATGTCGATATGCAGCGCGCTGATTTATGGCGCACTGCAATACTCGCCCCGTGACATGCTGTTAAGTGACGAGAGCGCCAAGGCGCAAAAGCAATTCCCGCAATCGTATATGACGGGCATTGTCGATCGCACCTATAGCAACAACGGCAGCCTCAAACACAAAATGGTTGCCCGCTCTGTTACCTCGTTTAGCAATGGCACCATTAACCGCAGCGAAGTGGATCACCCCCACGTCACGCTTTATCGCCAATCGAGTACTGAGCCATGGCAACTTTCAGCCAAGCAAGGCACCAGTGTCAGCAACGCCATCACCCTGCGCGACAATGTGCAGGTATGGAACGAAAAAGGCCAATACGGCTGGGTGACCTTAACCACCGATGATCTAACCATCGACACTGACCAGCAATACGCGCATACCGACAAACCTGTTACCATGCGTAGCGAGCGCGGCACCACTCGCGCTGTTGGCCTCAATGCCGAGCTCGACAACGGACGTATTGAACTGCTATCCGAGGTAAAAGCCACTTATGCCCCTTAATGATATTAAGCGCTATTTAAAGACGGGCTTATTTCCGCGAGTCCCGGCGCTGGCTTTAGCCGCCGCAATGGCAATGATTGCCACAACAGCTCACGCCTTACCCGACGACCGCGAGCAAGACTTTCAGCTACAGGCCGACAAACAACTGTTTGATCAAAAAAATGGGCTAGTCACCTACACCGGCTCAGCGCGCCTCCAACAAGGCTCGTTGATCATCGATGCCGAGCGTATCGTGGTTCACTTTAAAAGTGACAATTCAGTCGCCAAAATCGAGGCATCTGGCTCCCCGGCACACTTTGAACAGCAACCCCAAGCCGACAAAGGCAAAGTGTTTGCCGAGGCTCACGAGATCAGCTACGACCACGACAAGCGCACGGTAACGCTCAGCAACAGCGCTAAAATCGAACAAGACGGCGCGATTATGCAAGGCCACAGCATTCACTATGACTTGGCCCGCGAACTCATCAACGCCCAGAGCGATGACAACTCGAACGAGCGTATCAAAATGGTGATTCCTGCCGGAGCGACCGAAAAATAATATGGCCACTCTTACTGCACACAACCTCGCTAAAAGCTACAAACGCCGCCAAGTCGTCGCTGACGTGTCGATGTCTGTTAGCAGCGGTGAAATTGTCGGCTTACTCGGGCCTAACGGCGCGGGTAAAACCACCTGCTTTTACATGATCGCGGGGCTGGTCAAAGCCGACAACGGCCGCGTCACCCTAGACGAGCTAGACCTGACACACCTACCGATCCACGGCCGGGCCCGGGCGGGCATTGGTTACCTGCCGCAAGAGGCCTCGGTGTTTCGCAAGCTGTCGGTGGCGGACAACATCCTCGCCATCTTAGAGACTCGACGCGATCTCAAAAAACCACAGCGCCTAGAGCAGCTCGAGCAGCTACTGCAGGAGTTTCACATCACCCACATTCGCGACAACCTCGGCATGTCGCTCTCGGGTGGCGAGCGCCGCCGGGTCGAAATCGCCCGCGCCCTGGCAACGGACCCGGCCTTTATTCTACTAGATGAGCCCTTCGCCGGGGTTGACCCTATCTCGGTCAGCGACATTCAGCACATTGTGCGTCACCTTAAGGATCGCGGCATTGGTATTTTGATTACCGATCACAATGTCCGAGAAACACTTGGCATCTGCGAAAAAGCCTATATCGTCAGCGAGGGCCATATCATCGCTGAGGGCAGCTCGGAGCAGGTTCTGGCCAATCAGAAAGTGCGCAAAGTCTACCTCGGTGACAACTTTATGCTGTAAAGCCGAGCAGCCGCACCACCACTTGACAATTTCTATTTTTTGACTTTCAGGCACAAAGATTGCTTAGTACTATTGCTTGGCTTGGTGTTGATGACTAAACTCCACAGTTACAACAACACAATCTGAGTGCCATTGCTAACATTATGAAGCAGTCCCTACAGCTAAAGTTGGGTCAACAGCTCACCATGACGCCGCAGCTGCAACAGGCCATCCGCCTCCTGCAGCTATCGACGCTGGATCTGCAACAAGAGATCCAAGAGGCGCTGGACTCCAACCCCATGCTCGAAGTTGAGGAGAACCTCGACGACAACACTGGTAGCGACCAAAAGGATAGTGACACCGACGGCAAAGATGAACGCCGCGATAACAGCCAGGACGAGCTGAACCCCGCAGACCCAGCGAGCACCCAAACCACCGCCGAGGCGGACGAACCCACCGCTGACAGCGAGTGGAGCGAGTCGATCCCGCAAGACCTACCCGTTGATACCAGCTGGGATGATGTCTACGAGAGTTCGTCGTCAACATTACCCGCCAGTAACTACGAGGGCGACGATAACGACTTCGAAAGCCGTCGCGGCAATACCGAATCGCTCTACGACCACCTAATGTGGCAGCTCAACCTCACGCCCATGTCCGAGCGCGATGAGATCATTGCCCTGGCGATCATTGACTCCGTCGAGCCCTCGGGTCTTCTCAGTAGCAGTATCGAGGATATTTTTGAGGGTTTAACCGCCAATTGGGACGACCTAGAACTCGACGAGGTGCAGGCGGTACAACACCGCTTACAACAGTTTGACCCTTGCGGCACTTGCAGCATCGACTTAGTCGACTGCTTACTGGTGCAGCTGGCCCAATACGACAAAAGCACCCCTTTTTTAGAGGCGGCGCAACTGATTGTGCGCCAGTACTTGCCGTTGCTCGGTAGCCGCGACTACCGCCAACTGATGCGCAAGACCCGCCTCAAAGAACCTGAGTTAGCTCAAGCCGTGGCGTTGATTAAAACCCTTAATCCACACCCCGGCGATGGCATCAGCACCAGCGAAACCGAGTATGTCGTACCCGACGTGTTTGTGGATAAGAAGGAAGGACGCTGGACAGTTGAGCTCAACCCAGACATAGCGCCAAAGCTGCGGATCAACTCCGGCTACGCCTCTATGGTCAAACGCGCCGACTCCAGCCGCGACAACACCTTCTTAAAAGACAACCTGCAAGAGGCCCGCTGGTTTTTAAAGAGCCTGCAAAGTCGCAACGAAACTCTGCTAAAGGTGGCCACCTGTATCGTCGAAAAGCAACGTGGTTTTTTAGAGTACGGCGCCGAGGCCATGAAGCCACTGGTGCTGCACGATATTGCCGAGCTAGTGGAGATGCATGAGTCGACTATCTCGCGGGTCACCACCCAAAAGTACATGCACACGCCACAAGGCATATTCGAGTTAAAATACTTTTTCTCTAGCCATGTGAGCACCGATTCTGGCGGCGAGTGCTCGTCGACCGCAATCCGAGCTATTATTAAAAAGCTGGTCGCGGCAGAGAACCCGAAAAAACCTCTGAGCGATAGCAAAATCACCGAGATGCTTTCCGATCAAGGGATTCGCGTTGCCCGGCGTACAATCGCCAAGTATCGCGAGTCGTTGAATATTCCGCCTTCTAATGAGCGCAAAGGGCTGGGTTAAGACACCGGCCCATGTGACAGAACTTCTAATCCTTGCTATGTTGAAGTTCTGCCAATCGCTCGAGGCAATGCGCTAATACCAAGGGTGCAGCACAACAACTTAGGCAGCAGACAGACACGAGGAGCAGTGTATGCAAGTAACCATCAGCGGCCATCACGTCGATGTCACCGAAGCGATTCATAATCACATCGAATCCAAACTGGAACGACTGACTCACCACAGCGATTTGATCACCACAATCAATGTTACCGTGTCGGTAGAAAAACAAACGCAAAAAGCCGAGGCGAAGATTCACGTTAACGGCAAAGACATTTTTGCTGACGCCGAGTCAGACGATCTCTACACCTCGATTGATGCCATGACCGACAAGCTCGACCGGCAATTAATCAAACACAAAGAAAAACTTCGCAGCCACCGCTAATTAGTTACTAACAAGTTACGCAAAATACTATGCAAATTGCACAGATCTTATCGCCTGAACGTACCCTGAGCCGAATCGAAGGCGTCAGTAAAAAACGTGCCTTAGAAATTCTCGCCAACACCATTGCCGAGAGTATCCCCGGCATGGATGCCGACGAAATCTTTCGCCGCCTGGTCGCGCGTGAGAAACTCGGCTCGACCGGCATTGGCCACGGCATTGCCATTCCTCACAGCCGCCTGCCGGGCTGCGAAGCGACCATCGCCGCACTGATTACGCTCAAAGCGCCGATAGATTTTGATGCGATTGACGGCGAACCCGTCGACGTTCTGTTTGCCATGTTGGTACCCGATCAAGCCAATGACGAACATCTACACACGCTGGCAGCATTGGCCGGGGCGCTCAACGAAAGCGCCTATCGGCAAACTCTGCGCGATGCTGACAGCGGCCAGGCTCTATACGCGGCCGCCATCGCTCACGACAACGGATAGGTAGGCGTGTATGCACCTTGTCATTGTCAGCGGATTATCCGGCTCAGGTAAAAGTACCGCGCTCAATGCGCTGGAAGACTCCGGCTATAACTGCATCGACAACTTACCGATCAGCCTACTGCCAGCCTTAGTCGATCAAATTCAGCTGCATAAAGATGCCGACAACCAAAACTTTGCCATCGGGATTGATATTCGCGATGCCTGGCAAGACCTGGCAATGTTTCCAGTCGCCATCAAGCCACTGCGCGATGCTCGCCTGCCCTTTACCGTTATCTTCCTAGATGCTGATGCCGATAAAATCGTCCAGCGCTTTAGCGAGACCCGGCGCAAACACCCCCTAAGCAACAAACACACAAATTTAACAGAAGCGATTGAAACTGAGCAGCAGCTACTATTGCCTATGCGCGATAGCGCCGACTTAGTGGTTGATACCAGCGCATTAAACGTGCATCAATTACGGGAGCTAATTAAAGAGCGAGTGGCGGAGCCCGACGCAGAGGGTATGGCGGTACTGTTTGAATCTTTTGGTTTTAAACACGGGCCACCCAACAACGCCGATTTAGTCTTTGACGCACGCTGCCTTCCCAACCCCCACTGGGACCCTAACTTGCGCAGCCAAACCGGTATCGATCAGGATGTCGCGCAATTTCTTGACGAACAGCCGCTGGTGCAAGACATGCTGGCGGACGTAAAAGGGTTTTTAGAACGCTGGTGGCCGCATTATCGAGCCAACAACCGCAGCTACATTACTATTGCTATAGGCTGTACCGGCGGCCAACACCGCTCGGTTTACCTGTGTGAGAAGTTGCAGGCTCACTTTGCCAGTCAACTGGACAATGTCCAGGTCAGACATCGCGAGCTTGGCCACTCAACCAAAGAGAGCCATTAAATGCCAGAAAAGTTTGTTACCATCGTTAACCATAAAGGCCTACATGCCCGCTCTGCCGCCAAACTGGTTGCGCTAGCCAAAGAGTATCCCTGCCAAATACAGCTGCAGGCCGCGGATAAATCGGCCGACTGCGCCAGCATGATGGCATTAATGATGCTGGCCGCCGGTATGGGTACCGAGGTATGCGTACGTGCCGAGGGCCCCCAAGATCATGCGGCGGTCGAGGCCATCTGTGCGCTGATTGAAGCGGGATTCGACGAGCAAGACGAATAACCCGTACCACTGCAGCGCTCAGCATGAGCTGCTATAATCGCGCCCCACCCAACACGAGCCAACCGCGACGCCATGACGACAGATTTTGAAGCAGACACTGAAGAATTCGAAGGTCCGAGTAAGTCTCAGCGCAAACGCGACATGCACGTGCTGCAAGAAATCGGACGAGAGCTTACCGAACTCAAAGAGTCGCAACTGGCCAATATCGAACTGCCAGATGAGTTGCGCGAGGCCATTCTGGAGATGGAACGCATTCGCCAGCGTGAAGCCAGACGCCGGCAATTACAGCGTATTGGGCGATTGATGCAGTTGGTCGATGGTGAAGAAGTCGCCGCACAACTTGCCGCGATAAAATCTCAGGGCACTCTTAGCATTCAACGCCAGCACTTAATTGAGCGCTGGCGCGATGAGCTACTCAGTGATGAGGCAGACGCACTGAATCGCTTTATTGCCGAATACCCCAACATCGAGATTCAACACTTACGCCAGCTTATTCGTCAGGCTCGTAAAGCACCAACGCAAACCAAGGCGACGACTCACGCACGCAAGCTGTTTCGTTATATTCGGGACACTTTAGCGCAACACGAATAAAACTGTCGTTTAGCCACCATCACACTATTGCTCTTCGGCTTCGGCCGCACGATCAAACGCCGTCACCGGGTCATCCCAATCGCCAGTAATACTGTAGGTTAAACTGGTCACTTTATTCATCTGCTCTTCGAATAATTTGCTGATGACAAAAACCCCCGCGGCGGCCGGTAACCCCGCCGCCAATGCGGCAATGACCGTCAAATTACCACCCATCGGCAAAGTCGCTACCAAGCGTGTATCAAGCGTTTGATCCACTAAATCCACTGTACCGGTCAGCTGCATACGGCTTGAGGGTGTGCGCAGTAACACCGGCTCAGCAACCACCATTTGGCCCGCATCAAAGTGCACCGCACCGGTGATTTCATCAAAGGTTAAGCCGCTTTTGTATAGATCCGAGAAATCCAACCGCAAACGGCGCGCTAGCGAATCAAAGTTAAATAACCCCATCAGGCGTAACAACCCTTCACCGGCAATGGCCGAGTCTCGGATAAAACGCCCTGACCCAATAACCGTCGCGACATCACCCTCAAGCTTGGCAAGCTCAAACGCGGACGGGTCGCCAGGCCAACTCAACGCCAGTTGATAGACCGCCGACTCACTTTCCAGACTTTGTGGGGCCTCCCACTGACGCATGACGTCCGCCATATCAGTGGCACTTAACTGCGCCTTTAATTGCGTTCTCTCGGGCTCTAGCTGCCAACGCAGCGCGCCACCACCCTCGCCATGGCCGGCGATGGATAAGCCTCTGACGCTGCCGTAGACATCACTCAACACCAAAGCATCGGGATCAGGCTGAACATTAAACTGCCAACGGCCGTAATGGTCGTCGCCTAGCTGCAACTGCTCGATGTTCACCTCCGCCGGGCGCAACCGAGCCAATAACTGCGCAGTTAATAACGGGTGATGCTCAGCCGTATCATCGGATGAAAGTGCGGATTCATTATCGTTCGCGGCAAGCGCCGGAAGCCGCAAATACGAAATATTAAGGCGCGCAGGGACAGCCTGGTCTAGCGGCCAATTCAGCTCGGCGGTTAACACCTCGCTCGACACCATAAAGTCCCACGCTTCGGTTAACTGGCGCACCTGTAACTGCACGTCTTGCACGCTAATGCCAGCCACCGCTTGCTCTTTGATATGGAGATCCACCGAGAGTGGCACACCCAGCGAGGGGAGTTGCGCCGCACCTGAAGCACCCGATTGCGCCGCGCCGAGCAATTGCCTGGAATAATCTCCGTAGCGTTGCAATACCTGCTGCCAAGGATCAAGGTCGATCTGCTCAAGCTGCCCGGTAAAATGCAAGGTAGGGCTCGCGAGCATTTCCGGCTCGCCGCCCAACGCAATAGCACCACCCAGCAATTGCTGAGTGCCGGGCTCGACATGTAAGGTCGCGCGCAATCGATCTAAGTAATGCACGTCGGCCAAAGCCGTTTGCTTTCCTAAAATATAATTAATAACCAGTTGACCCGGCTCACTGGCACTTTTACCCAGCGGCTTGGGCAAATTAACCTTAATGCCGGCAAGGTCGGCGGTAACACCAACGGCCGCCATTAAGTCGTCCTCGTGCCCGCCTTGACCGTCCGCCAGAAATTCAGCTGGCTGCTGGTC
This sequence comes from uncultured Gilvimarinus sp., assembly GCF_963972205.1. Lineage (NCBI taxonomy): Bacteria > Pseudomonadati > Pseudomonadota > Gammaproteobacteria > Cellvibrionales > Cellvibrionaceae > Gilvimarinus > uncultured Gilvimarinus sp. The sequence continues at coordinate 123,464 of NZ_CAXAUC010000004.1, read as the reverse complement.
ACCAGCTGGGTTGGCTTTGCGATGATTCAGTTCAACATGAACATTCAGCGGCACCTCACCTTCGGCAAATAGTAGCGCGGGCTGTTTGCTCCAACGGGCCAATTGTTTAACACTTGCGCGAGTGTCTACCTCAATCAGCGTTCTGCTTTGTTGCTCTAGTTGTTCGGTGCCCAAGGTAATGGCTGTCTCGTGGCCAAAAAGCTGACCGTGCAACCGTTCAGAGCGCAGACCATCATCACTGTTATAAAAAATTCGCCCGTTAAAGTTCTCAAGCTCCAACCCGTAATTATCCAACGCAAAGGTTGATGCATCGACATCAATTTGCAGGTTGTGGTAACTACCCGCCGCGCCGGACGTTAAGGGAATGGTTAAGTCCACAGCGGCATCTAGGTCACCGTGCAGATACCATGTATCCATCGTGTCACCGACGTAATCGCGCAAAACACTCTGACGCAAAATACGCAGCCCGTCGCTGGCAATGCCATCCAGCTGCCCGGTTACCGCCAACACCTTACCGGCATCAACCGGATTATCTTTTAGCGTTACGCTGGCGTTTTTCACATCGCTATTATAAATTTGACCGCGAGAAAAAGACGCGTACAAATCATCATTGTCCAGCAATAAGCGCCCGGTTAAATTGCGGGCGGCGGGCCAATCCGGGTGATAATTAAAGTAGCCCTGGGCAATGTCTAGCGCCAACGCCACATTGTGATCAGCGGGATCTCGACTATTGAGTGCACCGCGATAAATAAACGCGGCATGTGGTGCAACGGCGGGATTATCCGTGCCAATACCGCGCTCCAGGTATCGCTTTACATCATCGGGGACGATCTCAGGTAAATATTTGCGATACTGGCTGGCCGCTATATCTTCGGCACTGACATACACCGTTAAATCTATTGGGCCAGTATTGCGCTGCCAAGGTAACTCTAAATGAAAATAACCTTGCGCGCGCTCTTCACCATCGTGCAACAATAACGGGCCGCTGTTGACGAACACGCGATTTTCATCTGGATGCAGATACCAAGCCACCTCCCCGCGCGCGCCATCAAACCTCATTGGCTCTTGATAAACTCCGGGAAACGCCATGCTAAATCCATCGCGCGAATCGATCTGTACGAAGCCCCCTCGGGCACTCGCTTGGACATAGCCAGATACATCGCTAAAAGCCGGCACTCGATTCCAACTGCCAACGCTAACCTTGTCCAGGTTAGCGGCTAACTGCCAATCGGCCCACTTGCCGGGCATAGCGGACAACTCGAGAGAGTCGATCTTTCCTTTGGCATCGAGGCTAGCCACTAATGCCGCCAATGTAGGGTGCGCCGCCAACAGCTCGCCTTGCTGCAATAACTGCGTCACCTTAGCCAAATTCACACTCGACAACTGGGCACTTAAAGGAGCCTCTGCGCCGGCGCGGCGCGCCACCAAATCCAGCTCAAGGTGCGTATCTTCATCCAGCACCCACAGCGATTGCTGCAAAGCCAGGTGCCAACGCTTAACGCTCGCGAACTGTCCGCTCACCTCGGTGCGAAGGTGCGTTAACGATGCTTCGGCATCCCCCAAAGGAATACTGACATCCGCTAATGTAAGGTCACCCACCACACTGACACTATCATTGCCAATTTTACGACCAAACCAGAGGCTAGCACTGATATCGCCATCGCCCCCCGCCTGTTGATTTTCAAGGCCAGTCTTTTTTAACAAGACATCGATAAGTTTATTGGCGGGAAAGTCTCGCAGCTGCAGGTAGGCATCGGCGGTAAAACGTTTGTCGCGCGGGTCGCCTCGCCCCTCAAGTAAAAAAAACAAAGTATTCGGGTGCTCGGCAACATCCACACGCACCAATAGCCGATGGAAACTACCGCTGTTTTCGAGCAACAAAGATGGGGAGTTAAGGCGTATTTGCTCGCCACTGTCAAAGTGAAAGTCTAAATGCGTTTTGTTAAAGGCAATGCGTCGCGAGGCAAGCAGAATGTCGAGTATTTTATTGTGCAAATCACCGCTGGGGCGCGCACCGTCATTACTAATTCCCTGCAGCTGCCAATGGCCCGATTCATCCTGACGGACAGCCATAGTGCCACCGGCCAGTTCGACATTACCCCATACGGGTCTCCAGGCGAGAACCGAACCCACGATATCCAGTCGCAGCCGAGCGCTGTCCATCGCCAGTAAACGCTCGCCCGTCAGAGCATCTATCTCAATGCCTTGCACATCGAGCACTGGCTGTAAGCCGCTCCAGTCTGCGCTCACCTGAGTTAATTTCACCTGCGCACCGGACTGCTCTGACAATAAGGTTTCAAGCTCTTGGCGGTAGTCGGCCACTAGATACGAAAAACTACGGCCCGCCTGCACCAGCACAGCCAGAGCGATCACCGCCACTGCCAGTATCAAGCACAGTTTTCGCAACACATAGCCCAGTGCCCGCAACATCGGCTAGCCCTCCGCGCTCCGTGTCGCAAGCTGTCCGCTGTAGTACCCGCTAAACCAGCACAATGTCGTACTGCTCCTGCGTAAATAAAGGCTCTACCTGAAACTCGATGGTACGACCAATAAAAGCCTCGAGGTCGGCAACATAGGCGGCGTCTTCATCGAGCAAGCGATCGACCACAACCGAGGCGGCCAACACCAAAAACTTTTCATTATCGTAAGCGCGCGCCTCTCGCAAAATCTCCCGAAACACTTCATAGCAAACCGTTTCGGCCGATTTAACTTGCCCCCGGCCGCCACACACAGAGCAGCTCTCGCACAACATTTGCCCCAGCGACTCACGCGTGCGTTTGCGGGTCATCTCCACTAAACCTAACTCTGACACGCCGGTAATTTTGGTTTTAGAGTGATCGCGATCTAAGGCTTTTTCGAGCGTGCGCAACACTTGCCGCTGGTGCTCGGGGTCTTGCATATCGATAAAATCCAACACGATGATGCCACCAATGTTGCGTACCCTTAATTGTCGGGCAATAGCACCCGCCGCTTCCATATTGGTTTTAAAAATCGTCTCTTCCAGGTTGCGCCGCCCGACAAAAGCACCGGTATTAACATCGACCGTCGTCATGGCCTCGGTCTGCTCGACAATCAGATAACCATTGGATTTAAGGGGCACACGCGAGTCCAACGCCCGCGCAATTTCGTCTTCAACCCCATACAAATCCAGCAGTGGCCTCTCCCCCTGATAGCACTCAATAATATTGATTAACTGCGGGCAGTACTCATTGGCAAACTCGCGCATTTGCGACCATGTCTGGCGCGAATCAACCCGTATTTTTTCGATAGGAAGACGCGCAAGGTCACGCAGCGAGCGCAGTGTAAGCGGCATATCTTCATAGATCACCGCTGGGGCATTGATCGTCGCCAAGCGGTTGCTCAAGTCTTGCCAGAGCTTTTGCAAAAAGGGAATATCGCTCACGATGGCATCAGCCGGAATACCCTCGGCAACGGTGCGCACAATAAACCCGCCGTCAAAGCCGTGTTCGCGCACGCTAGCCTCGACGGCATCGCGCAAGCGCTTGCGCTCGGCGTCATCATCAATACGAATCGACACGCCAATATGAGCGCTGTTAGGCATATAAACGAGATAGCGAGATGACAGGGTGATATGAGTCGTCAAGCGAGCGCCTTTAGTACTGATCGGGTCCTTACTCACCTGTACCAATAAAGGCTGCCCCTCACGCACCAATGTGCGGATATCGGGCAACTCAGTCGGGCGCGGCTCACCCTCGGCATGCTCTGGCACCAACTCCTGAGCGTGAATAAACCCAGTGCGCTCTAAACCAATATCGACAAACGCGGCCTGCATGCCCGGCAGCACTCGCACAACCTTACCTTTATAGATATTGCCCACAAAGCCGCGACCGTGGCTGCGCTCGATGTGCAACTCTTGCAGCACCCCGTTATCTACTAGCGCCACCCGGGTTTCAACCGGGGATACATTGATCAGAATCTCTTCACTCACTGTGCGTGTCCCGCCCGTGTGATTTTGAAGCGCGCATAAGTCATCAACCATCGACTCATTCTGGAGCACCCCAAAAAGGGACATTGTACTTGCTCAACAGGGGTGCTGTCGTCTCCAGCGGCAAACCGACGACATTGGAGTAGCTGCCGTGAATCTCACGCACAAAAACCGCACCCAACCCCTGAATCCCATACCCACCCGCCTTATCGACCGGTTCACCGGTATGCCAATACGCTTCAATCTCGGCGTCGCTCAACTCACGAAAGCACACTTCGGTGCGCACCAGCGCTACATCAAGCTGCTTACCATCGGTAACCGCAACAGCCGTTATCACGGTATGCGCGCGATTAGACATCGATCGCAACAACTGCGCCGCGTGCGCTTTGTTGTGGGGTTTTTCCAGCAGCTGATCGTCGAGCACCCCAAGGGTATCGGCACCCAACACTACTTGTGGCTGAGACGCGTAAGGGGTTGCGCGTGGCCGAGTAGCCAGTAGAGATTGCCAACCAGCCTCAGCTTTAGTTCGAGCCAAGCGAGTTACATATTGCTCGGGGGACTCATCTTTCGCGGGCACCTCCGGCACATCAATGACCACACGGGAAAACGCCACGCCGATTTGACGCAAAAGTTGCGCGCGTCGGGGGGAGCCGGAAGCAAGAAACAATTGAGCGGGAGCGGAGCTCATCACAATACCCCGTAAACGTTAGACTTGGCGGGCAATACGATAATGACGACGCAAACCATCAAATAACATCGCCAATAAAGGCCAACAGCAAGCACTGGCTACGGCCGGCAATAGAAAACCAAATCCGTCCATTGCTCGCCCACCCAGAGCTTGCACCCAATAGGCCAGCAGCTGGGCGCAGGCGACCAACAACAACACCCAAAGTGACTCTTGCCAGCGGGCAAAGTGACGTACCCGACGATAACTACGCAGACACAAATAGCCCACTACCGTCAGCATCAATGGGTGCTGCCCCAACGGAGAACCCACGGTAACGTCCAGCAATACGCCCAAAACGACTAGCAGCGCCATGCTGCTACTCTGGGGCAAAATGTAGATCCAGTAAATGGTCACCAACAGCACAAACTGAGGGCGAAAAATCCTATATTCCAGTGCCAGCGGGTAAACGTCGAGCAAGATGGCGACGAACAACGTCAGCAACACTAAAACATAAACGGGAAAACGATCGGGCCACATACCGGGTCAATCGACCTGAGGTGCGTCAAACACCAGCAAAACATTACGCGCACGATCCATCTGCGCCATGGGGCGGGCGGTAATTTGCGCAAACGGCTGGCCGGGGTCGCGCTCGATGTTCTCGACTACAGCCACCGGGTAGCCCGCGGGAAAGCGCTGCCCTAAACCCGAACTCACCAGCAAATCACCCACTCGGATGTCCGTGGTATTAGAGACGTGGCGCAGCGTCAAGCTGTCGAGCGAGCCCGTGCCCTCGGCAATGGTACGGATGCCATTGCGATTGATTTGCACCGGCAGTGCATGAGAGGGGTCGGTTAGCAGCAGCACCCGAGCGCTATCTGCGCCAACTTCGATCACTTGCCCCATCAGCCCTTTCGCGTCCAGCACCGGCTGGCCAACGTAGACACCGTCATCACTGCCACGATTGAGCACCAGTGTGTGACTAAGCGGATTGGGAGAGACGCCGATTAACTCGGCCACTAAAACATCGTCTTCGAGAATCTCGGTGGCATTAAGCAATTGCCGCAAACGCACATTCTCGGCCGCCAGCGCCGCCATTTGTTGCAGCTTACGCTGATGAATCAACAACTCAGACGCGAGCCGGTCTTTCTCTTGCACGAGCTCAGCGCGCGAGACGAACGTCTCATCGCTCCACTCGCCGATCCGACGGGGAATATCGGTAATTTGATAGAAGGGTTTGGCAAGAGTGCTTAGCTCACGCCGCGCAGGGTCGAGCCAGTCGGTATAAAGGCTAATTAACACCAGCGCTAAAGCCACTAAGCCAAAAAAGGCAAAGCGAAAGCTGACAGCAGGGCCTTTTGTGAACAGTGTTTTAATGGCGGCATCTCCCGACGTAACGCACTATGCCGTTTTAAGCGCGACCGGCTGTCAAAGTTGCAACAAGCCGCGCGACCAATGTTTAACTAAAATTACGAAGACAACAAATCAATATTGCGTTTGTCATTCATCTCCATCGCCAATCCACCACCGCGAGCAACACAGGTAAGAGGATCTTCAGCAACCACAAATGGCAGACCCGTCTCGTTGGCTAACAAGCGATCAATGTCGCGCAGCAAAGCGCCACCACCGGTTAACACTACGCCGCTCTCGGCAATATCGGAGGCCAACTCAGGAGGGGATTGCTCGAGCGCGCTCTTAACCGACTGCACAATACCGGCCAACGGCTCTTGCAGCGCCTCTAAAATTTCATCGCTATTTAAGGTAAAGCTGCGAGGCACCCCTTCGGCCAGGTTGCGGCCGCGCACATCGATCTCGCGCACTTCGCTGCTGGCGTAGGCACAACCAATCTCTTGCTTGATCCGCTCGGCCGTGGCATCGCCAATAATACTGCCATAGTGACGGCGCACATAGTTCACAATCGCCTCGTCAAAACGGTCACCACCAATACGCACCGAGTCGGAGTACACCACACCGTTAAGCGAGATAACGGCAATTTCAGTCGTACCGCCACCAATGTCGACCACCATCGAACCGTTGGCTTCGGCAACTTTTAAGCCCGCACCAATTGCGGCGGCCATCGGCTCTTCAATTAAACGAACCTCCAGTGCACCAGCACCTAGCGCCGATTCGCGAATCGCGCGTTTCTCTACCTCTGTGGACAAACAAGGTACACTAATCAGTACCCGCGGGCTCGGCGCAAACCAGCTGTTCTCGTGCACTTTGCGAATAAAATGCTGAAGCATTTTCTCGGTCACCTGAAAGTCGGCAATCACGCCGTCTTTTAACGGGCGAATCGCGGTAATGTTGCCCGGCGTACGGCCCAGCATACGCTTTGCCTCCATGCCCACCGCCTCGACAATTTTTTGCCCATTGTGGTGGCGAATAGCAACCACTGATGGCTCGTCGAGCACAATGCCTCGCCCGCGCACATAAATCAGGGTGTTAGCTGTACCTAAATCGATAGAGAGGTCATTGGAGAAAGCGCCGCGAAGATATTTAAACATGAGTGTTGATGGCCTTAAGATACTGGTAGTGCCAACTCGCCCCAAGGCAGGCGAGCCGGGCTCTGTTTGCTATAAACGGACTAATGCAAACGGCGGCGTAGACGCTGCCGCGCCCGCCGAAAACATTCAACGAGTCCCAAAAATGCTGTGCTTAATAGCCCTTGCCGCCGACATTTGCACAATCGGCTTACCACTGACTCAGCGACAACTGCGAGAGCCACTAACCACAGACCCCTTGGGGGATGCTGGCACTCTATCAACGGCGGGGATTTAGGGCAAGGCACAAATGTGATAACTTTACCGCCTTTTAGGGCAAAGTCGGTATTTTTTTCAGTAATGATGGCCGCAATCGACCTTTTACCCGTAAAATTACCCAACTTAGACGATTAGTACGCCCGCGCCCGCCGCATTTGTCGGCACCTGCGCACCAGACGGAGCACGCCCATGGCTGTAAACAAAAGCGACATCGAGAAACTCGCCGAATTGTCGCGCATCGATATTTCAGACGAGGCCGCCGCCAACGTGGCGCAAAGCATCTCCGAGGTGCTAGAGCTTGTCGATCAACTGCAAGCGGCCGATACCAGTGGCGTTAGCCCAATGGCCCACCCGTTAGACGCCGTACAGCGTTTGCGTCGTGACGAGGTGACCGAGCCAAATCAACGCGAAAGCCTACAAGCTATGGCACCAGCCACTGAAGATGGCCTGTACTTAGTGCCGCGAGTGATTGAATAACCGCACCGTTGCGAGACCGCCCCAACCCACGTGCGAGCGCTATTGCGCCACCGGCAAGTTACTCCAAAGGACAGATTCCATGCACACCAAAACCATTGCCCAGCTCGGCAAAGCGCTGCGCAGTAAAGAGATTTCCAGTGTCGAGCTAACCCAGCATTACCTAGATCGTATTGCCGCACTCGATGCAAACTACAACAGCTACATTACCGTGACCCCAGAGCAAGCGCTCGCCCAAGCACAGGCCGCTGACGCACGTTTGGCCGAGGGCGACAGCTCGCCGCTGTGCGGTATCCCCATTGCCCATAAAGATATTTTTTGCACGCAAGGGGTGCGCACCAGCTGCGGCTCTAAGATGCTCGATACCTTTATCGCACCTTACGATGCCACCATTGTCGAGAACTATTTAAAAGCCGGCGCGGTAATGCTGGGCAAGACCAATATGGACGAGTTCGCCATGGGCTCTTCCAACGAGACCAGTTACTACGGCCCGGTTAAAAACCCCTGGAACACCAACTGCGTGCCCGGCGGCTCGTCTGGCGGCTCTGCCGCTGCAGTAGCCGCGCTGCTTGCGCCCGGCGCCACCGCTAGCGACACCGGCGGCTCGATTCGCCAGCCTGCCGCCCTGTGCGGCCTTACCGGCATCAAGCCAACTTACGGCCGGGTGTCGCGCTGGGGCATGATTGCGTTTGCCTCCAGCCTCGACCAAGCCGGCACTTTAACGCGCAACGCCGAAGACGCCGCCCTGATGCTAAACGTTATGGCGAGCTTTGACGACAAAGACTCCACCTGCGTCGATCAACCACTAGAAGATTACACGGCAAACCTCGGCGACTCACTGGCCGGGCTAACGATTGGCATCCCAGAGGAGTACTTTGGCGAAGGCCTTCACCCAGACACGGCCAGGGCCGTCCAAGAGGCGATCAAAACCTATGAGTCGCTCGGCGCTAAAACCCGCTCAATTAGCTTGCCACACACACATCTAGCGGTGCCCGCTTACTACGTTATTGCGCCCGCAGAGTGCTCAGCCAACTTATCGCGTTTTGATGGTGTACGCTACGGCCACCGCTGCGACGCCCCAAAAGATCTCGCCGATCTTTATAAACGCTCGCGCAGCGAAGGCTTTGGGGATGAAGTAAAACGCCGTATCTTAGTAGGTACCTACGCGTTAAGTGCCGGTTATTACGATGCGTATTACAACAAAGCACAACAAGTGCGTCGCCTGATCAAACAGGACTTTGTCGAGGCCTTTGCCGATGTCGACGTTATCCTTGGCCCCACCTCGCCGTCACCAGCGTTTGAATTTGGCGCCAAAACCCAAGACCCAGTCGCCATGTATTTAGAGGATATTTACACCATCGCCACCAACTTAGCCGGATTGCCCGGGCTATCTATCCCCTGCGGTTTAGTCGACGGCAAGCCGGTTGGCCTGCAGTTAATCGGCAACTACTTTGCCGAGGGCAAGCTCCTGAATGTCGCACATCAATTTCAGCTCGCGACTGACTTTCACCAGCAGTTGGCACCGGCCACCGCCTAAGAGGACGACACGATGGAATGGGAAATTGTAATCGGGCTTGAGATTCACGTTCAGCTCGCCACCCAGTCAAAAATATTCTCCGGCGCCAGCACCGCCTTTGGTGCCGCCGCCAACACACAGGCCTGCGCGATTGATTTAGCCATGCCCGGCACCCTGCCAGTCGCTAACGAAGAGGCGTTTCGCTTTGCCATTATGTTTGGCCTGGCAATGAATTCCGACATCGGCAAGCGCTCGGTATTTGAGCGTAAAAACTACTTTTACCCCGATCTGCCCAAAGGCTACCAAACCACGCAGCTGGAAGAGCCCATTGTCGGCCCTGGGGTCACCAATATCGAACTGGCAGACGGCCGCCAACGGGCCGTGCGTTTGCACCACGCCCACCTAGAGGAAGATGCCGGCAAGTCACTCCACGAAGATTACCAAGGCATGAGCGGTATCGACCTAAACCGCGCCGGCACGCCACTGATCGAGATCGTTTCGGAGCCCGATATGCGCTCAGCCGAAGAGGCTGTAGCCTACCTGAAAAAAATCCACTCGATTATTACCTACCTGGGCATATCGGACGGTGAAATGTCGCAGGGCTCCATGCGCTGCGATGCGAACGTCTCAGTGCGCTTGAAAGGTGAAGAGAAGCTCGGCAACCGCTGCGAGATCAAAAACATCAACTCATTTAAATTTGTCGAGAAGGCTATCAATGTTGAGGCCGAACGGCAGATCGAGATCATCGAAGACGGCGGCAAGATCCCTCAGGAAACCCGCCTGTACGACGCCGACAAGAATGAAACGCGCCCTATGCGCAGCAAAGAAGTCGCCAACGACTACCGCTACTTCCCCTGCCCGGATCTACTGCCGGTTATTTTAGATGACGAATATATCGACACCATCAAGCGCACCTTGCCAGAACTACCCGACGCCAAGCGCGATCGCTTTGTTAGTGAGTACGATTTATCGTCATACGATGCCAATGTATTAACCAGCGACCGCCGCACCGCCGAGTTTTTTGAAATTGTGGCAAAAACCTCGGGTGAGCCAAAGCTCGCAGCCAACTGGGTAACGGTAGACTTAGCAGGTTACCTCAACAAATCTGACGCCTCGCTAAGCGAGTGCCCGTTTACCGCAGAGCAATTAGCCGGGCTGATCGTCCGCATCAAAGATGGCACCATTTCTGGAAAAATCGCCAAGCAAGTATTTGAAGGCATGTGCAATGGCGAAGGCGATGCCGACAGTATTATTGAGTCGCGCGGACTTAAACAAGTCAGCGATACCGGCGCCCTAGAAAAAATGGTTGACGAGGTAATCGCCAACAACCAAACGCAAGTGCAAAACTACGTCAATGCCGATGACGCCAAACGCCCTAAAATGCTGGGCTTTTTTGTTGGTCAAATCATGAAGGCCAGTAAAGGTCAGGCCAACCCGCAAGCGGTAAACGAAATCCTACTTAAAAAGTTGAACGAGCAATGACACTAAAAAAAGACAAGCAAAAAGTTTTAGGGGAAGTTTTTGATAACGAACGCATCGAAGGCTTTTTACAATACCCGGCCCCCGAAGGCATCAGCCGCGACTTCCACTTGCTGGAAAAGGCCTACCGAGGCATGCGTGAAGAAAACTTTGAAACATTCCTGACCTTTTTTAAGCAGGCCGGTTACGATCTAAACGCCAAAGGCCCTAACGATAGGACCTTTTTACAAACCATTAAAAGCCACCGGTTGTCGGATGACTATATTGCGGCGCTTGAGCAAGCCGGGGCCCACTAGCCCAAACGTATGAAGGGCAACCCTGTCAGCGCACTTAACCATCTAAGCCAGGGGGCACGACTACTCGCCAGCCCCGGGCTTAAGCGGTTTATTATTGTGCCGCTCTTGGCCAACGTGGTGGTATTTGTCTTTACCACCTTGGCACTCATTCACCTGTTTAGTGATTTTTTGACGCTTCTGATGGGTTGGTTGCCCGGCTGGCTCGAATTTTTAGCGTGGTTACTGTGGGCAATTTTTGCCTTTGCCGTACTATTTATTTATGGCTACAGCTTTAACGTCATTACCAATTTAATAGCCGCCCCCTTTTACGGTATTTTAGCCGAAAAAATCGAGCAAAAACTGACCGGCATCAAGCCGCCAGAAGAGAGCTGGGGCAAGCTTATACCCCGCACCCTTGGTCGCGAGCTGGTTAAGATTTGGTATTTTATAACCCGTGGTCTGCTTATTTTATTGCTGGTGTTGCTCAGCTGGTTTATTCCCGGCCTGAACCTTGTAGTACTGCTTATTGGTGCACTGTGGTCGGCGTGGTGCATGGCCGTCCAGTATATTGATTACCCCGCCGACAACCACCAGACAACCTTCGTTCGCATGCGCCACCTGCTGGGCCGTGCACCACTGACAAGTTACCCCTTTGGCGGCATGATTATGCTCGCCAGCATGTTCCCAATCATTAATATTTTTGCCATGCCCATCGCAGTAGCAGGGGCAACGGTGTATTGGGTGGAATCTCTTAGGCACATAAACGTCGCCGACTAAAATGCCAAGCGCCGCCAGCGCATCAATCGCGAAAATTAGTAAATTGCAGTGGCAATTCGATATCAGACGACTTCAAAAAGGCGATAACCCCCTGTAAATCATCGCGCTTTTTACCGGTAACCCGCAGCTGATCACCCTGTATTTGCGCTTGCACTTTAAGCTTTTGCTCTTTAATCATTTTGACGATTTTTTTGGCAAGCTCGGTCTCTACGCCAGTGCGCACCACCACATCTTGAATGGACTTTTTACCGCTGGCCCGCGGAGGCTTCATCTCAAGACAGGCAATATCAATCTTATTTTTTAGCAATGCACTTTGCAGCATATCGCGCATTTGTTGCAGCTGGAACTCGGCCTCGGCCGTCATAGTAACAACATAGTCTTTTAACTCGAAGTCGGCATCGACTCCTTTAAAATCATAGCGCGTTACAATCACTCGCTTTACTTGATCGACCGCATTGGTCAAATCGTGCTTTTCTACTTCCGAAACCACATCAAACGAAGGCATGCTTTTTCCTCAAATCAATAGCGTTACGACGGCTGCGGCAAACACCCAGAGCAAAAGTGCGCGGGAGAACATACTCGCAGTGGACTCGACCAAGTGCAGCGAATAACTCGGCTCGATACGCGCTGCAGGCTGGAACCGACGCGAGTCACCAGATTTAGCCCACTCACCCTCTTCGCCCATAGCCCCGAGCAGCACCGACACCAAAAATACCGGTGTTAAGGTGTGCAATGATAACCACAAGTGGCGCCAGCGCACCATACAAAGGTCAAAATGCCCAACCAGGGCCCAGCTTAAACCCAATAAACGCGCCGCGGGCCACTCAATTAACGTCACCGCGCGCGCTACAACAGCCGCGCGTTTATCATTAACCTTTAGCAAGTGCACCCACAACAACACACTCAGACGGTAGGCCAGTGCCCCTGGCGCACCGGCCACTACAAACCAAAAAATAACCGCAAACATTCGCTCAAAGCCACGATAGGTAAACACCCGCAACGCCTCACGATTAAGAGCCGTCCAATCACCATTGTTACGGCCACCACGTAAATCCGGGTCGAGATTCATACCATCCAAGACATTCACGGCTTTGACCGAATCCCCCGTATGGGCGGCCTCGACATAAGTGTGCACCGCCCCAGAGAAATCCCCACGCCCTAAGCTGTACAGCAACACCGGAATATTCAGAACAATGAGCCAGCCGGCAGGCAGCCAAACAATAACGGCAAGAACGACCGCCAGCAGCACAACAACTGGCACAGCGACGGCGACGGCGCATAACCAGGGGGCACTTTGCGCACGAGTGTTTGCGTTGAGTAATTGCCACCCACTAAAAAACCATTGATCCCGGTGCAAGGGCTTACCCGACCCCCACCACTGCACCAGCAATAGCACTATCACCAAACTTATTAATGTCACGGGCAGACCTGCTTTAGTTGGATGTTATCTGTGAGTAATATTTGCTCCAATCAAACGCTTCGCCTGGGTCGGTTTTCCGTCCGGGCGCAATATCGCAATGGCCAGCAATCCGCTCAGGGCTAAGTGCCGGAAAGTAAGCCAATAATGTATCTGTCAGACGCGCCAACACCCAATACTGCTCTTCGGTGTAAGCCAGCGTGTCGGTCCCCTCCAGCTCGACGCCAACGCTGTAATCATTGCACTCTGTAACCCCGGCAAAGCACGAACGGCCCGCATGCCAGGCGCGATCGTTAAAAGAGACAAACTGCACCAATTCCCCGGTGCGGGTAATCAACACATGAGATGAGACTTGCATCGAGGCTATGCTCGAGAAATACGGATGCGCATCCGGATCGAGCCGATTGGTAAAAAACTTCTCGACCCAACCATTGCCAAATTCACCAGGGGGCAGGCTAATATTGTGGACCACCAGCAAACTTACCTCAGCGCCCTCTGGCCGCGGACCATAATTAGGCGAGCAGCAGTGCCGCGCTGGTGTCATCCAGCCGGATTCATCAATGCTAATGGTCTGTGGAGTATGCAACAAAACGACGACTCTATCGGCCCCTAAAGCGCTCCAGTATAATCAATGCGCGCCCCAGATACGACAACGGCAAGCCTAGGCTTGCCGTTGCTTGGATCAATGCAAGGGCTTACCCCCCTCGCTTACCTCGCGGTTGGCGCAGGCTACCAATCACCGACTCCAGCGCCCGATCAAACAACATGCCGTCATCCAGCACACGAATACGGCCCTCTTTTAATGCGCGGGCTAAACCGGGCTTGTCTTCCTCGGCGACCTTCATTCCGGTGCGATTCACAAAAATATATTTACCGGTAGGCTTAATGATCGCCGCCAAGCGACAACGGTAGGTCTCGCCGGCCGCTGAAGACATCTCAAACCAACTTCCCTGAGTTAAGTTTGACACCAACGCCAAGTGCTGACCATCAATATCGTCCTCTTCAGTTCGCTCGCCAAGCTCTTCATTTGCGACGTCCGAACTAGCCGCACCGACCTCAAGGCCAGCCTGACCAACCACCGCAGGCGCTTCAATGTCTGCAACGGGTGACTCTGGCACCACAGCCTCAGCCTCCGACATAGAAGACGCTGGAACAGCGGGGGCTTCGACCAAAGGCACTGGGGCCTCTGCCTTAACCTTACTCCGCAAAATATCTAAATGGAGTTTTTCCAGTGCTTTAAACAGCTGCCCCATCTGATAGGGGTTAAACGCAATATCTTCCAGTCCGCCACGCAGCTGCGCTAATAGCCGCGGCACCAACTTCAGAAGCTTTTGACGGTTATCGCCAGTCATAGGCGCCGTCGCACTCCACACCAACTCGCGGCCGGCTTGAAGCTGCTGAGCAAAGGTTTCGCTGTCGGGGCCCTGTTTTAAGCAGGTAATAAACAGTACGTTAGACCAAGCACTAGCCAGCAGTTCGGCGGCGGCACTCGGCAACTCGACGCCTGCGGTAATCTCCTCGAGTGCTGCGTCAACCTCGGCGCGCGCGCGCTGCGATTTAGCTTTGCCGTCTTCCGCATCGATAGTGCGCTGCTCAAGGATTTTTGCCCGTCGCTTGTCTTTTTCTTGAAATGCACGAAACTCCAGCAATAAGGCATCGAAAATTGCGACATCTTTACTAAAATCGCTCAGCACCTTGCCTACCGTCTGGTCAATCTGACGATACAGCATATCTTTGCCGCGATTTTCTTCGCCGCTGTCCTGCCAACCCAACGCCGCTGTCGCCATCTCATTCAGCAGGCGCCGCGCCGGATGACCACCCTTACCAAAAAACGATTTATCGGCAATGGCGACTTTAATCATGGGGATCTGCAGCCGAGCCAACAACGCCTTCATAGGCGAAGCCAGACTGCGATCATCCAAGATAAACTCAAACATCATACTGACAAGGTTAATCACATCCTCATCAATATCGTTAATTTGTCGCTCCCCGGCACCGCCGCGAGCCAGCAAATGACCCACTTGCGACTTAATATCCTCGGCACTGACGGTATGCGCCCGCTCAGTTTGCGGCGCCGAGCGCTGCTGCGCCAAGGTTAAAATACTCAACAAATCTTGCGATGAGAGGCTCGGCCCCACAGCTGCAGCGGCATGCGTTTGAGCGGCGCCGGCCCCCTGCGCCTTTAATAGCTCACGCAGTGTACCGAGTAATTGCTCGGCATTTTCATCGGCCACCGGAGATTCATTGCCACTGGCCTCATGGGTTTCTGATTGCGCCGTCCGCCGGCTAGCCGTCGGTTTCACACCTCGTGCACCTACACCACCGCGCAGTGAAGGCAATATATTAGCTTCGATTAAGTGCTGATTGAGCTGATCATACAACTCACCCAACTGACACATCACCGCACGATCAAACAACTTAAGCAGCACTAGACGTGCCTTAACATCGATATCAATATCGCCCGAGGCTTCAATAAAAGCGGCACACACCGCGTCACAGCCAACCGGATTGTTCTTTTGGTACACCTTAATAGGAACAAGATGATCGATACGCAAGGTCAGATGCTGAACACGCTCGGCAAACTGCTCATTGGCACGGTTGACCATCGTCTCACTGGCCACCATCTCCTCTAGCTCCTCGTTCCCAACCAGAGAAAGGTTGTCGAGGCTCGCGGGAGCCTCTTCAGCCGAGGCCTCGGGAAAAGCACCTGAATCCATAAGACGCGCGAAGTTAACGTCAATATGCTGAAAAAAGGCCGATTCGGTATCTTTGCGGTGCAAGCGAACCTGGCGCATTGAATCAAAATAAAGGTTTTGCTCGTGATTATTGGTCGCCTGATCAGCCAGCTCAAACAGCGCGTCATCGGCTTTATCAAATAAGCTTCGCAGCAGTCCCTGCAACGTCTGTCGCGCTTTTTCGCGCAGCAGGTGCATAGCCGCCGGCATACGCGCCAACACAGCTTGAGGCTCTCGTCCCTGGGTTGCTTTTACATCACGCTCGGTCCTGAGCGACACAACATTTTCATGGTTAGACGATTCGGACATGATTGAAAACCCATAAGGGGGAACTCTGAGCTTCTATTATATGCTCGCGGACACAAACTCCAAATTGCAAACGCCGGTAATGCGCTGTCTATCACATTTAAGGATAAAAACACCCGGCAACTATAACTTTATCGGCTCAACCAAAAGAAACATGAGTTTTTAGTTATAACGACTGGCGCGCAAAGTGTCTTCAGGCCGATAGGCGACAAATCGACCACAACCAGCGTCAATTCACATACAATAACGGACTTTACCCGCACAGGACTTTGATATGCTCGCCCAATACGCCGACAACATTCCCTCTCTGCGTCGTGACATCATTAAAAACGTCACCGCAGCTCTTGAAGAAGACGTCGGCAGCGGCGATATTACCGCCCTACTAATACCCGCCGAACAAACCGCTCGTGCCCACGTTATAACCCGGGAAGACTGTACCTTTTGCGGCAAAGCCTGGGTAGAGGAGACCTTCCGTCAGCTAGACCCCGACGTAAAGATCACCTGGCACATCGAAGACGGCGAACAAGCCGCCGCCAACAGCACCCTATTTGAGCTGGAGGGCCCCGCACGCTGCCTCCTCACCGGCGAGCGCACCGCTTTAAACTTTGTACAATTGCTCTCAGGCGTCGCCACCACTGCCCGCGAATACGCCGACTTGGTGAAGGGTTTACCCATCAAAATCCTAGATACCCGCAAAACCATACCGGGCCTGCGCAGCGCACAAAAATACGCCGTCTCCTGCGGCGGTTGCCACAACCACCGTATCGGCTTGTTTGATGCTTTCTTGATAAAAGAAAACCACATAGCCGCCGCTGGCAGCATCAAAGCCGCCGTAGCCAAAGCCCGCGAGATCGCCCCGGAAAAACCTTTAGAAGTAGAAGTAGAAACCCTCACCGAGCTGAATGAAGCACTGGCCAGCGGCGCGGATATTATTATGCTGGATGAGATGGATTTAACGGAGGTCAATCAGCACTTAGATAGCGCAACCGTTACGGCATCACTTGAGCTATCGGGTGGTGTAGATATTGCGCAAATTAACGCACAAAAAGTGTTATTTAAAAATATCAGCCGGATTTCGGTGGGAGCGTTAACCAAACACTGTCGGGCGGTGGATTTGTCGATGCGGGTTCTGTAAAGACGCAACAACTTTTTTATCTTACTGGCTTCACCCATCCAACCAGAAGGCGGCAGATCTGCAACAGGAAAAATAGTAGCCATTTAGCACTACCTCTTGCCCACGGCATTAACTTCTGCGATGATCGAAGAACCAATAAATAACTGTAAACTCAAAGAGTTACCCATGCCCGCTATTCAGAGCGAAGCCCTTAAACAACTGCAAACCCGCCTGCGATCCCGCGACTGTCATGTGGGTATTTATGGGCTGGGCTATGTGGGCTTGCCATTGGCACTGCGCTTTGCCGAAATGGGCATAAAAGTCACTGGGCTTGATATTGACCCGCATAAAGTCGCACAACTCAATGCGGGCAACAGCTACATCAAACGCATTACCGGCGAGCATATCGAGGACGCCTTAAACAACGGTTTTAGCGCCACTACAGACTTCGCACAAAGCACCCACGTAGACGCGCAAATAATCTGTGTCCCCACGCCATTGGACCAACACCATCAACCTGATTTATCTTTTGTCACAGATACTGTAGACGCCATTTTGCCCTACTTTCGTGAAGGGCAAATAATGTGCTTAGAAAGTACAACATGGCCCGGCACCACAGAGGAGCTGCTAAAACCCAGGCTTGAACATATGGGCTTTAATCCTGGCAGCAACTGCGCGTTGGTGTACTCCCCTGAACGTGAAGATCCAGGCAACCCAAATTATACTACAGCCACAATCCCTAAGGTGATTGGCGGCATCACCGAGAGCTGCCTAGAACTGGGCCAGACACTTTACGGGCTAGCTATCGAAACATTGGTGTCCGTTAGCAACACTCGTGTCGCCGAAATGACAAAGCTACTGGAAAACATTCACCGCGCCGTTAATATCGGTTTAGTGAATGAGATGAAAATAGTCGCCGACAAAATGGGCATTAACATTCACGAAGTGATAAAGGCCGCAGCGACTAAACCTTTTGGCTTTGTTCCATACGCTCCCGGCCCCGGCTTAGGCGGACATTGCATCCCTATCGACCCCTTTTATTTGACCTGGAAAGCTAAAGAGTATGGCATTAATACACGGTTTATTGAATTAGCTGGCGAGGTAAACCATCATATGCCCGAGTGGGTGGTCAACAAGGTGGCCGAGGCACTCAATCAACACAGAAAAGCAATAAACGGCAGCCGCATACTGGTGCTCGGACTAGCCTACAAAAAGAACATAGACGACACCCGCGAATCGCCCGCCGTAGAAATAATGCAGCAACTGCAAAATAAGGGGGCCCTAATTGATTATTCAGACCCCTATGTGCCCATATTCCCAAATAAGCGAGACTATCACTTTGATTTAAAAAGCGTAACGCTTACTCCAGGCACCATCCGATCATACGATTGTTTAGTGTTAGCGACAGACCACGATGATTACGACTATGCGCAACTGCAAGAATGCAGCCCGGTGATTGTGGATACGCGCAACCGTTTTAATGGTGCAAACATTGTCAAAGCCTAATGCCACTAAAGTTTTGCTAATCACCCGCAACCTTCCGCCACTAGTCGGAGGCATGGAGAGGCTCAACTGGAATATGGCTAAGGGCTTGGCAGAACACTCTCAAGTGACCGTCGTCGGCCCTAGCATTTCACAAGAAAGCATCCCGACAGGTGTTAAGTTTTCCGGGGTGCCGTTAAAGCCTTTATGGCTGTTTTTAATGTGCGCCCAGATTAAAGCCATATTTCAAGCTTTAAAGTGTCGGCCAACACACGTAATTGCCGGCAGCGGATTAACCGCACCTATTACCTTAATTTGCGCCAAGTTAATCGGCGCAAAAGCCATTACTTACACCCATGGCCTGGACGTTGCCGTCGATCATCCGCTTTACAAAGCTTTTTGGACACCCTGTTTTAGGCGAATGGATACGGTTATTGCCAATAGCACACCAACCAAAAACTTACTCCTGGAGCGCGGCGTTAACGAAGAGAGTATCGTTATTATCCACCCCGGCGTGGACATACCCAAGCATCCGCCCACCGAGCAAGAAGTAAACGACTTTAAACGACAGTATGGACTTGAACAAGGCCCCATACTGCTATCGGTAGGCCGTTTAACCACCCGTAAAGGGCTAAAAGAATTTGTCGCCCAATCATTACCCGATATCGCTAACGAGTTTCCCACGGTTAAATTATTGATTATTGGCGAAGCCCCCAAAAACTCACTTTACGCCACACCACAGACGAAAGAGGAAATCCTGCAAGCAGCTGATAAGCACGGATTAAAATCAAACCTGATATTTACCGGAAACATTACGGAACTTAAGATATTGCAATCGGCCTATGCAGCCAGTGATATTCATATTTTTCCGGTGAGAGAGATACCCGGCGACCCAGAGGGGTTTGGTATGGTAGCAGTAGAGGCGGCTGCTCAGGGTACACCTACAGTCGCATTTAAAACGGGAGGCATTGTAGACGCGGTAGATTCCACCAGATCAGGGTGCCTAATAGACAACGACAACTATTCAGAGCTCGCAGGGTCCATAATCGAAACTCTTAAAACTATAAAATCTAACCAAAATGGATGCGAAGAGTTCGCTTTACAGTTTAGCTGGAATAATTTCTTATCAAAGTTAACGACGACTCTTCAAAGATCATAGCAATGAGCAAAAAACCAATTTACGTCACCGAACCGGATTTACCACCACTGGATGAATTAATTCCCCTATTAGAAAGAATCTGGGAATCTAAACGTCTTACCAACGGTGGCCCACTACATCAAGAGTTAGAAGACAAGTTATGCTCCATGCTTGGGGTAAAGTATATTTCGCTGTTTAATAACGGAACAATCGCCTTACTGACTGCCTTCAAAGCATTAAAGGTTCAAGGCGAGGTTATCACCACACCCTACTCTTTTGTGGCAACATCCCACGCATTACTTTGGAATGGAATAAAGCCCGTTTTTGTTGATATTAAAAAAGACACCTTCAACATGGACCCAAACAGAATTGAGGAGGCGATAACCTCAAATACTAGCGCGATACTTCCAGTGCATTGTTACGGAACACCATGCAACACAGAAAAGATTCAGAAAATCGCCGACGACTATAACTTAAAAGTTATCTATGACGCTGCGCATGCCTTTGGCGTTAAAAAAGATGGGGTAAGTATCCTAAACCACGGTGACCTTAGCATTCTTAGCTTTCACGCCACAAAGGTTTTTAACACCTTTGAAGGTGGTGCCATCGTTTGTCACGACATGAAAACCAAAAAATACATAGATAATTTAAAGAACTTTGGATTTATAAACGAAACAACTATATCTACTTGCGGCATCAATGGAAAGATGAGTGAAATAAACTCAGCGATAGGAATCTTGCAAATCAAGACACATAAAGAAAACATCCAAAAAAGAAAGAAAACCCATAATGAATATACGCAACAACTAAAAGGAATTAAGGGCTTAGAGATTCCTGAGTTAGAAAAAGAAGAGACCACCCACAACTATTGCTACTTCCCCATTTTGATAAAAAATGATTTTCATATTACCCGGGATCAACTCTATAACAACTTAATAGAACACAACATTTTCCCTAGGCGGTACTTTTACCCACTTATAAGCCAGCTCCAAATGTATAAAGAGCTACCGTCAAGCCACTTAAAAAACTTACCAATTGCAAATAAAACAGCAAATAGCATACTATGCCTGCCCATTTCATCAAATACATCCTCAGAGGATGTAGAATTGATAACCGACATCATCAAAGAATCAGCAGGCCTATAGGCCCCCCTCAGGCTTGGCTAGACGCTCAAGCGGGTACAATCTAACTCAAATAGAGGACCCTATAAACAAGCCCCATATTTAGTAGTGCTTAAATAGCATTGAAACGTTGGTGATTACGGGGGTGTCATTCGCCCCCTCAGATTCATCTCAGCCTGCGCCATGCAACACCTAGATAACACTCGCTGACGCCACGAGAATTCGCTTAGTTCAGCACCAATACAAAAGAGCAACCAATAAATCACAGCTTTAATTAGACTGAAACTCTACAGACTCGCCATCTGAGAGGAAAGGAGATGAGATGAAATGATTAGCCAGGCTGTAATGATAATATCTGGTTACAACTCTAGAGCGGTTATTGCTTTTTGTAGATGGGCTACTAAGAATTCTGTCAATTTTCACATTATTGCTAGAAACGAGAAAGACCCGATTCTTCTGACGAGTTACAAGCATCACTTAAGTATCACAAGAAACTCGTCAGGATTGCATTATGACCAAATTCGCACATGGACTGATACACTGTGCCGTCGACATGGGTACGAGAGAATTTTAATTTTACCTTCGACTGAATACCTTAATCGATTTTTGCTCGAAAATAGAACATCTATTGAATCTGAAAATTGCGTCATCCCGCTAGTTAATGAGAAGTTGTACCGCACAATCTCAGACAAACATAGCTTTTCTAAACTCTGCGCCCTATATGGGCTGGATATTCCAGTTGAGTATGACGAAGCTCCAAAGTGCTTGCCGTTTGTTGCAAAGCCACGATCTTACTTTTCTTCCGGAGGCGGGCAACTCATTCCGCACCTCATACAAAATACCAGTGAATTAGAAGCGTTTCGCAAGAGCGAAGATGAAAGTGATTACTTCTTCCAGGAGTTTGTGTTTGGCCGGAGCTTGTATTTGTTAGCCCATATTCCGAGAGACGTAGAAAGCAACACTAGTATATTCTCGCAGGAAAACTTAATACAGCAAGCCAAGGGCGGCTCAATTATTCTAGCGAGACGCTCCAGCTTCCATGAAACCGAGGTTGCTAGGCGGTATGTGGAAATGCTGCATGACCAGAATTTTTTTGGATTGATTATGATTGAAGTGCGCTTCGACCCTTATAGAAATCGCTACTATATGATTGAAGCAAACCCGCGCCTTTGGGGGCCAATACAGTTCTGTATTGATAATAATGTTGACTTATTTGGCGGCATGCTGAGAGACCACGGCATTAAAACACCGAAAACACAGCATTCATTTACCCCAACGGAACATTACTTCTGGTCTGGCGGGACCTCCGAGGATTCTCATCCGGAGGCTTATTACAATTACACTCCCAGCGATTTCGCCATCGATTACGACAAACTCAGACGTCAAGATATTTTCGCGAGAAAAGATACGATTGAATTATATTTGAAAGAATCGGAATAATGAGTATTAATTATGAGTAATTCACATCTCCTCGAGCTGTACAATGAAACGAGCAAGCATAGCCACTATCAATTGCTAGCCACACCTCTCAGAAAGATTATTTCTGCTGACCCCGAGAAAAAAAATTCCAAATGGGAGGATGAGCGCCTAAGCTTCATAATGCGGCACTTACCGTGCAAAGATGCCTCAATAGCCGACATTGGAGGGAATACAGGATATTTTACTTTAGAGCTAATTCACAGGGGCGCTAAAAACGCATTATTCATCGAAGGCAATAAAACACACAGTGATTTTGTGCGTGAAGCAGTATCCATTCTCAATCTGCAAGATAAGATAAAAACTCACTCCAGCTACATGATATTCAAAGATGACATCACTCTCATTGATGTTGATATTACCCTAGTCTTAAATGTACTACATCATATTGGCGATGACTATGGTGACAGCTCCTTATCTATATCAGAGGCTAAAGCCAGTATTCTACATTCGTTGTTAAATTTGTCTTACCGAACAAAATATCTTGTTTTACAACTCGGATTCAACTGGAAAGGGGATATAAATTTTCCGTTATTCGACGGAGGATCAAAGAAAGAGCAGATCGACTTCATTGAAAATGGTGTAAATGACTTCTGGACAATTGAAAAAGTAGGTGTTGCTGAAACAACAGATGGCAAAGTATTTTATAACCAAGCCGGAGCTAACAATATCCAGCGCAACGATTCTTTAGGGGAGTTCCTTAATAGACCATTATTCATTATGAAGTCTAAACTATATGGAAAATCGAGACTGTAGATTTATGTCCGGTGTTCTTGCGGATGTCGCAACCACGGCTTTAGAACTGTAAGCGTAAGCTACCCCTGAGAAAGACAAGGCGGGACCACACTGAACGGCACAAAACGTAAAGGGGCCAAACAGCGCACACTGTTCCCAAGCGATGAAACTGCATTGAAGGTCGCTTACAATAAACCAGACGTTTGGCAGAATTATTTACAGGGGTTTTAGGCGCTTTCACCTGAGGTATGAACTTTTTTACGCGCCACGCCAAACAAATATAACCATAAAAAAACAGCAACTGAAAACTCCGAAAGAACGAGCGCTAATGCCACACCAAGACCACCATAAGCTCCAACCAACATACCACCCAGCGCAAGTAGAAGTAGGGCTCCGATCACTTCAATCGACATTCGAGTGCGCTCTCTACCAATGGTGACCATAGCAACACCCCCTAACTGTCTAGCCCCATAGAACAAAAGCCAAATAGCCATTAGGAACACGTAAGATCCAGCACTCCGATACTGCTCAAAGAAATGATCAATCACAAAAGTAACAGCGACAATGGATACCAAGGATGCCAACAGGGAGTATAAAATCACAACCAATGCTACTCTTTTGACGCTACGCCACCATGCATTGGTCGACTGAACCTCGTGAAAAGCGGGAAGTGCAGCCGACATTAAAGCTGTGACGGGAAGAGTGAACACACTGACCAAACGAAAAGCTATCATGTAATTACCTAGCGCCCCCGCTCCGATCAATGCATAGATAAGCAGCTTATCCAGTTCCTGATAGGATTTACCAATCCAGTTGCCTACAGCGTAGCTTCCACCCAAAAATGGAGATCCCACTTCTCTTTTCGACACCTGAAAAGCAAGTCCACCAAAGCATTGGTACAGCATCCCAAAGCCACATAAAAAACCCAATATTGAGCCGATGAAATTGACAGAAATCACATTAAATAAATTAATCAATTCCATCGCCCACAACAGCGAGACAAGCACCAATCGAATAATCGGAATAACATTAACCGAAGCCGCTGCTAGAGCCGGCTTTTTACTTGCCATCAATATCACATTGACATTCTGCATTATTGCCAAAAAAACAAGTTCCGATAATAGCAACAGCAGAATTTCAATGATTTTTAAATCAGAGCCCAGTAGAGCAAAGTACCCTAATACCAGAGCAAACAACGGTATGGACGTAGCCAACAAGCGAAGCACCAAAAAAGGCACCACCCCATTGACCGCAGCTGTTTGAGATATACGTTTTGATAATATATTCGAAACACCCCAACCCGAAAGAGGGAAAAGCAACAAGCACGCGGACAGACCTGCAGAGAGCACGCCATACTGCTCAACACCCAGGCTTTTCGAGACCACAATAAAATATAGAAACTGTACAAGCGCGCGAGAGATCAAGCCAAGAAAAGAAAGGAAGGAACTTCGAAATAAAGGTTCTTTTGCTAGCGATATTACTCTTTTTAACGCCCCTTCGTTGATAAGATTACTCACCTTTCTACAGGGACGAACTTTTGGTGCCACTTTCGAAATAAGACAAAAAACGTCCGATTCCACACCAAATATGCCACCGCAGAAATAAAAGATTTAACACCATAAGATCTACAAAAATCTTTTAGCGACCACATAGCCCACCTAACTTCGCCTCCCCGAATACTCCAAAGAAACAGACCAATTAACATCTCAAGGCGGTAACCTACTGGATAATCGAGCCTACCGTTAAAAAAGCATCTCGCGTTCGAATCAAACTCCAAACAACCCAGCAGAAACTGAATTCTTTTTTTCACCCCTGACCTAAGAGCTGATTGCTTACTGTGTCTATATACTGCCGTAACACGAGAAACGTACCCCACACCCCAACTCGACGAAGTATAGGCGGCGTGAAGAGTGTCTCCAAACGGGTAGTAAACGCTCGCCAACTCAGATCCAAAACAATTTTCTATACAACACTTTCTACTCATTCTGGTACATGTTCGTAATATTTTAGGGTGATAAAAAATATTAAAAAGATCACCTTGAAGCATATTTTTGGGAAGATGCCTATGAACAGGGTGGCCCTTCTTCCATTCGCCACGCTTAAGCTTCGACCTAACCCAGTCCGTGTGAACTACTCCCACTTTAGGATTATCTCTGAAAACCTGAACCTGATCCTGAAGTTTATACTCGTCAACCCAATAGTCATCGCCTTCGCAATATGCCAAAAACTCTCCTCTTGCTAAGGAGACCACTTTACGAGAATTGGCATTCATTCCCACATTCTCGTGCCAGCCTATAACTTTTATTATTTCTGGGTATTGCTCTTGATAGGAAAGAACAACCTTTCTTGTCTCATCTTTCGAGCAATCCTCACCTATTATTAACTCAAACTCAAAATCAGACTTTTGCTCCAAAACACCTCGAATTGCATCAGAGATATAATCGGCGTGATTATAGGCAAGCATTACTACGGTAACGACTGGCGCTTTTACATAACGGCTGGAGTCATAAAATTCTTTATACATATTTCACTCGGGTCATTTATCTTTATACAGTAAAGCCGTCACCTGCTCAGACACCAACCCCATCAAAAACACTAGGATAGAAGTCGTAAACAAGAGCGCCCCCATATTAGTAAAACGGCCATCCGTAAAATATGTATAAGCGTAATAGGCCACGCCGCCACCACCCAACGCCATTGAAATCGGGAAAAACAACTTTAGCGGCGAGAACAAAGTTCCAATTTTAAAAATAATCAGCAAGAAACGAACACCGTCTTTCCATAAGTTGATATGGCTTTTAGAACCTTCGGCTCGTTTTAGCACGTTGATAGGTACATAACCGACTGAGTATCCCGCACGGAAAAAGCTCATGGTAATGGTAGTAGGGTACGAGAATTTATTGGGCAACAGACTAATAAACTCCAAAAACTTCTCACGCCTTACTGCACGAAACCCAGAAGTTAAATCTTCCACCTTGTGGCCTACCATCCAGCTGGCGAACTTATTGTAAAGACCATTGGCTAATGAGCGGTGCACGCCCGCCTGCCCCTCGCGGCTGCGGGCGCCGACTACCATATCGTAGCCAGACTCTAGCTTTTCTAATAAAGGAGCTATATCTTCCGGGCGGTGCTGCCCATCGGCATCCATACACACCACTATATCGTTACTGGCAGCCCGCAACCCCGCCTTTATGGCGGCGCCATTGCCTTTGCTGTAGGGCTGGTTCAGCACCTTGGCTCCCGCTGCCTCAGCCACGGCCGCCGTATCGTCGGTAGAACCATCATTAACCACCAGTATTTCGGCGGCGGGATAGTACCGCCGCACGCCCGCAACGGTATCACCAATAGCAATGGCTTCATTCTTGGCAGGGAGCACTACAGATATTGTCATAACGCTTCACCGTGTGTCTTAACTTGAACCTCTTTCAGGCGCGCCACCCAATCCTGTCGTCCTGCAATAGCTAGCTCATTCAACATTTTTTGAATTGCCGGGTCTCCCACTGGCGCCAGCTCAACTGCACGCTTTAAATGGTCAAAAGCCTTTATTGGCTCATGGGTGTCGTTAAAGAGATACGCGCCAACCCGTAAATACTCTTCGGGCCGTAACGTTGTTTTACTGGTAATAATATCTATTGTTTTAAGCACTGCGCGCTCGTTGTTGTACATATGACGCTCAGCGTTATCAAGCGTCACCCAAAGTATCCCTTTATTCTGCACGCTCATCACTGAGCCTTTTAAACGCTCGAGGAATAGCTGCCAATCTTCGTCTGTGACACTACCTTTTTTAGTTTTATAAATCACTACATTATTCATAAGAATAGCAGACTGAGGCAGGTGCTCAGCACCTTCTTGACAGGTCTCGATAGCCAAATCAAGGTGATGTTCCTGCCCCTTCTTACCGCTCAGTTCAAAATGGGTCGTACATAGAGTTGCCCAAGCACGCACTGAATCTCGCGCCATAGCCAAACTATACTCGGCCAAGCGGAGGTTATCACCCCATATATAAGCACGAAATAGCGTCGCGGCACTTACCATCGCGATCAAAGAGATCACACAAACTGTCTTCACACCATTAGCAAATACTCTGCCGTATAGCAGAGCAAAAACCACATCCCCCAACGCCAGCAACGCGCCAACCAACGGCAAATGATTGCGATGCTCGTAAGCCAGCTCTAAATTAATGACATTACTCGTCATAAAATGGCCAGCAAAAAATAATAAAACCCCAAAAGAAAACACTGGGTGCGCACAACGCCAACGCCAAGCCCAGGCCAACAACACTACAATCAGCGTAATCGCAGGCAGCGTTGTCCAAGGCTGCCATAAGCTACGCGACACGGGGATATGATCATAAAAAAAAGTCATGGAACTGGGCATAGGTAAGAATATCTGCCCTAAATACATCACTAACACGCGCCCCTGAGTAAGCAATCGCTCTACACTAGAGAAATCCCTCCCTGGATAGGCACCCCAATGCCAATAGTGCGGGACCACCACAAAGAAATATACAACACCGCCAAGCAAAGCCAAGACGCCAAATGCCCAGCGAAGCCACTTTGCCAAGTTCGGTTGCGCCGCGCGAAACTGCAAAACCGTCAATTCCATAACCAAACAGTACAAGGGTATTAGCGCTGCATCTTCTTTACTAGCAAATGCCAGCACTGCAAATAGCAGGGCCAACACAGCATACAGCTGACTGCGCGCCCCCTCTATCTGCAAAGCACGCATACGCACATAGGCCCACAAGGCTAACAAGACAAAGAGCACACTAAGAGTCTGCATGCGCTGCACAATGTACAGCACAGAGGAAACCTGTAAAGGATGAATGGCCCACAGTAGTGACAACAGTAAAGCAGCATTAGCGGCACGCTTGTGCGACCAACTTGCCAACAACAAAAGCTGACGCAGAAACAACGCCAAGACCAAACAACTCAAGCCATGAATAATGAGGTTGGTCAACTTGAACGCGAACGGGTCCAGCCCTGCGCGCCTAAAATCGAGCGCGAAACTAAGCATAGCCAGTGGACGCGAGCTACCGCCCGGCTCGAAACTGTAAGCCGCGTAAAGCAAATCATCAAGCGTGTTGATTTCGTAGAGATGTAAGGCCGTATTTTGTAGAATATTAGGCCAATCATCTAATAGAAAACTACCGGAGAGCCCTGGTAAAAATAAAAGCGTGGCTAATAATGCAATTGCGACAGCGAGCCAATAAAAGGAACGGCAGTTTAAATACTTCAAGACATTCAGGCCTCTATTTTTATATGGTCTGGCCGGCACAGCCAATCTTTAACAATAAAAAACTGCAACCTTAGCTCCAAACACTCAACCACAAGCAAAATTAACTTAAATAAAAAGCGCCGAAAGGCGCTTTTTATTTACAACACTTAGCTCAGAATCAAAAATTATTCATCTAAACGACAAGAACCTTTCCCAGCATCACAGATAGTATCTGCCTGAATGTCCGCGTTACCCTGTGTTTTCGCAGTGAATGTAACACTAGTACCCGCACTGTATGAGCCAGTCGCCAGAGTAGGTGATATCGCAGTACACGCCGAGGTCTCATAAGTAGTCGGATCTTTGTTGTCTGCCATGTCCGCCACAGCAGTGCTCATATAAGATTTAGCTTCGGCCAAGCAGGCACCATTAGCAGAACGCTGGGTATAATCGCGATATTGTGGCAATGCGATGGCAGCCAAAATACCGATAATCGCTACCACGATCATCAGTTCGATCAATGTAAAACCTTGTTGTTTTTTCATCAGAGCCTCCAAAAATGCTCAAAGTAAAATTATGTGTGTACAGCTGACCCATAGCGAGCCTACACTCACACCAGCAAGGTATGGGCCAACATTACCGCCCATACCTTGCTGGCCACTAGCTACAAGCAAACCCTCACACTGCCGATTCCCGCCCCATAGTGACAAATAACGTCAGTGATCATACAAAAATGCGGATGCAGGCACACAAACATTGCCAACGCGCTCAACAGTTCGTAAAGTAAATACTTGTATAACCGCCTTTATGCTCAAGGCGTTAAGATAGCAACCTTAGCAATTACACGAACAAAAGCGCTTAAGCCTATGGCAGCACTAAACGGATTGGCAAAACGGCTGGTTAATGATGGCCTGCTGGACGAGACCTTAGCTGGGAGCGGCCTAACGGAGGCCAACAAGCAAAAACTGCCATTTGTGGTTTATTTGGTCCAAAATGGGGTTTTGGACGCCAAAACACTGGCACAGGTAGCAGCCGATGAGTTTGGCACACCTGTATTTGACCTAAAAGCCATTGACCCGCAAGCGCTGCCCAATAAGCTGGTTGACGCCAAGCTGATAGAAAAACATCGCGCCTTACCCCTAATGCGCCGAGGCAACCGGTTATTTGTGGGGGTTGTGGACCCGACCAACCTACACGCGCTGGATGAAATTAAGTTTAATACCGGCATTAACACCGAGGCGGTGTTAGTAGAGGCAGACAAACTTACCGCAGCCATTGAAGCTTATATTAACGCCAACGAAGAAAGCTTAAGCGACGCATTAGGCGGGCTTGAAGACGATGATTTAGCCGGTGTAGAGGCGGGTGCGGCCGAGGCCGAAGAGGAGGCCACCAACGAAGCTGACGAAGCGCCTATTGTACGGTTTATTAACAAGATATTGTTGGACGCCATTAAAACCGGCGCATCGGACATTCACTTTGAACCCTACGAAAAAGCTTATAGGATAAGGTTTCGCACCGACGGTATTTTAAGCGAAGTGTCTAAGCCGCCAATCAACTTGGCCACTCGCTTAGCGGCCCGCCTGAAAGTGATGTCGCAGATGGACATATCAGAGCGCCGCATGCCTCAAGACGGGCGCATTAAAATGAAAATATCCAAAACCCGTGCCATCGACTTTAGGGTAAATTCGCTACCTACTCTGTTCGGCGAAAAAATCGTCCTGCGAATTCTGGACCCAAGCTCAGCCAAGCTAGGTATTGATGCCTTGGGCTATGAAGACGCACAAAAACAAATGTACTTAGAGGCACTGGAGCAACCCCAAGGTATGATATTGGTGACCGGACCTACAGGTAGCGGTAAAACCGTATCGCTTTATACTGGCCTCAATATCTTAAATACCGAAGAGCGCAATATTTCCACCGCCGAAGACCCTGTGGAGATCAACCTAGAGGGCATCAACCAAGTACAAATGCACACTAAAATCGGCTTAACCTTTGCTGAGTCGCTACGCTCCTTTTTGCGCCAAGATCCGGATATCGTCATGGTGGGCGAGATCCGTGACCTGGAAACCGCCGAAATTGCCATTAAAGCGTCACAAACCGGGCACTTGGTGCTGTCTACACTGCACACCAACAGCGCTGCCGAAACCCTGACGCGACTATTAAATATGGGTGTGCCTGCGTTTAACGTGGCGACCAGCGTTAGCTTAATTATTGCCCAGCGTCTAGCGCGACGGTTATGCACCAAGTGCCGCAAGCCAGCAAACGATATACCCGATGATATTTTGACCGAAGAAGGGTTTGACGATATAGGCATTCCTCGCGATGAGTTTGAGCTATACCACCCAGTGGGCTGCGAGGCCTGTCTAAAAGGTTATAAGGGCCGTGTCGGGGTCTATGAAGTGGTTCGCATCACCCCCGACATTGCAACCCTTATAATGGAGGGGGGGAACTCTCTGCAAATTGCCAAAGCCGCTAAGCAGGCCGGTTTTAACAATTTGCGAGTTTCAGCATTACGAAAAGCTGCACAAGGCTTAACCAGCCTGGAAGAAGCCAACCGAGTCACCAAGGACTAAACTATGGCCACTGCAACTGCGCAAAAAACAACGCAAGCAAAGCGCAAATCAACAATATCGACCAACCAAACGTACGTATACAAAGGCTCTGATCGCAAAGGCAAACCCTTAACTGGCGAGATGTCAGGTGCTAGCCCCGCGTTGGTGCGCGCCCAGCTACAAAAACAAGGCATGGTAGTTAAATCGGTTAAGAAAAAACCAAAGCCTTTGTTTGGTGGCGGCAAAAAGAAAATTAAAGCATCCGATATCGCCGTATTCTCACGGCAAATGGCCACCATGATGAAAGCCGGTGTGCCACTGGTACAGGCATTTGAAATTGTCGCTGATGGCCTAGATAACCCATCGATGAAAGAACTTATCTATAAAATACGTGACGATGTAGCAGCTGGCGGAGGCTTTGCAACGGCACTTCGCAACCATCCCCGCCACTTTGACGATCTGTTTTGCAACTTGGTCGAGGCCGGCGAGCAGTCAGGTGCGCTAGAGACCATGTTGGCACGGATCGCCACTTACAAAGAAAAAACTGAAGCCCTAAAAAAGAAAATTAAAAAAGCGCTGACGTACCCCACCGCAGTTGTATTGGTCGCCATTGTGGTCACCGCCGTCTTGCTAATTAAAGTGGTCCCGGCGTTTGTCGAGACCTTTGATAGCTTTGGGGCAGATTTGCCCTCCTTTACCTTATTTGTCATGCACTTATCAGAGGTTGCTCAGGCCTATTGGCTGCATACCCTGGTAGGCCTCTTTGTGTTCTTTTTCGTGTTTAAAGAGGCTAAATTACGCAGCCCTAAATTTGCCTACTTTATCGATCGAATGTCCTTAAAAATACCGGTTATTGGGGGGATTTTGTACTTGGCTATTTTGGCGCGATTCGCCCGCACGTTGTCGACTACTTTTGCCGCTGGCGTCCCATTGATTGATGCATTAACCTCTGTGGCGGGGGCCGCGGGGAACCGCATTTATCGCGATGCGATTCTGAAAGTGCGTGAGGATGTCTCTACCGGTATTCAGCTTAATGCGGCTATTCGCAATCAAGGAATATTCCCGCCTCTGATGATTCAGATGGCAGCGATTGGTGAGGAGTCGGGTGCACTGGACGACATGCTGGACAAGGTCGCCAACTATTACGAAGAGGAAGTGGACAATAAAGTTGACAACCTATCGGCGCTATTAGAGCCGATGATTATGTCCGTTTTGGGTATTTTAGTGGGCGGCTTGTTGATCGCTATGTACCTACCCATATTCCAGCTCGGTAATGTTGTTTAAGACTAAGGCCTACAATGTCAGAAATACCCTTATGGTTTGTTTACTTATTTACCGGCCTGTTTGGATTGGCGCTGGGAAGTTTTTTAAACGTCCTTATTTTACGCCTACCCAAAATGCTAGAGGCCTCCTGGAAAGCGCAATGCTGTGAGCTACTGGAACAACCCACCCCGACCGATGAAAAGCTGGGGCTCGCATTTCCGTCCTCTCACTGCCCTACGTGCAAAACGTCCATTCAGCCTTGGCAGAACATCCCGGTTATAAGCTATCTGTTATTAAAGGGGCGCTGCGCTAATTGTAAAACAGTTATTTCAGTCCGCTACCCACTGATTGAGCTAGCCACCGCGCTACTGTCGATGGCGGTCGTGTTTTACTTTGGGGTGACCTGGCAAAGTGCTGCAGTACTAGCGCTCACTTGGGCGCTCATCACTCTAACAGTGATTGATTTTGATACCCAACTACTGCCCGATAATATTACGCTTCCCTTAATGTGGTTGGGGCTGATCGTCAATTATTTTGGCTTAGTCACTGACTTACACAGTGCACTGTGGGGCGCGGTGTTTGGCTACCTTTCTCTGTGGTCGGTGTTTTGGGCGTTTAAACTGCTAACCGGTAAAGAGGGCATGGGCTACGGCGACTTTAAGCTGTTAGCCGCGCTGGGTGCCTGGATGGGCTGGCAGATGCTACCGCTGATTATTATTTTATCGTCGCTGGTGGGTGCGGTTATTGGCATCGGCATGATCATTGTTATGGGGCGCGATAAAAATATTCCGATTCCGTTTGGGCCCTACTTAGCGATTGCAGGCTGGATTGCGTTGCTCTGGGGTGACGAGATTGTCCAACAATACCTGCAATTAGCCAATATTGGTTAAGTCGCTTAGCTGATGTTCACACCCCCAAACATGCCGCTGGTTATCGGTCTTACCGGCGGTATTGGCAGCGGCAAAAGCGCAGCTTCAGCTTGCTTTGCCGCACTTGGCGTTACCGTAGTAGATGCCGATATTGTCGCTCGCGAAGTCGTCGAGCCCAACTCGAGCGCGCTGATCAGTATTGCCGAGCATTTTGGCCCCGATATACTTCACCCGGATAGCTCGCTTGATCGCGCGCGCCTTAGACACATTATTTTTGCCAACCCAACCGAAAAGGCTTGGCTTGAGGCTTTGCTTCACCCGCTAATCAATCAACGTTTACGCCAGCAACTCAACAGCGCTCGCTCAGCGTACGTTATTTTTGTCTCCCCGCTACTTCTAGAGACATCACAGCACGAATTAACGAGCCGAATCTTAGTCGTTGATTGCCCGCCAGAGGCCCAGATAAACCGTGCCGCAATACGGGATAAGATTGAACCTGGGCAGATTGAGGCTATAATGGCGACGCAAATAAATCGCTCCGAGCGGCTAAAGCTAGCGGACGATATTTTGCACAATCATGGCAACTTGCAGGAGCTGGAACTCCAGGTAGCAAAGCTCCACCAGCAGTATCTTGCCCTTACCGCCCCACAGTAGAGGTAAACGATCTCGCTATGAATGATGAACAACCGATAAAGCTTCAGTGCCCCACGTGCCAAACAACTGTTTTTTGGTCCGAGGCGTATCCGCATCGCCCATTTTGCTCTGAGCGCTGTAAACTTATTGACTTGGGAGAATGGGCTAGCGAGAACCACCGCATCGCGGGCGAAGATGCCCTGCCACAAAATGATGATGAATATTAACGTGCAATCACAGCGCCACGCGACTTAATAGCCAACCCACTAGGCTTGCCTGTCTACCACCACGCCGAAATACCCGCAACGCCCTGCCCTCCAGCCTCTTTAGCGGTCAAAATGTTGTCATCCGACATACCGCCCAGAGCGTACACCGGCATTTTGGCAAAAGCCGTAAGCTCAGCAAAAGCAGCCCACCCCAAAGGCTTTGCATTAGGGTGGGAGGCGCTAGGCTGCACTGGCGACAGAAAAATATAATCCAACCCTAAACGATTGGCCTTGTGAATATCTTGCGCGCTGTGGCAAGACGCCCCCACTAACAGATCCGCTAACGCCGGAGGACGCTCACTCATCTCGCTTAAGCGTTTTCCGTTTAGATGAACACCATCGGCGGTAAAAGGCTGTGATGGGTCGGCATTAATAACCAACTTTGCCCCCTCGCGATGGCAGCGCGCCAAAACACGTTGCGCCAAGCGGATAAACGCTTCTTGCTCAAGCTCGGGCGCACGTAGCTGCAGCAACTTAGCGCCGCGCACCAAACACGCATCAACCCGCGCCAAACACTCCGGTTGCGAGGCAAAATCTCCAGTAATAACCAAACGATCGGGCAATTGCAGCGCGTTCACAATAGGGTAATTAGCCGCCGGGAATGGGTAGCTACCAAGCTCGGAGGGACTCACCCAGTTAAGTGGCTGACCTTCCTTGCCAATGGCTGTGCCGGTAAAACTGACGACCCGGTAAACATCCAATAACACCTGTTTATCGCCGTAATCGTGAGAGATTTGAATCACCGGGACAAAATCGCTGCACTGTACATCCAGCTCCTCAAACAGCTCGCGGGTTAGCGCCTGCTGCACAGTCTCTCCCGGCTCGACCTTACCCCCAGGAAACTCCCACAAACCGCCCTGATGGGCCACTTGCGGGCGCTTAGCAATTAATATTTTGCCGTTTGCGTCCGTTATTACGCCAACGGCGACATGAACCTGCTTCATTGGCTACGTTCGGTAATCGGCGTTAATACGCACATACTCATAGGACAAATCTGTCGTCCAGAGGATCTCTTGACTGTCGCCCCGACCTAAATCGATACTGATCGTAATACGGTCGCCATTCATAACCTGCTGGCCTTGTGCCTCGGTGTAAGTCGCGGCGCGGCCACCATGCTCGACAATCAATACATCGTTCAAATGAACCCGAACAGCTTCATCGTCCAAATCTTGCACGCCGGCGTAACCAATGGCGGCGACAATGCGCCCCCAGTTTGGATCGCTGGCAAATAACGCCGTTTTAATCAGCGGTGAGTGCGCCACCGCATAGGCGACCTTTAAGCACTCGTCGTGACTCGCGCCTCCGGTAACATCAATGGTGACAAACTTAGTCGCACCCTCACCATCGGCAACGATCCCTTGAGCCAGCTCGGTGGCAACCGCCACCACCGCCTCGCGCAATACGCGGTAAGCGTCCGACTCTGCCGCAACAATCGCCGGGTTTCCCGCCTGCCCAGAGGCGACCAGCATGCAAGCATCGTTGGTCGAGGTGTCGCCATCAATGGTAATACGGTTAAACGAAAGGCCTGCCGCCTCTCGCACTAATCGTTGCAACACATCGGCGGCAACCACAGCGTCGGTCGCGATATAACCCAACATGGTCGCCATATTGGGGTTGATCATACCGGCGCCTTTGGCGATACCGTTTACCGTTACCGCAGTGCCACCTATCTGTACTTGGCGGGTGGCGCCTTTGGGGCGAGTATCAGTGGTCATAATAGCTCGCGCCGCACACTCCCAGGCATCTTCCCGTGCACTGCTACAAAGCTCTGGGATAACCGCGGTGATTTTTCCTACCGGGAGCGGCTCGCCAATAACACCCGTTGAAAACGGCAGCACCTGTGTGCGCGCAACGGATGTTTGCTCGGCCACACTGGCACACACAGCCAGGGCGTTTTGATAACCCGACTCACCGGTACAGGCATTCGCGTTGCCCGAGTTCACAATCAAGTAGCGTACATCGCTTTGGGCTAAATGCTCGCGGCACACTTTAACTGGCGCAGCGCAGAACGCATTTTGCGTAAACACGCCAGCCACGGTGCTGCCCGGCGCCAAGGCAAATAGTAGTACATCATCGCGCCCGGGCTTTTTAATACCGGCACCGGCGGCGGCAATCGCAACGCCTGCAACTGGTGGCATCGACGGAAATGGGTAATCACCTACAGCCATATTATTAATTCACTCTTAGGTCAGCGTACCGTGACACTGTTTGTATTTCTTGCCCGAGCCGCAAGGGCATGGATCATTACGACCGACTTTACGGCCTTCGCGGGTGACAGGTGCAGCGCCAGCTTGACCCGCTTCCGGGCGCGGTTGACGCTCGGGCGCCATGGCTGAGGCTTGATCGTGAGTCATTTGCATTTTACGCTGCGCTTGCGCCTGCTCTTCCACGCGGCGACGTTCCATCTCTTCCATTTGCTCACGGCTAACTGGCTCTACCCGTGCCAACAAGTTAATCGACTCGCGCTTGACGGTTTCAAGCATTTCTTGAAACAAGAAAAAGGCTTCGCGCTTATACTCTTGCTTGGGGTTTTTCTGAGCATAAGAGCGCAAGTTAATTCCTTGACGCAGATGGTCCATACTGGCCAGCTGCTCTTTCCAGGAATTATCCAGCACCTGCAACATTACCTGGCGCTCGATCTCGCGCATTACCTCGCCGATGCGTTCGCACTTTTCTTGATAAGACTGCTGCACGGTCTGCTGAATACGCTCACGAAGGGTTTCTTCGTGAAGGTTGTCGTCTTCATTCAGCCATTGCTGTACAGGTAACTGCAAGGCGAAGTCAGCCTCTAATTGCTTCTCAAGGCCGTTAATATCCCACTGCTCTTCGATGGACTGAGGCGGCACGTGCGCGCTGACCAGATCTCCCACCACATCTTCACGCACGTTATTGATCGTCTCCGAGATATCCTCGGCCTCCAGCAGCTCATTACGCTGCTGATAGACAATCTGACGCTGATCATTGGCAACATCGTCGTATTCAAGCAACTGCTTGCGGATGTCGAAGTTGCGCCCTTCCACTTTGCGTTGGGCTTTTTCAATGGCGTTATTTACCATGCGGTGCTCGATGGCCTCGCCTTTTTCCATGCCCAGTGATTGCATTAAATTACGCACACGATCGGAGGCAAAAATTCGCATCAAGCTGTCTTCTAAAGACAAGTAAAAACGAGTCAGACCCGGATCACCTTGACGGCCAGCACGGCCACGCAGCTGATTATCAATACGGCGCGATTCGTGTCGCTCTGTACCAATAATATGCAAACCGCCCGCCTCGATCACTTGTTGATGGCGCACCTTCCAGTCGCTTTTAGCTTTTTCTATCTGCGCTTCGGTGGCGTTAGCAAGTGAGGCGACCTCGGCCTCCCAGCTGCCGCCCAACACAATATCGGTACCCCGGCCCGCCATGTTCGTGGCAATAGTCACGGTGCCCGGACGCCCCGCTTGAGCAATAATCTCGGCTTCTTTTTCGTGGAATTTAGCGTTTAGCACTTGGTGCGGAATGTTGGCGGCTTTTAAGCGCTTGGACATTTCCTCTGAGGTTTCAATCGACGCTGTACCCACCAAAATAGGGGCATTGTTTTTGCGATACTCTTCGATATCGCGCACAATGGCGTCAAATTTTTCCGGCACCGATAAGTACACTAAATCGTTTTTATCGATCCGCTGAGTTGGCCGGTTGGTAGGGATAACCACCACATCCAAACCGTAAATCTCACGAAACTCAAACGCCTCGGTGTCTGCCGTACCGGTCATGCCAGACAAGGTTGGATACAAACGGAAGTAGTTCTGAAAGGTGGTCGAGGCCAACGTTTGACTCTCGCTTTGAATACGCACACCTTCTTTGGCTTCAATCGCCTGATGCAAGCCCTCGGACAAACGACGTCCGGCCATCGTGCGGCCCGTGTGCTCATCGATCAGTACAACTTCGCTATCTTGTACAATGTACTCGACATCGCGATGAAACAAAGCGTGGGCACGCAGGGCTGAATTTACGTGGTGCAACAAGCCCAAATTCGCGGCTGAATATAAAGTATCAGACTCCGACAGCATCTCGGCATCAATCAACAGTTGCTCGACATGTTGATGCCCTTGCTCGGTCAGCTCTACCTGGCGAGTTTTTTCATCGACATAATAATCGCCGTCATCCTCGTCCTCTTGCTGGCGACTCAGGCTACCAATCAGCTTGTTCATACGCTGATACAGCTCGGCACTGTTTTGCGTGGGTCCCGATATAATCAAGGGCGTGCGCGATTCATCAATCAGAATCGAGTCCACTTCGTCCACCACGGCAAAATACAAATCGCGCTGAACCTTGTCTTCCTTGCGCATCGCCATGTTGTCACGCAGGTAATCAAACCCAAATTCATTATTGGTGCCATAGGTAATATCGGCGGCGTAGGCGGCGCGCTTAGCCTCGGTACCTTGGCCCGACTGAATAACGCCGACACTGAGCCCCATAAACTCATATAAAGGCTGCATCCAAGCCGCATCGCGGCTCGCCAGATAATCGTTTACCGTAACAATATGCACACCGCCGCCGGTAATGGCGCGCAAATAACTGGGCAAGGTAGCCATTAGGGTTTTACCTTCACCGGTGCGCATTTCGGCAATGCAGCCTTCGTGCAACGCCATGCCGCCAATCAACTGAACATCAAAATGGCGCATCCCCAGTACTCGGTGGCTCGCCTCACGCACAGCGGCAAACGCCTCCGGCAAAAGCGCATCCACTTTTTCGCCATCGCGAGAGCGTTGCTGAAGCTCCGCGGTTTTTGCTTGTAAGTCGGCATCAGACAGCGCCTGCATCGACTCCTCTAACTCATTAATACGTGCGACCGTTTTACGCATACGTTTCAACACACGGTCGTTTTTAGAGCCTAAGACCCATTTGGTTACTTTAGCTAGCATGAAATAAATCCATCAAATCAATAAACATCAACGCTGCTGCCCATTGGCAACAGCGCTACAACCTGTCGTGACAGGTGCGAGAGGAGTAAAAAAACAGAAAGGGGTTATCGCAAGGTACGATGTATATAAGAGGCGGGGTCAACCGAGCGACCGTTTTTGTACACTTCAAAGTGCACATGTGGGCCTGTCGAGCGACCAGTAGAGCCCATTAAAGCGATTACTTGGCCTTTTTTAACGACATCGCCAACCTTAACTTTATTTTCTTTGTTGTGCGCGTAACGGGTAGAGAAACCACTGCCGTGATTTACCTCAACCAAATGACCGTAACCGTGGCGATCGGCGGACCAAGTCACTACACCAGCCGCGACAGCAACGACATTGGCGCCCTCTTTACCGGCAAAGTCGACACCTCCGTGCCACGCAATTTTGCCGGTAAATGGATCGGTGCGGCGCCCATAGCGCGACGACATCCAGCCTTTTTCGATTGGGCGCCCCGCCACAAAAATATCTTCTTTTAAACGCCGATTTACCAGCAGTGCATCAAGCGTCTCAAGCTGCTGCTCACGATTTGCGATCTGGCGAGACAGCTCATCAATGGCATCAATAAAGCTTGGCGGCGAGTAAGCATCACCAAACTCCGCTTCTTCTGGGCCTCCCAGCGCCGGCAACTGGCTAAAATCAAACTCACCGGAATCAAGTTTGGCTATGTTGGTTAGGCGCTCACCTAGCGCGTCCAAACGCACCAGCCGCGCCTGCAACTCGGCAACCTTTAACGTTAGCGCGGCAACGTCAGCCCGTGCGCGCTGGCGGCTTTCCTGCACTTGACTTTGCTGCTCGGCCAGTGCGGTATCCCAAGCGCGCCGAGACTCCGCCGTAAATAAATCGCTGTTGTTTTGTGCTACCAACAGGTGATAACCCAAAACCCCCGCTACCGCAGGCAAGCCCAGAATACACACCGACAATAAAGCACGCGTCCAGCCGCCCAGCGTAATGCTGCGCGCGTGACCGTGGCGTTTACTGACGAGAATAATCTTCATAGTGGCGTGTTTGTCATTTAACCTTTATTCAATATGTCATGTCTTTTCGCTAAACTTGTGCAGCAATAGCGAACACAGGTAGCAACGGCGCAGCACTAGTGAGCACTTACTAGCCTCACACCCCTCTGAAAAACAGAAGGCTCATACACCGAAGCTTAAAAATCATCGTTATATTGCGTAAGTATTTATATTTCGATTTTGTTATTTACACTGCAAATTCTGCCAACTATATAAAAAAGGCCCGCAGAGTACAATCTGCGAGCCTCATTTTGACGCCGATTGCGTCACTAAAGTAACCGGCGAGGGCTATATCGCGAGTAGAGGCTTCATATAAGAGATAGGCGCCGCATTCTCGTCATCAAAGGTCACTACTTCCCAAGCGTCTTTCTGTGCAATTAACTGACGCAGCGACTTATTGTTAAGCGCATGACCTGATTTGTGCGCTTTAAACTCACCAATCAAGCTATTACCCAGCAAGTACAAATCACCAATCGCATCCAGCACTTTATGCTTAACAAACTCGTCCTCGTAACGCAGACCGTCTTCGTTAAGGATGCGGTACTCGTCCACCACAATCGCATTATCGACGCTGCCGCCTTTGGCCAAGCCCTTTGAGCGTAAGTACTCGATCTCGTGCATAAAGCCAAAGGTGCGGGCGCGACTGACCTCTTTCACAAACGAGGTGCTAGAAAAGTCGACCGACGTCTCGAGCGCCCGCCCTTGAAATACAGGGTGATCAAACTCGATCGAAAACGACACTTTAAAACCATCAAAAGGAATAAAGCTGGCGGTTTTATCACCATCTTGAACGGTAACAGGACGCTTAATGCGGATAAACTTCTTCGCAGCCGCCTGCTCTTGAATCCCCGCCGACTGGATCAAAAACACAAAAGGGCCGGCACTGCCATCCATGATAGGCACTTCAGGGGCGCTTACCTCGACAATCGCATTGTCGATGCCGAGCCCGGCCATGGCCGAGAGCAAATGCTCTACCGTCGATACCTTTACATCGCCTTTGACCAAGCTGGTCGACAAGGTGGTATCGCCGACGTTTTCAGCCTTAGCTTCGATCTCAACCACAGGATCGAGGTCGACGCGACGAAAGATGATTCCGGAGTCTACCTCTGCGGGCAACAGAGTTAGATACACTTTTTGGCCGGTGTGAAGACCCACGCCAGTGGCGCGAATCGCATTTTTGAGGGTACGCTGTCTGATCATTGTTGGGTATGGCTCTAATAGATGGTGTAAACAAACATCCCGTGCAGGCGTTATATTTGATCGCACAGGTCGGGGTTAATTAACAACAATTACCAACATTAACCCGCAACTTGCCAACAGTTTTGACCCAAAACAACAAACTAGGCCCCAACAAAACCTCGGCACAGCGATATCGCCCATCTTTTCTGGCTGCGTAAAGCGGCGAACTATAGCAAAAAAAGGCACAATTCACCAGCAATTGCCGACCTGTCGCACACACTTGGTGCGACGGGCACAACGCCCACCGAGCTACGTATCAGGCGGCTCGGCGGGCTTATACGAGCAACCGCTTAATCGGCTTGGCGACGCAAAAAGGCCGGAATATCTAAGTATTCCATATCCTTATCGGCGGCCGGTGCGGCTGCCGCTGCTTGCCCCCCGGCATTACGCATTACAGTCGGACGATCCAACGCAGAGTAATCTAACTGACCATCCGCGCGTCGCGTATTATCCACAACCACTTTGGTCGGGGACTTAGCGGCCTGCTCGGCAACACCGAGACCGGTCGCCACAACCGTAACCCGCAGCTCATCAGACAGTTCGGGGTCGATAACGGTTCCCACTACAATGGTCGCATCGTCAGACGAGAACTCAGCAATGGTCTCACCTACCTCACCGTATTCACCCAAGGACAAATCCATACCTGCGGTAATATTCACCAGAATCCCGCGCGCGCCCTGCAAGTTAACATCTTCCAGCAGCGGACTGCGGATAGCCGCTTCGGCCGCTTCGCGAGCACGGTTATCACCGGTGGCGTGAGCGGTACCCATCATTGCCATGCCCATTTCCGACATAACGGTTTTCACATCGGCAAAGTCGACGTTGATCATGCCGGGACGGATAATCAGATCGGCAATACCTTGCACCGCGCCTTGCAGCACACTGTTTGCCGCTTTAAAGGCATCCAGCAGGCTAGTTGCTTTGCCGAGTACCGACAGCAGCTTTTCGTTAGGGATCGTAATTAACGAGTCGACTCGCTCCTGAAGCTCTTTGATACCCGCTTCAGCGACTTGCATACGCTTACGGCCTTCAAACGGGAACGGCTTAGTAACAACCGCAACGGTCAAAATATCCATATCGCGCGCAACCTCGGCAACAATCGGGGCGGCACCGGTACCGGTACCACCACCCATGCCAGCGGCGATAAACACCATATCGGCACCTTGCAGCACCTCGGCAATCCGCTCGCGATCTTCCATCGCCGCGTGACGGCCGATCTCTGGGTTAGCACCAGCGCCCAACCCCTTGGTCATGCTGTTGCCCAACTGCAACGCAACGCGCGCATCGACGTCTTTAAGCGCTTGCGCATCGGTGTTAGCACACACAAACTCTACGCCTTCAACGTTGTTTTCAATCATGTGCTTCACGGCGTTGCCACCGCCACCGCCAACGCCGATAACTTTGATCACTGCATTTTGTGGCATACTGTCTACGAGTTCGAACATGGCTTTATCCTCTCGTCCGTAAAGTAAAATTTAAAAAGTTAAAAATAAGAAATTAAAATTCGCCTTGAAACATTCTTTTCAGCTTTGCGAGCAAACCAAGCTCGCTATCTTTGGCCGGTGTTGCATGGTTGTCGCCAAGATGTTGCTTTAGAGCATACTGCAAAAGCCCCACACCGGTGGAGTAAATTGGGTTGTTCACTATGTCGGACAAGCCGGTAATATTTTGTGGTGCACCTAAACGCACCGGCATATGAAAAATCTCTTCGGCCAGCTCGACCACACCTTCCATTTTTGCGGTGCCGCCGGTTAACACAATGCCGCCGGGCAGCATGTCCTCAAAACCGCTACGGCGCAGCTCGGCCTGCACTAAGGTAAACAGCTCGTCATAGCGCGGCTCGACGACTTCTGCCAAAGCTTGGCGAGATAAATTACGGGCAGCCCGATCCCCTACACTCGGCACCTTGATGGTTTCATCAGGGCCGGTCAGTTTAGCCAGCGCACACGCGTATTTAATTTTTATCTCTTCGGCATTTTGCGTCGGCGTACGCAACGCCATGGCAATATCATTTGTCACTTGATCACCAGCGATCGGGATAACACCAGTGTGGCGAATCGCACCATCTGTAAAAATAGCAATGTCGGTAGTGCCACCACCAATATCGACAATGCATACTCCCAAATCGCGCTCGTCATCGGTCAACACCGAATAACTTGACGCCAACTGCTCCAGGATGACGTCTTCGACTTCTAAACCACAACGCTTAATACACTTCTCAATATTTTGCGCTGCATTCACCGCGCAGGTCACTAAGTGGACTTTAGCTTCAAGCCGCACCCCCGACATTCCCAAAGGCTCTTTCACGCCCTCTTGATCATCGATCAAAAACTCCTGCGGTAAAATGTGCAGAATTTTTTGATCGGCGGGAATCGCCACC
This sequence comes from uncultured Gilvimarinus sp., assembly GCF_963972205.1. NCBI lineage: Bacteria > Pseudomonadati > Pseudomonadota > Gammaproteobacteria > Cellvibrionales > Cellvibrionaceae > Gilvimarinus > uncultured Gilvimarinus sp. The sequence continues at coordinate 79,675 of NZ_CAXAUC010000004.1, read as the reverse complement.
GCTTGCGCTGCATCAATCACCCGGTCGACGTCTTGTGAAAAAACCTCGCGATCTCTAATGGCAACGATGCCATGAGAGTTCAAGCTGCGGATATGGCTGCCCGCAATACCGGCATACACCGAGTGTATTTGGCAGCCTGCCATTAACTCAGCCTCTTCAACGGCGCGCTGAATAGAGTGCACCGTCGACTCAATATTCACTACCACGCCTTTTTTTAAGCCGTTTGAGCGACACGAGCCAATACCGACAATCTCCAAATCCCCGTCAGGGGTGATGGCGCCGACGATGGCAACCACTTTGGATGTGCCGATATCCAAGCCCACTATCATTTTGTTGTCGTTTGAGCCCGCCATGTAAATGGACCTCTTCCCCAATGCTAAAAGTGTGTGAGTTAACTGGCTTCTTGCACCAGCACTTCATATTCATCGGACCAAGCTACCGCAAGGCCATTGGTATAGCGCAGATCAACCCGCACTACGGCTTCAAACTGCTGCATTAAATGTTCGTCGTACACCAACAAAAAACGCTGTATTTTTTCCGCCAAGTCGTCTTTCCCTAACACCAGCTCGGCGCCACGCGCCAGAGTAATACGCCATGTGCTCAGCTCATCGACCCAGAGCCGGGCAATACTCAAGTTGCGCGAACGCAGCAAACGCGACAGGTCTTGGTACTGCTGCATAATGCGGGCAGACTGTTGCTCGCGACCGTTCAGCTCCGGCAAATCACTCAGCAGTTGCGTCTCGGGGGTATAAATAACCTCACCGCGTTGGTTTAAAAAACCGTTGTCACCCCAGCGTGCGATAGGCACTTGCTCTACCAAGGTAACCACCAGGGCACTGGGCAAGCTGCGGGTTATCACCGCGCGCTCGATCCAGCCGTGCTGCTCAATTTTCTGCTTTAGCTGCGCGATATCTAAATCGACAAACTCGTTATCAATGGCCGAGCTGATCAAATCTGTCGCCGCCTCTCGGCTGACAAAATGAAACGGACCTTCGACCCGTACTTCATCGACCGGGTGTTGCAATACGCCATTGATCGCCGCGCCACCATAGTGATAAACCGAAAAGCCCACCCCGCCAATAAACACCACTAGCGCAACCCGTGACACAAGCGAGAGCAAACGTGCCACAACGGCGGCACTCGACGAACGGCTCGCGCCTCGCGGCGTCGCCTGCCGGTAACCTTTGGCCCGCCCCGCCCGCTTGCTCATTACCCTAAGCTCTCCGCCAAAATCGCCAGTATCAATTCTGAAAACCCCAGCCCTGCGGCTTTCGCTGCCATCGGTACTAAGGAGTGATCGGTCATCCCCGGCACGGTATTGACCTCCAACATCTGAAACTTTCCGGCCCCATCGCGCATCACATCAACTCGCCCCCAACCACGGCAGCCTATGCTACGAAACGCTTGTAACGCTTGCGCCTGTAGCTCTTGCTCAACCGCTGCATCTAATCCACAAGGGCACAAATAGCGCGTATCATCGGCCAAATACTTCGCATCATAATCGTAAAAACTATGATCGGTTTCGAGCTTGATTGCCGGCAAAGCTCGCTCGCCCAAAACGGCTACGGTGTACTCTTCACCGCGAATTAAACACTCGGCAATTACCACTGCATCAAACTTAGCGGCCGCGGCGTAAGCCGCTTGCAACTCAGCAACGTGGCTAACCCGGGCCATGCCAATACTTGAGCCTTCATGGGCGGGTTTAACCATGACTTCACCGCCCAGTGAGGCCAACACATCGGACCAATCACAATCTTTGTTGAGTACTAAAAAGTCTGGCGTAGCGACACCAATACCACGCCACAATTGCTTAGTGCGCAGCTTATCCATACCAATCGCGGATGCCTGAACATCGCTACCGGTGTAGGGAATGTCCAAATATTCCAACACCGCCTGAATACGGCCGTCTTCACCGCCGGGACCATGCAGCGCAATAAACGCACGATCAATACCGGCCTTTTGCAGGTGATCAATGCTGTGCTCACCAATATCAATCGCAACATGATCGACACCCAGTTCGGCTAAAGCAGACACCACCGCCGCGCCGCTGCGCAGGGATATATCGCGCTCAGCCGAGCGGCCACCAAACAAGACACCGACTCGACCTAACTGTTTAATAAGTTGGCTGTTTTCAGCTTTCATTTAACGCTAATACCCATTACTGAATTAATTGACGTTTAGCGAGCTCGATCGCCAATGCGCCCACGTTGCCCGCACCTTGGGTGATAACAATGTCACCTGGACGAACGATATCTTTGACCACGGCGGGCACACCATCGATGCCCTCAACAAAAATAGGGTCCACCTGTCCTCGATTGCGAATACTGCGCGATAACTGACGCCCATCCGCACCGGGAATCGCCTCTTCTCCGGCGCTGTAAACTTCCAACAACACCAGCGCATCAACACCCGAGAGAACATCGACAAAATCTTCAAATAAATCACGGGTGCGGGTGTAACGATGCGGCTGATACACCATTACTAAACGGCGCTCAGGCCAACCATCGCGAATCGCCTTGATCGTTGCACCCACCTCGCGTGGATGATGCCCATAATCATCCACCAACATGGCGGTGCCATCCTCGACAGGAAAGTCACCGTAAACCTGAAAGCGACGACCAACCCCGGCAAAGTTACCTAACCCGGCCACAATAGCGTCATCGCTAACGCCTTCGTCCCGCGCCACCGCGATTACCGCCAAGGCATTTAAAATATTGTGCACACCGGGGATATTAAGACGTACCGATAACACCTCCGCTTCATCGCGACGCACCACACCAAACTCGCTAAACATTTTATCTTGGCGAATATTAACCGCGCGTAAGTCGCAATCTTCACCCAAACCATAGGTAATAACCGGGCGTGCCACCTCGGGCAAAATATCTCGCACCACAGGGTCATCACCACACACTACCGCCAAACCATAAAAAGGCAGGTTGTGTAAAAACTCGATAAAGGTTTGCTTCAGTTTAGAGAAGTCACCTTCATAGGTATCCATGTGATCAGCATCAATGTTGGTAACAATCGCCACCATCGGCTGCAAGTGCAAAAAAGATGCATCACTCTCATCAGCTTCAGCCACTAAGTAACGACTCTCGCCCAGCTGTGCGTTACTGCCGGCGCTATTTACCAACCCACCGATAATAAAGGTGGGGTGCCGATCAGCCGCTGCCAGCACCGAGGCCAGCAAGCTTGTAGTCGTTGTTTTACCATGGGTACCTGCGACCGCAATACCGTGGCGGTAACGCATCAACTCGCCCAACATTTCGGCGCGTCGCACCACTGGTATACGGTTATCCCGCGCCGCTTTCATTTCCGGGTTGGACTCATCCACTGCGCTGGAATTTACCACCACATCGGCACCCATCACGTTATCGGCGCCGTGACCAAAAAAGATACGCGCGCCGAGCCCCGCTAAGCGCTGAGTCACACTAGATTCTTTTAAATCCGAGCCCGAGATGTCGTAGCCCTGATTAATCAACACCTCGGCAATACCGCTCATACCCGCGCCACCGATGCCGATAAAATGTATTCGGCGAATACGGCGCATCTCGGGCACTTCGTAATACTTCATAACTTTATCCATTGATAAGCTCCTCGGTAAGCTGGGCTACCGCGCCGGCCGCATCGGTTTTATGCAATGTCCGAGCAGCGTTTGCCATTTGCTCCAAGGTGCGGCGATCGGACAAGCGCTCATAAAGCACTCGAGCCAGACTCTCAGCATTTAACTGAGCCTGAGGAATACTGATACCAGCGCCTGCGCCCGCCATAACGGCCGCGTTGTGCGTTTGATGATCATCAATCGCGCTGGGCAACGGAACAAACAAAGCACCGAGCCCTACGGCCGCCAACTCGGCCACCGTTAAGGCGCCAGCACGGCAAATAACGACATCAGCCCACGCGTAAGCCGATGCCATATCATCGATAAATTGCTCGACCCGCGCATTTACTTGATGTTCAAGATAACCTGCTAGCGTCGCCTCTTCGTGGCGGGCACCGCACTGGTGCCAAACATTAAACGTAAGCGCTGGCGCGCAGCCGGCCAAGGCTTTTGGCACTAGCTCGTTAATCGCGCGCGCGCCCAAGCTACCTCCCAGCACCAGCAATCGTAGCGGCTCACCTTCACGCTCGGCAAAGCGCTCAGCCGGAGCAGGTAAAGCGACAATCTCATCGCGTACGGGGTTGCCCACCCAGCGGCAGCCGGGCAGTACATCGGCAAAGCCAGAGGCAACAACGCGGGCAAACCGCGCTAAAATTTTGTTGGTTGTACCAGCAATTGCGTTTTGTTCATGGACAACCAAAGGAATACGCAACAGCCAGGCGGCCAACCCACCGGGGCCAGAAGCAAAACCACCGAAACCCACCACAACATCGGGCTGGCGCTTGCGCAAAACACTAATGGCCTGCCAGAGTGCCGCCACAATTAAAAACGGAGCCTTAAGCAAACCTAAAGCGCCACGACCGCGAACACCTTCAATACGGATATAATCAATGTCGATCTTGGCGTCGGGGATAACACGCGCCTCAATCCCTTTGCGCGTGCCCAACCAAGACACCTGCACCTGATCTGCGCTCAAACGACGAGCCAATGCCAGTGCCGGAAACACGTGGCCGCCGGTACCGCCCGCCATAATCACCACCCGGCTCATGCGCCCACCTCGGCTGCATCTGGTGCAGAGTGTTTAACGCGAGACGGATTAGTGACTGACGTTTTTTTCTCGGGAATCGCACGCATCTCAATATCAGCGCGCACGACAAACGCCATAAGGGCACAACTGACAATCAAACTACTGCCACCATAGCTAATAAATGGCAGGGTTAACCCTTTAGTCGGCAACAAGCCTGAGGCAACCCCAATATTAATAAACACTTGCAGAGAAAAAAGCACAGCGACACCAAACACCGCAAACGCCAAAAAGTAATTGTCGCGGCTCATGCAAGTACGAAACACTCCTAAAATACGCAAGACTAAGGCACCGAATACGGCAATCAGCAAAGCCCCACCAAGCATGCCAAACTCTTCAGCGTATATCGCAAAAATAAAATCGGTGTGAGCTTCCGGCAGGTAAAAAAGCTTTTGCAAGCTATTACCTAAGCCCATACCAAGCCACTCGCCTCGGCCAAAAGCAATCAGGGATTGGGTAAGCTGGTAGCCGGCGTTAAACTGATCGGCCCATGGATCCATAAATGTGACCAAACGTTTCAACCGATACGGACTCATAATCGCAATAGCAGCCATAACAGCCACCGCGCCAAGGGCTAAAGGAAAAAAGTAACGCAGCTTAAGGCCGGCAATAAACATGACCGCAATAACGGTAACCGCAATCACCACGGTACTGCCAAAATCCGGCTCTAACACCAACAGTAATAACACCAGCGCCAACAACGAAATTAATTTGCCAAACTCACGCCAGCCACTTAACCCTTGCGGATAACGCTGCGCAAAATAGTTAGCAAAAAACATCAATACCGCAAACTTAGCGACTTCTGATATTTGCACCGCAAAAAAACCAAAACTAATCCAGCGCTGCGAGCCATTAACCCGCTTGCCCACCCCTGGAATCAAAACCGCCGCCAACAAAACAACCGCGATAATTAGCAAAGGCACGCTAAAGCGCCGCCAAGTATCACTCGGCAACAGCAAAACCACACTGGCACCTGCGGCACTCATCAGCAAGAAGACTAAATGACGTTTTAAAAAGTACCAGCTGTCATCGTAGGTAGCATTGGCAAACGCCACCGACGCCGAGGCAACCATCACCAACCCAATAGACAAGAGCGCAAGCCATAGACAAATCAGTGTGCCATCCACAGAGGTGCGGGAATAAATAGCTAAGGGCTGCGACTTCATTGCAACCCTCCTACCGCCTGACGAAACGCATCACCACGGGCTTGATAATCGCTAAACATATCAAAGCTGGCACACGCGGGGCTTAACAACACGCCATCACCTACCGCGGCGACAGCCTGTGCTTGGGCCACAGCCTGGGCCATAGAGTCGGCATACTGGTAGCTCACCTCGCCGTCGAGTAACGAGGCAATTAATTGGGCATCTTGACCAATTAACACGCAGCTACGGGCATGCGTTTTAAGTGCGGGCAACAGCGCCGCAAAGGTTTGGTCTTTTGCCACACCACCGAGAATAACAACCAGTTTTCCGTCTTCGCGTGCCAGACCATTAACAGCCGCCAGCGTTGCGCCAACATTAGTGCCTTTGGAATCGTTGTAATAACTCACCCCAGCGACATCGGCAACCCATTCGCAGCGATGCGCAAGGCCGCTAAACGAGGTAAGAACCGACAGCATCACATCGACCGGAAAACCCGCTGCTTTGCCAATAGCCAGTGCCGCTAAAGCGTTATCGATATTGTGCCGCCCCGGTAACTTTAAAGCTGACGCTGGCACTAACGCTGTTATCCCATCGCACAACCAACTTTTACCCTCTTGCTCGCGCAGTCCCATATTTTTAAAATCGGCCCCGCCACCAAATGAGGTGCGTAACACATCATCGGCGAGCGGCGGCTGGGTAAGCGGATCGGTACGGTTAACCACCACGTGTTTAGCGCCATAGTAAATACGCTGTTTGGCTCGATGATAGGCCGGCATACCATCGTAACGATCAAGATGATCGGCACTGATATTTAAAATACAGGCGACATCAGCGCCCAGTTTAGTCACTGTTTCCAACTGAAAACTCGACAGTTCCAACACATACAACTGAGCATTTTGCGCCAGTAAATCCAGCGCTGGTGTGCCTAAATTGCCACCGACAGCTACATCAATACCCGCCGCCTTGGCCATCTCACCCACTAAGGTGGTTACTGTGCTTTTGCCGTTAGACCCGGTAATAGCAATAATAGGCGCGTTAGCATGGCGCACAAACAACTCAATATCACCGACAACCGGCACACCCAAATCGTGCGCGGTGGCAATCGCGGTCATACTCAGCGGCAGCCCCGGGCTTAGAACGATCTCGTCAGCGCTTTGCAACAGCCCCTCATCCCACACACCAAACTCGCAGTGCACATCGGGGAACTCGGCCGCTATAGCATCCTGCGCCGGTGGATTTTCCCGGGTATCAAACAATACAAACGGCATATTCTGCTCGCGCAGAAAACGCGCCGTAGACAGACCGGAGACTCCGGTGCCCACAACGGCGATCATTCTGCTGGATGCGATTAAATTGCTCACGTTTATATAGCCTTACCTAACGTAACTTCAGTGTCGCCAGCCCAAACAATACGAGCATGACGGTAATGATCCAAAAGCGCACGATAACCCGTGGCTCAGGCCAACCTTTTAATTCAAAGTGATGATGCAACGGCGCCATTCTAAAGATTCGGCGACCGGTTAACTTGTAAGAGCCCACCTGCAAAATCACCGAGACTGTCTCCGCCACGAAGACCCCACCCATAATAAAGAACACCACTTCGTGGCGAACAATAACGGCGATAATGCCCAGTGCTGCGCCGAGCGACAAAGCGCCAACATCACCCATAAAGACTTGTGCGGGGTAGGTGTTAAACCACAAAAAACCTAAGCCGGCACCGCACAGCGCGGCACAAAAGACCACCAACTCACCACTACCAGGCACATGGGCAATATGCAGGTACTGGGCAAACTCGTAGTGCCCGGTGACATAAGCGATAACACCAAGGGCGCCGGCCACCATAACCGAGGGCATAATGGCCAAACCATCAAGACCATCGGTTAAATTAACCGCATTGCTCGCACCAACCACCACAAAGTAGCTCAGCACGATGTAAAAAATCCCCAACGGTAATGCAAAGCTTTTTAAGAACGGCAAGAACAGCTGTGTCTCAACCGGCAATGTCGCCGTCATGTACAGATAAATAGCCGCACCCAAGCCACCGACAGACTGCCAAAAATATTTCCACCGCGCGGGTAAACCACGGGAGTTTTTCTTAACGACTTTGCGGTAGTCATCGACCCAACCCACCGCACCAAATATTGCGGTCACCGCCATTACCACCCACACGTAACGGTTACTTAAATCGGACCACAGCAAACTGCTGATAAATATGGCTGCCAGAATTAAGGTGCCCCCCATCGTCGGGGTGCCTGATTTACTCAAGTGCGATTGCGGACCGTCATCGCGAACCGACTGGCCAATTTGCAACTGATTCAGTTTGCGAATCATCCAGGGCCCTAGCAGTAACGAAATCCCCAGTGCCGTCATCACACTCAGGATGGCGCGCAGTGTTAAATACTGAAACACGAAAAAGCCGCGAAAGTATTCTTGTAGTTGTTCGGCCAGCCATAACAGCATTTATTGGTTCTCCTCGTCAGTCAAAGCCCGAACCACGATATCCATTCGGGCACTGCGCGAGCCTTTTATTAAAACAGTATGGTCGGCACCTATCGTCACTTCTTGCAGATGCGCGATCAAATCACCGTGCTCATCAAAATGTTTAGCGGTGCCCGAAAAATTATCGGTAACGGCCTGAGCCAATGAGCCACAACTGAATACCGCTTGAATATTTTTGTTAGACGCATAGGCGCCGATCTCGGCGTGCAGCAAGTAAGCCTCTTCGCCCAACTCACCCATATCGCCAATCACCAAAATGTTGTCACCGGGCATTTCGGCCAAAACATCGATGGCCGCACGCACGGAGCCCGGATTGGCGTTGTAGCTATCGTCGATCACCCGGGCTCCATTGGCCCCAGCTTTAACGTTCATGCGCCCCGACACTGGGGCAAATGCATTTAGCCCGGCACAAATAGATTCGTCGCTCGCGCCAACCGCCTGAGCACAACAGGCAGCAGCCAGAGCATTGCGTACATTGTGCAGCCCAAATGCCGGCAAATTTATCGCCAATATCCGGCCCCGCAAGTGCAGATTAAAGCGGGTGGTCATACCGCATGGCGTAATATCACTGGCGTAACAATCGGCGGCGGAGTCGGACAACGAAAAACCAATATGCGCACGATTGTGTAGCTGTGCTAACCACACAGGGGCAAACTGATCATCCAGATTAATCACACAGCAACCATCGGCTGCAACGCCTTGGTAGATTTCACCTTTGGCATCGGCCACACCTTCAATCGAGCCAAACCCTTCTAAGTGCGCAGGCATTACATTGTTAACCAGCGCCACATCAGGCTGGGCCAGCTCACATAGATAAGCGATTTCGCCGATAGCACTGGCGCCCATTTCGATCACCGCATACTGCTCCGTCCCCTCGAGGCGCAGCAAGGTTAACGGCACACCAATGTGGTTGTTAAAGTTGCCTTGGGTGGACATAACCTCCCCCTCGCAACGCAAAATACCGTCAACCATGGAGCGCACCGAGGTTTTACCGCTAGAGCCGGTAATGGCGACGACCGGCCCCTCAAAGCGCTCGCGGTTTAAACGGGCGATCTCACCTAAGCCGAGCGTGGTATCGTCTACCTGCAACTGCGCCAAAGTGCACCCCGGCACGGGAGTGTCCACTAAAGCCCCGACGGCGCCGGCGTCTTGCACCGCAGCCAAATACTGATGCCCATCGAAGCGAGGTCCGCGCAGCGCGACAAAAAAATCGCCCGCTTGAATCTTGCGCGAATCGGTACAGACCCGGGTAAAGCTACGGGACTCACCGCTGGCACTAGTCATCAACTTATAAGCCAGTTCGCGCTGCAGCTGCGCGATCGTCATACTGCCGATCATGCTTGCCCCCCTTGAGCGTCTTTTTCAAGGCGCTTCACTAGGGCGGCACGCGCTTGCTGCACATCACTAAACGGCAGCTGACGTTGCGCAAAAATTTGCACCGCCTCATGCCCTTTACCAGCCAGCAAAACGGTGTCACCGGCACGTGCTTGCTGCACTGCTAGATCAATCGCTTTATCTCGCTCGGCAATTACTAGACAGCGCTCGGGGTGATGCATACCACGGACGATTTCACCGGCAATACTAGCCGGGTCTTCACCGCGCGGATTATCGTTGGTCACAATAGTGTAGTCCGCTGACTTTTCAGCCACTCGCCCCATAGCCGGACGTTTTTCACGGTCGCGATCACCGCCACAACCAAACACACACCAAAGGCTGCCTTCGGTGTGGCGTCGCAGTGCTCGTAAGGTTTTTTCTAGCGCGTCGGGCGTGTGAGCATAATCCACTACCACCTGAACCCCTTGATCGGCGCGCAAACGAACCTGTTCCATTCGCCCTGGGGCGGATTGCAACCTAGGGACGACCGCTGCGATTTTATCCAACGCGTAACCCTGTGATATCGCCACCGCGATCGTGGCTAAAATATTACTGGCATTAAAATCGCCAATCAGTGATGAGGTAATCTCAGCACTTCCCTTCGGCGTGTGCACCGTACCGGTGATACCATCGGCACAATAGGTTAACGCCTCGAAATAAACATCAGCTTTTTTTGAGCTAAGGGAATAACTGAACACTTGCTCCAGCGTTTCGGCTTTTTTCAGTAGTGACTTACACCAACTGTCATCGCGATTGATAATCGCGCACTGCAAATCACGCGCTTTTAACAAACGCGCCTTAGCTTTGCCGTACGCTTTTAAATCACCGTGAAAATCTAAATGATCGTGGGATAAATTGGTGAATACCGCCGTCGACATGCGCACGGCTTTAACACGACCTTGCGCCAGCGCATGGGAAGACACTTCCATCACCACTGAGCCAATACGCTGCTCAGCTAAATCACGCAACAACGCCTGGCTGGAGATGGCGTCGGGCGTTGTAAAGCCGGTCGCCTGCAGTGGCTCGCCTACCCGGCCGTAACCGAGCGTGCCAACTACCGCCGCACGCTGCCCAAGCGCTTCAAGCAACTGGGCAATTAACAAACTGCACGTAGTTTTACCGTTCGTGCCAGTCACGCCAATAATGTTTAGCTCCGCGCTGGGGTCAGCGTAAGCACGAGCGGCGATAGCACTCATTTTTGCGCTTAGCCCCACCACCGAGATTAACGGCACCGAACCACGATATTCCACCGCCGGCGCTTTCGCTTCGGCCTCCATGACCACAGCACTGGCGCCACGATGAATCGCGTCACTGATATAGTCGCGCCCGTCCACTGTCGCTCCCTGCAGCGCGACAAAAACATGGCCCGGCATAATGCGACGACTATCAGCCTGCAACACGGACCAACGCACTGAATCCAACTCGTGCAAGGATTCATCGTCCAGCACCTGGGCCAGGGTCATAGCGCGCTCATTCATGCGGGCAGCCATCACAGCAACGTCCCTCCGTGCTGAGCCAAGGCAGGCGTCGACTCCAGCTTTCTGACACTGACCCGCGCGCCTTCGTTCTCGGGGGGCTCTTGCAAAAGCCGCAAAGCGCCACCGGTAATACTGGAAAAAATTGGCGCCGCCACTTGGCCGCCGTGGTATTTATCATCACGCGGCTCATCAATCATAACGGCCACCACTATGGCCGGATCTTGCGCGGGCGCAACGCCCACAAACGAGCCCACATAACGGTTCTCGGAGTAGCCCCCCGCATCCGCCTTATGGGCGGTACCGGTTTTACCGGCGACGCTGTAGGAGTCGACATTGGCGCGCGTGCCAGTGCCACCGGTGGCGACGACTTTGCGCAGCATTTTCATCACTTTGTGGGTGTATTGCTTATCCACAATTTGCTCACCCGGAATCTCTTCTCCCTCTTTGCGCAATAAAGACACAGGGTGTTTAATGCCGCCTGTCGCCAGCACACTGTAAGCTTGCGCCAGCTGAACCATGGTTAGATTTAGACCGTAGCCAAATGCGTAAGTCGCTTGCTGGATTGGCTTCCACTTATTGTAAGAAGGCAGCACACCGACGGCCTCACCGGGAAACCCCGTGCCAGTCCCTTGCCCCAAACCTAAACGGTAATACATATTGCGAATAATGTTCGGCTCAAGCTTAAGAGCCAGCTTGGTCATACCCACCTGGCTGGACTTGGAAATAACATGGGTTAAATCCAGCTTGCCGTAATCCACCGGATCATAAAGCGCCTTACGCCCCACTTGCACGTAGCCGGGGGTGGTATCAATCACGGTGTAAGGCTCGAAGCGCCCCGTCTCAAGTGCCGCCACCATGGCCAGAGGCTTCATGGTAGAGCCAGGCTCAAAGACATCGGTCAGCGCGCGGTTGCGCAAGCTAGCCGTTTTAATGCTCGCCCGGTCGTTGGGGTTGTAGGAGGGCTGATTGACCATCGCCAACACTTCACCGGTGCGCACATCCAGGACCACCACTGAGCCCGCTTTGGCGCCAAACTCTTGCACCGCTTTTTTCAGCTCGCGATGAGCAAGGTGCTGCAAGCGCAAATCAATACTCAACGCCAAAGGGCGGCCGCTGCGCGCCGCTTTCGTTAAACCTAGGTCTTTAACCGTGCGGCCGCGCAAATCCTTAATCACTTGCTTGGCGCCACTCTCGCCGGTCAGCCACGCATCGTAGGCCAACTCCATACCCTCTTGGCCGCGATCATCCACATCGGTAATACCCACTAACTGCGCTGCCACTTCGCCGGCGGGGTAATAGCGACGATACTCGCGCTGGGAGTAAACGCCATCGACACCCAAAGCCAAAATGCCCTGCGCCTCTTGCGGCGGCAAGTGGCGCTCTAAATACATAAACTCTTTATTAGAAAAGCGCGACAAGCGCGACTCTAACTCGGCCTGACTCCAGCCCAGCTTTTGCGACAGCGCTGCCCACTGCTGCGGCTTTTGCAACAACACTTGCGGGTTGGCCCAAATAGATTCTACCGGCGTACTCACCGCCAAGGGCTCACCATTGCGATCAGTGATAACACCGCGATAAGCACTGATTGGCTCAGTGCGCAAAGTGCGAGCGTTACCCTGGCCCTGCAAAAACTCAAAGCCACGATCGGCATCGGGCAGCACTTGCAGTGACGCTATTCGCCCAAGCAGCGCGACAGCGAGCACTAGCAAAGCCAGTACCACACTGTAAAAACGCCAGGACTTTAGCGTGAGTGGCCGCACTTAACGCTCCTTCTCAATTAAAATTATTTGGCTGGCATCTGGCACTTTCATGCCCAACTGCTCAGCCGCTTGTTGTTCTACCCGGGTATACGACGCCCAAGTACTCTGCTCTAACAAATACTGGCCCCACTGGACCTCTAAATCGGCCGATTCGCGCCGCAGCGTTTCAAGCTCATTGGTATCGCGGCGCACTTGCTGCGTCACCGCCACCACCGCCAGAGCCGACACTATGTTGGTGAGCCACAAGCCCACCACCACTAACCAGCGCCAGTTGCTCGCCCCGTTTGACGGCCCGCGATTCACAGCAACTACGCAAGTTTTTCGGCGACGCGCATCACAGCACTGCGTGCGCGTACATTGCGACCCAACTCATCGCCCCCGGCTTTAACGGCCTTAGAGCGACTGCGTAAACGTCGGTTTAGCTGCGACTCCATCAAGGGCACACCGCGCGGCACCGGATCGCCTTTTTCATGACGACGAATAAAACGCTTCACTAAGCGATCTTCCAGCGAGTGAAAACTGATCACCACCAAGCGCCCGCCAACCGCCAGCATCTCCAACGCCTGATCCAATACACTCTCAAGGTCGCCCAGTTCATTATTGATATGAATGCGAATCCCCTGAAACGCTCGGGTAGCCGGATGCTTACCTTTTTCCCAGGCCGGGTTGGCCTCTTTTAATATGTGCGCCAGACGCCCGGTGCGGGTAATGGGCGACTGCTCACGCTCGCGCACCACCGCATTGGCCATGCGCTTGGCAAAGCGCTCTTCGCCATACTCTTTCATTACCCGGGCCAGCTCAGATTCAGCGGCGGTATTAACCCACTCGGCCGCGCTCATGCCTCGAGTTTGATCCATCCGCATATCGAGCGGGCCATCATTTAAAAAACTAAAGCCGCGCTCGGGCTCGTCCAGCTGCGGGGACGACACCCCAAGGTCCAGCAAAATGCCATCTACCTTGCCCGCCTTCTCGCGTTCGCCTACTAAACGGCTCAGCTCAGCAAAGCTGGTGTGTTCAATAGCAAAGCGCGCGTCACTGCCAAAGCGGTGACGCGCCACATCAATTGCACTGGTATCTTTATCGATCGCCAGCAACTGGCCATCGGCATCCAAACGCTCGAGAATTCGGTCGCTGTGCCCACCGCGCCCAAATGTACCGTCGACGTAAAAGCCGGACGCATTTTCCACCAACGCGTCCACCGCCTCATCGAGAAGCACGGTTATATGTGGCTGCTCACCCATGTTGACTCCTATAACACCAGTGACTGCAGTTCTTCGGGCATGTCGTCGTCGCCGGGCTCTTCCATCTGGGCAAACCAGCTGCTTTCACTCCACAACTCCAGCTTGTCACCAAGCCCTGCAAGCATTAGTTTTTTGTCCAGATCAGCGTAAGAACGCAGCGTTGGCGGCACCAATATTCGTCCGTTGGCATCCATTTCGAGGGAACAGGCATAACCGATCAGCAGACGCTGAACCCGGCGCGACGCCTTATTCATGGTGGGCAAGCTTTGAATCTTAGGTAGAATTTCCTGCCACTTGGGCTCGGGAAACACCAACAAGCAGCGGTCTTCAGTATGAGCCGTCACCACCAAACGCCCGGCACACGACTCCACCAACCCCTCACGTACCCGGGTCGGTATCGCCATACGCCCTTTGGCGTCCATATTGATGGCATGACTACCTGTAAACACTTTTCACCACTTATTAGGGGTTTGATTCCACAAAAAACCACTATTACCCACTTTTTTCCACATTGCACACTATAAATCCGGCAGGAACAAAGTCAAGCAAGCACGCGGGAAAATGCAGGTAAAATTCACAAAAGCGGGGGAAAAGTTCGTTAACTGGTAGACATCTAGCGAAGAAGAATGCAGCAAAACACAAACAATAACTTTATATTACAAAGAGATACAAACAACTCTTAAGAAGTTACTTTAAGTGTGGGACTGTTTAGAATTAAAAGAGGGGTAACTATAGACGATTGCGACATATAGAAGCGCAACTCAAAAGAAGTAGTTCGGAGCCGGCCTGTAAGCCGGGTTCTGTCTGGGACAGTCATTCATCTGGGATGCGTGTCACCACACACCTCATGCAACCTACCCGAATCCAGTGCGGGCCACACCAATGGATTCCTATTTGGTCTTGCTCCGAGCGGGGTTTACCATGCCACGAACTGTTACCAGACGCGCGGTGCGCTCTTACCGCACCCTTTCACCCTTACCGGCAACCGAGGTTGCTTAGGCGGTCTACTCTCTGCTGCACTTTCCGTAAGCTCGCACTTCCCAGGCGTTACCTGGCGCTCTGCCCTATGGAGCCCGGACTTTCCTCCACCCGCTAAAGCGAGCAGCGACTGCCGAGCCGACTCCGAGCGAACACCTTAGCGTAGCGCCCCAAAAAGTCAAGCAAAGTTAAGCGGCCCCACACCCACAGAGCCATAAGGGCCGTTACTGCCGCTGCGCAAGCGCCCACTGATACAACTCGTTCTTCTTGGCGCCGGTTAACTTTGCCCCCAGCGCGGCCGCCTGTTTTACTGGCAACTCCTCCAACAGCAAATGCATTACCCGCTCGGTTTCAGCGCTCAGCCCCACTTTGCGCTCGGGTGCGCCGTGCACCAACAACACGATCTCGCCGCGCTCTTGGTTGCTATCGGCGCTGATCCACTGCACCATTTGCGCCGCGGGAGCCGTATGGATAGTCTCAAAGGTTTTCGTGATTTCGCGGGCGATCACCAGCTCACGTTCGGCGCCAAACGCCGTCGCCATGTCTTTGACACAGGCCAGCACCCGATGGGGCGCCTCGTAAAAAATAAGCGTGCGCGGCTCATCAGCGAGTGCCTCTAGCGCCGCTAGCCGAGCGCCGGCTTTGGCCGGCAAAAAACCCTCAAAAGTAAAACGATTAGAAGGCAAGCCCGCGGCACTTAAGGCGGCAACAAACGCACAGGCACCCGGGATCGGCACTACCCGGATACCGCTTTGGCGCGCAGCGCGCACAAGCCGGTAGCCTGGGTCGGACACCAGCGGCGTACCGGCATCACTGATCAACGCCACCTCCTCGCCCGCCTGCAATTGCGCTAAAATCTGCTCGGTGCGCTTATCATCACTGTGATCGTGGTAGGCAACACAGCGGCCCGTTATGGCAAAATGCTCCAGTAATCGAGCGCTGTGGCGAGTATCCTCGCACGCTATTAACGCAACGGACTGGAGCACCTGCACCGCGCGCGGTACCATATCACCCAAGTTTCCTATGGGCGTAGCGACAACATAAAGTGTACCGAGCGACTGCGACATGATTGCACCTGAGTTACAAAAGGCGCAGTTTAACACCGCCGGCACTGCATCGCTGCCCTCCTCAACAAGAGTCGAACCATGCGCAACAACCTAGCACGAGTTTTGTCTGTTTTAAGCCTGGGCCTACTGTTAACGGCCTGCGCACCACAATCTACGCGTACAGGCAGTACTGACGAGGGCAATGCCAGCAGCCAGGCACTCGAACGGCAAGTTAATAAGCTGGTAGACAAAGCTCGCCAAGGCAGCCCCAGCGAACGTACCGATTATTTGCTACAAGCTGCCGAGCTGCTGCAACAGCAAGGACAAACCGATTGGGCTTACTCACTGCTGCAACCACTATCAGCGCAATCCATGAGCGATGCGGTCTACCTCAACTACCTACAAAGCTACAGTGCTATCGCCTACGCCAGCGACCACTTCTTTGAGGCTCGCGACGCACTCAGCAGCCCCCGACTCAAGCAACTTTGGAGCACACTGCGGCCCGAGCAGCAACGCACGCTGCTAGAGCGGCGCGCCCAAACCAGCTCGTTGCTGGGCGATTATCAATCCAGCCTCGCCACTCGCGTGGAGCTGGGCTACCTCCTAGGCCGCGATGAGCTCTACCTTAACAACGAGGCCATTTGGCAAGACCTAATGAGCTTAACAACTCCCGAACTGGACGAGCTGGCCACCAGTGCCGACAACGCCACCCTAAGTAGCTGGGCAACGCTGGCGCAGGTAACGCGTGATAGCGCCGCCAACCTTAATCGCCAGCTTGAGCGGGTCGACCTATGGCGCATGCAGCACCCCAGCCATCCAGCCAACTTAGAGCTACCCAGCGATTTACAGCTGCTGGGTCAGCTGATTGCCCAGCAGCCGCAAACCATTGCCCTGCTGTTACCCCAGCGCGGTCGCCTGGCCGGCGCTGCCAACGCAGTAAGAGATGGCTTTTTAGCGGCCTACTTTGCCGAGCGCAGCGCTGAGCAAAACCCTACTATTCGGCAGTACGACACCGACACTGGTGATATCAATCAGCTATACGACCAAGCGGTTAGCGAAGGCGCCGAATTAATTATCGGCCCACTGGCAAAAGACAATGTCGACGCGCTGGCCCAAAGATCAAGCCTTAGCGTGCCAGTACTCGCTTTAAATTATCGCGAGCAAAACTCCGATAAAAGCGCAAACACGACCAACCTTAATATTGCCGATTTAAAAGTGCCGCCGCTGCAAGCCAAGCTGCCAGGCGTAATACCCATAAACACGAGCAACCCGACACTCACAGGCAATCAACCGACAGCCAACAACTCACTGTTTGCGCCAGCGCTCTATCAATTTGGTTTGGCCGCCGAGGACGAAGCCCGGCAAATCGCCCGCCATGCACACCTGCAAGGCCATCGTCGGGCCATGATTATCGCCCCCGATATCGATTGGGCCGAGCGCAGTGTCGAGGCGTTTATTCAGCAGTGGCAACAACTGGATGGCGAAGTCGTCGCGCTAAGCCGCTATATTGGCGCCGGCGATTACTCGGACGTTCTTAAGCGCTCGCTATTGGTGGACGATAGCGAACAGCGCCACAGCCAGTTGCGCAAAATTATTTACACCAACAGCCACTTTGAACCGCGCCGGCGCAAAGATATCGAGATGATTTTTTTAATCGCCAACCCACCTCAGGCGCGACAAATTAAACCGACTCTGGCGTTTCACTACGCCGGCGATATACCTGTATTTGCCACCAGCCAGATTTACAACGGCACCGACAGCCCCAAGGCCGACCGCGATTTAAACGGTATACGCTTTAACACGCTGCCGTGGCTGTTTGCCGACAACGTCGAAACCCAATCGATAGACGCCAACACCGATGCGCCGCCTGCCTATGAGCGGCTGCACGCCATGGGCGCCGACGCCTATCATCTTTACCCGCGCTTACCGCAGTTAAAACATTTGCCGCAAACCCGGGTGCTGGGCGCGACGGGCATGCTAAGCATGCTGCAAGATGGCCGCATTGTGCGCGAGCAAATTTGGGCCGAGTTTGACGACGGCATTGCCAAACCAATCACCAGCAGCGCCATCCAGCGCGCCGGCAACGCTCCGTGATCAGCCGAGTGCTGCGCACACTAAAACCGCAACCCAATCGCGGCCAACAGGCCGAGCGGCAGGCGCGCGACTTTTTACAGCGCGCCGGCTTAACCTTTGTAGCCGCTAACGTCACTGGTGGTGGCGGCGAAATTGACCTTATTATGCGCGACCAAACCACCGTGGTTTTTGTCGAGGTTCGGCTGCGAGGCAATCAACACTTTGCCAGTGCCAGTGAAAGCGTTAACAGCGCCAAGCAGCGCAAACTTATCCAAGCCGCCCAACACTACCTACAGCGCGAAAAACTCACCGACAAAGTCCCCTGTCGATTTGATGTGGTAGCATTGCAATCACTGGACTCGGCGCAGCCGCCCGAGTGGATCAAAAATGCCTTTGGCGCCGCTTAAATGTCTGACGATAAAGAGAACATTATGGATCAGCGGGTTATTACCCTCTTTCACGAAAGTATCGAAGCCAAAATGCAGGCGGGCGAGCAGCTCGCCCCTCTCATTGCCCACAGCAGCGAATTGATTGTCGAAACACTGCTCAATGAAGGTAAAATCATCACCTGCGGTAACGGTGTCAGTGGCGCACTCGCGCAAACGTTTACCGCCAGCCTGATTAACCGTTTTGAGCACGAGCGCCCCAGCCTACCGGCCATTAATATCGGCGCCGACGTTATTACCCAATCGGCCATCGCCCACGACTACACCTACAACGAGATCTACGCCAAACAAATTCGTGCAATCGGCCAACCGGGCGATGTGCTGGTATTGCTCAGCGCCTCCGGCAGTGCCAGCAATTTACTGCAAGCAATCAGCGCCGCCCACGACCGCGACATCACCGTTATTGCGCTTACCGGACGCGACAGTGACGACGTTATTGCACTGTTGGACAATCGCGATGTCGAACTCCCGACACCCGATGCAAGTTTTGCCCGCATCCACGAAGTGCATCTGCTCACA
Source organism: uncultured Gilvimarinus sp. (assembly GCF_963972205.1). Classification (NCBI taxonomy): domain Bacteria; kingdom Pseudomonadati; phylum Pseudomonadota; class Gammaproteobacteria; order Cellvibrionales; family Cellvibrionaceae; genus Gilvimarinus; species uncultured Gilvimarinus sp. The sequence continues at coordinate 60,431 of NZ_CAXAUC010000004.1, read as the reverse complement.
CTGTTTTGCCTGTGCGACTTAATTGAAGAACAACTGTTTGGGAGCCACGAATAATGCCTCACATGTTTGCCCGCTGGTTACTGCTTGGCACCTTTATCGCTGCCTTTAGCGGCTGCACCAGTATCATTAGTGCCACCACCGACGAGCCCATCCAAATCGACCCCGGCAAACGCTCGTTAGGGGTAAAAATCGACGACAACCAAATCGAGACCATCGCTTCGGTGAATATCGACAAAGCCAGCAAGGCGCTGGACAACGCCCCCGTCAGCGTTCACAGCTTTAATGCCGTGGTTCTGCTGATCGGCCAAGTGCCCACCAACGAGGCTCGCGAGCTGGCCGGCAATACTGTGCGCAAAATGCCCAACGTGCGCCAAGTGCACAACGAGCTGCAAGTGCAAGCGCCCATTTCTTTACTCGCCGGTGCCAACGATAGCTGGCTAAGCACTAAAATTCGCTCTAAGCTACTCACCAATCGCGACATCGAAAGCGGCCGGGTACAAATCGTTACCGAGAACAATACGGTTTATTTAATGGGGCTGGTGACTCGCGCCGAGGCCGAAACCATCACCGACGTGGCGCGTCACACTGGTGGTGTCCAAAAAGTTGTACGAGTATTTGAATACATCGACTAATTGTTTAAAGGGATTGCCATATGAGCATAAGCACAATTGTTGTACTCGTTATTCTCGCCGCACTGGTGCTCTACATTATCAGTGTTTACAACCAACTCGTCGCACTTAAAAACCGCTTTGAAAACGCCTTTGCCCAAATCGAGGTACAACTTAAGCGACGCTACGACCTGATCCCCAACTTGGTCGAAACCGCCAAAGCCTACATCACCCACGAGCGCGAAACGCTGGAGGCGGTAACTCAGGCACGCAACCAAGCCATGTCGGGTTTACAAGCCGCCTCTGCGGCTCCGGGCGACGCGGCGGCCATGGGCCAATTAGCCGGCGCTGAAGGTGCACTCAGCAGCGCACTTGGGCGTTTAAATGTGGTTATGGAAGCCTACCCCGACCTAAAAGCCTCGACCAATATGCAACAGGTATCCGAAGAGCTAACCAGCACCGAAAACCGTATTGCCTTTGCTCGCCAGGCTTTTAATGACTCAGTGATGAACTACAACACTTACAAGCAAGGCTTTCCGCCCGTAGTATTAGCCGGCATGTTCGGTCACGCGCAAGACGCCAGCTTGCTGGAGTTTGACGACAGCGAGGCAATCGCCGAAGCCCCCAAAGTTTCGTTTTAATCGCCTCCCATACAAGCCTAGCGCCAATGAACTTCTTCGAGCAACAAGACATTGCCAGACGCAACACCAAGCGTCTGGTGATGCTGCTGATACTTGCCATAATCTCCCTTATCGCGGTAACCACCGTACTGTTTGCCGGCATCATGTTTTACCTGCAAACCGGCAACAGTGCCCACCATCTGGAAACCGCCGGCATGGGGTTTTGGTCCAGCCTCGCAACGCTGCTCGACTGGCAAACCGTTAGCGGTATATCCATGCTAGTCATAACGGTTGCGCTCATCGGTGGGCTGTATAAATACCAGCAGCTACGGCGCGGTGGACGCGTTGTCGCAGAGTCTTTAGGTGGCCACCTTATTAATATTGATACTCGCGACTTAAACGAGCGCAAGCTGCTTAATGTCGTCGAAGAAATGGCAATTGCCTCTGGCGCGCCGGTACCGCCCGTGTACTTACTAGAGGAGCCCGCGATTAACGCCTTTGCCGCCGGACACACGCCGCAAGACGCGGTCATCGGGGTAACGCGAGGCTGTATCGAGCAGCTCAACCGCGACGAACTGCAAGGTGTTATTGCCCACGAATTTAGCCATATTTTTCACGGCGACATGCGGCTTAACATGCGCTTAGTCGCGCTGTTAAATGGCATTTTACTGCTCGGATTGATCGGGCACTTTATGGTGCGCGGCGGTATGTATAGCAGCGTCGGACGATCTAATCGCGACAACAAGGGCAGCGGCATTGCCATCGCCGGTATTGGTTTAATTATTATCGGTTACGCCGGGACTTTTTTTGGCAACATTATTAAGGCCGCCGTTAGCCGCCAGCGTGAGTTTCTGGCCGACGCCTCGGCGGTGCAGTTTACCCGCGACAATAACGGCATTGCCGGTGCGTTAAAAAAAATCGGCGGGCTTGATGCCGGCAGTAAACTCGATGCCTCCCACAGCGCCGAGTTTAGTCACATGTACTTCGGCCAAGGCGTAAGCACCGCGTTTAACAGCTTAATGGCCACTCACCCGCCCCTAGCAGAGCGCATTAAACGCCTGCAACCCAACTGGGATGGCGAGTACGACTCGTCCGCCAAGCCTGATCAGCCAACCACAGCGTCAGCCCAAGACAACGCAAACCATAACCGCGAGCGCTTTTTTCAGGCCAGCGTGCTCGCCGCGGCTGTGGAGCAGATCGGCCACACCAATAGCGACGCCCTCGCGCAGGCCCGGGGCCAGCTAGAAGACATTGGCGACGCGCTGCGCGATGAGGCACATTCACCCAGCGGTGCTTGCGCGATTATCATCGGGTTATTACTCGACCCCACAAGCAGCGAGATGCGCAACCAGCAGTGGCAACTACTGACAAACCACTACACCAAAGCGACCTTAAAGCAGTGGCGCAACACGGTAAAGCACGCCGCCCAAGTCGATGAACTTGACCGCCTAGCGCTGCTCGAGCTGTGTCTTCCCGCACTAAAAGCGCTCAGCGAGTCACAAGCGCGCACATTACAAAACGCAATGGACGCATTAATCGCAGCGGACAACAGAACTGACCTGCACGAGTGGAGCTTGCGGCGCATCGTCACCCACCACTTAAGCGAGCCAAACTTTCACAGCCAACACAAACAGCTGCGACACATGCGCGATAGCTGCCAGTTTGTGTTGTCGTATCTCGCTCACGCCGGTACCGACAACACCACCGATGCGGCCCGGGCCTTTGCCCAAGCGCGCGAGTTACTGCGCATGAGCGAACTGCCGCTGCTGGAAAGAGCTGCTTTAGACATCAATGCCTTAGATAAAGCCTTGCACGAGCTAAACCGCACCCGGCCACTGCAAAAGCCGCAATTACTCAAAGCAATGATGCAAACTATTGAATCGGACGGCAAAATTACCGCCGCCGAGGCAGAGCTTTTTCGCGCCATCGCCGACAGCTTAAACTGCCCGGTACCGCCGCTAGCGCGACAATAACCCACTCTAATGGCGCGCGACACTTAACAGAGCGCAGCGGTGTTGTATAATAATGCCCCGCGCGCTAAATGCGCCCCGCAACCAACTATTGAGGTGACCCCTTGCAACTGGATCAAGCCACTGTCGAACAACTGCGTGAATGGGAAGCTGAACTGGCCGGACAATACCAAACCATTGTCGCCAAACAGCTCAACCTTGATGTGACTCGCGGCAAGCCCTCTGCCGAACAGCTTTCACTGTCGGACACCTTAGACGGGTTCCTGGAAGGTAACTACCAAACTGACAACGGCACCGACACCCGCAACTACGGCGGCATTGATGGCATCGCGGAAGCCAAGCGTCTGGGCTCTGATTTAATGGGTGTACCTGCCAGCCATATTTTAGTAGGCGGCAATGCCAGCCTGACCTTGATGTACCAAACCGTGCTAACGGCTTATCAGTTTGGTTTAACCGGCCCCGAGAGCGCCTGGAAAAACATCGACAAGCCTAAAGTAATCTGCCCGGTGCCTGGTTACGACCGCCACTTTACCGTGTGCGAGCAGCTTGGTATCGAGATGATTACCGCCCCTATGACCGCCACCGGCCCAGACATGGATGCGGTAGAGGCATTAATTAAAGCCGATAGCAGTATTCGCGGCATGTGGTGCGTACCCAAGTACTCCAACCCGACTGGCGTGGTGTACTCGGACGAAACCGTCGATCGCATCGCCCAACTGGGCAATATTTCGCACGCCGACTTCCGGGTATTCTGGGACAACGCCTACGCCGTACACGATTTAAACAGCGACGCTCCGCAGCTGGCTTCCGTCTTTGATGCCTGCGCCAAACACGGCACAGACAACACAGTTATCCAGTTTGCATCCACCTCTAAAATCACCCATGCCGGTGCTGGCGTCGCCTTTATGGCCGCCAGTGATGCCAACTTGGCAGGCATTAAAAAGTTTTTAGGGGCGGCCACTATTGGTCCCGACAAAGTCAATCAGCTGCGTCACGCGCACTTTTTGCCCAACCGCGACGTCCTAATGAGCCACATGCAAAAGCACGCCGAGCTGCTACAACCACGTTTTGATGCGGTTCTCACAGCACTCGACAGCGCTTTTACCGGCACAGATTTAGGCAGTTGGGAGACACCCCAGGGCGGCTACTTTGTATCGTTTGATACCCGCCCCGGCTGCGCTAAAGAGACCGTTCGCCTAGCGGCAGAAGCCGGCGTAAAACTGACCCCAGCGGGCGCCACCTTCCCGTATGGACAAGACCCTAACGACTGCAATATCCGTATTGCACCGTCGGTCCCATCGGTGGATGAAGTAGTGGGTGCGATGGAGGTGTTTGTTACCTGCGTTAAGCTCGCCTCAGTGCGCCAGGCACTTAGCAAACAATAAAAACTCAAGCGCATTACCACGCGCCCAACCTGGGCCGTGGTAATGCCAGCCTCACGCCACGTTTACCCCCAAAAGCACTAAACTCCCGCCTTAACACATCGTGCTAGGCTGCGCTCGCCGCCTCTGCTTCAAAACCCCGACAACTAAGCGGTGGGGCAATACCCGAGCTGAACTCTGATCGGACGCAAAATCACAGCTTAGCGCTGAATACTGCCAACGGGTGCGCCTCGGCTTAAGGCTAAACTTAGCAAACAGCAACCGCACAAGAGCCGTTTAGGCCCATTCATCAACAGGCAGGCATAAAAAAACCACCCGAAGGTGGTTTTTTAAGTATCGAGACTCGCCCGATAACTTAGTTGTCTTCAACCGGCACCAGCACCACCGCAGGGGCTTTGGCTGCCTTGGCCGCATCGGCCACCGCAACATACACACCAGCATCGGCTTTATGATTAGCCTGAATGATCACCGAGGCTTTCGGTAGCTCAGCGCGCATCTGGGTAATGTTAGAGCGCACCGATGACTCATCAATCCGGCGGCGACCATTTTCACCAAACACCCAAATCTGGTTATCCGCCGTAATCTGCACCAAAATGTTAGGGTCAGCATTTGGCGGTGGCGGCTCATCGTTCTCTTCAGGAACATTCACATCAAGACCGACTTCTTTCACAAATGATGCGGTCACAATGAAGAAGATCAGCATGATGAATACGACGTCGAGCATCGGCGTCAGATCAATTTCGTTACTTTCTTCAGAGTTACGGCTCTTTTTTCTACGACTCACCGTACACACTCCCCGTTATTATGCTAGTGGATGGCAGATATTCAGGCGACCAATAGTACCAGCTTGTATTGAGCCTGACTAACCATTTACCGCAAATTTGTACGCAAATATTCGTAAACTGAGATCTTTGGGTGATTTTTAACCACCTCAGGTCAGGCGACGCACCATAAACGGGCGAGGCGTCACTTCTACGGCGGCTTAAGGGCTACCCCCAAACAGCCCCAACTGACCGACCTCCGTAGGCAGCTTTGCCTCAGCGTCGGTCAAGCGAACCCCCACCCCCAACAAGCGCACCAAGCCTTCATTGCGGCTCGCGGCCTCATGTATTAGCTCGGCAAAATTGTTATAACCAAACTCGCCCCCGGCACGCTCTAACGTGGTGCTAGAGAAATCGGCAAACTTCACCTTCACAAACGCTTTACCAACACCATAACGACTCGTTAACTTATCAATACGCGCTTGCAACCGTGCCATTAATTCCTCGAGGTAAAGGTCGCAGGCCTCACTTGCCGGCAAATCACGCGCAAACGTCTGCTCCACACTGACGGACTTTCTCTGTCGTTCGCTACGCACCAAGCGCGTATCCACTCCGCGGCTGCAATGATACAAACGCGAACCAAACTGTCCGAAACGATCACATAAATCCTGCTCACTAAAAGCCAGCAGATCACCACAGCTTTTCACTTGTAGCTGCACCAAACGTTCAGCGGTTACCCGACCAACACCAGGTATGCAACTAACGGGGAGCTGCGCGACAAACTCCGACAACTGATCAGGCCGTACTTCAAACAAACCATCGGGTTTGCGCCAATCACTGGCAACCTTGGCCAAAAACTTATTGGGAGCAACGCCAGCCGAAACCGTAATGCCCACCTCTTCAACCACCTGTTTGCGAATAGCAGCCGCAATCTGTCTTGCACTACCTCCCTCAGTCACCAGCTCCGACACATCTAAAAAAGCCTCATCTAGCGACAGCGGCTCAACCAAGTCCGTAAAGCGATGAAATATCGCCATTATTTTTTGTGAAGCCTCTCGGTAGTGCACCATTCGGTGCGGCAAAATCGTAAGACCTGGGCACAACCGTAGTGCATAAGCGGAGGCCATCGCCGAACGCACCCCAAATTGTCGCGCCGCATAATTGCACGTAGAGATAACACCGCGCCGGTCTGGATGACCGCCAACGGCGATGGCTCGTCCAACTAACTCGGGGTTATCTCGCATTTCAATCGCAGCAAAAAAACAATCGGCGTCGCAGTGAATAATTGTGCGGCTCATACACACCCTCAAAAACTGTATATACACACAGTATAAATTAACTGTTCGTGTAAACACTAGCGCATCGCGGTTTTATTAAAAGAAGCATCGCAACAAAAATATTGCGCAGTAAAAACCGTCCAACAAACCGATAAATTTAAAAAAAATGCCTTAAACCTTAAAAAAAAACGCATAAAGCGATTAATTTTTGCTAAAAAGCCAATTTTTTTACTGAAAATGTCGTAAAATGCTTGAAATTCATACGTAAAGTTTTAACGTATTACCCACTCGGATTTTGTCCGTTCACTTTTTTGTTCACAACAATAAAGGAAGCTCACCATGGCTGCTCGTAAAACTAAAGCTGTTGATACAGTTGCACAATTGGAAAAACAACTGGCGCAATTGCAAACCCAGTTGACCAAAGCCCGCACCGCAGAAGAAACAGCTGCGGCCAAGGCAGTTGAAACTCAACAAAAAGCGGTAACGAAAGCAAACAATGCTCTCAAATCAGCCCGCACCAAATTGGCTAGCGCCAAAAAGAAAAAAGCCACCGCCGCTGCAGCTAAGCAAGTAACGGCCGCTAACGCTGCCGTACGCAAAGCTCAAGCCGAAGCGACCAGCGCCAAATCAACTCTGGCAGGCCTGAAGCACACCTTAAACGCTATTAAGGCGTCTAACCGTGCTGCAGCGCAACACGCTAAGGCTAACGCTAAAGCAGAAGCTGAAGTAGCTAAAAAGCAGAAAGCCGCTGAGCGCAAAGAAGCCACTAAAGCAAAAGCCGCTGCTAAGAAAGCCGCTATTCGTCAGAAAGCCGCCGAGAAAAAAGCCGCTGCTAAAGCCAAACTAGCCGCCAAGAAAGCCGCCGCTCGCGCTAAAGCCGCTGCCAAAAAGGCCGCTGCTAAGCAAAAAGCCGCCGAAAAGAAAGCCGCTGCTAAAGCCAAACTAGCCGCTAAAAAAGCTGCCGCGAAAGCGAAAGCCAAAAATGCGCCTAAAAAAGCCAAAGCTAAGCCGGCCACCAAAGCCAAAAAGGCACCGGTTAAGCGTGCTGCCAAAAAAGCACCGGCCAAGAAGGCTCCAGCAAAGCGCGGTCGTAAGCCAAAGGCCAAATAAGCCTTATACGCTAACAAGCGCAACACAAAAAAACCGCGACAACTCAGTTGTCGCGGTTTTTTTTGTTTCTACAGGATCGGTAATCCGCTAGGTTAATGGCTTGACGATTGCGAACTTAGAGTGCCAGTTGACGCCGCCTGAGAACTCATAGAGTCGGCGCTGGAGCTAACCAGTGCGCGCGGGTGAATCTCAATCGTTACCGTCTCGCCCTGATCTATGGCATCGCAGTAGGCGCGATACTTCAGCTCTGTGCCAGTCAAGTTGCGCGCGTTAAAATCGATGTTAAAACGCACTCGCCCTTCATCTACCTCGGGCTCAGGCTGCGCCACAGTCAGCCACTCTCGCGCAATCATATCCGCTGTTTGTGCTGCCAATTGTGCAGTACAGGTTTGCCATAATCGCCCCCGACGCGCTTGCTCTTGCCGCTCGGCCTCTAACTGCTCACGCGCCAGGCGCTCGGCCTCTAACTGCTCAGCCACCTCTTGACGCTCACGCTGTAACGCATCAATTTTTGCCTGTCGCTCAGCGGCTCGCTGCCGGGCTTGCTCTCGCTCTCGCTCATATTCGGCCGACAACTCAGCAAAACTAACACGCCCGCCGGGTCGGGTTTCATCGATAACCTCTAAGCTGTCGCCATCGACATGCCAGCGATAGGTCATGCCGTCAGGGTCGCGACACTGATAACGAAAAACTGGGTGAGACAAAGTGCTTTGATCGATATTCAAGTCGCCCGCCAAAAACTGAGCGCAGTGTTCGTCGGCGGCCATTAACCTTGCACCATCAAGCATGGGGGGAAGGTAACGCAAATACGTGCGGGGTAGATGCAACTGGTGGACATCGACCTCATCCGGCGCACTTTGGGCCAGCAGCTCGCCGGCAAAAAAAATCGCCGTAAGTCCGCCTAAAGCGAAAAAGCCAGCCTTTAACCTACACGGGTTAGCTAAGCTCGTGCGGCATTTGCTCTTCAACAATTTGCGCAAACACATAAGCGTAAAGCACCAAAAGAGCGTCTTGATCACGCTCGGTAAATTCAACACCGTATACCGCTGGCAGCTCTTGCGAGCGCTCTTGGGTGCTACGTTCAACACGAGAGCGCACCACCGCGGTCACCGTAAGCTGACGTTTGAGCTCGGCGACTTGCACCTGCGCCTCGATGCTCAGAGTATCACCAACGTTTACGATCGCATCGCGCAACTCGAGACGAGCACCCGATGTACTGATATCGGCAATAAAGCCACTTGTTTGAGCGCCCCCCAAATCATCGCGATTAGTGGTCGTCACCGGCAAATTCACGGTTACCCGGGTCGCACCGCGAATGCCTTTAAAAGTGACCGCCTCTGGGTAACTCACATAAAGCAGCGGGTAAGGCTCAGTAGTTTGCGCCTCAACCACGGCGGCGAATAAACCAATGCCATTGGCAATCATTAAACGCACCGCAAGCTTTTGCCCTGGCCTAAAACGAACGAGCTTGCCACCGGGGCGGGGCACGCTAAAAATTAAACTACGCCCCGGCACAGCGCCAACCAGACGAGCCGTATAACGTTCGGGCTGTCCTACACTGTTGGTTACTTGCAACTGTAGAGAGGTGCCGTAAGGCAGCTTAAGGTCAGAAAATTCCATAGCGTTAATTATATAGGTGCGGGGTAAATACGCCGGCGCGCGAGTTTAATGGGCCGCACAGCTGAAATACATAGAGCTTTTAGCCACGTTAACCATTTGAACTTAGCGGCCAGACTGTACCGTGAGGGCGATAGTATTACTCACTTGTCAGCGCGCGGCAAATTAGCGATCAAGGGCTTTGACTAGCTGATCGCTAACCAGCGGCTCTTCGTGGTTAATCGCACCAAAACGGTCGTTCCAGCTCATTAATAAGGCGGCGAGCTTACAAGCCTGATCGTGTAGCGATTGCAGCTCTTGCAGGCAATCTTTAGGGCCGGTGTATAGCTTAATGGCTCGATGTTCGTTGGCGAGGAGGGAGTCCGGATGCATGGAGCGATACACCTCTAACTTCCAACGGAGGTTGTGTACGGTATTACGGTAGTACAAAAGTTTGGTGTGTAAGCTAATGGGATAATGAGACTCCAGCTCGCCAAACACCCCAAAATCTGAGGCAAATACCATCACCTCACGGCTTTTTTGATCGGCGACTATAGTGGCGGAGCGCGGCCGGTGGGTCAGGCGGGCCAGATCCCCAAACACCTCGCCCGGAGTAATCATATTAACCGGTTCCCCTTGCAACGCCTCATTGGGGTATACCGCCAAACAGCCTTTAAGCAAGAAATACAGACTCTGGTCACCATCGCCGCGATGCACCACCACTTCGCCAGGCCGATAGGTAATAATACGCGAGTGCGCCAGCAATACCTCAAACTGCCCTAGGTCGTGCTGCCTAACCGCTTTAAAAAAGGGGATCGCCGAGAGCAGCTGATCGACTGTCTCGCGCTGAAACTTCTGAATTAGCTTAATCTCCATACGCCGGTCGATCATCTCCACAGTCGGCAAACTTCATTAAGCCGTAAACACGGCCGCAAAATCTCATAATAGCAGTTCTTTACACTTTAATGATATTGACCCCAGATAAATGCCTTTCGGTTTTGGCGCTTTAAACTTTTCTGCACCGCCATTTTTAGGTAAAGTAAGGCCATAGGGCACCTCTAATAGGCCAGTGCTGCCTCTGCGCGAGCCCAAAAGCTCAGACCGCTAGGCGGTATTTGCCATTAAGGCGCCCTTTAAAAAAGATTGCAAGGCCGTGACTGGACGTCTTGGCCGTGCCCACGGGGCCTTCAGGGCTATTCCGAACAAAAAGAAGTGCCCGTAAGCCTAAAAAACAGAGCCCGATTAAGAGGTATACGAGTTAAGTTTTTATTTACGTTAACTGACGATAACCTTTTAATCTACTCGCACAAGCCTGTGAGCCATGCCCTAACCTAACAGGCACTTGCCGATAACCCAAGAATAAAGCGAAGCGAGCCCTATGCGTACATTCAAAGTCCCTGTCTACTGGATCCTAACCCTACTAATGCTGGGCGCTAACCTCGCTCACGGGGCGCCGCTGCTAAACGGTATGGCGGTCCATCAAGAGCTGGGGCGCGACCAGTTTATCGGCGCCATCTACAGCGAGAGCCTCAGCAGCGATGCCAGCACGCTTTTGGCGGCCAACCAACCCATGCGCATGGAGCTCAAAATTACCGCTGAGCGGGGCATCTCGGCACGTAAATTTAGCCGTATGTGGATTGAGGGCATGGCCATTAACATACGCGGCAGCGCCCTGACTGAGCAAGCCGATAACATGGTGAGCTTCACCAAGATGTTTCAAGAGCGCCTGCAAGAGAACGATCACGTAGTGTTTGCCCTAACACCGGGCGAAGGGGTCAGCGTCAGTGTCGACGGTATAACGCTAGGAACGATTGCCGATGACAATTTTTTTGGCTTATTGCTAAGCACCTGGCTGGGCCGGGTGCCACTTTCATCAACCTACCGCGAGCAACTGTTGGTTAGCGGCGATGTTAGCATCTCCCTCACCGGACGCTACGCTAGCATCAACCCAACGCCCGAACGCACCGATCAAGTCGCACTGTGGGGTGCTCCCGCACCTACACCCGAGCCAGAGCCAGAACCTGAGGCACAACCCAAACAAGAAGTCGCGGTCGCTCCTGCCGTCGTGCCGGCAAAAAGTAAAATCGACACGCCCAAAATTGAGATTCCGCCAACACCGTCAGCCAACCCGGCCGCCACCCAGGCCGCTAGCAGTGAAACCGTGCAGGTAGAAAGCTCAGCACCGGCAGCGCCGGTATCCAGTAGCTCATCAAGCATTGCCAGCAGCGTAGCGCCGGTCGAGCCCGAGCCACTTGATGAGTCCGACGAAGACTTTGTACCGACCTTTACCGCCGAATCGCTACTCGCTAACCAGCGTTACTTCTCCAACCTTGTGCGCAAGGTGCAAGGCGAGATCAGCTACCCGCGCCGCGCAATGCAACGGGGCTATCAAGGCTCAATCAGGATTGCGATTAAAATAAACCGTAAAGGTGAACTGTTAAACGCGACCCTAATCGAAGAAACCGAACACGGGGTTTTAAACAGTGAAGCGATGGACGCCGTGGAAGCCGCAGAGCCCTTCCCCGAGGTACCGGCGTTGATACCGGGACAGCTACACGATTTCACCATCCCGATCACCTTTCAGCTGCAAGAGCAATAAACAAAAAAAGCGCGGTCGATAAGCCGCGCTTTTTTTGTGCCTTTAGATAAATTAGCTAAACCGGCCTAGCGTGCATCGTTCGCACAAACAACAGTGTTGCACCGCCTGCGGGCACGGCACTGAGCATTCAATGCCGTAGCGTTAGTGCTCTCGCGTCGCCCGAAACTCCACGTCTGGGTAGCGCTCTTCGGCCAGCGACAAATTAACCCGTGTGGGCGCCAAATAGGTTAGATGCCCGCCGCCATCAATGCACAAGTTATCGGCGCATTTACGCTTAAACTCTTCAAGCTTTTTAGGGTCATCGCAATCGGCCCAACGCGCCGTCGCAATGCTTACCGGCTCGTAAATAGCCTCGACCTTGTACTCGTCTTTTAAACGGTACGCCACGACCTCAAACTGCAATACACCCACGGCCCCAACCACAATATCGTTATTATTCATCGGGAAAAACACCTGAGTCGACCCCTCTTCAGAGAGCTGCTGCAAGCCTTTTTGCAACGCCTTGGTCTTAAGCGGATCTTTTAAACGAATACGACGAAATAACTCAGGGGCAAAATGCGGTATACCGGTAAACTTTAAATCTTCACCCTCAGTAAAGGTATCGCCAATTTGAATCGTGCCGTGATTGTGCAAGCCGATAATATCACCCGCAACCGCCTCCTCGACCGACTCGCGATCGCCGGCCATAAAGGTTACCGCGTCAGAGATTTTAACGTCTTTACCCAAGCGAACATGGCGCATCTTCATGCCCTTGCTGTAGACACCCGAGCAGACCCGCATAAACGCAATACGGTCGCGGTGGCGCGGGTCCATATTGGCCTGAATTTTAAAGACAAAACCGCTAAAGGCTTTGCTCTCGGCCTCGACAAAGTGGCTTTTGGTTTCGCGCCCTATGGGCTTAGGTGCCCACTCGACAAAACCGTCCAACATCTCGCGCACACCAAAATTGGCCAGTGCGGTACCAAAAAACACCGGCGTTAAGCGCCCGGCCAGGTACTCGTCAAGGTCAAACTCATGGGTGGCTCCGCGTACCAGCTCAATCTCATCGCGAATATCATCCGCGTAGCTGCCCAGTAACTCGCTCGCCTCGGGGCTATCAATGCCTTTAATTTGCGTATCGGGCGGAATGGTATGACCGTGCCCTGAGGCAAACACATGGATAGTATCCGTGTATAAGTTATAAACACCCTTAAAATCACGCCCCATGCCCAGCGGCCAATTAATTGGCGCGGCGGCAATTTTAAGTACGTCTTCAACCTCGTCTAGCACCTCAATGGGATCGCGAATATCGCGGTCCATCTTATTGATAAATGACAAAATCGGCGTGTCGCGCAAGCGGCAAACATCCATTAGCTTAATGGTGCGATCCTCAACACCCTTAGCGCCATCAATCACCATCAATACCGAATCCACCGCCGTTAGGGTGCGATAGGTATCTTCCGAGAAGTCCTCGTGCCCTGGGGTATCCAGTAGGTTAACAATGCGCTCTTTGTACGGAAACTGCATCACCGACGAGGTCACCGAGATCCCCCGCTCTTGCTCCATGGTCATCCAGTCGGATTTCGCGTGAGGCCCTCGCTTACCTTTTACCGAGCCACCCACCTGAATCGCATTGCCAAACAGCAACAACTTCTCAGTAATCGTGGTTTTACCCGCATCAGGGTGCGAGATAATCGCAAAAGTGCGCCGTTTTTGGATATTTTTAAGGTGTGCAGCGTGAGACATAGTTTTAGATCTTAAGACTTGGGGCAACCCTTCCGGGCGGATACGTAAGCGCGCCATTCTCCCTGAAAACGGGATAATTCACAATTGCCAAGCCAAACTGAGCCCGCATATCGCCAGTATCTGGCTAGCGCGGTAAAGTGGCCGCCTCATAGAAAACGCCCCAATCCTGTTTTTATAGAATCGCCCACCAATAACCGCAGTGGGTTATTGGTGGGATAACACTGAGATAACAACCCCGCTACCGAGAAAAAACGTCCGCCGCACTTGTTATAAAACGTTTAAAATTGCCTCTACACTCTGGCTGACGCTGATATCAGTGGTATTTAACTGTAACTCTGCGCTCTCGGGCTGCTCGTAGGGGTCGCTGATACCGGTGAATTGTTTGATCACGCCAGCACGGGCTTTTTTGTACAGGCCTTTGGGGTCGCGCTGCTCGCAGGTGGCAAGCGGAGTGTCTAAGTACACCTCCACAAACTGACCGGGTTTAAACATCGAGCGCACCATTTGCCGGTCGCGCTTGTAGGGCGAGATAAACGCGCAGATAACCACCAAGCCAGACTCGACCATTAATTTGGCCACCTCACCTACCCGGCGGATATTCTCGGCGCGATCGGCCTCAGTCATGCCTAAATCTTTATTTAAGCCGTGCCTAACATTGTCGCCATCCAGCAAAAATGCTTTAACACCGTTGGCGTGTAGCGTGGCATCTAACGCGTTAGCGACGGTCGACTTGCCCGAGCCCGACAAACCAGTCAGCCAAATGCAGCGAGGGGCTTGCGCCATTAACATCGCCCGGTCGTCCGGGCATACCGTGCTTTTGTGCCAGACGGCATTGGAGGGTAACGTTATATCTTTTAACTGATAGGGGATTGTTGATTTATCCATAATCAAATCTCGTCGTCACGGGTCAACACGCAAGGTCTGCGCAGCCAAGCTGCGGCATCGCGGAGCCGCGTGTCAATGCTAAAAGGATTCTACCGCAAGCCCTAAACCATACCAAACAAGGCAAGTTAAGCGGTAGCAAAATGGCACAACGTCCAATAGTTATGACTGCCAATTCCACGGTAAAAGGCACTGGCACCAGAAGAGCCGAGACCGCTATGGTGACGCAGTTTCTTGTTGTAATTGCCGCCGCAACCAGCGCCAGGCCCACGCCCCAACCACCACATTAGTGGTTGCGGTGGCGATAAATAACCCGTTTAAGCCCCAAAAAAATTGCAACACTCCCGCCAAAGGCAAAAATAGTAGCAGGACCCGACACAACGATAGCAGCATCGCCGGCCAAGGGGTGCCCAACCCATTAAACGCCGCATTACAAGACATTACCAAGCCATAGGCGCCGTAGCTGATCGGGACGATCGCCAAGTAACGCACCGCCACGGCCGCCACATCAGGATGATCGGTAAACATGCCGGTAATCAGCGAGCCAAACACCAGTAAAAAAACCGCGAGCAACACACCAAAGCCTATACAAAACAGTAACAACAGCCGCTGCGCCTCGGCGAGCCGAGCGGTTTTACCCGCGGCATGGTTTTGCCCAAAGAAAGGGCCGATTACCCCCGATAGCGCGTAAAATGCGATAAGTGCCACAGGCTCGACTCGCACCGCAATACCAAGCCCTGCCACGGCATCGTTACCGTAGCGTGCAACCATCATGACCACAATGGCACTGGCCAGCGGAATGATCATATTAGCCGCCATGGCAGGCACCCCCACGTGCACCACCGCACGCCAAGACGACAACAACCTTGTCCAAGGCGCAAAAGGACTAACCAACAATCCTACCCGGGCGCGCAAAATATACAGCGCCAGCAGTAACGTAATGCTGCGGGTAACCAAGGTCGCCCAGGCGGCCCCGGCCAAACCAAGCTCGGGCGCCCCCAACAGACCAAAAATCAAAATCGGGTCAAGCGCGGCATTAAACAGCGCCGCGCCGCCCATTAAAATGCCCTGGATCTGGCTTAAGCCCATCGCCCGCAGCGACGCTAAGGCCACCATCGGTACCAACAAGCAAGGCGCACTGATGTACCAAACACTCATGTATTGATGAATCAGCGGTAACAATTCGGCGGAGGCGCCGAGCAAGGTAAAAAGCGGGTCAATGGTAAGCCAGCCCAGCAGACAAACGGTAACCGAAAGCAGCAAGGTTAAGGTGACAGCATCGGTTGCCAAGCGCTGCGCGCGACCGGAATCACCAGCGCCAACACCACGCGCCACCGCCGACGAGGTACCGGCACCCAGGCCAATACCCATACTGGTGAGCAACATCACCACGGGAAAGGTAAAACTCATAGCCGCCAGCGGCGTATTGCCCAACTGCGCGACAAAGAAGGTGTCCACCACGTTAAACGACATGGTCGCCAGTAGCCCCCACACCATAGGCAGCGCGAGCGAGCGAAGCTGCCTGGGTACGGAGCCCTCTGTCATAGTCGCGGGCATGGGAGGCATAAATGGGCCTGTACGCAGGTGAATTTAAGGCTGCGGCAGTATACACCATCCCCAGCGGGGCATTCTTACGCGCAAATAAGCACGGGGATGACCAATAGCAGCCCGAGCCCGGCAGCGTTTATACCGTCACTCTCGAGAAAAGGAGCCCCCTGAGGCTGCATTGGCCACGCCTGTACCGTTCTAACCAAAAACGGCAGTGTCACCTGCGACAAAACGCCACAGCTGTCAGCGTTAACCCTAGCCCGTATAATAACGACATGAAAACACCCTACCTAACGCTAAAAGCACCCTCCGAGCATTGCCGGCAACTGGTTATGATGCGCTCGATGGTGATACTTACTTTGGCTGTTGCCAGCTCGCTGGCTAGCAAAGCCGGGGTGGCGCATTTACCACTCACCCCAATACTTGCGATATTACTGCTACTCACCGCCGTCAATGGCTTCTCGCTGCTGCGCCTGCGTCACCCCAAAAGCGTGACCGCCACTGAATTAACCGCTCAGCTGTTAACCGACATTTTAGCCGTTGCGGCGATTGCTTATTTTACCGGTGGGGCCACCAACCCTTTTTTAAGCTACTTATTGGTACCCGTGTGCATCGGCGCCGCTACCTTACCGTCAAAAAACGCGTGGGCAGTAAGCGCAGCCGGCATTGTTTTATACGGCTTATTATTGCGCTGGTATGTGCCGCTGCAATGGCTGGCACCACAAGGTGAAGCGCACGCTCACCATAACAGCGGCCCCAACTGGCACGTGTTGGGGATGTGGCTAAATTTTGCGTTAAGCGCCGTACTCATCAGTTATTTTGTGGTGCGCATGGCAAGTGCCGTGCGGCTCCAGCAAGATGAATTAAACCGCCGCCGCGAAGAAGACCTGCGCGATGAGCAACTGCTGGCAGTAGCCACCCAAGCGGCCGGTACCGCACACGAGTTGGGCACGCCGTTAAGCACCATGAAAGTACTGTTGGCCGATTTACGTCAAGATGCGCAAGCGCGCGCTGCCTGTGGCGAGGATCTCGAAGAGCTGTACCGCCAAATTAACCACTGCGCCGAAATTTTAACAAGCTTGCGAGCACGCTCGGACTTAAGCCGCTTACACCAGCCTGCGGCTATGTCTGCACAAATGTATTGCACCACCCTACTTGACCACTGGCAGTTACTGCGCCCCGAGACCCGGCCTGAGATTCATTTAGAAGACACTTTGGCCGTGCGACAAGTGCGCTTTCACGCCACCATTGAACAGGCGATTATCAATGTGCTTAACAACGCCGCCGATGCCTGCCCAGAGCATCTGGCCATACGCGTCAGCATTCAGACCAACCGGTTAATTTGGCAAGTGAGTGACCGTGGCGAAGGGCTGCCCGAGGCGGCGCGCACGGCGGCGGGAAAAACGTTTTTTTCGAGTAAGCCCGACGGTATGGGTTTGGGATTATTTTTAACCCACGCCAGTATTCAACGCTTTGGTGGTACCGTTACTCTGGCCCCCCGCCCCGAGGGCGGCACCACCACAACCATTACGCTACCGCTGGATACGCAGCATGACTAACACCGCCGACTTTTTAATCGTTGATGATGACACTGTGTTTGCGACAACCTTGCAACGCTCGCTCACGCGCCGTGGCTACCACGCTGACGTCGCCCACACAGCGGCAGCCGCGCAGCAGTGCGCCCACGCTAAACGCTATCAACAAGCCATCGTCGATTTAAAGATTGGCGCAGACTCTGGACTGGAAGTAATTGCCTCGCTCTTACAGGCACAACCGGCAATAGTTATTGTCGTGTTAACCGGGTATTCAAGTATTGCCACCGCCGTACAGGCAATAAAGCTAGGCGCCAAAAACTATTTATGCAAACCCGCCGATACGGATGAGCTACTTGGCGCATTTGGTGTCAGCGCGCCCCGTGAACCCACCATCCCCGAACGGCCGCCGTCGATCGATCGGCTCGCGTGGGAGCACATCCAAAAAGTACTGCAAGAAAATAACGGCAATATATCGGCCACAGCGCGATCTCTGGGTATGCACCGGCGCACCTTGCAACGCAAGCTAACCAAAAGGCCGGTAAAAGATTAACCCCCGCAACAGGCCGAGGCGCCACCATCTAAAACGCTATGACGCGCTTACACCGATAAACACTCTGCCGCTACTGGATTGGTCGTTACTTCGCGAGAAGCTCATCCCTGGCTGGCGTCTGGATGACATGGGGTGCTCAACGTTTTCACGGGTGGCTTTTTTATTTCAGTAGATAATGCCTATAACGTGTAGGCTAAAATAATGGCGTCTTCACGGCCTTTGGTGGCGGGATAATAATTGGGGCGAGTGCCCACTTCGACAAAGCCAATTGCTTCATACAGGGCAATAGCCGGGGCGTTGGACTCGCGAACCTCTAAGTAAAAAGTGTCCGCGTAGAGACTTACCGTTTGAATAACATGCTGCAGTAATGCTCGCGCAATACCTTGGCGCTGACTCTTGTGGGCTACCACTAAATTGAGCAATTCGGCATTGCCCGCCGCCGCGTTAACGACCGCATAACCAACAATCTGCCCGCGACTAAACACCACAACACAAGGCTGGCGAACGCCCAAACAATCGCTGAATAATTTTCGGCTCCAAGGAAACGTATGGGCGTCGCGCTCCAGCTCGCAGACGGCATCAAGCAAGCTTTCATCCAGCAAGCGGTACTCGAGTGGCTCGCCAGTGTCGGTCACCCCAGAGCCCTGCAAATTATCGGGCAGCCGTTTTTTTTCAACCATTACTGTGCACCGCACGCCAAATTTTGTTTTTTAACTCGGGGGCGTTGAGCATGTCGGTTAAACTTGGCAACACCAATGCATCGGCCGCCGCCGATGGTTCGACCGTTAACGGCAGCCGCTTAAAGTGCAGTTGCTCAGGTTCGACGCCTGTAAGCTCGGGGCTTGCCGCGCGGCTTTTATCATCACTTGGTTGCTTGGTGTTTACGGTAGACGGGCGCACCAAATATTTAGCCGCTTCGCCTCCTAACAGCCAAACCTGTGCCTTGGGCGTTTTTTGCAACTCTTCAGACAACCACGCCTGTAACTCAACTTGCATATCTTCACGGGTGTAAAGGCTGGCGACTTTATCGCTAATCGGGCAGCGTATTGCCTCGCCGGCGTCGATCCGCACATCGTTAGGCCAGAGCAAGCGCAACATGTTGCTCAGCAGGGTGTGAGTGGGCAATGCATCGCCCGGGTGGTAATGATCTACCACAATGAGATCATCCGCTGGGCGCCACAAGTGCAAGTGTATCGTCTCTAGTACTTCGCGCTGCTTGGGCACTGCCGCTTTTAGTGGCTCTTTGCGCACAGCGGTGGGTTTAGCAACGCCCATGTCTCGCAGCACTTGGCCAACGGTGTCGGCGCCGCTGGCACCAGAGGCTGTGGCGGTTGCGGTTGGCGCGGGCTGACGCACGGCCTCCATAACAGCGGGGCCAGCAGCGGCGGGCACCGCTGCCTGGGGCAGCTCACAAGGTACCGACGGCGGCGCACACGGCAAAACCAGCCGCGGGACAAAAGTGTCGATACCCAGTGCCGACAAATAACGCTGGCGTTGCAATTCGTTCATAACGAGACTCGGTTAAATTCCTTCGCGCTGCGGATGCGAGCGCTCGGGGGCGACCAACACATTAAGCGCGTGCAAATACGCTTTGGCTGAGGCGACGACGATATCGGTATCGGCCCCCACCCCATTGACGATGTGGCCGTCTTTTTCCAACCGCACAGTGACATCCCCTTGCGAGTCGGTGCCTTGAGTGATGGCATTTACCGAGTAAAGCTTAAGAGTAGCGCCGCTATTTACCGCACTCTCTATGGCTTTGTATGTGGCATCGACCGGGCCACTGCCGGTAGCCGCACAGGTGTGTGATTCGCCATTAATACGTAAATTAATGGTGGTGCTGGGCTGCTGACCACTTTTAGAGTGCACCTCCATCTCGCCCAACTGGTACACCTCAACCACCTCTTGCGGGCGAACATCGCTTACCAGTGCCTGCAGGTCTTCATCAAAAATTTCGTGCTTTTTGTCCGCCAAATCTTTAAAGCGTGCAAAGGCGGCACCTAGCGCTTCGGGGTTATCAAAGGTGATGCCCAACGCCTCAAAACGCGCTTTAACGGCGGCGCGGCCGGAGTGTTTGCCCAGCACCAGTTTATTGGTGTTCCAGCCGACATCTTCAGCGCGCATGATCTCGTAGGTTTCACGGTGCTTAAGCACGCCGTCTTGATGAATACCCGATTCGTGGGCAAACGCATTAGCACCGACAATGGCTTTGTTGGGCTGCACCGGAAACCCGGTAATGCTGCTCACCAAGCGTGAGGTGGGTACTATATGCTGCGCATCAATGGTGGTCTCGACCGGCATCATGTCTTGGCGAGTGCGTACGGCCATGACAATCTCCTCTAACGCGGCATTACCGGCGCGTTCACCCAAACCGTTTATGGTGCATTCCACCTGACGCGCCCCATGCATGACCGCCGACAGTGAGTTGGCAACGGCCAGGCCCAAATCGTTATGGCAATGGGTCGAGAAAATCGCCTTATCGGCGTTGGGGATATTACCAATAAGGCGCCCAAACATTTGGCCGTACTCGCCCGGCTCGCCGTAACCTACGGTGTCGGGCAAATTGATCGTGCCTGCACCGACGTCGATCACCGCTTCAATAATCTGACACATAAAGTCAAACTCGGAGCGGCTGGCGTCCTCCAGCGAAAACTCGACATTGTCAGTGTGATTGCGCGCTAACTTTACCGCGGCTACCGCCTGCTCTAACACCTTAGGCGGGTCCATTTTTAGTTTGTATTGCATATGGATCGGCGAGGTAGCGATAAAAGTGTGAATTCGGCCACTATTGGCGGGTCTAATCGCCTCAGCGGCGCGCTCGATGTCGCCCGGCACGGCTCGCGCCAAAGAGCAAATGGTGCTGTCTTTTACAGCTTTGGCAATCGCCTGAATAGACTCAAAATCGCCTTTACTGGCTATCGCAAAGCCGGCCTCGATAACGTCAACCCGCATCTTCTCGAGCATCTTGGCGATACGAATTTTCTCATCGCGAGTCATAGAGGCGCCAGGGCTCTGTTCGCCGTCGCGCAGGGTGGTATCAAATATATACAGTTTATCTTTGCTAGCCATGGTGATTCCCGATAATGCCGTTACGTGCCATTTAAGGCTGGATCATAACCGCATTATAAGGTGTCACAAGCAGGAAACCTACCGCAGGGATGAATATGCTGAGGTTACGCCTTGCGCGCTCGCGCACGGAGAGCCAAAGTAGAACCCTCGCGGAGAAGGGAGAGGCCAGAAAAAACCTTGAGCTGAGCGCCAAGCCAGCGGCTTGACCTTGGCGCAGCCGGGATTTAATGCCGCTAGACGCCCGAGGGAGTTCTGCCTGTCGCAAGGGTGACGCTAACCACGGGAGGCTGCCTCCCGACAGTTATGAAACGCCGCTACTAGAGGTAACCAGCTTAGGGCCAGTTACTTGCTTTAAGTCGCCCAAAAACTGACTCTGCCACGCGTGAATATCGTGCGCTTCCAGTACATCCATCATTTTACGCCATCGGTCTATGCGCTCATCTAAGGGCATATTAAGCGCCTTGGCCAACCCACCGGTAATAGCGCTGACATCGTAGGGGTTAATAACGACAGCCGCGTCTAACTCATCGGCAGCACCGGCCAACTCGGATAACACCAGCACGCCCGGATCTTCTGGATTTTGCGCCGCGACATATTCTTTAGCAACGAGGTTCATACCATCTTTTAATGGCGTCACCAGCCCTACCCGCGCCAAGTTGTACATCGCCAGAATCGTGCGACGACGAAACCCCCGGTTTAGGTAACGCAGCGGCATCCAATCAAAGTCCGCATAGGTGCCAATGATGTGACCTGCCTCGCGATCGATACGCTTAGCTAAATCACCGTAGGCCTGAACGTCTCCTCGCGAAGTGGGCGATATCTGCAGGTAAACCACTTTGCGCATAAACTCTTGGTAGTGACCAAGGAGCTTGTCATAGGCCTGAAAACGCTGAACGAGTCCTTTTGAGTAATCCAACCGATCGACACCAATAATTAGGCTGCGATCACCAAGGCTACTGTGCAAACGACGGTACTCATCAGTTTGCATCCCTCCCTGCGCTGCACCGTTAAGCGCTGAGGTTTCAACACTGATAGGGTAAACCCGCGCGGTGCAATGCAAATTACCCACTCGCAGCTTATCGTTTTTAAGAATTTCACCGCCCAGCCCCTGAGCGATTCCCATACAAAAACCCATGTGATCAAACTGCGTCTGAAAACCCACTAAATCGTAATGCATCAGACCTTTGAGAATTTTGTGGTAGCCGGGCACCGTGCGCAACAAATCAAGTGAAGGGAAAGGCGTGTGCAAAAAGAAACCAATGGGGTTTTTAATACCCGCGTCCCGTAGCATTTTACCCAAGGGGATTAAATGGTAATCGTGAATCCAGATGGTATCGCCCGGCTGAATAATCTTTAACAGCTCGTCGGCAAACTTTTGGTTGGCTTGCAGGTAACCGGACAAGTCGGTATCACTGTAGCGCATCAACTCTGGCCGCTGATGAAACAGCGGCCAAAGAACACTATTGGCATAACCTTTATAGTATTGGTTGTACTCAGACTGACGCAGGTTGATGGTGACGTACTCAATATTGCCACGGGTCTCGGTTTTAGGGGCTTCATTACGGTTGTCAATTTTACCGCTCCAACCAAACCAAACACCGCCGTCTTTCTCCATCGCGGCCATGACGCCCACCGCCAAACCGCCCTCTGAGCCTTTGTTAGCGCCATCGCTTTTGGCCACACGATTAGACACCACAATTAAACGACTCATAGTTCAGTCTCCCATTTTTTGCTCAGTATCCGGGCGCTGTTAATAATACCCACCATTGAGTAGGTTTGCGGAAAATTGCCCCAAAGCTCACCGGTCTCTGGATCTAAATCTTCCGATAGCAGCCCTAAGTGATTGCGTTTTGAGAGTAAGTCTTCAAATAAATCGCGAGCCTCTTCCGTGCGTCCGGCCGAGGCGAGCGCATCGATATACCAAAATGAACAGATAGTAAACGCGTTTTCCGGCAAGCCAAAGTCATCTTCAACCACGTAGCGAAATAAATAGCGGCTGCCTTTAGGCAATAATTTTTTCTCGATCTCGGCAATGGTTCCGGTAAAACGAGCGTCACGACCATCGATGTAGCCCAGCTCGCAAGCCAGTAATAAACTGGCATCCATGGTATCCCCACCCCAAGTGGCGGTATAAGCGTTAAGCTCTTTGTTGAAGCCGTTTTCCTCGATCGCATCGCGAATCGTGTTTGCGGCCGTTGCCCAATACTCAAGGCGCTCGGGCAATTCTAGCTTGCGTGCGATTTTGGCAAGGCGATCTGTCGCGGCCCAGCACATCATGCTAGAAAAGGTATGCACGTGCTTGCTGCCGCGCAACTCCCACAAGCCCGCATCGGGTTGATTGTAATAGGTGTAAGCTTTCTCACCCATTTTTTCGAGCAGCTCAAACAACTCTTTACTACCCGGTCGACGAATACGTTCGTCAAAAAACATTTGCGTGGCCGACAACACAATAGCGCCATACACATCGTGCTGTATTTGCTCGGCCGCTTGGTTGCCCACACGCACCGGCCCCATACCACGATACCCCGGCAAATTATGCGCAATACGTTCGGGCATTTGTTTACTGCCATTGATACGGAACACAGGCTGAAGGTGCTCTTCACTCATCCCCGCCACTATATTTACAAGATATTGTAAATACTGCTCCATAGTTCGGGTCGCACCAAGGCGATTAAGGGCGTGTACGGTGAAGTAACTATCGCGCAACCAGCAAAAACGGTAGTCCCAGTTTCGCTCAGAATCGCGCGCCTCCGGTAGCGAGGTGGTCATCGCCGCGATAATCGCACCAGTGTCTTCGTAAGCGCTTAGTTTTAAGGTGATCGCCGCACGGATTACGGCCTCTTGCCACTCAAACGGGATCGCTAAGTAGCGCGACCACTCCAGCCAGTACGATTCAGTCTCTACTAAAAAGCGCTCGGTTAGTTGCTTGATAGGCTCGTTAATCGACTGATCATCGCCAAAAATGAGGTAGTGCTCGCCATCTAAAATAAACCAGGTTTCGTCGATAATCGCCGTGACCGACATACCCGTTGTCAGTCGCAGCGCCATATCACAGCCTAAATAACGAATGTGGTTACTGCCTTGGATTTTACGGTACCCCTGCGAGCCATCATCGCACGCGGGCCGTAACCGAATGCGTATTCTGGGAGAGCCAATGGGGGCCAACTTGCGAGAAAGCATCATCGGCCGATACATACGGCCGTACTGCATAAACCGTGGAACAAAGTCTGTGATCGTGACGCCATTGCCACTCGTATCGTAAAGGTGAGTGATTAATATGGCGGTGTTTTTTTCATAGTACTGTTCGCTATGACTAAAGTTCTCTAAATCGATAGCGTAAGTTCCCATGATCGTCTCGGGATCATCGGTTTTAAGCAGCGAGCTAAATACCGGCTCACCGTCAAATCTAGGTAAACAATTCCATACAACTTCTGCTTTTTTATCGATTAAAGCCCCAATGACGCAGTTACCGATCAGCGCCAACTCCAAATTTCGTTCTGTCATCTAATTGCCTCAACTTATCCAGCTGTAACTGCAAAAATGCAAGAACCTCGCCAGTATCAGAAAGACGCACGCCAGCGCAGCTCGGCCCCTCGCCAACTTTGATAGAAACCCCGCCCTGAGCGTTCACCCAAGCGAAACCGTCCTCATCAGTCGTATCATCCCCAATATAGACCGGTTGACGCCCAGTAAAAGGATCGCTGCTCATAAACCGTGCAATGGCTACCCCTTTATCGACCCCTACGGGCTGGATCTCATACACGCAATTGCCTCTAATCACACGTACCTCTTGGTTCTGATCAAGGCCCAACTCATCGGCGATATAAGCCTCCAAGGTAGGCTGTTTATCCGGGTTGGTACGGTAGTGCAACGCGACCGCATGGCCTTTATCTTCGGCAATTAAACCGTGTTTGTCGGCAAAACCTAGCAATTGTGTACGTACTTGGGCGAAGACGGGGTTACTTAAGGCCGCACTCTGCAATACCCCATCACCATAGCGCCACTCAGCACCGTGACTACCCGCCATCGTCAGCGGCAAGCCAACCAAAGCGTTTAACGATTGTATCGAGCGCCCGGACACTAATGCTAACGCACCATTAAGTTGCAACGACAGCTGTGCCAGAACGTCCCGTAGTACCGGCGAAACGATCACACCTTCAGGGGTGTCAGCAAAGTCCACCAGAGTACCGTCAAAGTCTAAAAATAGGGCAATATTATCTGTCTGGGTGATATTCATCGGCGATATTCTGAGCTGCTAGAAAGGGTAGTTAGGAACAAACATGTAAACGCGAATTGACTATAACATAGGCTCGCATAAATACTATCTCGCGCCAAGCTCAGACCACTAACACCTAAACGCTTAATAAGCAGAGAACAACCGCGCAAACAATTGCTCATCGGGGGCGACGTCGTGTTCGATTCCACAAGAGGCCGTATGGCCTGAAACCCACCAATAACTTGAGCGGGTAGACAAAAAAATACGCTCAACCGCCACACGGAAATCATCTTCAATACTGTCCCAACCACAGTCCTCGTGATGAAGTAGCGCCAGGATATCGTCTGGCATTAAATTATGCGGCAAAAGCGTTGGCAACCGCTCTGCGAGTCCCGCCAAACGATGGTATAAAGCAACAGGTTCGGCCAGCAACTCTTGCGAAACCGCACCAGCCGCGACTAAGGGATAATAACGCCCTACCCGATCGACACTTGGCATTAACGCCCCGCACAATGAATGCTCTCCCCAAATGCCAGAGGGAATAAAGAAACACCAAACCGGTGCAACCAAGTAATCATCCAGCCAGCGAGTTTGTTTAGATTGGAGATAGGCAAGGCCCGCTTTAAACCAATCATCAAGGCGCTCTACCTGATCGGCGGAAATGTCGCGTGAGACAAAGTCCCCGATCGCAGGCACCTTGCCATAAAATCCGAAGGTCATAGCCGAAACACCGCGTTCTGCCACGACTAAATCCGGCTGGGGCATGAAAAACGGTCAAGCTCAGCCAAATAAAACGGGTTATTAACGCTGCTGGCGGTCACTTCAAAGACCACTTTATAACCATTCACCAAAACCGTGGAAGTGAACGCCTCCGGTGATATATCGCTACGGTTATCGCTTGACTGAAACAACCTCATAAGAGCCCAGGGGCCGGCCACTTTAAATGCACGACGAGAAGGCTCGACCCCGTCCAACTCAAGCCTTATCTGATTACCTCCACGAGGGCCGGGCCAAGTCACCGACCTTGAGAGCTGTGGGCCGTGCGAGTAATGAAAAACCTGACCATCGAAATCTAGCGTTAACTGTTTGATCTGGGCATCCATTTCTAGCACCTTAAAGTCAAACGATATTTCTGGCGCGCTGGCACCCTGCGGGAAAAACACGTCACGTATTTTTGCCGCCTGCTGAAACGCTCCAATTGGTACATAGTCTTCGTTTGAAGCGCGTAAGATCCAAGCGCGACCGGTGGTATCCGTCATCTGCCGAAGATGCTGATTAAAAAATTTATCCATCATCCCTGAAGGAGCAAACATTCGTGAAAAGTCTGCCATTGTGACATCGCGCGTCGAGTGTTGATCAAACGGGTAGCGGCCGCGTATCGCCACGCGGCAAAAGTCGCCCACAGAGCGATTCAACTCATCGCTTAAAGTACTTCTAATACCACCCTCTGCCTGACGCTTACCCTCTAGCGTCAAGCCCTCCAGCACAGGCCTTACCGGGCTCGGAAAACGAGCGGCTTCAGAACGAATTTGAGTAATAGCATCGGATTGCCCGAGAGAGGTAGAACCACTTCGAATCGAATAGTCAGTATTAGACAAACTAATATAAACCTCATTAAACATCCGCAGCAACGCATCGACCGAAGACGATCCACCACCCTGTCCAGACACTAGTTGAGTAATGCCTTTAAACCGATCATCAACGATGCGCTCGAGGACTTCACTGCCATCCAGCCCGGTCGCCAAACCGTCTAGGTTTCGCTCCAAGGTAGATACCGCGACCCCCGCCCGACGCACAGCCTGCTTCACAACCGACACCTCAGCGTCAGAGAACGTGTTCCCTAAATTAACCTCGTGTACAGCGGCTTGCAGTAGTTGTATCAGAGGCGAATCAACCGACGACAAAATTCTCGCCACCTCAATCGTCTCGGGCATCGAATGAGTCTCAACCAATCTAAGATCGGCCAAATAATCTTCCCACTGTACGACGTACTCATGCAGGTACAAACGCTTAACCGCACGTTCTTGCTCGGCAAGCGTCAGTAAGTCCGGTTTGCCCTCGCCAAAAGTCGAGTAAGCCCCCAACACCCAACTATC
The DNA here is from genome assembly GCF_963972205.1 of uncultured Gilvimarinus sp. NCBI lineage: Bacteria > Pseudomonadati > Pseudomonadota > Gammaproteobacteria > Cellvibrionales > Cellvibrionaceae > Gilvimarinus > uncultured Gilvimarinus sp. Next base: position 32,887 of record NZ_CAXAUC010000004.1, on the reverse strand, counting down.
TTCCGACGCCATACTCCGTACAACATCACTTAGTGCTGGCAGAAACAGCTTATGATAACCGTGATTAGTATATAGCTCCGAAATACCAGCACTCAAAGGCAAACCGCTTTCTCGCCTAAAGACAAATGCGCTTTTGGGTCCCGCCGCACTGGAAAAAGAAAACCCAGTGCCAACCGTACCCAGCAGCTGCCCCTTTGCCTGAATATAGGCGCGTTGCGAAAAAGCAGAGCGTCCTAAAAGTTGCCGCTTTCGCTCGACCAATTGAGCGTTAATAGGCCCCGGCTCTACGACAGACTCATGCAAAAGATTAGCTAAATGGACGTTTAACGACTCTCGGATACGGGGTGAAACTCCCCCAGGTAAATTCTCCTGGAAATCTTCGCTCACAAACTCCAGCAACTCCTCTCCATCATAATGCTCCGTATCCCACAGCATAAGATAGGCTTTTAAAGCTTGATAGCTAAAACCCAGATCGTGCTCACCGGATGACTCCAGCAAAAAGGCCAAACGTTTTGACACTAAAGGCAGCAGTGTACGATCCAGTGCATCCCGATAAACATAGTCCGATGCCGCGCTGAGTTTTTCCCCTTGATACAACCCCAGGGTTACAGTTAAGGGGGGATCTTCGGCACTAAAGTTTCGCCCATCCGCCATAACCAAAAGCTCATCCAAAACCGGTAAATACTCAAGCGCTCGCGATGGATCTAAACTCGACAACGAATCCATTTTCTTACTCAACGCCAAGTTTTTATCGGCTACATATTCAACATACTCCTTGTTTTTTCCGTAACTTTGAAACCATAACCCACCGATAACAAACAACAAGCCCGCCACACATACGTGTCCAGCAACACTCCAGAACAGCTCTTTGCGCTCTTCTCGGCGATTCCTTCCCGCGAGATGCGCCTCAGGTAAAACAACCTTATTGATAAGATCCTTAATAAAATAGCTTTTCCCGGATGCGACATTTTTATTGATATTGATGCTCGAGCTTACACCAACACGGCGCGACAATGCCCCCAGCACCCGATCAAACGGCGTACCTTCTTGGGTGCCGCTGGCGAAATAAACCCCTCGAAAGTTAATATTGGTCAATAGGCTGCCATAGAAAACCTGCTCTATGACTTGACGAGCCAACGGCAAAGCATTGGCGAAGTTTTGCGCAAATGCGTAGGCGTGGGCACGGCGCGTAATATCATGCTCCTGCAGCATTAATGTGGGCAGTCCATCAAAAAGGCGCGTAGATAAGGCTAGCATTTCACGCGCCAAGATATCAGAATCGACGCTGGCACCACCTTGGGTTTCGGTCAGCGTAAAGCCCCATACCTGCTCGCGCTCCTCTTTTGACAGCCCCGCGAAGTAATCTGAAAACCCGCCCAACAGATCTGCTTTTGTTAACAACACATAAACCGGAAAGTTAACACCCAAACTCTCAGTAAGATCTGCCAAACGAGAGCGAATTTGGCGCGCTTGCTGTTCACACGCTTTATCATCTGCCACCAATAAATCAGCAACCGATAAAGTAACAATCGCACCATTTAGAGGCTGTTTAGGACGAAATTTACGCAACAAGCCCAAAAAGCCGTGCCACTCCTGCTTATCTGCCTCGGCGCTACTGTCTTGCGTGGTATAGCGCCCCGCGGTATCTAAAAAAACAGCGTCTTCAGTAAACCACCAGTCACAATTACGTGTACCGTCTACGCCTTTCACCGACTCTTTACCGAGTACGTCCAATAGTGGGAAACGCAGCCCGCTGTTTACCAAAGCCGTCGTTTTACCGGACCCAGGCGCTCCAATAAAGACATACCACGGCAACTGATAAACATACTTTCGCTTAAAACGAGAAAAAAGGCCGTTATGACGACCAAACGACAGTGTCTTAATGTGCTCCAGAGCAGAGCTAAAGTTGCGCTGCAAATCACTATAAGGCTCAGTTTCGCCCGGAGATCCCTCTGGCTTCAGTTTAGCCATCGAAGCCAAGAGCTTATCGTTGATGTTTTTTGAACGATAAAACCCAATCAACAACTTAATAATAAAGTACGCCAACAAGAGGCCTATGCACCACCACCGAACGGTTGTCGATGACAAGGGGCGCCAGCCTGAGAACGCAAATAGCGGCCCCGCGAACCAAATAAATAAAATGACGGCAACGATACCGACAATGACCCAAAAGGTTCGACTACACAAAAATCGAAAAAAACGAGTGATCACAAATAAGTCCTTTTAATAGCTTGCCGAAGGCGTCAGTATTTTTATATCCACACGTCGGTTCATCGCTCGCCCCTCTGCCGTGCTATTTGTTGCTACAGGCGCAGAGGCACCCAGCCCTTGAGTCGTAATCTGAACGGAAGCCGCACGCATTTGGCTGCGCAATAAGCTGGCGACACTTCGCGCGCGATCATTTGACAAGTGCCAATTTGAAGGGAAACGGACCGTTCGGATTGGTTGATTATCAGTATGGCCTGAAACCACAACCGAACGACCGAAATCGTCTACATATTGTGCAACTTTTCCGATAATCGCCTCATATTGTGGACTTACATCGACACTGCCAGAGCGAAACAGTCCGTCACCGATCAGAGTCACGGTGGCGGCCTCAGTTGTTTCATTTACCCGCACCAACTTTGCCTTAATTTCAGGCTGCATAAATTGCGTAAGCCGCACGCTCATATTAATAGTGGGCGCATCAGAGGTAAGTTCAGGAAGCCTAGCTGACAGAATATTTGCAAAGGTAACATCGGAGAGACTTGATAGCCGCAGAGTAAAGACCGAATACAGCGCAGCGGCTAGAATTAGGCATACAACCGCCGACACCCAAACAGGTAGAGCGGCCCACACCGGCGTTTGATCTTTAGTGACACCTTGCCAGTTACTAGAAAAGGCGCGCACATGATCGCCTCTTACGCCAGCAATAACTTCGGCCAAACGTTGACGTAAAAGCTCTAACTCGGACTTTCCGTTGTCGACAATTTTATATCGGCCCTGAAACCCAAGTGAAATGCAATAAAACATCAACTCTATTAAATCGATATGCACCGCTGGAGACTGGCTTACCTTAGAGAGAATTTGAAAAAACTTCTCGCCCCCCCACGTTTCATTATGAAAAGTCACCAACAGGCTATAACGAGACCAAACCCCGCCACCACCCCAAGGCGTTTTAGCTGCCGTCTCATCCAGCACAGTGCACAAGCAATAACGCGCTGCCACAATGTGCTCTTGAGAGATATTTTCTTGCTTAGCGCGCGCTTCAAAGCGTTTAATATCTTCTACAAGAACACTTTTAAGCTCTGCGGGATCGGGATTATGCACCAAGGTTCTGACTTGATAGATCATATTTAGAATCGGATTGGCAACGGCAACCAGAGAGTTACTCCCGCACACTACCTCATCGGTATCGCGCCAGCGACTAGATCCCGCGTGATTCACTTGTGGCTTATCTCGACGCCCACCTGGAGTGGGCATAACAAACGTGCGGGATTGATTTAAGCCAAACGCATCTTCAGCGGTCATATTGTCACTTCCTTTGAAAACTAAAGATTAAGCCAGTACGATCCAGCACTGAACTTCCAGGCCGGGAAAATCCCCCGCAACATGCAACGCAATGGTCCCAGAGGCCTCAAACGCCTTCCACATTGAAGAAGACGGGTCCATCTCAAAATAGTGTGTTCCGGTGTGATACGGAATCTGTCTCGGCGCAATAGGCATCTGCGCAATTTGTATCCCAGGCAACTGCAAGTTAACCAAATCTCTAATCTTCTCTACGGACCCAATTTTAACCTGCTTAGGAAAATTAGATTTTACAACTTCAGAAGCAACGTCCGCGCTTACCGCCAGTATAAACCGGCCTTTAGTAATGAGCTCTTTGTCACTGACACGTCCAACTTTTACGCCATAGGCTTTTTCAGCCAGCTCGATTTCAATAGCGTTTCTCTCCAAGACTGTCGACAAATAACCTCTTAGTGTTTTCACCAAAGGCTGAAAAGACTTACTTAGACAATCGTGCTGATAAGCTGGCAAGTCCGGACAGCGTTTACTGTTTTCCACAAAAGTCGACAGCTCGCCACACATAGCAGAGAACACGCCATACATGGCCTCTGGCTGCGCCCCGTGGCTGGCCAGAAGATGTGTCAACTGAGGTTGCAATCCGTTCAAATATTGCAACATTAAAAAGTCACCGACTTCGGAAATTCCACCGCGTCCCATTTGCCCGACACGATCACTTAACGCATCAGCGCGTTGCTCGACCAAACCAAGAAGCTCATTTAAATAGCTGGTTAACTGCTTCGCTGCACCGCAGGCAACCACAGGAGGAATAAAGTGCTCATCTAACACGACTTGCCGATCGCTTTTCCTCTCTATCACCTTTAGCACGCCCAACGAAACCCACGCGTCGGTAAGATCTTTTTCGAGTAAGAGTGTAAGCCTCGGAGTCGCTGCCTGAAGCTCTGCAGCCTCCCCTTTTACGGAGTTTACATCCTCCACCAGCGTATCGATCACACCAAAACGCGCTAGCGATGAGTCGTCCACTTCAAACTCAACCTCGTTGGCGTGGACGCGCTTAACAGGTATCGCCAAGTGAACAACTTGATCTACAGCGCCCTCAGGAAGGGTTAATGGCGCAGGTGGCGCGGACTGCACCGGAAAATTAAAAGCAGTTCCATCAGAAAAAACACCCTCGGCTTCAAGCAGCGACACAACACCAAGAGCCAGCGCAGAGCTATCGATATTTAGCCGCCTAAAGCCCCAAAAATAGTAAGCTGGTGCCAGCGAGCGCTGATGAACCAAAAACTCTACATAACGATCCTGTTGCTGAAAGTGTTGCGGACGAAGAAACATACCTTCCGTCCATACGATCTTTTTGTACGAATCCATATACCTGAGCCTTTGCTACTCGTTCAAAATTGAACCTACATCTTCTTGGAGTGATTTTTTTCCGATAAAAATTGTCTTGGCATGGCGCGACTGACGGTGACGAACCACTTTCATAAACCCTGAACGCGCTTTAGGCATGTCGCCGACAAGCTTCCAGCCTCCAGCGTCGATAGAGCGATAACCCGCAACAATACCGTAAGCTCGCTCTTCACCATTTAAAAGATAGATCTGTTCCTGTGTTTCACCGGGGCGCAAAATGATTCGCTCCTTCGACAACAAGCTATCACCCAACAATTCCGCATCCCGCTCCATAAGCGTCATATAATCCGCACTTTTAAACACCGTCGCGTCACGAAGCCGATAAAACGTAACCGCCACGGGCGACGCTCGTCCGTTAATATCCGGGTTAATACCGTGATCCGCCACATACCTTACCGACATTGAGTCGTTTTTAGGAGACGACGCACACGCAACGCAGACACTCACTAAAGCCAGAACATTGAGCAAGCGTAAGATTTTTTGACAAGTAAAAACTATTCTTTCATGCATTGTGATTCCCATCGTCAAAGTATCCGTTAGCGGCTAAGCATCAGCAGCTGTCATAATTGAGTCGCCCGCCCACGCAAGCGTAATGTCATTAGGGCCACCGATCCAAACGGCGAGAGCGCTATAATTATCTTGGCTGGGTTCAGCGACAGCGATCAACTCTTGCTCTAGACGCAGTAACCACTCCTCTGCACATGCGGCCCGGCCTAGAGTCGCCACCAAAGTTGCTTGCGGCAACGACTCCCAAAAACCGTCCGAGCAAATTAAAAATGCATCCCCCTCAACCACGCTAAAAGGCGCCGTTAGTGAGGCCGGCGGCACTGACTCGCCAGTGCCAAGCGCGGCGTAGAGCACACTTCTAGAGACCTTGTTGTGCGCCTCTGCCTCATCCATAACCCCGTTATCAATAAACCGCTGCACTAAACTATGATCTTTCGTTAGTAGCTGGCACACTTGCCGACGAATAAGATAAATACGGGTATCCCCAACATGAACCCATTGAGCCTGCGTCGCATCGCGGCTTAAAAAAAGCCCAGCGACGGTTGCGCTCATTTTTTCCAGTCCGTCGGACAAGGTTTGACCATAGCGCACCGCCGCATCCGCTTTTGTTAACAAAGAGTCTGTTGCCTCTTTTGTCAACAGGGGGTTTCCAGAAAATCCCGCTAAAAATGTTTTAACAGCAGTTTCGGATGCCACGTCACCGCCACCATGTCCGCCTGCGCCATCGGATACAACAAAGCAAGCCCCGGTATCCGACGTCCAGTAACCACAAGCATCCTCGTTATAATCACGGGCGCCGCAACGCGACAGCGTCGCAAAATCAATTACCGTTCCGGATGTCGCGTGATAGGCTGTCATTGCAAAGCCCTCGCTTCTTGCACCCGCTCGACTTCCTTTTCATATGCTTCGGCAAAAGCCTGCTGAAAAAGCACCTCAAAGTCCTCTTTGGCATCACCGGCAAGATCCGAGTAATTTGCTTCGTACAGCTCCCAAAGGCGCGATTTACGTGACATTGGCAAAATGCTATCCATCACTTGGTTAGACGCCAAATAGCGTCCCAAACGCTCTGGGCTAAACTTATTTACCACCTCATAAACCGCCGCACGCGCCCCCATCATTAAACCCACCTGATGGGCAGCCAAATCTTCAAAAGCCTCGTCGATAGAGGTCATCGGGTCCATAAAGCCAGAAAAGGTCGGCGCAATTAACTGCGTCAAAGCCGATTGCGCATCAGGGGCAAACTTAAGCGGGTTATTTCCCGCCGCGGCAATAATGGTGACGTTTGCCCGCATTTCATGCTTAGTCACAGAGCGCGCATGCACCATTTCAATGGTCCCGGCCGTAAGGTGCGATAACAAGCTCCCCAGCGTCGCTGCAAATTTTTCGTCAAATGTCGGTAGATGATCCACCGCAACACCCGAAGTCTCACTAAACGCCGTGCGAAGCTGTTCAGCCATAACGTCGTCGCCCGAAATACTTTCGGGGCCTGAGTCCAGTACGTCGGCGGGTGCTGAAGAGATTTTAGAAAGCTCAGGACTTGATCTCATTGAACGTGTCGACTTTAACAACTCAGATCCTGACGACGCATCACGGGCTTGCGCACTAACATCACTTGACTCAGCCTCATTACGCTTGACAGGCGTTGGGGCCACAAAAGGCATCGACAACTCCGAACCATGATCAGCCTGGCTATTGCCACTAAACATCTGCTCTAAGTCATTATTATGAACAGCTTCATCTCTCAGCAGAGCCAAAGGATCAATATGCTCTAAATCATCGCCAAGCAAGCGACTCTCAGGCATCTGTGGGTGATCAAGAGATCTCGCTGCCTGCGAGGTTTCATCGAGTCCCCCAATCAGGGACTGAGTCGTCTCGCAGAGGGGATCACTCAATTCGTTAAGATCAAATGTGTCGGCGACGCTCTCATCGCTAGCTTGCGGTTCGGCGAATATATCAAAATCTTCAGGGATATAGGTGTCGCGCACGTTCGTCGTGTCGGGCTCTGCCGCCCCCCCGTTAAACAAAGGCTCCTTTATTTCAGAAACATTACAGGTATCGGATAACGGCTTTTCTTTTTCTTCTAGCCCAACTACGTATCGACCAATAAGAACCCTGTCTGAGCAACACACCTTCTGGCTTTGGCCCGGTCGAAGCTCATTATCGTTGACAAAGATACTGACTGAGCCGCTGATATTTTCCAGCACAACAGAGCCATCTTTGGTGAGCGAGAGGCTAGCTTGCGAGCGAGATACACAACGAGACGGGTCATCCAACACCATATGGTTATCATGACTACGTCCCACCAAAACTTTTTGATCAAGGCTGAGTGAACAACGCGGCTGGGTGCTCTCTATCGACATTCCATCAAATGACAGAGCGACTAGCTCCAATCCTGGAGAGAGGTACATATACTAAATTCCGTGTAACCATAAAAAACATGAATGCTTTATATGCTCAGGAGACAGATCAACATTTCATGGTCGCCATAATAACCATAAAAAATTTCTACACAAATTAATAAGTGAGACTTTAATCACAAAGATTTATTTGATTAGACAATAGAATGCCGGCCATCAACTTAGGGAACGTGGCTGTCGCCCAAACACACATCCGCATAGCCACCGCCAATTGGGCGCCAAAAACTCAAGGATATTAGTGAGAATTGCATGGACGCGAGTCTAAGCGTTGAAGTGCCGGACAAACATACTCAGCAGAAAAACTCTCCTATTTTTTCTCCGGCAGCGCTACCAACCGACACCAAGCTCAACGAATTTGTCGTCACTGATGTCATTGGTGAGGGCGGGTTCGGTATCGTCTATGCCGCTCACGACACACGGTTAAAGCGTACCGTTGCAATCAAAGAGTACATGCCTGCCGCGATCGCCAGCCGGCATTCATCCAGCCATGTCAGCTTGCGCTCAGAAAGACATAAAGGGACGTTTGATGCTGGATTAAAAGGCTTTATCGAAGAGGCGCGACTACTCGCACAATTTAAACACCCCGCACTTGTCGAAATTTTAACGTTTTGGGAAGCCAATGGCACCGCCTATATGGTTATGCCTAACTACCAAGGTGAAACCCTTAAGAAAGTTCTAAAAAAATCCTCTAAAAATACCGATGAACGCTGGTTAAAATCCGTACTTGGCCCATTGCTCAGTGCGCTTGAGCTACTCCACTCAAAACAGATCTACCATCGCGACATCGCCCCTGACAACATTGTCATTCAAGATAATGGCCAACCCGTCCTGCTCGACCTAGGCTCCGCAAGGCGCGTAATCTCAGGCTTACAAAAAGCACTTACCGTCGTCGTGAAGCCAGGTTACGCCCCTATCGAGCAGTACACCGATGACACCATAACGGAGCAAGGGCCGTGGACTGACATTTACGCACTGGGCGCTGTTATCTATTTTGTTATAACTGGCCGCGCTCCCAATGCTTCTGTGTCACGAATGATGAAAGATACGCTGCCACCTCTAACTCATGAGCAATACCCAAACTTTAGTGATGAGTTTTTAGCTGCGGTCAATAAAGCCTTAAAGCTGCAGCCAAGTGAACGCCAACAGAGCATCAACGAGTTGCGCGAGTCACTCAGCATCAGCTCTGCGCTCTCCGAAGCCATTACCAGCCTACCACCGGCAACCGACGAGAAAAGCAGCACCACCTATGATGAGGACGATGGCAAAACGGTTATCCTTTCTGAGGATGAAGTTGAGGCGTTACAAAATAAACTTCTGGCGCCACGGCCCGTACACGGCCCAAGCGCGCCTAGCGCTCTCGACACCGACAACCCTTTAAGTTCATCAGCCTTCGACACTCCGTCCACGAGCGCTAGCACATTTGACGATGTTAAAGAGTTGCTCGATGGAACCGAAAGGGGCGGAAACTACCAGATGCAGGTCTCTGATCGCCGAGCGACCTCACCCGAACCTGCTGCGTCCATTAGCCCCAGCACACCGCTAGAGCCTAAGCGCGCTTACACTTGGTTACCTAGGAGTAGCAAAACTCTCAAGCTGCAAACGGCCGTTCTTGGCGCTAGCATATTAGCGGTACTAAGCATTATCGCCATCGCGGTTTTCAATGGAACTCCAACCGAGCCATCAAGCGCCACGCTTGCCCAAGACATTAGAGCTAACCTTAAAGCGGGCGACCAGCCTGACGATCAAACGTTAGCGCAAAACACCATCGTGGAGGCTCCACGAACAAAAACACAAAACTCCCAACTCACCAACTCCGCCCCCCAGGTCGGCCGTACAGCAACGGCACTTATACCACCAAGCATGTCGCTTGCACCTAGCGTAGTCACGCCGTCCGAGCAAGCTCAAGCGACAACACCAATTCCGGTGTTAACACCACCATTACTTCAGCTTCAACTCGAGCTCCCTTTAAAGGCGGCCGCACCAGAAACACCAGCACCAGAACCCGCGATCGCCAATAAAACAACGCCAGCGCCAAAACCCGCACCTACTAATGCGGACATACAACCCCAAACCGCTAAGCATAAACCGTCTAACCAAGCGGCAGCGTCTATTGTCAGAAGCGGTGACATTAAACTCAGCGTCATACCTTGGGGCGAGATTTGGATCGACAACAAAAAATACGGCGTAAGCCCGCCATTGACGACGTTGTCACTACCCGAAGGGGTTCATCAGCTGCAAATACGCAGCCCAGGCATGCGAACAGAAACGCGTACGGTTGAAATAAAATCAGAACAAACCGTGACCATCAAGCACACACTGAAAAAAGACGACGATTCCGAATCGCATTCGACCACCGTAAACAACCAACGCGAGAAAAGCCCAGAACAGGTAATCGAGAATACGCCAGAAAACACAGTAAATGCCACAGCGGCGTCTAGTGGAACAATGCCCAACATAAGCAATGACAAAACGACGGCCGCCGAACGCGTAAAGACCTCTGCAATCAAAACTGAACCCATCGCGCCTTGGACGGTTAACCTAATGGTACAGCCTTGGGGAGAGGTTTGGGTCGACGGAGAAAAAGTCGGCATAGCACCACCGCTGCGCGAGTTAAACCTAGACAAACCGCAACACAGCATAAAAATTGTCAACCCAAGCTACCCCACCAAAGAGATACATCTTGAGGTTAGCGCCGACAACGACCGAACAATCAAACATATTTTTAACTAGAGCGAACCGATAGACTCAAACCTTATGAATGTAAAATCCGCATTATTATTCGTCATTATCGCCCTAAGCCCAGCCATAATAAGCGGCTGCATGACTCAGAAAAAAAGTGAGCACGAGCTCGCGCAAATTGACGCAGAGCAAAAGCTCGAAAGAGGCAAGTCGCACTTTCACGCGGGCAATTACAATCAGGCCGAAACCGACTTGATTGGTGCAACCACTTGGCACGCCACGTCGGGCACGCAACTAGTCGCGCTAAAATACCTAGCGTTTACCTACTGCGTTACCGACCGCGCCACCTTGTGCCGACATGCTTTCAATAAAGCGTTGCAACTTGATCCACGTTTTGAATTATCAGAAGCCGAGGTCACCCATCCACTCTGGGGCCCGCAATTCAAACTCGCACGCAATGGCACAACCACAGAGTAAGGCGCAGCAGGAATGAACTTCTTACATATTGATAACGCCCTCGAACAGCTCAATAGCGCGACCGATGCGGAATTACTGCCCGGCTGCGAAATTGACTACGATCCGGACTTTATCGAGCTGGAAAACCTGCTGGCGTCAAGCCCAGAGCAACAGTATGGCGACACTATAATCCCCGCCGCCGAGCCAGACTGGGCCAAGGCTTTACCGCTGGCAATGCAGCTATTGGGAAAAAGCCTAGACTTTAGAGTGGCCGTTATTATCGCGCGCTGTCTAACGCACCGCGAAGGCTTATCCGGTGCGGTAAAAGGCATACAGCTCGTACGAGCTTTAGTAAACGGTTGCTGGGCGGTTGCGTTTCCTAGTTTAGAGTTTGACGGGGAGTACGATTCGCTACTGCGTAGCAACGCCATCGCCCCACTCGGCTCGATGCAAGGGCTGTTAGGTGACCTTCGCCATAGCACGCTATCGATTGGTCAGGTTGGCACCGTGTCGCTCGGCAGCATTGATAAAATCCTTGGTGGTACAGATGAAGACCAGCCTGTGCGTCGAGATCAAATGGCTCAAGCACTAGCCGAAACACTGAGCAATCAGCACCCTGAACTGCTTCAGCTGCAACAATTACTTCTCGAACTCGAGCAGCTTAACGCCGAGCTATCCGCCGTACTGGGGCCTGAAGATCGTCCAGATTTAAGCTCTACAATACGATTCTTACAACAGATCGTGCCTCAGACGCCGTCCGTTGCAGCGGACGAACCACCGGTAGGCGAACACTCAGACGCACCAGCCACCGTCCATACCGAACAAACAGGGGTGCCCTCTAGCGTTAGAAATCGCGCCGACGCTATCGCCATGCTCGACATCGTTTGCGAATACCTAGAGCACCACGAATCTGCCAATCCGGCACCACATCTTATTCGACGAGCCCGCAATATGATCGGACAAGATTTCTTCACCATCTTAAAAGACATTGCGCCCGATGGCGTATCCCAAGCAGAGCACATCACAGGCCTACATCAGTAACTCGATGAAACCCTTTAAATCCGAAAATGTTGCAGGAGATCAGCCATGAGTGACAACAAAAGCAGTCAGAAATTCATTGCACGAAACCGCGCTCCAAGAGTTCAAATCGAGTACGACGTGGAAATATACGGATCGGAAAAAAAGATCCAGATACCCTTTATCATGGGCGTCATGTCAGATCTTTCCGGCAAACAAAAAGAAGAGTTGCCACCTGTTGCCGATCGAAAGTTTCTTGAAATCGACGTTGATAACTTTGACGAGCGCATGAAAGCGTTAAAACCTCGTGTTGCCTTTACCGTCCCCAACACACTCACAGGTGAGGGTCATCTGGCGGTCGACTTGACATTTAGCAGTATGGACGACTTCTCACCATCGTCTGTTGCAAAAAACGTCGATGGACTATCAGACCTGCTAAATGCGCGAACCCAGCTCAACAACTTACTGACCTACATGGACGGCAAGACCGGCGCGGAAGAGCTTATTAGCAACGCACTGCAAAACCCAACGCTACTGCAAAGTTTGGCCAACGCGCCTAAGCCAAGCAGCGATACCGCACAAAACAACGATTAGCAAGCCAACACCCAACAGGAGAACGCCACATGGAGCTTTCTGAAGCGATTCAACCAGAAGAACTCGAAGTTCACGACAGCGACTTCTCAAGTTTGCTGCAAAAAGAGTTTAAACCCAAAACCGACGAAGCGAGATCCGCAGTACAAAATGCGGTGCAGACGTTAGCGCAACAAGCTTTATCATTATCTTCAACGGTTGATGGCGATGCCTACAAGGCCATCGAAGCCATCATCTCAGAGATCGATGTAAAACTCTCTGAGCAAATCAATACGATTATTCATCACGAAGACTTTTTGGCACTCGAAAGCGCCTGGCGCGGATTACACTATTTAGTCAACAATACCGAGACTGATGAAACATTAAAGATTCGCTTTATGCCTATAGCCAAGCGCGAGCTGCACCGCACGCTGCGTCGCCACAAAGGCGTAGGCTGGGATCAAAGCCCGATATTTAAAAAGGTTTACGAACAAGAGTACGATCAACTTGGCGGCATGCCTTACGGCTGCCTGGTGGGCGACTACAATTTTGACCACTCGCCACCTGATGTCGAGCTACTTGGCGAAATGGCAAAAATCTCTGCCGCCGCTCACTGCCCATTTATTAGCGCTGCCGCACCATCGGTGATGCAAATGGAATCTTGGCAGGAGCTCGCTAACCCCCGCGACTTAACTAAGATCTTTGAAAACACTGAGTACGCCGCATGGCAAAGCTTGCGTACATCGGACGACTCGCGCTATCTAGCGTTAACCATGCCGCGATTTTTAGCGCGCACACCTTACGGAGCTAAAACCAACCCGATCGACGATTTCAATTTTGAAGAGAGCGTTGACGGCTCTGATCACTCGCGCTATTGCTGGGCAAACTCCGCTTACGCCATGGCAGTCAACATCAACAACTCATTCAAACAGTTTGGTTGGTGTACCTCCATTCGTGGCGTTGAGTCAGGTGGCTCGGTACCCAACCTTCCGACCCATACCTTTCCGTCCGATGATGGCGGGGTCGACATGAAGTGTCCAACCGAGATCGCGATTTCTGACCGACGCGAGGCGGAGCTGGCTAAAAATGGTTTTATGCCGTTGATACATCGTAAAAACACCGATGTCGCGGCATTTATCGGCGCCCAATCGTTGCAAAAGCCCAGTGAGTTTACAGACCCGGATGCCACGGCCAACGCCAAGCTTGCAGCGCGTTTGCCCTATCTTTTTGCCTGTTGCCGTTTCGCCCACTATTTAAAGTGTATCGTCCGTGACAAAATCGGCTCGTTTAAAGAGCGCGAAGACATGCAACGGTGGCTTAATGAGTGGATCATGAACTACGTCGACGGTGATCCCGCCAACTCATCACAACAAACTAAAGCTATTAAACCGCTCGCAGCGGCCGAAGTTTACGTCGAAGAAGTGGAAGGAAACCCTGGCTACTACACCTCTAAATTTTTCTTACGGCCTCACTACCAACTTGAGGGATTAACAGTATCGCTGCGCCTTGTATCCAAGTTGCCGTCGGTTAAAAACGGCGGAAATTGATGTTAAAGCCCTGCGGCTCTGCGCAGGGCTTTAACCGCAATGGGCGTCGACACAACCAAGGATTGACGCCTTGTTTTTATATCTAGTAACTAAGGAAGATATTGTATGTCAATGGGAAATTCTAACAACGTTATGGCCCCCCCACAGGTCTCCGTAAACACCGCAGCAAACGAATCTCTGCAAGACTTCTTCATAAAAATTGAGGGAATTCCAGGAGAATCAAAAGACTCAAACCATGCCGGTCAAATCGATGTTCTTAGCTGGGGCTATGCCGTAAGCCAGTCCTCGTCGGCTAATGTCGGTGGCGGCGGCGGTGTAGGCAAAGCTCACTTTAGCGAGCTGCTTTTTACTCACTATGTCGATAAATCTACCGCCAACCTTATTAAATATTGCGCCAGCGGCAAACACGTACCCTCTGTTGAACTGTCGTGCTGCAAAGTAGGCGACGGCCAACAAGAGTATATGAAGGTCACCTTAAAAGACGTACTGGTTACACACGTTCGGCCTATGGGTGCCACTAACAGCCCTCGTGTACTAGAAGAAGTCGGCATCTCATACTCTGAGATCAAAGTTGAAGTCAAAGAGCAGAATAAAGACGGCTCTATGGGCGCAACCGTCACCGGCACCTGGGACGTTAAGCAAAACAAAGCTTAATTACCACACTTCAGTGTCTAACTCTGTTAGACACTGATTTTTTAGCGCCATACTGTACCGCCAAATGTTAAGGATTCAGCGTCATGCCTAACACCCCCGAAGCTCGCCCTACCACATCTAAAGCGGCATTAACTGAGCAGATCGTCGAGGTTAAGCAGAGCATTCGCGCCGCCCCCAATGAAGTAAAACATCGAGTTCATTTTGCTCAGCTACTTATGCTAACAGGCCAGTGGGAGCGCGCCCTCGAACAACTGCAAACGGCGGCGCAGCTAGATGCCAAAACAATACCTATGGCGCAAACCTATCGCGAACTAATTCAAGCTGAAGTACTTCGCGAGCAGGTTTTTAGCGGTGTCAAACAACCGCTTAGCAACGACAGCTATCAACCTGTTGTCACCTTGTTAACTGATGCAATAGAACACCGCCAGAACGGCAAGCACACGCGTGCCGATGAGCTTCAAGATCAAGCCTATAGCCAAGCCGACGCCTCGCCTATCTACATCGACGGCACAGCCGCCCAGTGGCTAGCCGACGCCGATTCACGTCTAGGGCCCAGCTGTGAGCTATTTATTAATGGTGGTTACTACTGGGTGGGGTTCAACCAAATACGTACACTCGAGCTAGAGCCCCCGCAAGATCTTCGCGATCTGGTCTGGATCCCGGCAAAAGTCACCCTTATTAATGACACTGAAAAGCTCGCCTTCCTACCAGCCCGCTACCCGTTTAGCTACCGCTTTGACGACCAGATCGCACTAGCGGCACGTACTGAGTGGCAAGCGCTCAGCGAGACCGCCTGGGCCGGCATCGGACAAAAGATGCTGGTAAGTGAACAACGAGATTTTGCCCTACTCGAGACCAGAAGCCTAACCCCTGACTCCTCCTCCGATGTGGCTGTTTAGTATTTATGCAAGTAAATGACACTCCGCGTGAAAACCGTTTAATTCCCGCTTTGCTGGATCGATTAACGGATCATAAACCGCAAGAAAAAACCGAAGCGGTCAATACGCGCATGATGGACAAAGGCACCTATCGCGCCAGCGTACTCAGAGATATAACCTGGCTGCTAAACACCATTAACGCCGAGTCGCATATCGACTTTAGCGAGCATCCACGCGCCCAAGCGTCTGTCTTGAATTTTGGCGTATTGGCGCTATCTGGGCAACAGTTAGTTGACGACGACCGAGCCATGATCAAGCGCGCTATTACCAAAGCACTTCTTGCCTACGAGCCGCGCATACTACCAGACAGCCTTGCCGTAAAAGTCATGCCTATGGATGACACCTACGCCGCAAATAATCAGGTGGCACTCGAGATAAAAGGACAATTATGGTCTGAGCCCTACCCGCTCGACTTTTTATTGCGCACCCATATCGATCTGGAAAATGGTCAAGTGCAATTGTCCGACGCTTACGGTGTTTATTCATGAACCAAAAGATGCTCGAATACTACAACAAAGAGTTAACTTACTTGCGCGAAGCAGGTGCGAGTTTTGCTGAGCATTACCCCAAAGTAGCATCGCGGCTAGCTATGAACGGCATTGATGTGGCCGACCCTTATGTCGAGCGCCTATTAGAAGGCTTTAGTTTTTTAACGGCACGTATCCAGCTAAAAATGGATGCCGAGTTTCCACGATTTATTCAGCGTTTGGTCGAAGTCGTCTACCCCAATTATCTAGCGCCCACACCGTCTATGTGTATTGTTCGCATGACACCTGGTGATTTGGCCAACAACCAGCGTAATGGCTACACTTTGCCACGCGGAACACGACTTCGCTCAAAACCGATTCTGGGTAAAACCCCTTGCGAGTTTCGCACAGCACACTCGGTCGAACTATTGCCATTAAAGCTGCAAAGCGCTCACTTCCAACCTCTGACCACTGATTTAAAACTACTGGGGCATACCTCAAACTCCAAACCGGCCTCCAGTTTACGCATGGAGTTTTCCTTGCACGTTCCGCTACTGCACACCCCCAAGTGCACAGACAGCATCCCCGTGCATATTTGCGGCGACTACCAAATCGCATCCAGCTTGTACGAATTGATTGTAGGACATCACCTGGGGGTTGCTATTCGGCCGCTCGACCAAGGCAATACACAGCCCTGGCAAAAGTTATCAGCCGAGGCCCTAGCCCCTCATGGCTTTGACCAAAATCAAGCCCTGCTACCCTACGCCAACCAAAGTTTTCAAGGGTATCGTTTACTTCACGAATATTTTGCCATGCCCAGCCGTTTTCATTTTTTTGCACTGCACGGCATAAAAAAAGCGCTCAGCCAATTTGAGCAGTGCACAAAGTTTGAAATCGCAGTCTTGCTCGATCAAGACGCTGGCGAATTTGAAAAGGTGATCGACAAGAGTCATTTTGACTTGTTTTGCACCCCGGCCATTAATTTAATTCACATGCGTTCCGACCGTATCCCACTGTCAGATACCCGCAATGAGTTTCACGCCGTACCCGATCGCGAACGACCGATGGACTATGAGGTATACAGCATCGAACACGCCGAGGGCTTCGACCGGGACAATACTATCGAAGAGGAGTTTCGGCCGTTTTATGCCTCCAACGCCGACGATAAAGGCAACCACGGCGCTTACTTTTCTATGCGCAGAGAACCTCGGCTCGCCTCCGAGGCCAGTCAACGAAAGGGCCCACGCTCGACCTATCAAGGCTCAGAAGTATTTTTATCACTGGTTAATCAGCACGACGCGCCCTACAGCAAAACCATGCGCCAGCTCGGCGTGGAGATGACCTGCAGCAACCGCGACTTACCCTTACTGTTAAACACAGGTACCGAGCAAGATCTTACGCCGGTCGAATCAATTCCCGTTGCCGGTATAAAAATTATTCATGCGCCAACAAGGCCGGTAGCCGCCATCGATGCCGGTGAAATGCATTGGCGTTTTGTCAGCCACTTAAATCTGTCGTACCAAAGCCTGGCGCACGACACTCCTGAGCAGGGTGCCAAAGCATTGCGCGAGCTACTTAGCCTGTACACAGCTCTCGGCGACAGCGCCACCGGCAGGCACAGTAAAAGTTTATTGAAAAGTGAACTACGGCCTATCACTCGCCGCCTCCCCGGTAACGGACCGCTAGTGTTTGGACGCGGCGTAGCTATCAACCTAGAAGTCGATGAAACCTTATTCGCGGGCGCTAGCCCTTATTTATTGGGTGCTGTACTCGAACGTTATTTTACTCGTCATGTTGGCATCAACTCTTTTACTGAGTTTCATTTGCTCAGTGCTCAACGCGGTGAAATTGCCCACTGGCCGGCTCGTATTGGTGGGAGGCCCACACTATGAATGCCGCCTTAACGCCGCAACACGCTCTGCACGAGCTGCTGCAAGACGTCGGCGAAAATCCGTATGGCTACGATCTATTCAACTTATTGCGTCAAGTTGAATCTTGCATCAGCGACTACCCGCCACTCGGTCGCGCACAGCGCTATCGGCACGAGCCTCTGCAGCTGGGGCAAGAGCCCAGCTGCGCCTTCGCCAGCGCCAGTGTCGCCAAGCTATACCACTATAAGGGCAAGCGCAAAAGTAAACTAAGCATCTATAGCTTCGGTTTGTTTGGCCCCAATGGCCCTATGCCGTTGGTGTTTACCGAGTATGCCCGCGAGCGTATGACACACCAGGGCGACGGCACTCTCAGCGATTTTGTCGACGTATTTCACAATCGCTTAATCATGTTGTTTTATCGCGCGTGGGCCAACGCCCAATCCTGCGCCAGCCTCGATCGCCCAAACGACAGTTTCTCGCGCCATGTAGCTAGCCTCACCGGGCTCGGGATCGATCCACACCACTCACCCGACAGCATCGCCAATCACAGTCGCTGGTATCACAGTGGTCATCTCGTGCAACAAAGCCGTAGCGCTGAGGGCTTAACCAGCATACTCAACA
Source organism: uncultured Gilvimarinus sp. (assembly GCF_963972205.1). Classification (NCBI taxonomy): domain Bacteria; kingdom Pseudomonadati; phylum Pseudomonadota; class Gammaproteobacteria; order Cellvibrionales; family Cellvibrionaceae; genus Gilvimarinus; species uncultured Gilvimarinus sp. Next base: position 14,232 of record NZ_CAXAUC010000004.1, on the reverse strand, counting down.
GCTATTTCAATGTACCCGTAAAGATTGAGCAATTTGTTGCCCACTGGTTAGAGCTACCCGCCGATCAACGTAGCCGCTTAGGCGGTGTGCAGGGCGCACAATTGGGCTTTGACTCTGTACTCGGCACGAAGGTGATGGATCGTCAACAGCACTTTCGCATTCATCTTGGGCCGCTGAGCAGCAATCAGTACGAGCAATTTTTACCTGCGTGTCAAAAATACGTGCAACTGCGCGAGTGGGTGCGCAACTACGTCGGCATCGAGTTGAGCTGGGACTTACGCCTGATACTTTGCAACCGCGAACAAACCGCTGGCATGCAACTTGGGCAAACACATCACTTAGGCTGGAACAGTTGGCTGGGCGAACGCGACGTCGAGCTCGGTCATTTAGGCGACGCCATCTTGCGTCCCGAGACTCAGACGACAGCGCAACAGCAAGCCGTACAAAGCCAACAAACTCACTAACCTTTTAACACTTACGATGACTTACACCATGAAAAAAACGTTTTATCTTTGCAGCTTATTACTCAGTCTATATGGCCCTCAACTGGCCGCGCAAAACGCCGGCACGCCCGATCCGTATTTGGCTCAAGCGTTTGATGGCATCTGGCAAATGGAACGCAACGCCACCCACATGCTCACCGAGCAAGTGCATACCCATGTAGTCGACGACACCTTTCGGCAAGAGCCACAGCATAAGAACGCCCCGGTTTACCTGCGCGAGTCGGGTGATACCGGCGCGATCGAATACCGCAAAAAACGCTACCCTGTTGGCGACACCCCCTGGGGCGGCTTGCCTCACCTTGACCCCGACACAATGCGCCTACTCGATATCACTATGGAGCAAACCAACTATTTAGTCCTCTCGGGCCTGGGCGAGGGAATTTTCTCTACCACCAACTGGAAGCAATACCGCTTTTTACACGTGCTAGACGTTGGCCGAGGCCGTGGCATCGTAAATTACTACCCGCTATTCGCCGATGCCGGGTTAGGCGAACAGGTGCTCGGACGCCTGCCCGGCTCCAATTACCTTAACTACGCACGCTTAGTGCCTACTGACTGGAACTTCGAGCGTCAAGCCACACGCTACGAAATTTTGCTCTACGAGCTGGGCCGTAACGGCATCAAGCGCGTGATTAAAAACGATGCCCCTCTATCATATGTGTTGCAAAAAAATACTAACGCCCCCCAGTGGGAATTAACACTCACAGCGGAAACACCTGTGGCCGACAGGCTCGATGACCAAGGCCATTACTTTACGGCCGCTCGCCTGTCGCGTGAGCAGTACCAAAACCTCTACGGAAAGAAATCGCGCTAAGCCACACCGCGTTTTGACAATTTAGGAATCATTATGAGTGAAATCAGCCGCACCGCCCTGTTCGGTAAACTAAACTCGCTGGCCTACAAGGCTATCGAAGGGGCCACCGTATTCTGTAAATTGCGGGGCAACCCTTATGTCGAATTAGCGCACTGGTTGCATCAAATTGTGCAACTTAATGACAGTGACCTTCACCGCATCGTACGACACTACCAGCTCGACAGCAGCGCCATTGCCAACGAGCTAATACAGGCACTAGAAGCTCTTCCCCGCGGCGCCAACGTCATCAGTGATTTATCACCCAGTGTCGAAGACGCCGTCGAGCGCGCCTGGGTATACGCCACTTTAATGTATAACCACAACCGGGTTCGCAGTGGCACGCTTTTACTTGGGCTGCTCAAAACCGCCAACCTTAAACACAAACTCGGGCAAATCTCCCCCACCTTAGCGAGCATTTCAGTCGACACACTGGCCGACGAGTTACTTGGCATCATTGCCGACTCGCCCGAAGATCAACTGAGCGCCAACGACACCAGCGAGCTACAACTGGGCGCCCCCGGCGAAACCAGCGGCGCTATGGCACCCGGTGCTCTGGGCAAACAGCAAGCGCTGCAACAGTTTACGGTTGATTTAACCGAGCAAGCGCGCAACGGTGAAATCGACCCGGTAACCGGTCGCGATGACGAAATCAGGCAGATTATCGATATCCTAATGCGTCGCCGACAAAACAACCCACTGCTAACCGGCGAGGCCGGTGTAGGCAAAACCGCCGTCGTCGAAGGGCTTGCATTACGCTTAGCTCAGGGCGATGTACCGCCACCGTTAAAAAGCGTGAGCTTACGTTTGCTGGACATCGGCTTGCTGCAAGCGGGCGCGAGTATGAAAGGCGAATTTGAACAGCGCTTGCGCCAGGTAATCGATGAAGTGCAAGCCAGCGTCAAGCCCATTATTTTATTTATCGATGAGGTTCATACATTAGTAGGTGCTGGCGGCGCCGCTGGCACCGGCGACGCAGCCAACCTGCTAAAACCCGCCCTGGCCCGTGGCACATTGCGCACCATTGGTGCCACCACCTGGAGCGAGTACAAAAAATACATCGAAAAAGATCCGGCCTTAACCCGTCGCTTCCAGATCGTGCAAGTGGGTGAGCCCGACGAGGCCAAAGCCATCAACATGTTGCGCGGCATCAGCGCCAACTTAGAAAAACACCACCAAGTATTACTGCTGGACGAGGCGATCACCGCTGCCGTTAAACTATCGCACCGCTACATTCCCGCACGGCAACTGCCAGATAAAGCCATCAGTTTACTCGACACCGTCTGCGCCCGTGTTGCCGTGAGTCAACATGCCACCCCCGCCCAGCTCGAAGATTGCCAGCGCGCCATTACCAGCTTGCAAATCCAAGCCGATACCATCGCCCGCGAGGCAGCACTAGGGTTACCAAACCAAGCCCAAGAGCAACAGTGTCAAGAGCAATTAACACAACTGCTGAGCCAAGAGGCCGAGCTTACCCAGCGCTGGCAACAAGAACAACAGTTGATCGATGAGCTATTGCAACTGCGCCAACAACTCCACCAGCACCGTTTGAAAAAAACGGCATCCGACTCAAACAACACGCAAACCACCGAGCAGAACGAAGATGCGAATAGCGCGCCCAGCGCCGACGAGCCACAACCCCAAACTGCGCCTCAAGCAACGCTAGAGGAGTTGCTACAACGCCATCAACAAGCGATGCAAAAATTGACCGATTTACAAGGCGAGAACCCATTAGTGCTGCTTGCGGTCGATGATACCGCCGTGGCCTCGGTAGTAGCCGACTGGACCGGTATCCCCGTAGGACGCATGGTGCGCGATGAAATCACCAGCGTGTTGCAACTAGCCGACAACCTCGATCAGCGAGTTATCGGCCAAAGCCACGCGTTAGAACAAATCAGCCGTCGCATTCAAACCGCACGCGCTCACCTTGACGCCCCCAACAAACCCATCGGCGTATTTATGTTGGTCGGCCCCTCCGGCGTCGGCAAAACCGAAACCGCGCTGGCGCTGGCCGAAACCCTATACGGCGGTGAGCAAAACCTTATTACCATTAACATGAGTGAATTTCAGGAAGCTCACACTGTTTCCACCTTAAAGGGTGCGCCTCCCGGCTACGTCGGTTATGGCGAGGGCGGCGTCCTAACCGAAGCCGTGCGGCGCAAGCCCTACTCGGTAGTGCTACTCGACGAAATCGAGAAAGCCCACCCGGACGTTCACGAGTTGTTTTTTCAGGTATTTGATAAAGGCTGGATGGAAGACGGCGAAGGCCGCGCGATTGATTTTCGCAACACCGTCATATTGCTCACTTCCAACACCGGCACCGAGCGGCTAACCAGCCTGACCCGCGACCCCGAGCTAATGCCCGAGCCCGATGCGCTAACCCGCGCTATGCGCGAACCATTACTCGAAGTGTTTCCGCCAGCATTTTTAGGGCGTCTGGTGGTCATTCCCTACTACCCGCTCAGCAACCAAACGCTGGCACAAATCGTTAGGTTGCAACTCGACCGAATTGCCAAGCGCACCGGCGAGCAACACGGTATCGAATTTAGCTACGACCAAGCCGCTATCGATTTAGTGATTCAGCGCTGCACCGAGGTCGAGTCCGGCGGTCGCATGATCGACACCATACTGACTCACAACTTACTGCCAGTTATTAGCCGCGAGTTACTGACCCGCATGGCTCAGGGCGCCGCCTTAACGCACATTCATTTAAGCGCCGAGCACGACGATTTTTACTACAGCTTCTCGCCCCAACAAAGTGAGCCAGCCGCCCACACCGCCCTACCCACTGGCACGCGCCAACAGTTGGCGGCCCTTGACGTGGTATAAAGGATTAACCCATGGAACGCATATACAACCTCATCAGCCCGCTGGACGCCGAGCAACTGCGCTTTAGCGCACTGCAAGGGCGCGAGTCACTCTCGCAACTGTTTCAGTTTGATCTGACGTTAACCAGCCCCAGTGGCGACATCACCCCCGCCGACTTATTAGGCCAGGCGCTCACCCTGGAGGTGGCTCTGGCCGACGGCGGTACGCGCCATCTAAACGGTCAGTGCACCGAGTTTCAAAGCCTGGGCAAACACGGCCGCCAGTACCTCTACCGTGCGCGCCTGCGCCCCTGGTTGTGGTACGCCACCCAACGCCAGGACTACCGCATTTTTCAAAACTCAAGCGTGCCCGACATGGTCAAGCAAGTGCTGGTCACCTACCCGTTTGAATGCCGCTTTAACCTGTGCGGCCGCTACCGCAACTGGGAGTACTGCGTGCAGTACCGCGAGAGCGACGCTAACTTTGTGATGCGCCTGCTCGAGCACGAGGGCATCTGGTTTTACTTTGAACACAGCGCCAGCGGCCACACCTTAGTCATGACCGACGACATCGGTCTGGCCAGCCCCGCACCCGCTTACGCCGCCTTACCGTTTCAGGAGGCCGGCGCCACCGAGCCCAACAAAGACTTTATCGACCGTTGGCACGGCGCCGGCAGCGTTACCTCGGGCAGTTATCAAGCGCGTGACTACAACTTTGAGCAAGCCAGCGCCTTGCTCGACACCCAGCGCGCACAACCCGCCAGCCATCCGTTTGGCAAACTCGATGTGTTTGACTACCCCGGCAGCTACCCCCACGTGGATGACGGCGAGGGTTACGCCAAAGTGCGCGTCGAAGAGCTGCGCAGCCCCCACCAGCGCAGCTACGGCAAGGCCTCGGCGCGCGGCATTGCGCCCGGCCGCTTACTCACCCTGGAGCAGCACCCGCAGGCGCACCACAACCAAGAGTATTTAATGGTCGCTTGCGACTACGACTTTCAGGCCAACGATTACGAAGCCGATACCGGCGCCGCACCGTTTGTGATGCAAGTACAATTTGAGGCGCACCCTAGCAGCGAGCCCTACCGCCCAGCGCGCCTTACCCGCAAACCCCTTACCCACGGACCCGACAGCGCCGTGGTCAGCGGCCCCGCGGGCGAAGAGATTTACACCGACGAGCACGGCCGGGTTAAAGTCCACTTTCACTGGGATCGCTACAGCGGCCGCGACCAAAACAGCTCCTGCTGGATTCGCGTCTCGCACCCCTGGGCCGGCGCGGGCTTTGGCGGTATTCACGTACCGCGTATCGGCCAAGAGGTCTTGGTGGATTACCTAAACGGCGACCCCGACCGCCCCGTGATTACCAGCCGCGTGTACAACAACCTGCAACCCGCGCCCTGGTCACTGCCGGCCAACGCCACCCAATCGGGCTTTTTAACCCGCTCGACCCCCAAAGGCACCTGGGAGCAAGCCAACGCCTTTCGCTTTGAAGACAAAATCGGCCAGGAGCAAATTTGGCTGCACGCACAAAAAAACCAAGACATCGAAGTCAACAACGACGAAACCCACTGGGTAGGGAACGATCGCACCAAAACCATCGACCGCGATGAAACCACCCACATCAAACGCGACCGCACCGAAACCGTCGATGGCAACGAAACCATCACCGTGCACAAAGCCCGCACCGAAGAAGTCGATGGCGACGAGACCATCACTGTGCACAGAAACCGCCAAGAGCGCGTCGATAAAAACGAAACCATCAGCATCGGCGACAACCGCACCGAGGAGGTGGGTAAAAACGAGAGCATTACCATTGGTGATAGCCGCAGTAAAAATGTGGCCAATAATGAGACGGTGAATATTGGTGTCGACCGCAGCGCCGACATCGGCAAAAGCGATACCCTCAGTGTAGGTAAAAACGCCACTTTGAATGTCGGTGGGCATCACAAAGCGAGCATCGGCAAAACCAGCATGCAAACGGTTGCTCTCGCGCGCATGGATAACGTTGGCGCCGCCTATAGCTTAAATGTCGGTGCGTTGATGAACACCATTGTTGGCCTGAATCAAACAGAACAAATAGGCCAAAGTAAAACCACCAAAGTCAAAAAGAACACCACGATTAATACCGGTGAAGATCTGGTGCTAGAGGCGGGAAACTCCATCACTTTGCAAGTCGGTAAAGCATCGCTCGTTTTAAATAGCAACGGCAACATTACCTTAGTCGGCAATGAGGTGACACTCGAGGCCAGCGGTCCTATGCAGATCACCGGCAGTGATATTGATTTAAACTAGGCGCGAAGACGAATCATGCAACTGACCAACTTAACGCCCTTTAGTGCACTGTGCTTTAGCTCGGTCGATACGCTCGACCGAGCCTGCGATACTGTAGTCATACGCGTTGGCTACCATATAACGATTGATCCAGCGAGCGGTGTGGCTTCGTTAACAGTGCGCGATACCGATGCCGAGCCACTGCAATTAGAGGATAGCTATTGGGAGCCTATGACCATCGGAGAGGGTGACTCCAACTCTCATGATGCCCAAGCATTAAAACGTGACTCTGAAAAACCCTTTTACGAACACAGCTTACGACAAGAAACCGACTTAGCGCCGTTCAAGCCGTGCTGCGATGTGTTGGTAGTGGGCAGTGCCCACGCCCCACAAAGCAAACCTGCCAAACGCTGGCCTATAAAAATACGCCTGCAAAGCCGCACCCAAAGCAGCCCAACCACCGCCGTGCCTGTAATCGAGAAAGTGTTAGAGGTGTCACCTCCGGGGGCATTTTATCACGGTGTATTGGGCTGGACGCTCAAGCGCGATAAAAAAGCCATTAAAGTCCCCCTGCGTTGGGAGTATGCCTTTGGCGGTAAAAGCCAAGTCCCCAACCCTAAGCATCAAACGGACGATACACAGCCCGAATGGCTGCTTAACGAGGTGTGTTACAGCAACCCGCTGGGGGGCGGCTGGATGGACAAACGCCACACTCGTTTAGCGCGTAAGGCCAATACCGCCCTACCTAAGGAGTTAACCGCGCCGAGTATCTTTTACCCGAAACAATCACTGCAAGAGCCTTCACGAATCAAACACCCCAAAGACGTAACCAATGCGAAGGAGATGGCTGAGGTAGCGGCAGGCTACCCTCTGCAACCGGCGGGGCTGGGCGTGGTCAATCGAAGCTGGGCACCGCGCTTAGCACTTAGCGGCACCTATGACGAACTGTGGCAAAAAACGCGCTGGCCACTGCCGCCTAAAGACTTTGACGAGCGCTACTGGAACTGCGCCCCGCTCGACCAGCAGGCACCGTGGCCCAGCCCAGATTGCTCATTAGAGGCGTGGCACCTGTTTGACTCAGCCGTTGCACCAAGCGGTTATGTGGCCATGCAGCTGCCCGGGCACCGTGCCTTTGTGATGGCGCGTCTCAACAACGGTACACCACTGCCGCTGCCCGCCGTCATCGACACCTTAGTGCTCGACACAGATCAACAAACCCTGAGTGTCGTCTGGCGCTGCCGGATCCCCAAAAACCCATTAATCGCCAGCCTTGAGACGCGCTTCGAAGTCGACCCAAGCGCACCTTTGTTAAAGTGGCGGCCGCATTTACACAGGCAAGAAACCTCCGCGATACAAACAACCCGCAAGGAAGCCACAACATGACCAACAACCTCACCGCCCGCAAAGACGGCCAGTGGCTGGTTATCAGCATGTTACCGGATGTGTGCAAAACGCCTATTGGCGGCACCGATGTGCCGGTACCGTATCCCATCATTGCCAAATGCGGTGATGCCGCACAAGAGGTGCCCCATGTGCGCGCCAACGGCATGCCTTTTATTACCTTAGCCAGCTATCTACCCACAACCACAGGGGCAGAGCCAGGGGTTAAAAAAGGGTTAGTCTCTGACACCGTGGGCGGCACCGCATCGTTTAAATCTGGGCAACACAGCTCCACTGTTAACGCGGACAAACAGCGCATCCTACGCCACGGGGATTTGTTTTGGATGAATGGTGAGGCTACGGGTAACGCGCCCTCACAACCAAAACCGTCACCAGTAGAGGCGCGCAAAGCACGCTATCAAGAGCGAGAGGACTTAATCGAAAAAAACGCCGGCAGTACCGACCCGAATATCATTGCGGCGAGCGAGCGACTCAATCTCAACAACGACAATATCCTTCGCGCTGAAGCCGCCGAGTATGTGTACAAGGTGGATGAGTTTGATCGCGGACACACCAAAGCATTACCTGAGCCACCGGTGGGTTTAGAGCTGCAAGACCCGAGTAAAATACCTGGGCTTGAAGATGCAACGTTTATGAGTGAAGAGTCAGGCTTCGGCTCGGCGCTGTTTAAATCTGAGATTAATGGCGAAACAATGCTGACCTACCGCGGCACCAATAATAGCGTTACAGGGCTTTTAGACTGGGGAACTAACTTAGGACAAAGTGCAGGCTTTGAGACTGCACAGTACAACGATGCAATGGAGCTCGCAAAAAAAACCGAACAAGCACTAGGTGATTCTTTCAGTATAGTGGGACATTCTTTAGGTGGAGGCTTGGCAAGCGCCGGAGTCGCAGTAACCGGCACCGAAGGTTATACCTTTAATTCCGCGGGTCTACACCCAAATACCATAGAAGAAAAAAGCGATCTCAGCGAAGGACAGATCAGCTCATTAATCACTAGCCAACATGTTTTAGGAGAGGTGTTAACTGGCGTGCAAACCTATACCAACCCGGTGATTAGCGGTTTAGCGGCCGAGTTTGGGGCAAAGGAAGGTGGCGCGCTTGGTGCCGCAGCCGCCACCATCGCAGCCGATCAACTATTGAAAATCCCCGGAGCTCTCGGCGACATTCAAAAATTAGACAGCGTCGAAGGCGGCAGCCCCCTCAGCCGCCATGGAATGGATCAAGTAATCGATGGCATTGAAGCTCAAAAAGAAACGGATATTGCCACCCTTCAAGGAGCATCACCCGAATGACCCCATCCAAAAAAACATCGACAACTTCTATCTATCGGTTTTGCATAACTTTTTTTCTTATTTTTGCTTTAAGCGCCTGCTCAACACAAGGATTCACCATGAAGCCGTCTGATTACTTCACTCCGGAATACGTTCAGCTCATTAATCTCATTGAAAAAGGCAAAAAAGAGCAGGCTCAAGCGCTTATCGACCAAGGTCTCCCCCTCGACATATACGGCAAATATGGAATTACACCTCTATTTTGGTTTATCGCTACCAATGACATATCAGGTACCGAGCTAGTTTTGGAGCTAGGAGCAGACCCCAACCTTCCCGAAAAACAATACGGTAATACACCATTAAATAAAGTTATTGGAGGAGAAACCAAGTACGACGTATGGGTTACATTATTATTAGAATACGGTGCCGATCCTAATATTGTAGACAGCACGGGCCGACCGCCTCTGTTTAGAGCAGTAGGTGGTGGGAGCAAGTCTCAAATAGATATACTGCTAGAAAACGGGGCTGACATAAACCAATTAAATCGGTCTGACGACAATGCTTTGCTTTATGCCTCAAACCTAAACAACTACGAACTTGTGTATTTTCTCATTGAGCGAGGCGGAGATTACAAACAACACAACACTGCGGGAGCCAATATTGCTTGGGATATTCACAATATGCTAAACAAGGGAATTATTTCTCCTGGATCAACGAATTACGATTCGGCCATGAAAATCAAAGCCTACCTAGAGTCCCAAGGTGTGCAATTCCCCCCACCCTCTCCCGCCGAAGTGCGCGCACAATGGGAGAAAGAAGGTCGCTACGATTAATAAAAGTACCCGACTTAAACTCGACACAAACAGCATCTTAATGACGGAATCAGGAATGCCCTTACTGGGCTCGCAAGGACAACGGATTCATGAGCAAGAACCAGTCACCAGCAGAACAGTCCCCTCTGCTGATCAATACACTGACCAGCGAGCTCATTCAGCATCAAGGGCTTAACATTATTAACCGCCCTGATGGCGTAACGCTGGCTTGGCAGCCCCAAGAAGGCTTCAATATGAATGAAGCCGCACGGGAAAACGGTTTTAAAAATATACGACAAGATAATTATCCGCAAAATGGCTCAGGCGATGCTGGAAGTTTAGTCAACGTAAAGATGAGCCACGAGGAGTATGATGAATTTAGGCAGAAGCCCCACCTACAATCTCTAAAACTCGCGCCCATCGTGCCTGAAGCCACAGGTAACACTCTGGGGCAGCTCACCTTTATGCCATCAGTTAGTAATGTAAGGGCAGAGTACGCTAACCCGCCTGAACCACCACCCGAGGAGCAGACACCTGAGACCGACAACAGCCAGCCCAACGAACACTTACAGACGTTGATCGATGAGTCCGAAGATGAACGCAGCTATTGGCAGCGAACAAAAGAAGGAGCCGCATCGGCATGGAACAGCACGCAACGTATCGCAGAAGCCTCGTGGGATAACCCCGGAGAATTCGGTAAAGGCGTATTAAAAGGAGTCGGCAACCTCCCCTCGGATCTATGGAATTTAGCGGTAACTGCCTCTAAAGCCCAGAACGGCAAAATCGCATACAGCTATCTTCTCGATAAAATGGCACTATTTAACTATGAAGATGGCAATCTAGCGCGTGCGAATAGCCTCGCGAGTCAATCGGCCAGCATTCTAGAATCGGGGATCGTCGGGGATATTTTTGAGCTCGACAATGACGCTCAAACAGGTGGTAGCATCGCCTCCATATTGGTTCCCGTCGGTACGATAGTAAAAGCTCCAGCCAGCGTTGCCAAAGGGGCGCGAGGGAGAAAAGCGCTAGACACTGCTGCTGACACCGCTAAAATAGCCGACACGAGCAGCGATGTACTCAAAGCGGATAAAACAGCTGACCCCAAAATAGCCGATACCGCCAGCAATGCCAGTACGGCAAAAAAAACACCTGACGCGAGCGCTGCCAGTAAAGCCAAAGAACCCACAGGACCAGCGGGAAACGGCGGCAAGGTTAAAAAGAAACAAAAAGTCATCCGTACCGCAGCGCAAGATAGAAAAGAAATCACAAAGCTATCCAATGAGGCCAATGTTGCCAGAACAAATGGAGATTATAAATTAGCTGATAAAAAATTGGCTGAAGCAAGAGAAATCCTTAAACCACACATACCTCAAAAGCCCGGGGACACATGGGATGGATTTATTGAAAGGCTTGACGTCAGCACACCGAAGGATGGTGCGACCCTGTGGTCTGGCAGCCAAACCTCTGCACAACAGTTTGCAGAGAGTATTGGCGGCAGCACACTCGAAGGCACCCCTGGCGGCAGGGTTATTGACGGTTGGAGCGATATAAAAAACATACCTTGGGAAAGTGAAGTAGGTCAAGCAGCCGGTAGTGGTGAATTATGGAATGGTGTATCAAGAAAATTTGCCAATTCGGCAACAGGTGAAATCCATGTTATTCAAACATCTAAAAAATTATGGGACCAAGGCACCGTATGGCACAACATTGAAAAACCTATTATTCGAGATTCATACTCAACCGGAAGGATAACTAATGTTAACATGCATGTTCTTAACGGGAAAAACCAAGCCATACCATTATCAGAAAACTACGTAAACGACTTACTTGACCTAGAAGGGATCCCTCGATGAAAGATGATTTAAATATCAGCCCAGCCTATCAACACTTTCTGGATTTTTTTACCTTAACGCAACTAGAGCGACTTCAGGGGCTAGATTCAAGTTACTTTTCTTCCATGACGAGCGAAGAAAAAAATAAAGCATTCAATTACCTCAAAAGCAATCCAAATTTTACGCATCATTTAGAAAATCTTCGAGGCCTTTACTTGTGCGACTCAGAAAAAGCTATTAATCTTTTTAAAGAGGAACTAAAAAAAGAACCCAAGAGATATCCAGAGCAACGTGATAATGACATAATCATGCACGGAAGAGTATTCATGAGCGGTTACGTATGTAACTATAACCCCACAAAAGAAAACATAAACGATTTGGTTTCTCTAGATGTAAGAAGCTCCAACGAAGAAGTTCGTAGCTTGAAGTATCAGCTCATACCTTCCTCACCAACAACAACTGAAGCCATTAACTACCTAAAAGAAACGACGATAGATGAAAAATCAACACTGCCTGCGGCTACATCCACCTCAACACTTATGGCAATGTACGGCTTAAAATTTAAAATGAATGATAAAAATTATTTAAAAATATACCGTGGATTAAGAAGCTTAGAGAAAAAAGAAAATCTAGCAGCCTTGAAAAGGCTAGAGAGCCTTAAAGAACCTGTTCTAATTGTCTAGTGATGCTTCTGACGAATAGAAATCTTGTTCTTTAAACACTTTAAAAGCCCGCTAGATTAAAAAATTACAGGCATTCAAACAAGGGAAATTACGCCTTCTTGTAATCCCCCCAATAATCCACAGCCTTGAATTCTACCGGTCATTGCAACACCCCATACTACAATGAGTAAAGAGGTGGTAAATGCAGGAGTTTGATAGGATGAACGAGGTGAAAAAGGCTGCTATCTGGGATCAATAGCAAAAGGACCAGCCCATGAGCGTGATTGCACGCTCAGTGTGTAAGTCTCCCGCGACGGTATTTTCGTATTTGCGTTATCATGGGGGAATTAAGCCTCGACCCAAAAGGCAGCGATCTTCGGCTCTCAGGCTAGAAGAGCGAGAGGAAATATCCAGAGGCGTAAGCCGCTGGCCTTAGCTTGAGAGCAATTGCTGAACAACTTTCCCGAACCCCCTCGACGATAAGTCGCGAATTGAGCAGCAATGGTGGTGTCAGTCGATATCGGGCTACAGAAGCTCAATCAAATGCAAAGAAACACTCTAGACGACGCAAAGTATGCCTGCTCACACAACATCGGCGACTGTATCGCATAGCTCGAGGTAAGCTGTTGCTGGATTGGTCGCCTGAACAAATATCCGGATGGCTAGAGCGAACTTATCCTGATGACAAGAGCTTGCGTGTATCGCACGAAACAATCTATAAAAGCCTCTTTATTCAGACTCGGGGTATATTTCGCAAGGAATTACGTACACATTTACGCACCAAACGAAAGTTTAGGCACGCGAAGCCGCATTCTCCAGCAGGTCGCGGCCATATCGTTGATGGTGTATCTATGAGTGAGCGCCCTTCAGAAACTGAAGACCGTACTGTTCTAGGACACTGGGAAGGTGACTTGATACTGGGGTCAAACAACAGTCAAATCGCAACACTAGTCGAGCGGAAGACTCGGCACACGGTCTTGATTAAAGTAAAAACCAAGAAAACCAGCGACGTAGTGTTAGCGCTTTCTAGACAGATGAAAAAACTGCCGGCCTTGTTACAGCAAAGCTTAACTTGGGACCGAGAAACCGAGATGGCATCTCACGAAAATTTATCCATCGCTACCAACATCGACGTTTATTTTTGCGACCCGCAGAGTCCTTGGTAACGCGGCACCAATGAAAGCACGAATGGTCTACTTCGGCAGTATTTCCCTAAGCGCAGCAGCCTCTCTGGATTTTCTCAGAAGGATCTAAACAAGGTGGCGCACAAACTGAACACAAGGCCAAGGAAAACGCTCGACTTCCAAACACCGACTGATATGCTTAACCAACTGTTACAGTGACCGGTTGAATCCAAGGCGGTTTAAAATTGGGGGATTACACTTGCAAATTATGAAGCGGACTTTGGCCATAAAGCTTATGACCATCCTGACGGTTACATATGGCATCATCACGAAAACAAAAAAACATGCTACTAATTAGAGATGACGTCCATAACGCATTCCCGCATTCGGGAGGAGCCTCGGCTGCCAGACACTCAGGAACAAACCAATGAACATAAGCTTTGAAATCAAGTTTCAGCCGACCAGCGAATCAGCAATTGCAGAGGCCGAAAAATATCTTAATTTTAAACTCCCTAGTGATTATCGATTTTTTCTATTAGAGTTAAATGGTGGAAAACGGCCTGACAAAGGATTGCTTTCATATAAAGAGAGAGGTGGGCACACCAATGAAACACTAATTGATACATTTTTTGGCGTTGACCATATGTAATCCCCCCAATAATCCACAGCGGTTATTAGTAGAAAATTCCATTAAAATAG
>NZ_CAXAUC010000003.1:0-329160 GCF_963972205.1 uncultured Gilvimarinus sp. | reverse complement strand
TTTACGATAAATTATACTCGCTTAACGATGTGTCCAGTATTAGTGGTAGGGATCAGTTTCAAGGGCACAATCACAAGACCCCTGGATCATGGGTAGCGTCAAGCGGCAGGAAAGCTTAGATGCCATGAGCGTAGCGGCGGGATCATTGCCTGATCCCTCTGTAAGTATCGGCTTAGCCAATGTGCCAATCGACAGTTTTAATTTCTCGCAAGAGGGGATGACGCAATTTAAGGTTGGCGTGAGCCAAATGTTCCCGCGAGGAAAAAGCCTAATGTATAAGCGCGAAAAGCTTGAGAAGCTAGGTCAGATGCAGCCTTTTGCTCGTAAAGATAGAAGTGCGCAAGTCGCTGTGACTGTGTCCCAGCTTTGGTTGGATGTATATCGCTATCAGGCGACTATAAAGCTTATTGAGCGCGATCGTTCTCTATTTGAATATCTTGTCGATGTTGCGCAGTCGAGCTATTCAACCGGGGCGGGGAAAACTCGGCAACAAGATTTGATCCGAGCACAGCTTGAGCTAACGCGATTAGACGATCGCTTAGCAACGCTGCACCTGCAAAGTGATGCACATCTTGCTAGGCTGGGAGAGTGGATTTCTGATCCGAACATTGAAGTTCAAAAGCCCCTCAATATGTCTTCAGTTATTGCTTTGCAGTCTCGCGAGTTGATTCTTGAGCCTAATCGTTCTGTGAAGCTGGCTGAGTTAGCCGAAACACTGGGTAACCACCCAAAAGTTAAGCAGGTTGATCAAAAAATAAGTGCTTTTGGGGCCAACGTTGAACTGGCTGAGCAAAGCTATAAACCTCAGTGGGGTGTTAATGCGAGTTATGGCTATCGTGATCAAACCCCAATGGGAGATGATCGTTCCGACTTTTTTTCTGTCGGCGTGTCCTTTGACGTTCCTTTGTTTGCAGGAAACCGCCAAGACAAGACAGTTCAGGCTGCGGTGGCTGATCGCGAGTCTGTGAAAACAGAAAGAGCCTTAATACTTCGCCAGCTTAAATCAGGGTTTGAAACTGCGGAAGCTCAGTATTTACGGCTTATAGAGCGTAAATCACTCTTCGATACACGTTTACTCAAAGAAATGTCTGAGCAAGCGGAGGCTTCACTGTCGGCCTATACCCATGATGATGGTGATTTTGCTGAGGTGGTACGTGCTCGCATTGCCGAATTGAATGCGCGTATTGAAGCCTTAAATGTGAATATCGAGATACAAAAAAACATTGCTCAGCTGAATTGTTTTCAGGTGGGGCAGGGCATCAATAATCAAGCTGGAACCGTCAATACATCCAAGGCGACGGCGCTCGATACTAGCTCAGTAATTGGAGACGAACATGAGTAAATCCAACCTTTTAAAGCCCACAATATTGGCCGCCGCGATTGGAGGTATTGTTTTAGGAAGTGCTCTCACTTTTACATTAAGTGGCGGTGGTAGCGACAATGCTGGCGATAACGTAAACGCGGAAGCTAAAAAAGATCCCTTATATTGGGTTGCCCCAATGGATCCGAATTACCAAAGAGATAAACCTGGAAAATCTCCAATGGGAATGGATTTGATTCCTGTATATGAAGGCGGTAAAAAGGCTAACGATGCGGGGCCGGGCACCATCAATATCTCACCCGATGTCGTTAATAATTTAGGCGTTCGTACAGGGCTTGCTGAAAGAAAACCGCTTCATACTGAAATTGTGACGGTAGGCTATGTGCAATATGACCAAGATAAGTTGGTTCATATTCACCCACGTGTATCAGGCTGGATAGAAAAGCTGTATGTAAAGGCCGCCGGCGATCCCGTGGAAAAAGGTGGCCCATTGTATTCACTCTATTCGCCCGAGCTTGTCAATGCGCAAGAGGAGCTGGTGTTGGCGCTAAATCGTAATAATCAGCGTTTAATTCAAGCCTCTGAAGATCGTCTTAGAGCGCTACAAATCCCCGAATATTTTATTAAAAAGCTTAAAAATGAACTTAAAGTACAGCAAACGGTTACGTTTTATACGCCTCAAAATGGTGTGGTAGATAATCTTAATATTCGGGAAGGGTCTTTCGTTAAACCAGGCACCACCATGCTCAGTATCGGTGCTCTGGATGAGGTATGGGTAGAGGCAGAAGTGTTTGAGCGGCAAGCGTCGTTAGTCAAGGTGGGTGACCCTGTGACCATGACACTGGATTATCTGCCAGGAAAAAAATGGACAGGAAAAGTGGAGTATATTTATCCGACCTTGGACAGTAAAACGCGAACCGCGCGAATTCGATTAAGTTTCGATAACGCTGCTCGTAAACTAAAGCCCAATATGTTCGCTCAGGTTGTTGTCCATTCGGACAGCTCGGATCTACTATTAGTAATTCCGCGTGAAGCGCTAATCCGTACCGGAAGTCAAGACCGTGTTGTGCTTGCCTTAGGTGATGGGAGCTTTAAGTCCGTTGAGGTTGCCGTGGGTCGTGTGAATCAAACGGTTGCTGAAATCATAGAAGGGCTCGAAGACGGAGAGAAGATTGTCACCTCGGCGCAATTTCTTCTTGATTCAGAATCCAGTAAGGTTTCTGATTTTAAACGAATGCATCACGGCGATGATGTACCTGACGCTGTATGGATACCGGCTGAAATTACAAATTTAATGTTGGATCATCGTATGGTGACGGTACGACACGAGGCTGTCGATGTGTGGGATTGGCCGGCAATGACCATGGATCTTACTGTTGCAGACAAGGTGGATCTCGCCCCCCTTAAGCCAGGCACGATTTTACACATGGAGGTAACTAAGAGGGGGGATAAGGAATATGAAATTACCGCCACCCACATTATTTCAAACGCTACCGATATCAAAGCGCCAAAAAATGACTCGCAAGACACTGCAGATCACTCAATGATGGATCATTCCACCATGAATCACAGTGATAAAATGGATGTGACAGAGGACCATTCAAAAATGAATCATGGTGATACAGGGAATTCAAAAATAGATCATTCAAAAATGGATCACTCAAGTCATACAGAAAAGAGTGGGGAGTAGGTGATGATTGAGTCAATTATTCGCTGGTCAGTTAGTAATCGTTTTTTTGTCTTGCTGGCAACTGCAATTCTTGTGGGTGTAGGGCTTTTCTCGCTTAAAAAAACGCCAGTAGATGCATTGCCTGATCTCAGTGATGTACAGGTAATTATCAAGACTTCCTACCCAGGGCAAGCGCCACAAGTCGTCGAAGATCAAGTTACTTACCCCTTAACGACGGCCATGCTTTCAGTGCCTGGAGCCGTTACCGTACGAGGCTATTCATTTTTTGGTGACTCATACGTCTATATTATTTTTGATGAAGACACCGACTTATATTGGGCGCGTAGCCGTGTATTAGAATACTTGAGTCAGGTTGCGCCCTTGTTGCCTGACGCTGCGAAGCCGCAATTAGGGCCCGACGCTACGGGTGTTGGTTGGGTTTATATCTACTCGCTGATCGACCGTACTGGCCAAAACGACTTAAGCCAATTACGTAGCTTGCAAGACTGGTTTTTGAAGTTCGAATTGCAAACGGTGCCTGGCGTTTCCGAAGTGGCAGCACTTGGTGGCATGGTGAAACAATACCAGGTCACGGTGGACCCTGAAAAATTACGGGCGTTTGGTATTCCGCTCTCGCACATTCAAATGGCCATTAAACGCGCCAATCAAGAAGTGGGCGCTTCGGTCGTTGAAATGGCAGAAGCCGAGTATATGGTCAGGGCTTCAGGGTATTTAGAAAATGAATCAGATATTGCCAGTATTCCCTTAGGCGTGAACGAAAACGGCACACCACTGCTATTAAAAGATGTTGCGGATATTGGTCTTGGGCCGCAAATGCGACGTGGTATAGCCGAATTAAACGGCGAAGGTGAAGTAGTTGGTGGCGTAGTGGTGATGCGTTTTGGTGAAAATGCGCAAACCACCATTGATGGCGTCAAAGCGAAACTGGAACAGTTAAAACAAGGGTTGCCGGAAGGTGTTGAAATTGTCACGGTCTATGATCGATCAGGCCTGATTGAAAAAGCCGTTGAAAACTTATGGCACAAACTGTTGGAAGAGTTCATCGTTGTCGCACTTGTGTGCATGGTATTTCTTTTCCATGTGCGCTCTTCTCTCGTCGCAATTGTTAGCTTACCCGTTGGTATCCTCACCGCGTTTATTATCATGCATGCGCAAGGAATCAATGCCAACATTATGTCTTTGGGTGGCATTGCCATTGCTATTGGCGCCATGATCGACGGTGCTATTGTAATGATTGAAAACATGCATAAACATATGGAGGAAACGCCACTCACAAAAGAAAATCGTTGGCAAGTTGTTGCGGAATCCGCCTCTGAAGTAGGGCCTGCACTGTTTTTTAGTTTGTTGATAATAACGGTTAGTTTTGTGCCCGTGTTCACACTTGAGGCTCAGGAAGGGCGAATGTTTAGTCCGTTAGCCTTTACAAAAACGTATGCGATGGCGGCTTCAGCGGCCCTTGCAATTACGCTTGTTCCGGTATTGATGGGCTATTTTATTCGCGGAAAAGTATTACCCGAACATAAAAACCCCGTTAATCGATTACTCACGGCCGGCTACATGCCATTACTGAGAAAGGTATTGGCATATCCAAAAATGACTTTAGTGCTCGCGCTATTGGTGCTTTCTACGGTTATGTGGCCGCTTGGAAAAATCGGCAGTGAGTTTATTCCTCCATTAGATGAGGGCGACTTGATGTATATGCCGACGACGTATCCTGGAATTTCGATTGGTAAAGCTCGGGAGTTACTTCAGCAAACGGATAAGTTGATTGCGACCGTGCCCGAGGTGAAGACTGTCTTCGGAAAAATAGGCCGTGCAGATACCGCAACAGATCCCGCTCCATTAACCATGATTGAAACGTTTATTCAGCTAAAACCACGCGACCAGTGGCGCGAAGGCATGACGACTGAAGGCTTGAAAAAAGAGCTAGATGCACTGGTGAAATTACCGGGGGTTACTAACGCCTGGGTTATGCCGATAAAAACGCGTATCGACATGTTAGCGACAGGTATAAAAACCCCGGTTGGCATAAAAATAGCGGGCCCTGAGTTATCAGTTATTCAAGATATTGGTAAGCAGCTTGAGGTGATACTAAAAGATGTAGAAGGTACGGCTTCTGTGTACTCAGAGCGTGTGGCCGGTGGACGATACTTAAATATCGATATTGACCGGGATAAGGCAGCACGGTTTGGGTTAAATATTACAGATGTCCAGCAAGTTATTTCATCTGCTATAGGTGGGATGAATGTCACCCAAACGGTAGAGGGCTTAGAGCGTTATCCGGTAAATCTTCGTTACCCACAATCGTACCGTAACTCACCAGAACAGCTGAAACTTTTGCCGATTATCACACCAACAGGTGAGCGCATTGCATTAAGTGATGTATCCACAATTACTATTGCTGATGGGCCGCCGGGTATTAAAAGTGAAAATGCCCGTATTAACGGCTGGACTTTTGTTGACATTGAGGGCATTGATGTTGGTACCTATGTGGTTGATGCCCGTAAAATAGTTGCCGAACAACTCGACCTTCCCGCCGGATACTCAGTAGTCTGGTCGGGTCAGTATGTGTATATGGAGAGGGCCAAGGAAAAGCTCACCTATGTAATTCCGTTAACGTTGGCGATTATAGCAATCCTGTTGTTTATAAATTTTAGAAGCTTTGCAGAGGTCGGTATTTTAATGGGAACGCTACCATTTGCCTTGATCGGTAGCATTTGGCTGATGTATTGGCAAGGTTTTAATTTCTCTATTGCGGTAGGGGTGGGCTTTATCGCCTTGGCAGGTGTTGCCGTCGAAATTAGCGTGATTATGTTAGTTTACTTAAATCAGGCCTGGGTGCGCGCAAAAGAGGACGCTGGTGGAAAGCTGACTATCAATCAACTCGAAACGGCCATTATTCAAGGTGCAGGCATGCGTGTTCGTCCTGTGATGATGACCGCTGCGGCGGTAACCGTGGGGCTACTGCCTATTCTCTACGGAACTGGAACGGGGTCGGAGGTGATGAGCCGTATTGCAGCACCCATGGTGGGAGGTATGATTAGTGCGGTATTTTTAACACTGCTTGTATTGCCTGCTGTTTATTTTCTATGGAAGCGTGCTGCCTCTCAGTAGTTAATTATTCATAATATCGATGTGACGAAGCGGAAAATCGCTTCGTCTTTAATGAAATTACTACAGTCAGCTAGGTGTACCATTAACCCGTTGAAGGATTTTTATAGTGACGAAGTCATTAAATAATAGTTGTAAGGGTATGGGTGGTAATACTGCCGATGATTTGAATCGAAGTTGTTTTTGCAAAACATTGAATCGCACGCAGCTCCATAGTTTTTTGCAGGCTGATGAAATAAATCAAGATGTACTAGTCAGCCAGCCACAATTATTCTCGAACACAAGTGTGTTTATCTCGTCTTCTCATGAGAGCAAATGCGTTGCATTGTTGACGCTGTTACCCGCGTTGTTAAGCTTCCTGGGTATTCAAAACACATATTAACTGAGGCCTATGGCCATATAACTTCCGAAGGTATGGCGGCCGAGGGGGTATTTATGGGCTATGACTTTCATATGAGTGACCTTGGCCCGCAAGTCATCGAGGTAAATACTAATGCAGGTGGTGCATTTTTAAATGCCGCGTTGGTGAGCGCTCAAGTAGAATGTTGTTGCGCGGAAGGTATACCATTGTCACTGTTAAAAACCAATCTTGAAACTGAATTCATGACCATGTTTTTACATGAGTGGGAGCTTCAGAATAAAGACAAGCCATTAAAAATTATTGCTATTGTCGATGAAGACCCAGAGCAACAATTTTTATATCCAGAGTTTTTAATGGCCCAACGTTTGTTCGAGAAAAACGGCTTCATTGCCGTTCTTGTAGATCCAGGTGAGCTTGAGTTTTTAAATGGAAAACTTCAATATCGGAATCAGACGATTGATTTGGTTTATAATCGATTAACCGATTTCGCTCTGAAAGCGAAAGAAAGTCGACCGTTGCGTCAGGCTTTCGAAGCAAACGCTGTTGTTGTGACGCCAAATCCGTATCATCATGCTCTCTACGCGAATAAACGCAATTTAATTTTATTAAGCGATAAGAATATGTTAGAGCAATTTGGGGCAAGCGAAGAGGATATTGCCATCTTACAGGCAGGTATTCCAACTACGCGCCTCGTTACAGCTGAGAACGAGCAAGAGTTATGGGCGGGGCGTAAGCAGTTATTTTTTAAGCCCGCTACAGGGTTTGGGAGTCGCGCCGCTTATCGTGGCGACAAATTGACCAAACGAGTATGGAGTGACATATTACAAGGTGAGTATGTCGCGCAACAAATCGTATTGCCGAGCGATCGGGGGATTTTGGTGGACGGACAAGTAACGGCTTTGAAGATGGATATTCGTGCCTATGTTTATGCTGGAGAAATTCAATTATTGGCAGCGCGTCTTTATCAGGGACAAACAACTAATTTTAGAACTCAAGGCGGCGGTTTCGCACCCGTTTTTATTGCTGATCAAACACGTAACTGACATAAACTCCGTAACCGACACTTTTTCTTGAAATATGGGGCAATAGTGATTTATCTTATCATTCCAGAATACGGGGACAGATAAGAATTACCACCTCATTTTTTCACCAATGTTTATTGGTTATTTGTCGCGTTGGGTGCCGGCATTAAAAGCTGAGTGTTTACATATCTTCAAGGCGATTGGCGGAATGAACCATACGCATTATTTCATGCTCTTCTAATGATTTGAGCGATGACAACATCTCCTGAGCCGAAGGAATGTCTGCCCGCGAGGCGAGATAACGGTACAGCTCAATCACCTGCTGGTGCTGATCGGCAATCACGTCCATGATCTGCACGGCATCAAGATTGGAGAAAGGCGCGTCGCACTGCCCGTGTTGAATAATGGGTTGTTTGTTGACATATTCATAACACCAGGTATTTAGTGCGTGTTCATTGCCTGATTCTTTAAAGCCATTGACAACTTTGGCCAGATTTTCTTCGTGATCTGAGAGGTATGCCAAAATAAACTTAGCTCGCTCACTAGTATTCTTTTCGGTACAGTGAGAAAGGCACTGGCTCAGGTGGTGATGAAATTCCTTGGTCCATTGCAATACGTCTCTTAATGTTTCAACTTGCATGATAATATCCATTAGTGTTTTTGATGAGTGTATGGTGGTTAAAATTAAAACGGCTGAACACAGGAAGCGCTCTCTATAGAGTGTTGAGAGCGCGCGGCTTCCCACCCACTAATGTGTATGCTCATTACCTTCGGTTTTTCGATACTTCAAAAATGCCCATTCAGTGGTAATAATCGCAATCATTGTTAGTACAGAAACGATAATGACAAAAGGGTCAGAGTTGATTTTTACCCAAACGAATCCTGCTAATACCAACAAGTTTAAAGCAATGGAAATACCGGGAATCACTGCATTTGCCTTTAAGTCTTCACGTAGGTGGCGTAAAACACCCCATTGAATCGCGATATCCATAATAAGGTAAAAAACGATGCCTAAAGCAGCAATACGAGTAAGATCGAAAAATATTGTAAGAATTAATCCCAGCACAACGGTGTAAACAAGTGTGTGTTTTTGAATGCTGCCGGGCATACCAAAATGGTTATGTGGCACAAGTTTCATTTCCGTTAGCATCGCGAGCATACGTGAAACTGCAAAAATGCTTGCAATAATCCCCCCAGTTGTTGCCATAATCGCGATCAAAACGGTAAACCAAACCCCGATGTCGCCTAGTGCTGGCTTAGCTGCGGCGGCCAAAGAGTAGTTTTGGGTTTTGATGATCTCATCGAGTGACAGGTTGCTGGAAACGGCGAAGCCTACTAGCAGATAAATGACAACACAGGCGCAAATAGAAATAATGATAGCTTTACCGATATTTTTTTTGGGGTCTTTGACCTCTGAGCCGCTATTGGTAATGGTGGTAAAGCCTTTAAATGCAAGTATGCCAAGCGCCGTTGCACCAAGAAAATTACCGACACCTCCCCCAGCATCGGATTGACTTGAAAAATCTACGTTGATGGTGTCTGCAATCCATACGCCGATCAGGCCGAATATCAAGATGCCAGCGATTTTGATAACACCAATGAAAGAGGCGATACCCTGAATTAGCTGGTTGCCTAACAAGTTGACAATGAAGGCAACTATAATAAGACCTGCGCCGAGAAGTGAAACCATGTAGCCGCTTTGGTCCCCCCCGAATAATTGCATGCTATAAGAGCCGAATGTACGCGCTAGAAAGCTTTGTGCAATTACCATTGAGAAGTACATCAAAAGCGCATTAAAAGCTGTCGATAAACTGTGGCCATAGGCCTTGTGAAGGTACATCCCGATGCCGCCGGCAGAGGGGTACGCTGAAGATATCTTAATGTAAGAATAAGCGCTAAAGGACACAACAATCGCTGCGGCCAGAAAGGCTAGTGGGAAAAGTGGGCCCGCCATCTCAGCGATCTGGCCGGTAAGCGCAAAAATCCCTGCGCCGATCATGACGCCCGTGCCCAGCATTACGGTTCCCCATAAAGACAAGCTAGCCTTTTCATAATGACTTGATCGATCGGTTTCTTGTGACATGTTTTATCCTCGTGATTTATCTTGGCATCATGGACTCACGACTGGGAGGCGTATGTTCAGTGTCGTGGAGTATTTATTTGTATTAGTTCCGACTAAATCTGACATATTTCTTGCGTAAATAGGAGTTACTTGTTTTGGTGCAGATGTCGAACCTTAAATCAAAAAAAGCTAAACCCTATTCTCCATACTAACATTTCCGTTCCCAAATACAAAGCCGAAGAATTGGGTTAAGCTTTCAACGCTTGTAAGGTAGAAGTGCTATCTCGCGATGATCCCTGCCACGAATGCTGGACACAGCGTTAAGCGAGTATAATTTATCGTAAACGGGGTGAACCATGAAAAAAGCCGTAGCAGAATCCAACCGAAGAACGTAGTGGCATAGTTAATTCAGTAATACTAGCTTCGGCCGTTATTCGGTTTAAATAAAGAGCTATACTGTGTGGATTCTTACTTCTTTTCCTATTAAGTTCCACGGTTATTGAGTTATTGTGAGTAGTTTTTGTAAAGTGCTTGACCTGAGTGTAAGACATAGGTTTATGGTGTGGGTAGTGTTACAGGTTTCATTAAGCTTCAACTTGCTTCAGCTCTAACGTTGAAACCGGATATATAGCCTAAAGCAAACCTCCCAGACTAAAGGAGCAATGATGAAGGTCGTCGAAATTGCCAGAAAATTAGAAGTCACGGCTGACACCGTTCGTTTTTATACGCGCATCGGAATTTTAAACCCAACCAAAAACTATGAAAATGGTTATCGAGACTACGGCGCCCAGGACGTAAATAGGCTGAGGTTCGTTTTGAGTGCAAGGCAGCTTGGGTTCTCGGTCGAGGATATTCAGCAAATACTGGGTCATGCAGACAATAAAGAGTCGCCGTGTCCGACCGTGCGACGTTTGATTGAACAGCGCTTGCACGAGACAGAACAGCGGTTTCAAGAGGTGAAGTTGTTGCGAAAGCGCATGAGGGAGGCGGTAACCCAGTGGAGTAAGGAGCCTGATAGGGTGCCCGACGGTGACATGATTTGTCATTTGATCGAAGGGTTTTCACAACAAGCGGGAGAGAAATAATTATGAATAACGATATTGTGTCAAACACTACCGAAGTAAAAGCACGGGGATGCTGTTGTGCAAAACCTTCACAAGCGAAGGCTGGCGGCGGTTCATCACCGAGCACTGATAAGGATACTCCAGTTTATAAGTTGTCTGTTAAAGGGGCGCATTGTGGTGGCTGTAAGGCTCGCATTGAACAAGCGCTAAGTTCGGTGGCGGGGGTGACGGGGGCGACAATGGACTTAGAAAGTGGCATTGCCTTGGTGTCTGGGTCAGTTGCCGCGGAGGCTCTTTTAGAAGCTCTTGACGGCGCAAACTATTCAGCCAGTATTATAGATTAATTAGGGAGCAACCTTATGAGTACAGCCGATACGGACTTAGATAAAGCGTGTCATCAGCCCGGCGCTGATAGCATGCCGGCGCAACAAGAAAGCCACCAAAGTGATGACGGTATCCATCAAGAATTACTGATTGACGGCGCTAGCTGTGGCAGCTGCGTTGCCAAAATCGAATCGGCCCTGAAACGTGTCCCTGGCGTGGCCTCGGCCGAAATGAATTTTGCGCAGCGCTCGGTTAGCGTGTTTGGCGGTGCAGATGCCTCCGAGCTGATTAAAGCGATAGAGGATGCCGGTTACAGCGCGAAGGTTAGCACGGCCGAATCGGCTGATGATGCACTTGCTGAAAAAGAAGCCGCCGACCTTACGTATTACCGTCGTTTAATGCGAGAAATGACGATGGCGTTATTGCTTGGCGTGCCACTGATGATTTACAGCATTGTCGGCGGGGAGATGACCGTAACCACCAACACTGAGCGTGTAGTGTGGTTGTTGGTAGGCGTGCTAACCCTTGCGGTAATGGTGTTTTCGGGTAAGCATTTTTATATTGGCGCGTGGCAATCGCTTAAAAATCATTCGGCCAATATGGATACATTAATTGCGCTGGGCACGGGCACCGCTTGGCTTTATTCGATGGTGGTTGTGCTGGTACCTTACCTGCTGCCCGAGATGGCTCGGCATGTTTACTTTGAAGCCACGGCTATGATTATTGGCCTAATTAATTTGGGGCTGGCGCTTGAGTTAAAGGCGCGGGGCCGAACATCCGAAGCGATAAAACGCTTGATTGGCCTGCAGCCTAAAATGGCGCGAGTTATACGCGATGATAAAGAGCTGGATGTCGCCATTGATGAGGTTGTTTTAAATGACGTGGTGCGTGTGCGCCCCGGAGAAAAAATCCCCGTTGACGGTGAGGTAGTCGAGGGCCACTCCGCGATTGATGAGTCGATGCTGACGGGGGAGCCCATGCCGGTAGAAAAATCTGAAGGCGATGAGGTGGTAGCTGGCACTATCAATAAATCTGGATCGGTTTTATTTAAAGCGACTCGTGTTGGTAAAGATACCGCATTAGCGCAGATTATTAATATGGTTAAGCGTGCACAAAACTCAAAGCCGCCAATCGGGCGCTTGGCTGATGTGATCTCGGCGTATTTTGTGCCGGTGGTTATGATTACCGCCGTGGTGAGTGCGCTGGTGTGGTTAAACTTTGGGCCAGAACCTACCGTGGCTTTTGCCATTGTGTCTGCCACAACGGTGTTAATTATTGCATGCCCCTGTGCATTAGGGCTGGCAACCCCTATGTCGGTAATGGTTGGTATTGGTAAGGCTGCCGAGGCGGGGGTATTGATACGCAATGGCGAAGCCTTGCAAACCGCATCTAAAATAACGGCAATGGTGTTGGACAAAACCGGAACCATTACGTTAGGTGCGCCCAAAGTGACGGATATATTGGTGGCGGACGGGCAAGATGAAAATACAGTTTTACAGCTGGCGGCGACCTTAGAGGCCGGCTCAGAACACCCATTGGCAATGGCCATAGTAGAAAGCGCCAAAGAGCGCGGGCTAGATGCCGGTAAAGCATCTAACTTTAACGCTATTACCGGCCACGGCGTACAGGCGGATGTGCAGGGGAAGACTCTGCTGTTTGGTAATGAAAAGCTTATGCAAAAGCATGGCGTTGAGTTGGGCGGCTTTGTGGCAAAAGCGCAAGCACTGGCGGCTGAAGCAAAAACGCCCATGTATTTTGCCGTGGATAATCAATTGGCGACCATTATCGCTGTTGCCGACCCAATAAAAGATGACTCCATTGCCGCGATTAAACGCCTGCAAAGTAACGGTATTCGCGTGATAATGCTCACCGGTGACAACCGAGACACCGCTAAAGCGGTAGCCGATAAAGTTGGTGTTAAAGAGTTTTTTGCCGAAGTACAACCAGACGATAAATCGAAAAAAGTACAAGCGCTACAAATGGAAGGCGAAGTGGTTGGTATGACCGGCGATGGTATTAACGATGCCCCTGCACTTGCTATTGCAGACGTAGGGTTTGCTATTGGCACCGGAACTGACGTGGCGATCGAGAGCGCCGATATCACTTTGATGCGTGGCTCTCTGCACGGTTTGGCCGATGCTATCGCTATTAGTAAAGCAACCTTGAGTAACATCAAACAAAATTTATTTGGTGCTTTTATTTACAATGCCGCTGGGGTGCCGTTAGCCGCGGGGGTTTTATATCCATTTTTTGGCGTGTTGCTAAGCCCGGTAATTGCCGGTGCTGCTATGGCGTTCTCATCACTCACAGTGGTGACTAACGCTAACCGTTTAAGGTTGTTTAAAGCTAAAGAACACTAATAGGAATTCTCAGATGTTATTTGTCAATCTCGCAGGCGTGGCCTTAATCGTTTTAATAGTGTGGTGGTTTTGGTTGTATAAGCCACAAGAGAAAGTAGTAAGCGAAAACGATACCGTGGTAACGGTTGAAAGCGGAACTTATACACCATCGCGGCTTCAGGTGGCGGCGGGGCGCCCAATAACGTTGGCATTCTTGCGGAGAGATCCATCGCCATGTTCTGAGGTGCTGCTAATTCCTGGTCTGGAAATAAGCGAAACGCTGCCTTTGAATAAACGTAAATCTATAAAACTGCCCGCATTACCTGCGGGCGAGTACGAGTTTCATTGCCAGATGCAAATGTATCAAGGAAAAATTACCGTAAGCTAATGGCTGCAAATGACTAGGCTAGGTATGTTGGCTGCCTCGCTTAATACGTGGCTCCGTTTTTAAGTTTAATGCCTTTGCGAGGTAGGCTTGCAATGAAAACGTATAGTAAAGCCGTCACGCCAGGGTTTCTGACCCAGTATTCTTTACCTTTGGTCGGGCTTAATGAGGGACAAGTTGAAGCGATTGAGCGTGATGTTGGTGGGCTGATTGGGGTGGACTGGGTTTCGGTTTGTACTCAAAAATCAACCTTGATAGTTCGGTATGATGCTTCTCTCATTAGCATTGATGAAGTGATTTTTACTCTGAGTGATTATGGTCTTTCACTGGGCGATAGTTGGTGGGGACGGTTAAAGCTCAGTTGGCAACGGCAGATAGATAGCAACATTGCCGATTCCGCTAAGCATGAGGCGCACTGTTGTAATCAGGTTCCCCGGAGGTGATGGTCACAATTTATATTAAAAAGGCTCTTCGTAGATTCCTGTGGAAACCTAGTGTAAATCAGGTTTTACCTCGAAACCTACATGGTCATATAATGTTCATGAGAAAGAATATGCGAAAGCGTTTTTTATTGTAGTGTTTTAGATTTTAAGCCTTGTTGACCAAGTAATGAGCGCGTCTAGTTTTGCTACGAAGTGCCGCTTTTAGGCCCCCTGCGACTGAGCCGAACGGAGACCTATTTTAGGGGGTAAGTGAGGAGGGCAAGGCGAATGCCGCGAAGCGGCAGAGAGGGCGGCCTGGGCTGCGTTTACGCAAGTATCGTCAGGCCAGGGACGGCATGTCGATACGGCCCGCTAAAATAGGCTGGAGTGAGGGCACCCGTATAGCTGCATGGACGCAGTGTAGTAGAGCAGTGCAGGAGCAACTGCCGAGGGCCAGACGCCGGTGTATGGATTCAGGTTGACGCATAGGGGGGGGTGGCCTTTGATGTAAATGGATTTACGAATGGCGCAGTTACAGGAGCACAGGAGCGGCCTTTGATTACTTTGCTTTGGCCACTTGAGACCAGCCACACAAAGAAAAGTCACTAGCCACGCTCGGCGAGGCGAGCTTATAGGAAATCCGCGCTAGCGGTAGCTTTACGCAGTCTTTATTTAGTGTGACCACTGGTTGTATGACTGCTTGGTCGAGGGTCTACTTAGGAATTCACTTCCCATTGGACATGGTAGGGCTTTTTATTATGGTTTTGAGTTCATCTTTTACAGTTATGTGGCTACCCAAAAAAAAGATAAGCGACGGAGGTTGAGCCATGTTTCAGCATAGAATAGAGAATATGGATTCAAATTCGGCGTGGTCTGTGTTTATTATTTTTTTGCGATTGGGGTTAACCTCCTTTGGAGGGCCCATCGCCCATTTAGGCTACTTTCGCGATGAATTTGTGACACACCGTCAGTGGTTGAGCGAGCGCAGTTATGCGGATTTAGTCGCTCTCTGCCAGTTCCTGCCCGGTCCGGCAAGCAGCCAAGTTGGAATCGCGATAGGACTGTCGCGATCTGGCTACACGGGAGCAATGGCCGCCTGGGCCGGCTTCACATTACCGTCAGCGATTGCGCTAGTCCTGTTTGCAATGGGCATCAATAGTTACGGTGATGTGATACCCCCCGGCGTGCTTCATGGGTTGAAAATAGTGGCCGTAGCGGTAGTCGCACAAGCGGTATGGGGTATGGCTCGCAACCTCTGTCCAGACACGCCGCGCATCACAATCATGGCTGCGGCAACATGTTTTGTACTTTTAGTGCCGTCGGTTTTGGGGCAGGTGGGTGTCATCGGCATGGCAGCAGTCATTGGTCTGTTGTTTTTCAAATCTCAACAGGTGGATGAGCATGACCCTTTGCCAATCGCTATTGGGCGTCGAGTAGGAGTGTTTTGGCTGACACTGTTCTTTATGCTGCTGATTGGTTTGCCCATGTTGACAGCTATATTCCCGAATCAGACGCTGTCGATGGTTGACGCCTTCTATCGTGCTGGATCGCTGGTCTTTGGTGGTGGGCATGTCGTACTGCCGTTATTGCAAACTGAGGTAGTTCCATCCGGCTGGGTCGCCAACGACGCATTTCTAGCAGGATATGGTGCTGCACAGGCAGTGCCTGGCCCTCTATTTACCTTTTCGGCGTTTCTTGGAGCTTCTATGAATGAGGCACCATCCGGCTGGTTAGGTGGCTTGATCTGCCTCTTAGCGATCTTCACACCGTCATTCCTACTGATTATGGGAGCTTTGCCATTCTGGGAGCGTCTACGAGGCAATAGTCGAATGCGAGCGGCATTGTATGGCGTCAATGCCGCTGTGGTTGGCCTTCTACTAGCAGCCCTTTATAAACCTGTATGGACGAGCGCGGTTTATACGCCTCAAGACTTTGGCTTGGCCCTGATCGCGCTGGTTGCATTAATGTTCTGGAAATTGCCTCCATGGCTAGTAGTGGTAGGGAGCGGTGTTGCAGGCGGATTTTTGGGTGCGCTGGCCTGAGGCTGGTAAAATGACTGACAAAGATCTTTACGGTGGACTGATTCGTTTACATATTCTGCATCACGCAGCCGAAGAGCTCATCTTTGGCCTTGGGATCATTGTAGAGCTGCGCCACTATGGCTACGAGACCACTACAGGTGCTTAATCACGCCTGTATTTTTCGGGAAAAATTGACATGAAAAATGGAATGGATTCTGCATATTTATGTCGGGTGCCAAAGAGCCTTAATTAACCTCTAAAAAATGTAAGGATTACACGATGAGTTACAAAAAGTTTGCAGCAATGATAATAACCTCTACCATTATGATGTTCATTATGATGTACCTAAACACCTATGCCGTATCGCATGTTTGGTTTAGTGAGACACGAACCTATATGGCCCTGTACATGGGTGCCGGCATGGCCGTTATTATGCTCGCCTTTATGTTAGGGATGTATAAAAGCCGGGCGCTTAATGCCGGTATATTTGCCGCGTCCGTTATTGTTTTTAGTGTTTGTGTGTACTTAGTCAGGTCGCAAGATACGGTTGCCGATGAATCTTGGATGAAAGCTATGATCCCTCACCACTCGATTGCGATTCTTACCAGCGAGCGCGCTAATATCGACGATCCAAGAGTCCGCGAGCTGGCCGATGGAATTATTAAAGCGCAGCGCAAAGAAATAAAAGAAATGGAATGGTTGATTGACGATATTGCGCAAAACGGAATCGCCAAATCAAAGCAAGAGGCCATGGCGCGCAACGTTCCAACATTTAAAGGTCAGTTAAATAAAGGGGAGTAACATGAGTAAAACCGCTGTTTTATACCGTATGGAAACCGCTGAGCATATATGCCCTTTTGGACTGAGATCTAAGGACTTACTCAAACGCGAAGGCTATAAGGTGGATGATCGTAAATTAACCACTAGAGAGCAGGCAGATGAATTTAAAAAGCAGCATGACGTTGCTACAACACCTCAAGCGTTCATCGATAATCAACGCATAGGAGGATACGACGAACTTTTAGAGCACTTTGATAAAGGCCCCGCGGGTCAAAGCGGGACTACGTATGCACCGGTCGTTGCTATTTTTAGTATGGCGGCATTAATGGCTGTTGCTTTTCAGTGGGCGATTGCTTTGCCGTTGTTGTCGATTCGTACGCTTTTGCTTTTTATCGCAGTATCTATGGTGATGCTGGCCGTTCAAAAGCTACAGGATTTATACAGTTTTACGAATTCGTTTATTACTTACGACCTATTGGCCCAAAGAAATATTCGCTATGGTTACCTTTACCCGTTTCTTGAAGCGTATGCAGGGGTGGGTATGATTGCGTCGCTAGGGGTTTTGTGGGTGGCCCCAGTGTCACTCTTTATCGGGGTCGTTGGAGCCGTATCAGTATTTAAAGCCGTTTATATCGACAAGCGAGAGCTAAAGTGCGCTTGTGTGGGCGGCGATAGCAATGTCCCTCTCGGGTTTTTGTCTTTAACCGAGAATCTGTTTATGATTACAGGTGGTGTAATCATGTTTGCTTTATAAGCGTTTAATCACCGCAGGGGGTTGTCTTACCGGACGCCCCCATTTTTTGGGGCTCGTATACCAAAAAGAAAAAGTATGGATAGAGCCCGATAATAGCTAGGTGTTAGTGACCATTGCTTTCAGATGCGTCGTCTCGCGCTGTTAGTATCTGATACTGCGCTTGGTCGAGCTTTGGCAGTTGATTGATAAACGCGACCATATTCCAGATACGCTTATCGTCATGTCCCGGTGCCCAAGCTGGCATTCCAGATGCTTTAATTCCGTGCTTAATAATCCAAAACTGACGTTGCAGCGAGTATTGATCACTGCTTTTATGATCACCGCTTTTATGATCGCTGTGACCGTGTTCTTTGTCAGGCAACGATAAGTTGGGCGGGAAAGGGTAAAGCCCTAGCGTAAAATCACTTTGGGTTTTTCCGGGTTTGAGGTGGCAGCCACTGCACATGTCATTGTAATCTGCGCCACCTGCCAGTAAACGCTCGGATGCGTCTAAATCGTTGGGTACTTTTATGTCGCCGGCAATGCGGGCGATTGACTGCTCCCTAAGCGTTTCTAGGGCCCAATAGGTGACGGCGTTGTGAGGTACGTCTGCACCCATTGGGTATAACCCTGAATAAAGAAACCCAGCTGCGCCCAAAAGCACAACCCCAAAAGTCAGCAGTAGGCATTTGGTACAATTTAAAATTTTGAGCACGCTAAGAATCCCCTTATTAAGTTTTGGTTAATGCCGAAAGCAGTGTCATCGGGTGTTAATGTTTGTGCTCTGCTGACTCTTCATGCATGTCTTTTTGTTGATGAGCATGTTCTTTTTTATCGTCTTCTTGTGATTCTTTTTTCTCATGCATTGCGGGCATACATTTTTCCATCATGGCCTTCATTACGGGATCATCATGATCCATTTTACTGTGGTCCATGTTCTTCATGGCTGCGCAATCAGGTTTTTCTGCATCTTTCATATGTTCTTTAGGGTCGTGAGCTTGTGCTGACAAACTGCTTACGAGCGCGATAACTGCAATTGCCTGTGGTATTAATTTGATTTTCATAATGTAGCCTCATTGGTGTGTTTTTAATGCTAGTGTTAGTGCTAATAGTATTGGTGATGTGTGTAAATTTTTTTAAAACCAGAATCTCAAGCCTGCAACAAGCTGAGTATCGCTGACAGCTTGGCCGGCAGCTCGACGATAATCGGCAGTGTTGCCGTAACTATCGGTCCACTCAACCCCGACGTAAGGTGCAAACTGGCGATTAAACTCATAACGTAGGCGCAACCCAATGGCGAGATCCGATAAGCCTTTTCCTACACCGTTTTCTGAGTCGTCTTTTCCGTACAGGTTCAACTCGGCCCGTGGCTGTAATATTAATCGCTGGCTTAACATTAGCTCGTACTCCGCCTCAAAAGTCAGCGCGGTGCGTCCGTTATCGCCGATATAAGCGGTTGTATCCAGCTCAAACCAGTAGGGCGCCAGCCCCTGAATGCCCAAGGCTAGCCATTGGCGATTTTCGCCCTCGTGGTATTGATCGAGGCGAATACCCAGTTGCGTGTCAAAGTACGCATTGAGTGCATGCCCCCAAAGCAAGTCAGTTGCACTTTCCTCCAAAGCGCCGTCAGCAATATCCCCCTCGGCTTTAACAACAAAGCGGTTATAGGTGGTGCCATACCAAGCTTGTAGGTCGTAAACCGTGCTGTTGGCGCTTTCATTGTATTCAAGGCGATCACCTAAAACTGACCAAAATGCGTGTTCATCAGCGAGCTTGAGTTGACGAGGCCCGGGCTGCGCATAAGGGCCTTCGGTAAGGGTATAACCGTCGGAATAAGCGTTAGGGTCACGGGCGCCATCTGGGGCGCTACCGCCTTGCATTTGCATGTCACCGTGGTCCATTTGAGCGGTGGCCGTATTTGCACATAGCACGGTAGCGGTGATGAGTAAGCCTAAAATCGATTTGTTCATGAAACCACCACTTCGCGGAACATGCCTGCATCCATATGGAAAAGCAGGTGGCAGTGCCATGCCCACCGTCCAAAATCATGCGGGGTTGTTAAAAAGCTGATACGTTGTGCCGGCTGTACGGGTATTGTATGGCGTCGTACCAGTAGCTGGCCGTCATCGGTTTCTAGGTCGCTCCACATGCCGTGCAGGTGCATGGGGTGAGTCATCATCGTGTCGTTTTGTAAAATAACTCTGACGCGCTCGCCGTGGTGCAACGATACCGGCGTACTTTTGCCAAACTCCAAACCATCAAAGGACCAATTGTAGCGCTCCATGTTGCCGGTCAGGTGTAGCTCAAGCTCTCTTACTGGGGTGCGATCATCGTTTAATACGCCATCGGCAGACTTAAGATCGGCAAGTGTTAGTACGCGGCGGCCGTTGTTGCGTAAACCTATGCCGGGGTCGCCAAGGTTGGTGCGCGGCATATCGACTCGCATATCGACAGACGCGCCATATTCGCTGCTTGCATGATTCACTGATTGCGACGGGGTGGCCAACGCATTTTGCGGTGAGTGATTCATTTTGTGCATGCTGTGGTCCATCGCCATAGCGCCGTGCATTGAAGCGCTATCGCCTTTGGTCTGCTTCATGGTGTGCGGGCTTTCGGCACCTTTGTTCATGCTGTCATGGTTCATGCCTTCTTGACTCATCCCTTGAGGCGCCATTGCGCCCATCATGTCAGCCATTGTTAGCCACTCGACGGGGGCGAGCTCTGGTACCGGCGCCGTTAATCCTTTTTGTGTCGCCAAAGTGCCTCGGGCATAACCACTTCGATCCATACTTTGAGCGAAAATGGTATAAGCATCATCTTCGGGCTGAACCATTACGTCGTAGGTTTCGCCTGGGCCAAAGCGAAATTCATCTACCGTCACAGGTTTTACATCCTGACCGTCAGATTGAATAACTGTAAGTTTTAAGCCAGGAATACGCACGTCGTAAAAACTGTTACTTGCCGCGTTTATAAATCGTAGCCGGATGCGTTCTCCGCGCTGAAAAAGCCCGGTCCAGTTACCCGCGGGGGTTGTGCCGTTCATTAAAAAGGTGAGTGTGGCGGCTGACAAATCGGCTAAATCGGTAGGGCTCATGCGCATTTGGTTCCACATCTCACGTTTTTCTAGCGCGCCTTTAAACCCCATGTTTGAAACATCGCGAGTAAAATCGAAAAAAGTGGGCTGGCTAAAGTTGTAGACGTCACTTTGTACCTTTAATTTACTAAAAACGCTCATGGGCGCTTCATCTGTCCAATCAGATAGCTGGATAACATGCTCTTTGTCGGCCGTGTGCCTATCGCCGCTTTTGGGCTCGATGATTAACGCGCCGTACATACCGGTCATTTCTTGAAAGCCGCTATGAGAGTGGTACCAGTAAGTACCGCTTTGTTGCAGCTTAAATTTGTAAACAAAAGTTTGCCCGGGCTCAATTCCCTTATAGCTAATGCCGGGTACCCCGTCCATCTGAAAGGGCAGAATGATACCGTGCCAGTGAATAGAGGTTGATACGGGTAATTTGTTAGTGACACGGATCGTGACTTCATCCCCCTCCTGAAAACGTAATGTAGGGGCGGGTAACGAGCCGTTAATTGTTGTCGCAGTGCGTGTTACACCTGTAAAGTTGACGGGCGATTCGGCAATGACCAAATCGATGTCTGTGCCGCTGAGTACGGGCGCGTTTCCTAGTGCCGTTATGCTATTTTCGGCGGCTTGTAGCCATGCGGGAGACGTTGCCAGCACCCCGCCGGCGGCTAGGCCTTGTACAAAACGGCGGCGACTGAGTTGCGAAGGTTGTGTTTGACGAGCAAACCATTGCGTCACGGGTGTCTCTCCAGAGTAAAAAGTGATTACGTTCTATTACGGATGTAAGCCTTAAGCTTAGCTGACCATGCCTTGCACTAATATGACCTAAAGATTACAAAGCTGTAATCTTTAGGTCATCTTGCCGTGAATGTGCAACCATTAGGCTATGCAGAGTTTAACTGAGAGGGGCGACGCAGCTATGCGTTTACTGGTGGTAGAAGACGAAGTTAAAACAGGTGATTATTTACACCAAGGGCTTACTGAAGCCGGGTTTATGGTGGTGCTGGCTCGCAATGGCCTAGATGGTCATCATATTGCAATGACCGAATCCTTCGAGTTGATAATTTTGGACGTCATGCTGCCAGATATTGATGGCTGGCGAATCTTGCAAGCGTTACGCGAGGCAGGCAAGCATATGCCTGTGCTGTTTCTTACGGCCCGAGACAGTGTGGCAGATAGGGTGAAAGGCTTGGAGCTGGGTGCGGATGACTACTTGGTAAAGCCTTTTGCTTTTGTCGAGTTATTGGCCCGCGTGCGTACCTTGCTGCGCCGTGGTACTGCTCCGGCGCTCTCGGATCAAATTAAAATAGCCGACCTTACGCTCGATTTGCCTCGTCGTCGCGCGACTCGAGATGGACGTAAAATCAACCTTAGTCATAAAGAGTTCTGCTTACTTGAGTTTATGGCGCGTCGGCAGAGTGAAGTCTTGCCCCGCTCGCTTATTGCGTCTCAGGTTTGGGATATGAATTTTGATTCTGACACTAATGTGATCGATGTGGCGATCCGTCGATTACGAGCAAAAGTAGACGATGATTTTCCTAATAAGCTTATTCATACGGTTCGCGGAATGGGCTATAAGCTGGAGGTAGATGACGTTAATGAAGCGGATTAAACTCAGTAAACGTCGTCCGCTTTCGCTAACCGGCCGGGTAATGATTTTTGTCGCTATTGCTATCGGCATAAGCTTGCTGATAATCGGTCAGTTGGTGCAAAACGCTGTTAAACATCACTTTGCCGAGCAAGATGCCGCTGAGCTGGTAGTAATGACAAATTCAGTGAGGCAGTCTTTAATCGCCAATGACGGTGGCACACCTCTATCTGAAGGTCTTTCTCGTGCCGTGTCGGGGCATCACGGTGTATATTTTCAGGTGTGGGACAGTCAAGGGGGCCTTTTATTCGGGCCGAATAACCTAGATACAGCGGAGCCGAGTAATTCATTTAAACCAGTTTCCAGCATACAAGCCAACAATTTATACACCTGGGTTATCGGCAACACGACGTATCGTGGTGCAGTGACAAATATTCGCCTTAAAGGAAGTTCTTATCGAATTGTTGCGGCCATTGATATGAATTTTCATATACAGTTTCTTGAAAATTTTAGGCACAGTTTATGGCTTATTATGGCTCTGGCAGGGGGGATAACGTTGTTGGCTGCATGGTATGGTATTCATCAGGGGCATGCTCCTTTGCGTGGTTTAAGCGGCACCATGAGCGATGTGCAGGCTGATCGCTTACACGTACGAGTAGACCCAAGTACAGTGCCGAGCGAGCTGCAAAAGCTGGTTGTTTCTTTTAACGGGATGATTGAACGTTTAGAGGATAGCTTTAGTCGGTTGTCTCATTTCTCTGCTGACATTGCTCATGAACTGCGCACACCCTTAACTAACCTTATTACGCAAACCCAAGTAGCGCTTAGCAAACCTAGGTCACTAGATGTATATCTTGAGCTACTTTACTCGAATTTAGAAGAGCAAGAGCGCCTAGCTAAAATGGTTAATGACATGCTGTGGTTAGCCCATAGCGACCACGGGCTATTAAGGCTCGTCAAGGAGGAGGTTGATTTAAAGCAAGAGGTGCTAGATTTATACGATTTTTTTGGAGCCTTATCAGAGGAAAAACACGTACGTTTAGTGTTGGCTGGAACAGCGCCAAGCATACAGGGTGACAGAGCCATGTTAAGGCGAGCTCTGTCTAACTTGTTATCCAACGCAATACGACACACCCCCGCAGGCGAGAAAATTCTGGTAGAGCTAAGCGCCCTAAAAAATGGTGGTGCTTTGCTTAATATAAAAAATTCTGGGCCCGAGATACCAGCCGAGCATTTGTCAAAAATATTTGATAGGTTTCATCGTGTGGACCCCTCTCGGGCACGACATAGCGACGGGGCAGGTTTAGGGTTGGCTATCGTTAAATCAATTATTGAATCCCATGGCGGAGAGGTCGATGTGTCATCAGACAGTGGCGTGACCTGCTTTAAGCTCGCGCTTTTCAACCATACCTAGGCGAGCTTAGGCTGCCACAAAGGCCTCGCTGAAGAGTAAGGCCGTTTTAATTGAGTTATCAGGTTTTTATCTGTGCCATTATTTTCTGGTGCGGCATGGCCTACTAGGCTGTGTTTAGGTTGATCGCGCTGGGTTAAACCTCGATTATTTCTATACTGCTTGGTGAGGGGCTGCTTGGCTAGGGGCTTTTTAGTAGGGGCTTTGCGCCAAGAATAGCGTTATGTAGCCTTACTTGCTCAGTTTTTCGTTTTTCCATCAATGCCGATGCGGACCCCAATCCCAACCCCAATCACAGCCGGGTTAGATTTTCCCCGTCTCGTCACTGCCGCGCAAACACCGCTAGCGGGTGGGTGGTGGTAACCGTCAAGCGCACGCGCTCGCCGGGCTCGACACGGTTTTCGTGGCTTAGGCGCACTTTGACGTGCGTGCCGTCGTCAAGGGTGACCGCATAAAGTCTGGTGCCGCCCTCGTAGCGCACCCAATTCACTGTGCCGTTGGCGTCGTTGTCGGCGCGTATTAGCGACAGGTCATCGGGGCGCACCAGTAAGTCGACAGCACCGTTGGCGCCATCAACCGGTGTGCCTGGTGCTACGCCCAGCGCGGTGGCCACTCGGCCGTGTTCCAGCTGGCCGGGTAAATAACTAGCCTCGCCGAGAAAACCGGCCACAAAACGGCTGGTCGGTTCGCAAAAGCAGGTTTCGGGGGTATCGAGTTGCTCCAATTGGCCGCCGCGCAACACGCCCACTCTGTCGCCTACCGATAACGCCTCTTCTTGATCGTGGGTGACCCAAATGGCAGGCACTCCGGCTGTTTTTAGTGCGTTGCGAATTTCCCAGCGCAGGTTGTCTTTAAGCGCCGCATCCAAGTTGGACAGCGGCTCGTCGAGCAAAATAAGGGCAGGTTTGTGGGCCAGGGTGCGCGCCAGCGCGACCCGTTGTTTTTGCCCGCCAGAGAGCGTGGCGGGTTTGGCGTGGCGCAGTTGTTCCAGCCCCAAAAGCGCTAACCAATGATCGGCTGGCGCTTTGTCGGTCAACCGAAACGCGACGTTTTGTTCTACGGATAAATGCGGGAAGAGTGCAAAATCTTGAAACACCATTCCCACATTGCGTTTTTCCGGTGGTACTGCAAGTTTGGGTGTCGCGCGCCAGTGGCCAAGCTGGACTTCACCCTCGTTAATGGGCAGCAGCCCGGCCAGCGCTTGCAATATGGTGCTTTTACCGCAGCCTGTGGGGCCAACTAGCATTAATATTTCGTCGTCGCCCAGCGCCAGATTAAGGTCGTTGACCACGCGGGTAGAGCCGTAGCTTACAGATAAGTGTTTTACTTTTAACATTAACGGTGTTGATCCTCTGAAGCGTCAAATTCACCCCGGCGCTCGCCCGAGAGCATCAGTGCCAGCCCCAAGCCAGACATTAAGACCAATAGCAGGCCGGGGATAGCGGCACGACCAAAATATCCCGCCTCGTACACTCGCCACAAGTAGGTGGCGAGTGTTTCAAAACCGGTGGGCCCGAGCAATAAGGTGGCGGGCAGCTCGCGCATGGCCTCTAAAAATA
Source organism: uncultured Gilvimarinus sp. (assembly GCF_963972205.1). NCBI lineage: Bacteria > Pseudomonadati > Pseudomonadota > Gammaproteobacteria > Cellvibrionales > Cellvibrionaceae > Gilvimarinus > uncultured Gilvimarinus sp. The sequence continues at coordinate 303,885 of NZ_CAXAUC010000003.1, read as the reverse complement.
CCAGCGCCGCGCCGGCAACCATACCGCGCAAGGTCAGGGGCATGGTAATGCGCATAAACGCCTCGCGGGGGCTGGCTCCCAACAATCTTGCCGCTTGCACTAAACTGGTATCAAGCCCCTGAGCGGTGCTGCGTACCGAGCTTACCGCCAGCGGTAAAAACCGCAAGACATAGGCCATGACTAATAGCCCCAGCGTCTGATACAAAAACGGCAATTGCAGGCCAATGTAAACCAGTGCAGTGCCCATGACGATGCCCGGCACGCCAAAACCGAGGTAGGTGACCCGCTCCATCAGTCGCCCGGCCCGACCTTTGACGGCGGCGTGAGCCACCGGCAGCGCGAGCACCACCGCCACCACCGCGGCCAGCAACGAGGCGTAGATAGAGTTCCAGGCGTAGCGAAGCTCAAAGCCGCCCGCGCCCTCGCGCACCAACCACACGGTAAAAATAACCAGCGGCAGGACAATCGCCAGAATAGTAATCGGTGCAATGGCCGCCAGCATGGCGCCCGCCTGCCAGCGTGAGGGCCAAAGCGTCAGGCGCCGGCCGGGGCGTTCGCGGGTGCCACTAACGCGCGACTCTAAAAACAGCACCAACCCGACGATGGCCAGCAACTGCAGCGACAACATAGCCGCCTGGCTTAGGCCAAAGGCGTTGTACTCGACGTAAATAACGCGCGTGAAGGTGTCGAGCCGCATAATAGCGGGCGTGCCAAAATCCGATAGGGTGTAAAGCGCCGCCAGCAAGCCACCGGCGGCAATACCCGTGACTACCCGTGGTAGCACCACTCGCCAGAGGCTCATGGTTAATGACATGCCCAGCGTACGCGCGGCATTGACCAAGCTGGTATCTAGGCTCAGCAGCGAGGCGCGGGTGGTTAGCAGCACAAACGGGTAGGTGTAAAGAATCATCACCAACGTTGCCCCGGTCAGGCCGTTGACCGAGGGAGTAGGGATGCCCAGCAGAGTTTCGATCTCCCCGCCCGGGCCAAAAGCGGCGTAGAGGGTAAAAGCGCCGATATAACTGGGCATGGCCAGCGGTGCGGCCAGCACAATCAGCCACAGGCGGGCGAAGGGAAGTTGCACATAGGCGGTAAACAGGGCGAGGGGCACGCCGATCAGCGTGGCCCCCAGCACGGTCATCACCATCAGTAGCAGGGTATTGCTCAGCACAGTTAGGTTGTGGCTGTCGAATAGCTCGGGCGCGCCTGAGGCCAATGCAATCAATACCCCGACGGGCACCAGCGCCAACAGCGCGATAATCAGCGCGAACGGTTCAGAGCGAGCCCAGCGCCTCATAGCACGCCGACATCGCGCATCAAATTCAGCGTGGGGCGTAAATCGGCCAGGCGGGTCAAGTCCATATCTGGCGGTGAGATGGTGCTAAGCGCCGGTAAGCCGGCAGGCAGTGCTACGCCATTCACCAACGGTATTTCATAGGCTTCGCTCGCCAAGTAAGATTGTACTTCGCGGGTCAGCAAATAACGGATAAAGTTGATGGGCAGCTCGCCGTCACTGAGCGCCAATATGCCCGAGGCGTTGACCAAACAACCGGCGTCGTCCTTACTAAAAGCCAACTCCACACGTGCATCGGGCTTGCCAGATTTAAGCCGCAAAGTGTAATAATGGTTGGCAAAGCCCATGTCCACCTCGCCGCGCTCGACCGCCATCACCACGCCCAGCTCGCCCGCGTAACTTTTGGCGCGTTTTTTCATGCCGCGCAGCCAATTACGGGTGGCTTTGTCGCCCTCTAGCAGCCGCATGGCGGTCACAAAAGATTGAAACGACGCGTAGGCCGGTGCCCAGCCAATGGCCAAATCCGTGTCGGGCAGCGCCATAATATCGCTGGGGATTTGCTTGGCCGACACTCGATCGGGGTTGTAGGGCAGGGTGCGAATGCGCCCTGTGACCGGTGACCAATTGGGGTATTGAAAGCCGTCCTTGAGTTGGCCGGTTAGATCTTTAGGCAGTGGCCGGGCCAGCCCCTCGTCGGTAACCAGCCCTACGGCGCCGGAATCGACCGCCCAAAACAAGTCCGAGCGGCGCACGCCGGCTTGCGCTTCGGCCACAATGGTATTGGCCAGCGCGGCGGTGGGACCGCGGCGCACACTGAGGTTGAGCTTGGGGTTGCGATCGCGAATAGCCTGTAAGACGTTTTCATACAGGCCGCCCTCGCCGCGCCCCAAATAGAGCGTCAAATCGCCCTCCAGCGCTGGCAAGTCCTCCACGGACAGGGCGCCGGAGGCCGCCAGGCTGCGGGCGGCGCCCAGTGGCAAGCCGGCGAGTGCGCCGGCCGCCGCCAAAGCCTGTATAAAACGTCTGCGCTGCACTTAAAAAACGTCCTTCTGCTCTTTTTCGGCTTTTTCCAGCAGGGTTTTGGCGCGGTTGAGTCTGCCCTTCATGGTCTCGACGGTTTGGCGTACCTCGTCCACACTTTTGCTGTTCTCAATAGCTTTGGGCAGCGTCACATTGAAGTCTTTTTCCAGTGCCTCCACCAAGTCGGCGTCCTGTTCGATCAACATCCCCTCGACACCTTCAAACAGGTGCAGGTAAGTGTCGTGAACGATCTTGGTGGCTTGCTCTGAGAGCTGCTCTGCGTACTTGGCGACCACCCGGTCGAGCTGGTGCTTCACTTCATCCAGCGTGCCGGTGGGTGTTGTCGGCGCTGATGTGGTGGTTTTTACGGTGTCCACCAGGCCCTGCTGCTGATATTGGGCCGCCAGTTTAACCGCCCCGAGAGCCTGCCACAATGCTTGCTCAAGCATCGCCTGTTGCTCGCGCACATCACCGATTGGCTGCTCGTCCTCAACACTTTGTTTGACCCCGTAAAGCCCCTGCCAGATTTTGGCGTACAGCGGCACGAAGTTGGTCTCGATGGCCGCGTGAAAATCCACCGCCTCCCAGTGATCGACGACGGCACCGGCCTTGGCGGCCTCGGTGCCCTGGGCTTCGTAGGTATCGACAATGCCGTCGACTTTGCCGATCAACCAATGAACGTCTTTTGTGTAGTCGCCCAGGTGATCTTGAAGGTGATTGACGTGCTCGCCGACCGCGCCATTGGCGGCGGCCTGCCCGCAAAACAGCAACGCCGCCAGCGCGAACGCAGCCGCTGAGAATACAGTACGACAGTTACCAGAGAAATATTTCATAGAGGTTTCCGTTGTGTGACGATGTGTGGGAATGATACTTATTATTAAGTGCGGGGTAAAGTGAAGAAGCTCAAGTCTTCCTACCCGCTTTGTTGCAATTATGAGCTCAGGAGTCAGCCAGCTTCATTTTTAGGCTGCGTGCCTGCGAATCAATTCACTCTGTGATTCTCCTGTGTTTCAGTGCAGGCTGGGATTCATGTGCACTAAGGTTTGATCGACGGGGAGGGCCCGTTTGTTGATCGCTTGATTCGTTTGGCGCAGTAAAGGTTCGAGCGAAAGCGGGCCCCAGAAGGGGCCCGCTAAACATGTCAGGGAGAGGGTGGCAATTTAAAAGCTATACTCGACGCCCAAGGAGGCAGTCTGCAGCTTATTGGGACGAGCGCCGTGTGGATAGCGTGCAACAATTTGTTGTTGGTCAAAGACGTTTTCAAGCTTCAGATGCGCCGTCATAAATGAAGGGGTCATAATAGGGGGCCTTTTTTTATTGTGTCACCAAGAACCTGCATGATTTTGCATTCGCTTAAATCTCAGCGCTGGCTATCGCGGCAACACTCAATGCCGTAAAGGCGCAGTTATTTTTTATTGAGCTCTTTATCCATAAAAACTTAATCTAGCGAATCTCGGCAGGGTTCTTCTTCTAGTTCAATTTCTACGGTAGTGTGCGAAAGTTCGTATGGTTCAAGAGCCGTGGCAACCGCCGCTTTGGTGGCACTATATTGGTGCATTGGGAATGAGTTTTGCACTACTAAATGCAGCGTTAACACATGGTGCTCCCCATCTAGCGACCACAGGTGTTGGTGGTGAATGTCGTGGATATGTTCAACCCCAAGGAGCGTTTGTCGAATCTCATGGTGCAGCTTTATGTTTGGCACTGCTTGGAAAAATATTTTCCCGGTGGCCCAAAGGTTGCGGATCACGTTCACAAGAATGAACAACGTAAAGCCGATAGACAACAATGGATCGAGGATGGGCCATTTCACGAATTGCAAAATGATTGAGACTATTAGTACCGCGAGCCAACCTAGTACATCTTCCAGTAAGTGCCAATTGAGCACTTTCTCGTTCAGTGATTTTCCTTTGCTGAGGCGATAAGCCGCAAACCCATTGACCGCAACACCAAACACAGCTAATACCAGCATTCCTTCGGTGACTGGCATAACGGGGTCAACTAATCGTGGAATAGCTTCGCTAAGCACCCACAGTGAACCACCCACCAGTACCAAGCCGTTTATCAGCGCACCAAACAATGAGAGCCTGCGGTAGCCGTAAGTGAACTCACGGTCAGCGGCTTTGCGGCCAAGGCGGTTTAAAAGCCAGGCACTACCCAAAGACAAGCTGTCGCCTAAGTCATGCACGGCATCGGCTAAGATAGCCGTGCTATTAGTCAGCAAGCCACCAATAAGCTCTACGATGGTGAACCCTAGGTTGAGAAAAAATACCAGCCCGATACGCCTAGAGCTGGCATCGTCTGAGGGGGAGTGATTATGGCCGGTCATTAGTTTTACCTCACTTTAAGGGGGCAACGCTTAAAAGCTTGTGAAATTGCAGCAACTCATCACGCTTACTACGGTAATAGATCAATGCCAAACTGGTGCATTAGCAGCGCAAAAGCACCAAAAAAATAGCGGTGATTACGCCGCTGGCAAGCAAAGCTGGCCAGAAACCCAGCCGGCTCAGCAACAGTGGAAACCCAAAAACATCGGTAAAGTCGGCAGTACATACCAAAATGTATACCAAGCATGCCGAGCAATTTTCTCCTGAGATTGGTTTTCCACTTGCAGCCAGATCAGCGTCAAAATAGTTATCAATGGCAAGGCCACTATCAAAGCACCTATTTTGTCGCTACGTTTGGCGACTTCAGAAACCACCACCACGACGGCAGCGGTAATTAGGTATTTGGTTATGAGCCATTGCCATGTCATAAATTAAGTTACTCGATCCCTTCGAATTTACCCGTGAAATTCGCGTCGTAAACCTCTCCGTCGCTTGATACCAGAACGTAAAGCATTTTCTCTTCAGTGGTATTAGCGACAGAGACGATAAAATAGCTACTGCCTTTTTGATAGATTTTTACGCTGCTGTTTGATATTTGACTCCAGCTGTCGGGCAGTTTTCCAAACCCTAGCTCCGCATCTCTCTCGGTTAATTGAATGGTTGTTTCTTTAGCGAGCTGAAGCGCTGACGCATCCGTAATCGGGTTGCTGGCATGAGAGCCGTGAGCGTAAGCTTGCTGGAATCCGATCAGTAAAATAAATGTGCAAATAGCGGTAAAAAGTTTCATAACAGTATTTCCTTAGAGTAAAAAAAGATTAATACGAGTAAAGGTTAATGCGAGTGAGGTTCACCACCTTCGTGGCGATGGACTTCAGGTGCTTTGGGTTTTGCGTTAGAGGCCGGCGCTTTAAGCTCAAGGCGTTTTGGATAGTTTGATAAAGGGGTTGTATTGCTTTTCATGTCTTCATGTATATGTTGGTGGTCATCTTTATTAAGGGGAAAATCATCTGGGTACTGCGTGTGCTGGAACCCGTGCAATTGCATAAGGAGCAACAGGCCGCCGGCAAACATTAACGCCATGTTGGATGCAGTGCTGAAGCGCTCAAACGAGGCGGTTTTGCGCCAAACCATAAGCAGAGCCAGCATAATAGTCAAAGCGATAATCTGCCCAAGCTCGACCCCAATATTGAAGGACAATATCTTGAGCACCAGGCCATCTTCACCTAAAGGCAATTGCTGCAGGCGAGTAGAGAGGCCAAAACCATGAATAAGACCAAACGCAAACACCATCCATGTCAGGTTGGGCGATTTCATTTGCAGGTGCTTTTGAAAACCGCCGAGGTTGTCAAAAGCTTTGTAGCAGACGGTCAAAGCAATTACCGCATCAATCAGGTAGTAATTGGCGCTAATCCCAAACAGTGTGGCAAACACTAAGGTTATGGAATGGCCGATGGTAAAGGCGGTAATAAATTTGATGATTTCGCGAAAGCGCGTCAAAAAGAACATCACGCCAAACAGAAACAGCAAATGATCGTACCCGGTTAGCATGTGGGTGGCCCCGAGCCGGATGTACTCAAGATAGCCGGCATTGAGAATGCGCGCTTGGTCTTCCGCTGACATGCCATGTGCCCAGGCTGTGACACTGACACAGGACACAAAAATGGTAAGTAAGAGTTTAAACATAATGTTTCAACCTTAAATCGTGATGATCGAGCCGATCACACGAAATTATGAATTTTATTGGCAGGCGCGATACACAAGTGTATCGCGCTGGCTTGAATTTTTAACGAAAAGTTCCGAGCGCACCCGGAGCCTTTCGTCTGCACTTAGGTTAGGTTTTCTTGCGATGTAACAGTGCATAAAGCACCGGAAGTACGAACAACGTCAGCAGGGTCGATGAGATAATCCCGCCAATCACCACTGTTGCCAGCGGCCGTTGTACTTCGGCGCCGGTGCCGGTGTTGAGTGCCATGGGCACAAAACCTAGGCTCGCTACCAAGGCCGTCATCAAGACGGGTCGTAGGCGAACCAGTGCACCTTCTACAACAGCTGTGACAAGATCTCCTTTTTCGCTCCACAGGTCTCTAATAAAGGCGACCATGACTAGCCCATTGAGGACTGCGACGCCTGACAGTGCGATAAAACCGACCCCTGCCGAAATAGACAGTGGCATATCTCGTAACCATAAAGACAGCACCCCACCCGTAAGAGCAAGCGGCACCCCAGTGAAGATTATCAACGCGTCTTTTAAAGAGCCAAACGCCATAATTAACAGACCAATGATGATCGCCAGCGTGATTGGAACAACAATGGCAAGCCGTGCTGTGGCAGATTGTAGTTGCTCAAAGGTGCCGCCGTAATCTAGCCAATAGCCGTCCGGCAAGTCCACCTCTTTGGCGATACGCGCCTTTGCCTCCTCGACAAAGCCGCCTAGGTCGCGATCTCGGACATTGGCGGTTACTACTACCCGACGCTTGCCGTTTTCCCTGCTGACTTGGTTGGGGGCCGGTGCTAATTCCAGTTCGGCCACTTCTGACAACGGAACATAATCGCCGTTTGGCAGGGGGATGGGTAAAAAGGCTAGACTGTCGATGTCACGCCTTATCGTATCGGGCAAACGCACCACCAGTTCAAAGCGGCGGTCGCCTTCGTAAATTAAACCGACGTTTTTACCACCAATGCCGGTTGCCACCAACGCTTGTACGTCTTCGACATTTAGGCCATAGCGCGACAGCACCATTCGCTTGGGGTGGACAGACAGCATGGGCAACCCTGTGACCTGTTCAACTTGTATATCCGCCGCACCCTCCACGGTTTGAAGTACTTTCTGGACGGCCTGTGCAGACGCGAGTAGCTGATCCATATCATCGCCAAAAACCTTAATGCCGAGATCAGCCCGTACGCCGGAGATCAACTCGTTGAAGCGCATCTCAATCGGCTGAGTAAACTCGTATTTGTTGCCCGGAAGCTGGGTCACAGCCGCTGCCATTTCGGCCACCAGCTCATCTTTGGTTTTGCTGGGGTCTGGCCACAGATCGCGAGCCTTGAGGATGACAAAGTTGTCCGCCACACTCGGGGGCATAGGGTCGGTGGCCACTTCTGGTGTGCCAATTTTGGCGATTACCTTGTCCACTTCTGGGAACGCTTTCAGGCGTTCTTCCAGTTGTGACTGCATTTTGATGGATTGCTCCAGCCCTGTGCCCGGAATGCGCAGAGCGTGTAGCGCAATATCGCCCTCGTCGAGCTGCGGAATAAACTCCGAACCCAAAGTGGTCGCCAGCCAAATACAGACGGCTACCAGTACGGTTGCGCTGCCCAATACTAGCCAGCGGAACTTCATGGCGACCAGCAATGCGGGCTTGTACAGTGATTTGGCACCGCTGATGACTACGCTTTCCTTCTCACTGATCTTGCCGCCCATGAACACTGCCACAGCGGCCGGCACTACGGTTAGCGATAACACCATGGCAGACATTAGCGCCATTACCACTGTGGCCGCCATGGGGTGAAACATCTTGCCTTCGACACCAGTGAGAGAAAAAATTGGCATGTAGACAACGGTAATGATGGCGACACCGAACAGGCTTGGTCGAATAACTTCGTTGGTGGCTTCAAACACCAATTGGATTCGCTCTCGTAACGGTAGCGGGCCATTGTGTTGGGCTTGGGATAGCCGCCGGATACAGTTCTCGACAATAATGACGGCACCATCAACGATTAACCCAAAATCCAGTGCACCCAAGCTCATAAGGTTGGCAGATACGCCTGTTTGCACCATGCCAGTAATAGTGGCCAGCATGGATAAGGGAATCACCGCTGCGGTGATTAATGCGGCACGCAGATTGCCCAACAGTAAGAAAAGTACCACGACCACCAACAGAGCCCCTTCAAGTAGGTTTTTCTCTACGGTGGCGATAGCTTTATCTACCAAGGTTGTACGGTCGTACACCGTTTCTACCTTGACGCCAGCGGGCAGTGAGGGTTGGATAGCCTCCAATTTTTTGGCCACTGCTTGTGCGACGGAACGGGAGTTTTCTCCCACCAGCATCATAGCCGTACCCATCACCGTTTCTTTGCCGTCGCGGGTGGCGGCCCCAGTGCGAAGCTCTTTGCCAATAGCGACTTCGGCTACATCGCTGATTTTTACTGGTACGCCGTGACGGTTGGCAATCACCACTTGTTCAATTTCGGCGATGGAGGCTAGTTGTCCTGGCGAGCGAACCAATAGTTGTTGGCCGTTGCGCTCGATATAGCCTGCGCCACGGTTGAGGTTGTTGGCTTTTAAAGACTCAACCAACTCATCCATGGTTACGCCGAATCCCAACAACTGTTTGGGGGATGGCGTAACGTGGTATTGTTTGTCATAGCCACCGATGGTGTTGATCTCAATCACCCCCGGCACTTGCGCCAACTGGGGTTTAATAATCCAGTCTTGAATCTCTCGCAATGCAGTGGCATCCAGTGGGCTGCCGTCTGTCTGAGTAGCGCCAGGCCGTGCCTCCACGGTGTACATCAAGATTTCACCTAAGCCGGTTGCGATGGGGCCCATTTCTGGCTCCAGCCCCGGCGGCAGGGCATTCTTGATGGAACTGAGGCGTTCATCAATTAGGTTGCGGGCAAAATAGATGTCCGTGCCTTCTTCGAAGACCACCGTAACCTGTGACAAACCGTAGCGAGAAATGGATCGGGTGTAGGCCAAATCTGGCAAGCCGTACAGTGCCGTTTCCACGGGAAAGGTTATGCGCTGCTCTGCCTCCAAGGGAGAATAGCCAGGCGCTTCGGTATTGATTTGCACCTGAACGTTGGTGATGTCCGGCACAGCATCAATGGGCAGGTGCTGAAAGCTCGAAACGCCAACACCGATCAATATTAGTATGAAAGATAAGGTTAAAAATCGCCGCTCTACCGAGAAGCGTAAGATGGCATTAATCATCATGGTCTCCTAGGTTAGTGGTCGTGGGATGCGCCGGATTTTAGAATGTCGGCCTTGATTAAATAGCTGTTTTCCACCACATAGCGGTCGCCTACTTGCAGCCCACCCAGCACCTCAGTCAAGGTGCCATCGCTTCGGCCTAGCTCCAGTGGACGGATTTCATAAATGTCGTCTACCTGAATAAAGACCACGGTCCAGTCCCGGAAAGAATGCAGTGCGCGGTTATCTACTGCCAGCGGCACATCAACGGTTTCGACTGCGATATCGCCGGCTACTAATAGGCCGGGGTTCAAGGCGTTATTCTCGTTATCCACTTTTACGCGGGCGATAGTGTAGGGGGCGTTGTCCGTGGAAGGCAGTAAGTAGTTGACAGTTGCTTGCTGATCTTCGGCTCCTGCAGTTTTTAATTGCACTTTTTGGCCGACCGCCACCTCTTTACGCTGGCTCGGAAACACGCGAAGTTCTGCCCACAAGGTGCTTGAATTGGCGATAGTGAACAAGGGCTGTTCACTGGCAATTTCGCCAACGCTGATGTCCCGCTCAATCACAACCCCGTCAATGGGTGAGTTAAGGTTGTAAGCTATAAGGCTTTCATTGGATTCCACTTTTGCTAGCAAGTCGCCTTTGGCAACACGGTCACCCAATTGAACATTAACCTTGGTGATGCTACCGGGGAAGCGGGCGCGCACACGTGCCATCTCTTCCGGTGCAATACTCAATCGCCCGTAGGTCGTCATTGTGCGATTAATTGAGCCTGGGCCGGCCTTGGTTGTTAGGATTCCAGATTTTTCAGCGATATCGGTAGCGATACTGGTACGGCCTTCGTGTGACTCCCATTGCCAGTTGTATTGCGCGCCGTTATGGGTAAGTGTTACGGCAACGTCAAAAGAGTGGGGCTCGGTTACCACCCCAGAGCCTAACCAATAATCTCCCTGGTAGGTAAAGTCAAAAGAGTCTATTTGCCCACCAAGACGGGTAAGTTGAACGTTTAGATCAACACCATCAGTAACAGGTTTTTCGTCTTTTGTTATCCATGCACGATACTCCGGAGGCACTCCTTGTTCGAATATCTGCAGCTCGACGGTGGCGTTGTCTTGTTGTAAAAGCAGGCCACCATGGGGGCCTTTAGTCTCGGGTGTGGTTGCCTCGTCAGTTGCCGACATTTCGGCGACACTGATAGGGGAGACCGCCAGACAGGTGGCTACTAGAACCCAATAAAAGGGTTTGATTAATTTCATGTTTATCATCCTGTGTCTGGTGATTAGCGCGTAACCGCGGCTTGGCGTTGGGTCATGGACTGCGCGGTAAGCTGTTCAATGAGCGCTTGATTGAGCAATGCGTCGGTGGCGGCGTCTACGAGTGCCTCGCGGGTTGACAGCAGTTCGTGTTGCGCCGCGGTCCACTCCACATAGCTATAACGGCCACGCTCATAAGCTTGTTGGGTAAGCTCTAAAGCTTTACTCAGTTCAGGTAGTACTGAGCTGCGCAGCCGTTTAACCGCATCGATATTGTGTTGGCGGGAGTGGTAAGCGTCGAATAACAGGGTATGCAATTGCAGTAGCGCGCTTTCTTGGCGGTACTCCACCTCGTCGCGTGCCGCCATGGCCGTTTTTACCTTGCCCTGGTTTCTGCTCCCAGCAAAAAGGGGCATGGATACACCTGCCACCAGTGCTGAGTCACCGGTTCTTTCATAACGACGAGCACCGACTTGCCAGCGAACATTACTATCCGATTGGCTTTTCGCCAGCTGGAGTTCGGCGTCGCGCATACGCTGCTCACTGGCGTAAACTCGGATCAAAGGGCTCTCACTTGCCTTTTGGTAAAGCACTGCAAATGGCTCGCTGGGTTCGAACCGAAACAGGTCACCTTTTAAGCGTTGAAAATCGACTTGGGTTTCACCCCACATTGAAGCTAACGCCATCTTCCGTTTCTCGTACTCGGTTTGCACCGCAGAGTGCGCAATCTGGCTATTTGCGAGGGCGGCTTTGGCGCGCAGCATTTCGGCTTCGGGGGCGGCACCTTGCTTGGCGCGACGCTTGATCGTGTTGAAAGCGGCCTCATTTAGCGCCACTGACTGAGAGGCTAAATCAAGCTTTTCTTGTAGCGCCAAGGTGGCAACGTATCGCTGAGTCGCTTGCCCCAATAGATCCAGTGTTTCGGCTTCCCGTCTGGTCTCAATCAAGTCATACCGCGAGCTTGCTACGCCCGTGCGAGCTTGGCGCTTTCCGCCTAGCTCAATGATCGACGACAATGTCAGCGTGTATTCCGCATTGTCTAGGCCCTGCGTGGCACCGCTGCCGAGAATGTTCTCGACCTCTAGGCCCGCCTCATAAGCCGGCGCCTGATCGGCCGTCATGCGCTCTCCATCGGTGCCTTGCAGGCGGAAATCGAACACCCGCAGCTTAGGGTTCTGCGCCATCGTCCGTGATAGAGCCTCAGCCAGGGTTAAGGGCGCCTGTTCGGCTTGTACGTTGGCGATATTGAGTGTCAAAAAAAGCAGACACAATAAATGTATATAAAACTGACGCGGCAATAGACGCCGCCCAGTGCTCTTGGGCTTGCAAAAAAGCATGTAACTTCTCCTACGAAGAACTAGCGTAAAAATATATCCCGAGTGGGATGGATCGTAGGATTAGGCGATTGGAGGGCGGAGCAGGGAAGGTAGGGAGATTGAGGTATGGCTTGCTTTATAGTCGGACAATAACTCACTGTTTGCTAAAACGGTTATGTCCATTTGCTCACCGATTAACGTGATTTGGAGTTGTGCATGGGTGTGATGGCAATGATCGGCAGGGTGATCTTGCGACGGGTTTGATGTAATAGAAGACGGCTCTGACTCTTGCACGCTCTTGTCGGCGGCCCCCAGTTCATGAGAATGCTCATGCTGTGTATGAGTGTGTTGGTGCTGAAGCGCTTCAGAATGATCTGCGTGGATGGCACCGCCAATAGCTACCGCTGATTGCAGAACAATCACCAGCGCTAATACGTTTATCAACCAACGATTTATCATTAAAGCAAGCAGGCCTAAGAAAATTGATGTAAGAATACTAACAATAAAATGATTAGACCGAAAGTATGTTGTCCACACTATTTAAATTAAAGATAACTGAGCATCTCGATTGCTCTTAGGGAGGGGATAAAACGGTTCTCGACACACTGGCCATAGGTGTGCTAAGGCCTACCTTAATTGTATTAGTTCCGACTAGCCCTGACATAGCAATAAAGCCGCCGAGCTTCCTCAAGCTGTGACAGTGGATGATATTGAAGCGTTACTGCCCTGGAAGGTGAAGGGTGTGGTTGCTTAGGCGCTTACAATCTTACTGATGTATGTCGAAACTCTATAGGATCCCGTCACATTTCGGAAACCCACTGCAACCAAAAAAATCATAACCAGCTTTACCGCCTTTTTTGCGGCGAACCATCTTCTTACCGCACTTCGGGCAGAGTACGTCAGATACTCCGGGAATTTTGGGGTTGCCAAGCTTGCCGCCCTGAACTGGCGCGGTCGCGTTATACTCAGTGTAGCCAGAGCAACCCCGCAAGGCTTTATTGCCGCCTTTGCCGGGGCGGTAGATGTAATTCCCCCATTTTAAACAGCCTTGCATTATAGACGGGGATTACAAGCGGTGGACGTCTCTTTTGTAGCTTAAACTTTAAATGTAATGAGTTGTAATTCCACTTCTTCTTTTCTCGGGGTACGTTAACTGCAAGGTTTAGGAAAATTTTGTATTGGACTATCACTAAAGGCCGGCTAACGTAGCTTGGCCAAAACGCTACGAAAAGGAATTAATATGAAAGATCTTACCCTACACGCATTATCAGCGGACGGAAAAACAGGATGCATAGATATCCCCCTAAATAATGACGTTAATATTCTAAGCGAAGCACAGTCAAAGCTAAAATTGCTAGGTTTTACCCAGACCGAATTGAAAGGTGTTATTCTATCACCTACCAAGTTGGCCCCGCCTCCAATCGCTGATATATCTATTGAAAAAGTACAGCTTCTTACAACGCAAGAGTTACAAAGCTCAGATTTCCCCCCGGTTCCAAAACCTGCTAACAAAGATGAATTTCCACCCAATACCTCAACTTCTGTTCTCGTGTCGACATCTGATTCCGATTTTTTTATCTATTTCTGGGGTGATGATGGTGAGGGACATGGTTCCTACGCGCCGGTTAATAAAGACACCATCACAGATCCTCAGTTCCCACTGCAGTCCAAAATCCAATACAAACGTTACTGGCTAAATACCGGCAGTTATAAAATCATAGGTAAGCAAAGTTTTAGTAAAAGTATCGCAACCACTCAAGGCATGTCGACAACAGATACACAAACTTTTAGCGCCGAACTAGGGATCGCCGTTAAAGGGCTGTCTGCAAAGCTGTCAGAGTCGACCAGTACCTCAATCACCATTTCTGAACAGAAAACAGTCACTGAGACATACTCATTTGACGTACCAGATGGAAAAGTTTGTGTTTATACTCTGTGGCAGCTTATTGAGGAGTTTGCTCTTACTGATCAGGCTGGTAATGAAATAACATGGCGAGGAGGCTACTCACCCGTGCCGGGCCCACAATGGCTTCCTAAATTTCCCGCAAAATTCCCGCAAAACTTGTTTACTAATAACAGTGCCCGTTATGTTTCCGACCCAGTTATGTTTGACAAGTAATATTCGCAGATAACTTGTAGTAGCTTAGCTCTAAACTGACAGACACTGATTTAATCTGACGGTTACCCGTTTTGAACCAGCGTCTGTCAGTGTTGGGCGTCTTCGGGGCCTGATTGACAGGAACACTTAGTGTTTTAGGTTTCTGTAAACAGAATCAAATGCCGTCAAAAAATTTTCCTTTTCTCTTGGGATCGACTTCAAGAAATATCTAAATAAAGTGGCGGCTTGTCGCCCCCATGCGTCGGAATTCAGCTGTTGGTTATACCAATTCTTGGCCTTAGTTCTACACGATGATATGTCATCAAGATCGTAATCTACAAAACACACCTGCTTGGAGTATCCTTGACATTTTTCTTCCCAGAAGGGGCTCTTATCGGGTAGGCCAGACAAAAACTCAGCTAACATTATCTCTGGTGGGCGATCACCGGGTAAACAAATATAGTTCTTCAGTTTTGACTTTCTAACTTCTTTCTTCGCATCACCATCAAGAACCACAATTGAATTTGGATATGAAAAGCTCTCGACTTTTTTCTTTCCGAGTTGAATGAGGTTTCCACAACCGAGCTTAATGTCAGGGAAATGTAAGTTTGGATATTTTCGACCTATAAGTGCTTTCACAAAGTGAACACACTCAGAATCTTCAGTATAAACACAGAATTTTCGGGCGTTAAGAGATTTCCCAATGCTGACGTTTAGGTTGTTAACAATAGAGCTGTAGTCTGGATTCTCATCTGCGACGACTGCGCGATCGACTTTCTTTAAATAAATTATGCTAAACTGGGAGCTTCTACCCTTGGAATTTTTTAAGCCATAGACCTTGTCAATCGCGTGTAAAGAGTGTGTTGTTGCAACAACCTGAACGTCAAGCCGCTTGCAGTGTGAGGTCAAGAAATCTATCAGTTTAATCTGGCTTCCCGGGTATAATGTTGCGTCAATCTCGTCGATTGCAAGGATTCCGCCCTTGTACTCGCTAGGAAAATTATCCTTTAAACGTTGAAATGATATGAACGCTAGCAAAATTCTACTGATATTGTCTTGACCCGCCGAGTTAGTGTTCCAGTCGTAGTAATCGGTCGTGACACCCAGAGTATTCTTCGAGTGGCTATGCAAATAATCTATTTCCTGAAAGGAGTCCATGCTTAATAATATTTTATTATATTGTTTTGAAAACCAATCTTTCTCCTGGCTTGTTAGAGATATATTGTTTTTCTTAAAAAACCCAGCCTCAGCTATAGGTATCAGTCTTTTTAAGCTTAAAAAAATAACCGGAATTTGAACATAACCGCTACCTGCGTCTCGCTTCCCTTTTTGCCAGAATCGAATTCCTTTCTTGGCCCCTGAAGCTTTCGCATTTCTAGGAATGCTCTCTACTGTAAAGCCTCCAGACTCATCTATATCTGGATGTATATTGTGATCATGGAAAAACAAAGTCCATAGGTGACTTCCTGCTGCATCCAGAGCGGGGGACAGTCTAAACTTGTCTTGAAATGCAGATCGAAAGGTTCCTCCTGTAAGTGGACTTTCATTAGAAAATGCATGTTCATTGTTCGGAATAGTAAATGTTTGAGTCAGAACCCCCAGCAATGTACTTTTTTGAGTCCCATTCTGGCCGGCAATTAGGGTGATGTACTCTCCAAGAGAAAACCCAACATCTTTAAACCCTCTAAACTTGGCAATTTCGACCTTTTTAATAATCATGTAACTCAAACATCCTATTTACAGTCAACGTTAATTCAAATGTCGAAGCAGGATCGAATATCCTGCATCAAAGACAAATATATAAAGCTCGGAAGTCAGTCAATTATTCCCACTCTAAGCGGATATTTTCGAAATATTAAGTTCAGGTGGAATGGAAACCTTGTCACTCGTGATTAATAATTCAGTGCCGACCCGCTTAATCCCGGCGCTGTAATTTAGATTAAATCTATATTGCCGTTTATTTTTATATAACTCTTGTATTTCAGGGGCATCATCATAAGTTAATATCCACGGCTTACTCAACCTATTTAGTAGAGTCGCGATTTTTTTGTGATCATCAGGATTATAAAAGTTTGTATAGAGCGTGGAACCTTTTACAAAATAAGGCGGGTCGATGCAATACAAGGTTTTGGTGGGTAATTCGCTCCTGGTTGCTTTTATGAAATCAATTGCGTCCAAATTATAGACATGAATCCTGTTCTTATATTTCTTTATTCTTAATATCTTATCAATTAACCCTTTTTTGTTAAAACGGCAGTCCAGTTTATATTTCCCGTCTTGCTCAAGACCGCCAATAACACCAGCTTTCAAAATAACACCAGACCTGTTGGTTCGATTAAGAAAGAATGTTGAAAATGCTACATCCAAGTTATCTTGATTGTCTCTATCTTTCTGGATTTCTCGTTGCCGATACCACTCATCAAGAGTGATGTCTACACTCTCTATCCTAGAGATAAACTCTTCCGTATTTTTTAGGATTGCATTCCAGAAGCACCAGATTGAACGATCAAGATCATTTAAATGTATATAATGTACATGCCCCTTGAACAACAAGGATAATGCCAGACCTCCGCCGCCCGCGTATGGCTCTGCGTAATGTCCTCGGCACAAGTCATTATCTTTAATAATCTCAGAGACCATGCTGGCTATGTTTGCCTTGCCTCCGGGATACCTTAAAGGTGAAGGTGTTGTTGCCATACTAGAGTCCAAATAATTAATAGTTCTAGGTCATTCTACCATTAAGCGCATAACATGGCCATGGCTCTACAGCTCTCTAATCATGTACATTACAATTTCAGAAATATTGTCCCATTGAGTATGCAGCTCCATTTTCGTCGGGTAATGACCTGCGTGAGCAAATGCGCCCAGTGTTTTGGGTGAGAGCACATTGTTTTGGTTTGAGTTAACTCTTCTTAGAGCTCCTAGGGCCTGCTTTTCTCTACCATTTAATTGATGTAAAACCCCTTCAATATATGGGATTATTTTGGTAAGCACATCATTTGCTTTGCTGGGGACATTACGATCAATCTTAGACTCATAAAAGCTCTTGTAAACACTTTCAAGAAAGGCTCTTGTGAGCAATGAAACCGCCAATGCGTGATATTCTGTTTCAATGCTCTTCATCTCCCTGAATACACGTCTTAATATCTTATCTGAGATTGTCGGATTGAAGTCGTAAGGTAGAATGTACTTCCTTTTGTCTGGGTCATTGGTTTGCAAACCCCGCTGCCTAGGCTTTTCGTTATTCGCATTGTTTTGATTCTCACCGTTTCCAGGTAAGTTTGTTTCTCTATCGCCCCCTCCGTTGGTGCTGGAACTTTCTCCATCACTATTGGACAACAAGTCATTTGGAATTATCGGGGTGGACGGCTTATCAAAGTACTTTCTATCCGATAATTTTATTTTCTCTGCTCGACTTACTGGTGCATCACCATCGTTAATTAGCTTGCGAGCGTAACCTTCCCATGATGCCTTGTTAGTCCTTGAGTTGACATCTGTAGCGTCATCAAGAATGTCTTTCAAAAAGCGTTCGATAACCCTATCAAAGTCATCGTAGGTTACATTAATAATTACGCTGGGATCTGATCGTCCTGAAACAACACCTATCGTTTTTCTAAAATATGGGTTCCCAAGATACCTGGACGCCGTTGTAAGAATTTTTTTCTCACCTTCTGAGCGTGTAATCAAGCCAAGCTTGGATGCATACTCAATAATCGACAACGCCAACGCATTGGAATCTTTTTTCATGCGACGCGTATTGTGTCTAGTTTTCTGCGTCGGGTTCCATTGCCGAATTCCGACTCCTCCTTGTTCGCCTTCGTGTCTGCGCTCGATCCAGACATCTGCAGCATCCCGATTTTTCAGCTGTATGCAGGTTATGTCTGTAGGCACTGAAGTGCTTGCTTCAGAAAGCTGTTTAAAGTATTTTGATGTTCCAGCTGGGGCCGACTCTGGATCATTTAGCAACTTTAGCGAACATAGACGCCTATTCCCTTCCACTGCTATAAAATTATTATCCTTGTCTTTAATAACACCTAATAATTCGAGAGGGTTTAGGCCGTTAGTAGCAATATCTCGAGCCAACTCCCTAACTTTGTCAGTTTTAAGTAACTGCTCAATAATTTTGTCTTGATCTAGAATAGGGTCGTGACGCGGATTTTCCGGGTCCAAATAGATATCCAAGACATTAATAGTTATGATTTCTGTCATACAACGCTCCATGTATGGACTTTAAGGGATCTTGGTGGATTAATGGCGATCAAACTAAGATCCCAGCTTAGCGGAATAAGGTTCTCGGAGATTCGAGGGGGAGGTATTTCCGTAGATCGAGATCCCAGCCGTAAATATATGTCTGTTCTTTTTCTTAGATATGCTATTACCTGTAAGGCAAGCGATTTTAACAGCTGATATTAATAAATGCCATTTGTGCCCATTTAAGCCCCCGAGTGTGGATTCTACGGCAGATGTACCCTCCCATCACACCCCGGAAACCCACTACAACCCCAAAAATCATAACCAGCTTTACCACCTTTTTCTCGGCGAATCATCTCTTTCCCACACTTAGGGCAGGGCGTGTCAGATACTTCACGAGCCTTGGGTTTGCCAGGCTTGCCGTTTTTATCTGGCACGGTGACCTTACACTCTGGATAGCCAGAGCAACCCCACCAGGCTTTTTTGCCGCCTTTACCTGGGCGGCGGATCAGCGACTCGCCGCACTCCGGGCACGGGTGAATGAGTGCGGCAGGCACATCGATTTTCAGCGTGTCCATGTTCGTGAGCTCCGCAGTCAGTCGATCATCCAGTGTAGCGATGACTCCCTTGTAGCCGGCGCGGCCCTCGGCGATTTCGTCCAGCTGGGCCTCGATGGACTTGGTAAAGTCCAGCTCGATAAAGCTGAAGCGGCTGCCTACCAGACAGTCGACAACTAGGTATCCGGTATCGGTCGGTACTAGGTACTTGCCAGCAGAATCGTAGGAGACATAACCTCGCGACATGATGTTTTCCATAATGGATGCGTAGGTTGATGGCCTACCAATGCCTTGCTTCTCCAGCTCTTTAATCAGCTGAGCCTCAGTGAAGCGAGATGGCGGTTTAGTACGCTTATCCAGAACCTTGCCCTCGATGATTTTGACCAGCTGACCCTCTTGCAGCTGGGGTACCGGATTTGAAGTCTCTTCCGAACCCTGCTTCGACGCCGGCGTATCGTCGGCATAGACAGTCTTCCAGCCTGGTGAGAGCTCGGTCCGGCCCTTGGCCACGCACTCGACGGATTTGCCCTGCGGCGGCTCCCCGGCGCGAAGCCGGACAGTGCGCACAGCGTATTTTGCGGCTTGCAGCTGAGAGGCTAGGGTGCGTTGCCATATCAATTTGTAGAGTCGCTGTTGGTCCGAGGTTTCGCCGGCATCGAGGAGATCAATGTGGGTCGGCCGTATTGCTTCGTGCGCTTCTTGAGCATCGCCTTTGGCCTTCCAGGTACGTTGGCGATCAACAACAGGTAAACCATTGGCGCGGCCGTACTCCTGAATCTGTCGAAAGGCGTCTTCAGACAAATTCGGGAAATCAGTTCGCATGTAAGTGATGTGCCCCTGCTCGTAGAGTTTTTGAGCGGCGGCCATGGTGGCCTTAGGTTTCATCTTGAGGCGACTGGAAGCCGCTTGCTGCAGGGTAGAGGTGATAAATGGTGCTGGTGGTGCCTTGGACTGCTGAGTCTCGTCACAGGCGATGACAGAGGCCTCAGTGACATTAGCCACCCATTCGGTCAATGAGCGGTCGAGCAAATACTCCTGTCCTTCCTTCAAGAAGGGTTTCACATCCCAATCGGCGAACCAGCCACCGAGCTGCCATCGAGCACCGTAGTGGTCTGTGGTCACAAAGGCTTCAATGATCCGTTCGCGATCGACGACGATGCGCACGGCCGGTGACTGAACTCTGCCGGCGGAGAGGCCTCGTTGCTTGGTGACATCCCCGAGCTTAGGCGATACCCGGTAGCCAACCAATCGATCGAGTACTCGACGGCCTTCCTGGGCGGCGACACGCCGATAATTGATTTTGCCAGGCTTACTGATCGAGGCCTTGATGGCTTTGGCCGTAATCTCTGAGAAGACAATGCGTTTGGGGGCCTTGAGCTTGAGAGCCTGTTGCAGATGCCACGCAATGGCTTCACCTTCACGGTCCATATCCGTCGCTAGATAGACTGCGTCAGCCCGCTGAACCGCTTTTCTGAGCTTGGCCAGTACATCCTTACCCCTGGTCGTGGGCACGTAGTTAGGTCGGTATTCCGGGGCTTCAACACCCATTTCCTTCTCAGGTAGATCCCGGACGTGGCCAACACTGGCCTGGACCTCCCAGCCTGAACCAAGGATCTGACTGATCTTTTTGACTTTACCAGGTGATTCGACGATGACGAGATTCATAGGGTATTTCCTCTTGCATTCAGAATGTAGTAACATGCCTACAACTGCTTAATGTTTGTGTTATGAGGTATGAGATGAACACCACCATGTTATCGAGTAGACAATTCAACCAGCACGCCAGCGAGGCAAAGAAGAAAGCCTTAGAAGCGCCGGTATTCATTACCGATCGAGGCAAGCCATCCCATGTACTAATGAGCATTGATGAGTACAATCGGCTCACAGGGCAGCCAAAGATTGCTGATTTGTTGGCTATGCCTGGCGTCGAGGACATCGAGCTACCTATCGATAAGTCCACTGAAGCCGCCAGAGCGGCGGACATGTTCTGATGCTGCTCCTGGATACCAATGTGATATCTGAGCTTCGAAAAGTACGATCGGGCAAAGCGGATTCTAGAGTTGCCCAGTGGGCGGAGTCTCAAGAGACGCGTAATTTGTTCATGTCCGCCATTACGCTCCAGGAGCTTGAGACCGGCATTTGCTTGGTGGAAAGACGGGATTACTCCCAAGGACAACTGCTGCGCAACTGGCTGGACAACCATGTTATGCCGGCTTTTGCAGGACGTATTGTGCCCGTGGACGCCCGGGTGGCGCTTGAGTGCGCTCAAATGCATGTGCCGGACCCAAGGCCATATCGAGATTCGCTGATAGCGGCTACTGCCATGGTTCACGGCATGACCGTCATCACGCGCAATGTCGCAGATTTCAAAATTGATGGGCTGAAGGTATTTAACCCATGGAGCTAGAAAAACGTAACTCATTGATTTCCTCTGCCACATTGCTCTACAACCTTTAAAAAACGCCCAAAATACTGAAACTGCAACAGCCGTGGTTGAACACGGATTAACCACCCGCTACACTGTTAAGGCAATCAGGAGGATATACCCATGCAAGCCACAGACACTGCCACAGATCGAGATTTCACACGGAAAGCCGCGACCGCCGCCCGCTGGACGGGTAAGGCGTTGTGGTTTGTTCTGCGCACTTTTTGTGTCTTGCTCCTTTTGGCCGTTGAACTCCTCCGCCGCTTTTCTGGTAGTTCAACCCAGAGTGAACCTGAACCAGATTTAGCTGGCCATGACCCAATGCGTTCAACCGAATTTAACTGGGGGCGACGCTACAGGGGGGATTAGTAAGCCCCCCGCTTATGTTCGCCACCTTATTTCCCACCGAATTTACCTGCATCGCGAGGTGCAGACTTTCCAGCTTCTCCCGCTTCTCTTAGACCGGGGCCGGATAAGGCATCATTACTAAGCCCTCCCGCGTTGATGCCCACTGTTGTCAGCAATGAAGTAAATAGAATCGGCAGCAATATATGCATCCAGCGAGTAATAAAGTTCAGAGCTGACACGGCAATGTCCATATTTTCGCCTTGTGAGTAATTCGAATTAAAAATAATCCAACCACTTAGATCCCCGTCGGTAACACCACTCCAAGCGGCCAATAAGTAATTGTCTAGCCAAGCCGCAACGGCGAATAGAAATATCCAGAAGTAGATGGAAAATTTGACAAGCATTATGGTAACGACAGCACCTAAGCTGTAACCGCTGGCAATCAACATAATGGGTATCAAGAACGTGATTACCATCAGCAAAATAGCTCGCAGCATCGGCGCGGCCGTTTGTGTCACCAGCGCTTTGCTGCGATCTCCTATTGACATAATATCAGTGATAACGGCGACCCCTCGGCTTGCCATGGCCGAACCATCACTTGCTCGATCTGTCCAGGTGGATCGAGGGTAGTTGTTGCCCATCACCATCTTTCTTGTGTCAATATCTGTCATTAATATGGTTTTGAGCAGCATGTCGTCGTAGGTTGGTCGTGGCGTCACACCGTTATCGATCTGTGCCTGGACGTATTCAGGCCAGAAGGAGGCAAGGTCAGTATGGTCGATTTTGAAGTGGTCGATTAAGCGATCGCGCAAACCATCGCCAGGGACCATCCACCATTCATCGCAGAACGGATAGCCCTTACCATCGGCTAACGTAGCATTAGTGGCTTTCGCCTCATCTCTCAATGCGTCATAAGGCAAACTTGTTAAGCCTTCCTCGGCTCGAAAGTGGCGGTAATATTGTCGGCCATTAAGAAAAACTTCGCTGCCAGCCCACTCGATATCGTCCGCAGGAGCGCTGCCCATCGTATACGCTGGCGGCTTATCGTGAAGGTAACGGTTAAGGCTCGGGCGCCAGCAATCGCGCATGAACATACCAAACTCATCGGCGAGGTTCATGTCTTCGATTTTCGTTGTAGAAACAATCGTGGAGATTCTTCGGATGTCGGTTTGACACGGTAGCGCGGCCTTGGCGCTTAACGATAGCGAGGACGCCACATAATCCCAGACATACCAGATCACCGGAATTTTAATAGTATCGGCGCCGAGATCCAGTTCCTGCACTTGATCATACGTGGTGCCCGTGTTGCGATACGCGTTCTCTTCGACCTCGGGCGTGGAGCCTCCGTCACCTGGAGCGCAGGTGCTGTCCATGGCTTTTACATTACTGACGGACAGATTGACCATCGGGTTAACGCACAGCAGCAGCACGAAGAACGCCACATACAGCTGCATTTCGGTCTTATTAAAAAACGACACGCCGATATCGTCTTTGTCGCGATTGTTCCGTGCTTCAATGATGTTGCCACCAATAATGAAGGCGAACGGTATGAGAATGATGCCGGTACCCATCATGAGCTGGAACAAGCCATTATTGATATGCCAGCCCATCACGGTGGTATAGAGCTCAAAAGCGTCATTGACGATCATAGCCAGTTCCCTAAGTAGCCAATCAAATTGAACGGAAACAGCACCTCGTAAACGACCAGCACCCTCAACAGTGGCCACCGCCAGAGCATGGCGTAATCGGCCACCTGGAGCCGACTGTCAGCGTCGATAAAGGTCTTAACAAACCAATCAACGAAACGTGGCCATCCTGCAATAAGGGCAACGTAAACGATCCATCTTGATGCTGTAAACCACCAAAATGAGGCTTCTGCAAAAGTACTCAGCGATTGCGCGCGCTCTGGCGATTGAATCATCCAAAAGCCGAGTAACGTTAATACGATCACGATGGCCAGCGTGGCCAATATGAACATCAGGCGTTTTTTCCAGCGGGAGGCAGATGTAGTCATTAGTTTCTCACCCCGCCGCTGAATGGCTGGATATCAGGTGACGCTGAGCGGCCAATCGCCGCGCCGGCGTCGTCCGAACTCATACGCGCTGAGCGACGCTCCATGAGCACCTGAGCGGTCTTGGCAAACACCTGTTGCTTGACGTTCTGCTCATACAGAATGCCGTCAATTTCGGACTGCAGACGGGCCAGTACCTTGTCCGCTTCTTTTTGGTATTCGGCGTTGGCCGCGACATTTGGCTCTTGCCGGCCGGCTTTGATCAGATCCATGGCCACGAGTGCTTTTTCAACCGTCCGGGCGAGTGCAAGTTCAGTGGCCAAGCGAGCTCCTAAGATGGAACGCTCAGCCGTACTGGTCTCTTCACGTAATGCTCGAATCAGATCCTCAGTGACCATAATGCCCATGCCAGGTGCACTGATCTCATCGAGCTCATCCTTGGTGGGCTGGCTCCACATCCCAACTAGCGTACCCAGCTCTGGGGCAATATCTTCGCGCTCTTCTTTAATTTTTGTGCGAAGGCCTTGGCCAATTTTAGTTTTAAGTTTGGGCGAACAGCTTTTGCAGACTTTCACCTCTTTCTCGCCGACTACACTGGTTACCCAGTCAACGGCATCGTCACGGTGCGACCATAAAGTTTCTATTCGGCGCTCCGTGGAGGCCGGGTTAAGGTGATCGTAGCCGGCGCCAACCACGTCACCTACGGTACGAATGGGCTCTTGGTAACGGCCCCCGAGATCGACACCACCAGGACCCTGTATGCCTTCATTGCCGGCCGTGCGCTCCACAGTCTCCTCGGCTTGCCCAGCATCTGGTTCGGATGACTGATTGTTCCAACTATCGCGAGTGCCGATCGACACCCAACCGTCCACCGGGTTCTCTCCGTTGGCAACATCATTCGTCATGGCCTCGCACGATTTAACGCTTAAGTTGTATTCTTCTTTTGCGTCTACTAGGCCTTTGGTGATCAGATCGTAAATGCCCGGATTTGCTTCCTGCAGCTTTGAGATCCCCCAGCTCGCGACCAGTGTTGGAATACTCGCGATTACATCATCGACGTACCCATAAAGACTCCGCTCTGAGTCTCTCAAGGTGTTCTTAATCGAGGCCTCAGGATCAAAGCCCGAGCAGACATTTCCTGAGCTCCAGCGAAAGCCAACGCCAAGATTCAAGTGATAGCGTTGATCGTAGGCAAACAGGTATGGCTCGCCACCGCCGATGTTGTAGTACAGTGCCGAATTGTCGACAGGCCGTATATCGACATTCGCAAAATCGATGTCAGCGGCCATAACCGGCGCCCCGATAAAAAATGCTGCCAGTACGGTGGCAGAGGCTCGTTTCTTTGTCGTACGCATGATGCGCTCCTAGATGGACTTCATATTGAGCTCCCGCCAGCATCGCCAAAGTCGGCGCCGTCGGTGTCCATGAAATCATTGAAATCTTCATCGCTATAGCTGTTGGCTTCGTCCTCGGTTAGATCAATGCTAAAGATCAAAACCGCGCCTTGGCGCGAACAACACGAGTACGGACGCCAGAGCAACCAAGCGTATTGCTCGTCGGTGTCGTATTTAAAATTTGACCATCCTGATTTGGTACCGAAGATTTCACCCTTGGTCTGGTACTTGGGTACCAACATTTGCCACTTGTGCGTGGACATATCATTCTCGACGATCGCCTCTGGTGCCCAGCATTTATCACCGCAGTCGTCCTCGGGCTCAATGCGAACACGCGCAGAGTTATCAGGATCAGTCACAATGAATCCGGCACGCTGCGCCGATAACGCCGCCGCTTTCGGATCCTCGGGATTAATCGACCAGCCACAACGTGGATAGAGATTGCCAAAGCGAACGTTGTTACCGCCAATGACATTTGAGCTGGCATAACTTTTGGGGTCGAACATATCGGGTATGTTCATATGCCAACCAATATAATCAGCCGCCCACAGATAGTAGGGTTTGTAGGGAGTGACGCCTGATTTACAGATCATTTCATCGGATGAGTCATGCAGCTCTTCATAAATTGCAACGCCCGGATTCCCCCAAACCTCTGCTTTTTTAAACCTTAAGTGATCCACGTGTTTGCCTGGCGTTGTGGCAAAGCCCGCAGCGAAGCCAAAATACTCGGAGCTATCGACCAGACTCTGCATCTCCGAAAATGGTGTTTTCGCGTTGCTGTAACTTGTCACCACAAAATCCGGTACGAAATTCTTAAAGCGGATGGAGTAATCAAAGTCGCAGCCCCACGGTGTACAGGTCATCCAGATACAAATACCCACGGGCTTCCAGTCGACGCAATCAACGCAATCGACGGACGCCTGCAGAAGCATCTCCGTATCGATTGTGTCGGCGCGAGTATTGCCAATGGCGAGCACCACTAGCGCCATCAGAAACAGCTTACGAATCACTGACGTTTCTCCAGAATGGCTCCATACCAATGATCTCGCCCTGATCGAGTGCGTGCTCATTGGCATTGAAATGCGCTTCATACCGAGAGATGTTTTTCTTGCAGAAAGCTTCAAGTTCAGAGACTTCCAACCTCGGGGAGAACACCGCCGCTGGCCCCGCCTCAACGTCCATTATCATGGCCGTGCCGTCACCGAACTCATTAAGGGCTGAATTGGTGTAATCCATTGCCATTGCGACATGGTTCAAATCACTCGCATATTCACCAACCATTAGCCTGATAGGCCTTTGGTCCTCACTAACAGGAACAGCCTTTAAAACGATTTTTCCATCCTTAACGGTGGGGAAATCACGAAGCAGATGAGTGGCATTGTTCACAAATATCCAATCACCGGGCTTGAGTTCAGCCGCGCTGACAGTCTCCCATCGGTCAAAGTCAAAACGCTCGATGGCGTTGTCATACAATGGCCCGCTAGACATACTTTTCGTCCTCTTGAGCGTCGTCGTAGCCATCTGACCAAAGCTCGTGATCCATAGTCCCATTAACGTAGGGGTTGGCGTGCTCTGGCAGCTGGCCTTGATAGGCGAGGTAACCTTCGGTATAAGCCTCTTCTAAAAGGAGTTCAGTCATGGTTACCTCGATAGATCATCAAAGCCTTACGAACATTGGTGGTGCCATAAACGACTTGCCGGCCTTCCAGAACGATCGCAGGCACCTTCTTGATGCGATACTGCATGGCTTGGCCAAAACCTCGGTAGGAGTCGCGGGCGGCCGCCATGTGGGCTTTTCCTTGATCGCTGGAAAGCCAGTTGCTTACCTGTGCCCGGACATCCTTTTCAGTGCCGGTAATGTTCGGTTTGTGGCGCTTAACTAACTTGGGTTCATCCAGATTCCAAAGCGTGATCTGCGCACCAGGTAACCGGCTATTAGGAGCACTATGCATAGTGCTACGATAAAAGACTTCTACCTGAACCGACTCTTGAGCCTGACTAACGATCGAGACCAGGCTAAGCACGATAAGCAATGCCCCTGTGATATTTTTTATCCCCATTGCAGGGCCTCCTGATCAAACAGATGGGTTGAAAATCGCGGCAGTAGCCGCTCTATATTATGAAATGGGATAATGATGCCAACCTTGTGAGAGTTCACCGAGAGAAGTCCGTTAGATCGACCCTTAATGTGTCGACCGTGAAAATTACCTTGATCAACAGGGCATCGTTCATGCAGCTGTAGTGATAAAAACGCATGTTGAGCGCGGAACCAATGTTCATCGCAAAACATCTTGAAGGTGGTAGGCGTTGCTAGAAATAGCCCGCCATATATCAAATGCACAGGACTTTCATCGCCTCCAATCACAATAACCCCGCTATTGATCGACTCTTGTAACCACGCGATAAATTCGCATCCAATCATTTTCCCCACAGCGATCACTCCTTTATTACACCGCTTCTACACTAGGTATTTCCCACTTTTCCCGATAGGTTCCAGGGGTCGTCTGTGCGCTTGCAGTCGCTTTCAGCAGCGGACCTTTTACGCCATCCACAACGAGGTAGTAGATATCGCCACGTTGGATGTTGCTCGGATGGCATGGACGCATGCCGGTTTCGGTTTCTTTATATGCCACTGTAATAGTCATTGATCTGCCCCAATCAAATCGTTGTTTATCGATGTTCTAGTACGGACTGCCGGCGTGCTTCGCGAAGCTTGTCAGCCAGCTTGAATGCCGCTTCTACTTCGGTGCAACCACACTCATCCATCACCAAGCGGCGTTCGCGCTTTTCCTCTTTCTCGGTACCAGCCAGCAACAAGCACGGCGCCGGTGGCACGTTGCGGAATAACCCTTTCATCGTGTCACCGAGCACAACGCCTTCGGTGTATTTCTTCTGGACCTTTTTGGTGTTGAGCAACATACCGCGCTCATCGTCCGTAAACGTTTTAAATTTCTCGATTTCTTTAAGCTCCTTTGAGTTGACGAACAACACCAACCACCACTCGAACATGGATAAGATCTTTTCCGCTTCATCGGGAAAATCCTCCATGTTCTGCGTGGCCATCCAAAGCCAAACGCCGGCGCGCCGGCCCAATAGCTTTGCCAGGGTAACCAGGTATTTCGCCAGCAGGCGTTCAGTCGTGATAACGTGCGCTTCATCGGTCAGAGCAATAGTGTCGCGACCGTCATCCTTGGTCCTCTTCGCCCTGGCAATGATTTGGTTCATGATGGAGATGTAGGCCACCGACAACTTATCTTTCGTGTCGTTGCCGCTAGCGAGAATACCTAGATCAATGCGAATGTAATCAGCATCCGGAAGCTCATCACCTTTGCGATTAAACAGCTCACCGGCGAAGCCATCCGTAAAGAGCCTCATTGAGTCAACCATCTCCTCGATGCGGCCGCGTTTTTCGTGACGATGCTCTTTGGTCGCATCTAGCGCTCGGATAACATCTTCGGTCAGCAAGTATTCACGGCCGGATTTCCGACACTCGACGGCGGAGGTCAGAATGGCTTCTTTGAGGAGTGCACCGTCCTGCCTTGTAAATCGTTTCTCTTCCGATTCGATGCAACCCGTCACCATGATTTGAGCAATAATCAGCAACTCACCCAGCAGGTCGCGCTCAATCTTTTCAGGCTCTTCTTCAGCGTCGACATCGGCGTCAGCAGTCTCCTCAAGCTCGATCGCCGTAATGTCTTCCGCTTTAATGATATTGCCATTGCTGTCCACCAGCTCTAGCGCGGATTGGAAAGGTGCGAGCGAAGGCGCCATGCCAGGCGACAAGGTAATATCGACGGTGCTAAGACCTTGTTGCTTAAACAGTTCAGCCAAGAGACCAAAGCTGTTACCCGCTTCCATGACGACGAACCGTGGGCGATATACGGCCATGATGAGCATTTGCAAATAGACGAGCGTGGCCGACTTGCCCGCACCGGTGGGACCGTAGAGAAACAAGTGAGCGTTACGGGCTCGATCTTCGAGGTTTAACGGATCCACCATGAAAGGCTCACCACCACGATTGGAAAACAACAAGCCAGGATGCCCAGTACCGGTCTCGCGACCGTAGAAAGGCAGTATGTTGGCCAGATGCTGAGCGTACATAAACCGGTTGCGACGCTTGATGTGATCCAAACGATGGTCATAGCCCATGGGGATGAACCGAAGGTACGAATCCAGCCGGTACACATCGTCATCACCGGCGATCAGCTCCATGCTGTTGTTCCCTAGCCAGCTGGTGACTTCATCCATTTGATGTTCCAGCTCAATATCATCGTCAGCTCGCAACGCAATAGCGATCGACACCGGCAGAATGGTGTTGCCTGTCTGCATCTGCTCCCGGCCGTGCTGAATAGCACGCCTCGCAGCGGCGGCCTCCTCAGTCTGAGCCTTCGAGCGTTTTTCCATGACATCGAGGTGCTTCTTGATCGCGCTGCGCGTAGGCATCACAAACGTGATGCTCAGGATGGCGGAACTGGGAAGCTGGTCCAGCACACAGATGGTGTGGTCATTGACTTGGCGCTCTGCGCTCAACACCCCAATTTCAGGACGGTGTGACAGACGTTCTACCTGCAGCACTGTGTGCGGCAGTCCGTCGAAGTACCAGTTACCGGTCCTCTTGTCTGACCGAGCCTCGGGCGAGACCACGTCATCAGCCAGTGAATAATCAAACGTCGTTGCCAGCTCATCTTTGCCGACATCTTCGGACGATACATATTGGTTAGATTCGAGTAGAGCCTCGGTGTCTCCATCAGTCTGCGCGGGCGCCGGCCGAAACCAGCGAAACAGCCAGTTGCGAATAGACTCACCGTTAAGGCGATTTGATTTGATACCGGCCACTTGCAGGTTCATCGACAGTTTTTTGAGCGTGTTTTCCAGCTCTTGCACCGGGTTCATGTTGCGGCGCAACTTGATACCCCGGCTCAAACGTCGGTAGACCACCATATACACCCGGCGATAGTTGCCGCCCCAGGGCAGCTCGTTACCGCTGGAGGAGTCGATGTACAAGCCCTCAGGGGCTCTCATGTCCTCGACGTGCGGGCGAAAGACATTATCAACAAACCAATCGGTGTAGGGATGCACATCACCGACTTGTTTAGCTTGGCGGCTGTGCGCATAGTCGCGCACCCGGTCCGGCAAGTGTTTGAACTCGGCCTTATCAGGGAACGCAAACACCTGACAGATCCAAGGGCTGCGATCGGTACCGGGAAAGCTCTGAGTCAGAACCCGCTGAATCGCATCGCGCTGCGAGATCATGTAGTCCATCGAGCGAGCTTCGGTGCTGATTGGCTTGATCTCAACAACCCCGGCAACGCTGTAACCGTCTTCCAGCAATACCGCGTTGTCATCACCGACAATGCCCAACCACGGCAGTAGATCGCTGATGCTGGCTTTGTCGCGGTAGCCGCCTTCAAGGTCAGCATCGGTCGCGGTTTTCTTACCGAAAGGCGAACCGTCGACAAAGAGTTGCTTAAGAATATCGAACGCGCCGGCACTCATTGGACACCTCCATCGAGGCGGTGATTGGCCGTGGGCGCCTCTCCGGGCATGCCATAGATATCACGCGACCACAACTTGAACGGCACGGTATAGCCAGGCACAGGCAATCCATCGGTGCCCACAGTGCGAGGACGTACATAGAGATAAAGCGTTGGATTCGGCAGTGCTGGAAACAGGTTATCGGTTTCGTTTTGCACGTGGCGTGTGTACGCGCTGTAGTCCGGGTCTGGCTCTACCAACGCTCGGCCACCGGCCACTTGAGCGGTACCCTGAATAGCGCCACCACCGACTTTTTGATCGTAGACCTCACGCATATCAAGCCCGTCGTCTTCAGGCTCTGGTATGGTGGAGCACGCCGATAGCACGGTCATTAACCCACTAATTAAAGCTGTTCGGAGAATCCAAGGATTCATAGCTCACCCTCCGAGCGTTTTTGTTGTGATTGATTTGAAGATCGCGAGCCACGTGAATCGCCACCTCTTGCCCTGGTGCTACATAGATTGCATCGAATGTGTCTTGAAACCGCTCTTCGAATATGTCGATGGTTTTGTCGAGACCAGAAGCCGCGAGACCCCATTCGCCGTATTCACCACGATCACCGGTAACACTGGAAATAACCGTGCCGCCGTCTACACCGGTGGTGCGCAACGAGTCGGCGCGATACTTCGAATAGCCTTGGGCGGCGCCCAAGATCGTCATAAGCGAAGCCTGTTTGTAGGCATCGGTAATGCGCTTTCCAGCGATGCAAGGAACACCTTGGCGATCAGAAATGTAACCAATGTTTTTGCTCTTCTGTCCTTCACCAAAGCTGGCACCGAGTGAGTCAGCGCTGGTTACCTTGTCGGGCGGCATGTGATTGATGGTGCCGTCGTCAAAGACATAAGTTGCACCGGTCAGCTCAACCGAGACACACGACAATGACCAGTCGCCTCGGGCAATACCGTCAAAGATCACACCATCGAGACCAGGAATACGATGGCCGTTGGCCGCCATATTGTCGGAACCCACGATCAACTTGACCGGAAACGGGTCTTGCACCTGACCACCAATAGGGACGCGGCCGATCAGTGCCGTCATCGATGTCGCATCAAAGAGTGTTGATCGAGCCGGTATCGTGTACACCGGTGCGCCCGAGTCCAGTGGGTTATTAAAATCAGGCAATGAGCTATTGCTGTCTGCGGCCGTGAGTAATTGACCGGGTTGAGATACAGAAGCACCAGTACTCAGCGGCTTTAAGCGGCGATATGAAGGCCGTCCCTCAACAGCGGAGGTTTGTTCAAACGATGGTGATTGACGTCCATAGGAAAACGACTCGCCATCGATCTTGTAATCAATCGTGTCGTCCGTGCCGGTCGCTTTACCGCCATTGTTGAAACCAAAATCTTTCAGTACATTCCCCTGATCATTCATGGAGAAGTTGCCGACTTTCAGGCTATTAACTTTTTCTTCCAGCTTAGAGAGTTGCACAGTAAGCGCGGAATCGACGTCAACGGTTTTATCAGCGGCTAGATCCGTCACGCTTTTTTTCAAATTGGAAATCTGATCGTCGCGTTGCTTGAGCTCGCGTCGTAGGTCACCGTACTGCGCCTGAACCGTCCGCAAGGTCTCCTCAGTCGTATCGCCTGAAGCCGAGTCCGTAACAGTCGGTGTCGCCGGCGCATCGGGCGCCCTTGAGCCGCCCGGCACAGTCGGGTTACTGGTCTGGCTGTTTATAGCGACCACAATGACGACAACCACCAACACGGCCGCGATCATCCAAGGCATGCGGTTGGGTTGGGCTTTATTGGCCATAGTGCAAACCTCCAACGGCCTGTGGCAGTGGGTTATCGCTGATCAAATACACGGTAGTGCGATCTTCAAGCGCACCAACAGGCCCCAACCACGTATGCTGAAAAGCAATAGAATCAAAATCGCCTCGAACCAAGCGCGGATCCAGCGAAACTTTCAGAGATGATCGATTGATTACCTCTACCGCCGTAACGTAGTGACCCCAGCCGCGCCAAGCGGCCACAGGCCGATAGTGAAAGGTTTCACCCTCACGACTGCGAATCAGATCGGTCACCTCGACGGCAGGCATGGGCACTTGCTTGATGGCGTTGTTGTGCGGGGCAATACGCGCTGGCCCGTAGAGCGTTTGCGCGGCAAAGCGTGTCAACTCAACCTGATACGGATTGTTGAGCTCCGATGTGACCTGGTCCCGCTTGCTGGTTTTTTCGACCAGCGACGGATTTTCTATCAAGTAATCAGCTGGCGTCGCCCCTTCAGAGGCTTCCATGTCGATCAGGTAGACGCGCTCTTGATCCTCGCTCTGAACAATCAATCGACCAGGTGACGTTGACTCCAGCGCCTTAAAGTAAGCCACCGATGGATTCGCTTGAGTCGCTTCTAAATTCTCTAAAAGCGCCGAGGGAATATCGATACTCACGGGCTCAGGAAAAACAACGCGAACCTCTTTACCGACCGGTAGCGTGATGGTGACCGGATGCCCCGAGTAAACTAATCGTGTATCGGCCAACACGAATGTCGATAGACACAGGAGACAGAGAACCAACAATGAACGAATCACAGTTCACCTCCCACGCCGATACGCGCCGGATCGTTAAAGAATCCGCCCACCGACACGCCAAACTCATTACAAGTGCGCGAGTCGCGGTAGGCATAAAGTGGATAACGCATGACCACGTTTTTGACTTCCTCGCCCACAACACGCTCCACCAGTGACAGGTCCAGCCACACATACCAGGTGCCGTTGCCCAGAGATTTAACGTGCTCTTTGGTGTAGAAGGTCGCCGGTGAAACGCTCCGGGTGCGTGACAGCTCACCGTTAGTGCGGCGCTTTTTCACATCGTCTTTCAGCCACTTGTACATGTCCGGAGACAGGTAGCACTTCATCTCATCCACATTGCTGTCGTAGTCAGCAAGACCGCTCTCAAGCCATTCATTAATCTGTTTCCAGATATAAAGTGTGTACATGTACACATTGGCTTGCTCGGGCATATTGGGCCGAAGCACCGCGCCTTGTGTTAAATCCGGTGGTACGTGCATACGGAAATCCTGCTGTACGTTCGCCAGACGGTAATGCGCATGCACGAGCAGCAAACCGAGAAATACAAGGCCGATGGCCAAGTACCAGTTCAATCGCTCTCGCGCCGTCAATGCATTTCGGATACGGCTCATAAACTGCGTCCTCTTTGAAAGCTGAGGGTTTGATTAAAAATTCGGTGGCCCACACCACATTCGCTGAGCATCAACTGCAGGACCTCTTTGTAGTAGTTGTCACCGCGCTCTTCTTTGTTGGTCATTAACTTGCGAAGCGCATAGACAGATAGTGCAATGGTGCCGCCCATGACGATCACTGCCGCCGCTAGAATGGCTAAGCTCGATGACACACTGAAAAGCACGATAAAAGCGATCAATGCTGTGAGCAGTGAAACCACGGCACACACCATAGCGACTACGGAAATCTCGCTACCGGTGCAGCCCATGAACACCACTGGTTCGTTTGTGAGGTCATCGGCTAATTGAAACTCTGAGTGCTCCACGATCGCCCCTTAACTAAAAAACTGACTGCTTATCCAGATCGCAATCGATAGCGCGACCAGAAAGAACATCACACCCCCGGCAATAGACTTACCCGCCGAGATCCATTTAGTGTCGCCGTCTTTGGCGTCTCGAATGTCTTTCAAGGCTTCAAGCAACACCTTGACACCCAAATAGGCGATGGCAAGCCAAAGAATGAAGGCCGCAACGTATTTGAATATACTCAGAAGTATGTCAAGGGGGTTGCCGCCGTCGGTATCGACCCCGTCCATTTCGAGACCTGGTAATTCAGGTTGTGCTGAAGCGATTGAGGGCCACAGCAATGCAGTGACAATTAGCAGGCAACCGAAGATCAGGATTGACTGAACCTTTGATATTGAAAAATTAGTTGGAAACATGGTTATACCCTCAAGTAATACGTGGCGTTATTAGCCAGATAAAAAAGGAAAACAATACAAACAATCGAATGAGTAGGTTCAGCACATCGCCTTCTTCCATCTCGCCTTTTTGACGACGTTGCCAGCCCGCCACCAAGGCCATCCAGATTAAAAGCGCGAGCAACCCCCCAAAGATGACGGCAAAGGTCATGTAGAAATAGACGGGCTCTAAGCCTGATATGGTCTGAAATCTATCCAGCATGGCGACTACTCAACGAACACACCGATGATTTTTTCTTGATCCGCTTCACCAGAGGTAGACTCGCGGGGCAAATACTCGCTCTGTAAGTTTTTGACTTTTCGAGGCGATCTCGATGGTGCTTGTAAGTGGCGCTCTAATGCGTCGCGGATCTCACTAATGTCAGTATTCAGCGCGTGGTAATTCAACGGAAATCGAGTATCGATCGCACTGACTGAGTTAGCTTTTGAAACCAGACCCTGTGCGTCCTTCAAATACACCAACACTTTTTCCAACGCTAAACGCTCTTGATCCGTCACATGATCAGCGCCAGCCGTAGCGGATGCCGATGCTATGAGAAGCAGCGTTATGACCAAATACTTCATTGAGTGATAACTCCCTGATTGACGAAAAACGGATAGTGCGTGACATCCCAAAGCTCCATAAAGCTGGAGCCAGGTGCGGCGATTAGCGGTAAAGGTTTTAAGATTGCGCGCAGCTGATCCAGCTGCACCGCTGACTCGACATTCACGACAAAGCCTTTGGCGGAGGCCTCCAGCAGTTGCTGTTTGTTCGCGTTTACCCAGTGAACGGAATACTTGTCGTAGCCCATCACGAAAAACGCCGGATGCAGTTTGGCGGTTTCGTGTGGTAGCGATAGTTCACCGCCACGAATCTTGCCCGGTGTCATACTTGGTGTATGAACGGGAAATTGCTCGTGAACATAGGCATCTGGTCGTGGACGCGTTAGCGAGACGTTCGGCGCCTCTAGGAAGGTCTCGCCACCAAAGTCGGCAATAGTCTCGGGCGTTTGAGCCACTGCAATGGCGCTGTAGATAGTCACCACGAAAAGTGCGATCGATTTCACCGGGCACCTCCCGCGATCAGAGGCTGCCATTTAGATAGAACCTGTTTACGATAAGAGGCTGCTAGTCGAGGATTATTGGGAGAATGGTAGCGACCGGCCGCTGTCGTCCAGCTGCCCGAGCGCTCGAACTCAGAACGCAGTAAAGCTGCCGCATACTGAATATTGGCGTAGGGGTTAATGATGAGGTATGGATCATTGATCACATGGGAATGAGCACACCAGTGGATCTGACACAGGCCGATATCTACATCACAACGATCTTGGGACAGAAACTCAGACAGTGCGCTGGCCGTCTGTTGAGTATCCGCGAAGTAGACACCACGGCCACCGAGATTCAGTGTCCATGGCCAGGGATGATAGGAGCCTGAATGGCTGTAACCGCTCTCCTGGAGGCAGATGGCATACAAGAGTTCCGCTGGAACATTGGCGTGTTTGGCTGCTAACAAATACGGATCTGGGACAGCCTTTGAGCTAGCCACTGCGGGTACGCTGAGGATGATCAGCAACCATGACAGTACGGTTCTCAAAACGTGACCTCCATAAGCTCACCATCCATCCGGGGATCACGTAGGTAAACCTGAGGCAGATTAGCGTTATTGGGGGACATGGCCTTAAAAAGACCGCGATCAATATTGAGGGTGATGAGACCGGTATCATTCACCAATTCCGGTGGAACAGAATGCGTCGAAGCCCATTTGATAATGTCGGCCCGCTCGATCTTGCCGATGAAATAGACATCAAGGCGGGCTTTGCTTTGAATCACTTGCTCTAAGGTCTTCTGACAAACCTGGATGCAACTGTCGTCTGTGAACATCACTAATTTTGTTTCGGAATCGATGTGCTCGATGGAGGCTGACTCAACATCGATCATGGAGATCTGTTGGCCAAAGTAGTCTTCTTTGGCTGACTTGTACGCCAGGTGCCACGCTCGCTCATTCATGAGTCGTTGCCAGTCCTGACGCGCCGCGATCTTTGCGTACCGCGTACGCTCCAGCTCTGAGGCTGCATTGAGTCCCAGTACCGACACCGGGCTAATACTTGGCGTCCAGGTGCCGCGAGGCCCTTGCATAATTTTCTTGTACTCAGCCCACTCGGATTCAGTCAGCCCCCAAAGCAACCAAGGTTTCAAAGGCTGTGTTTGACCTGTGAGGCTGTCGGTACGCTGAGCGTTACTGACCTCGGTCTCTGCCGCTTGAGAGAGACCAACGGCCCAACAAAGCACAAGTGCGGTGACGACACGAGTGATCATATAGACACCGTCAGGCGTGTAATTTGGTCTTTATGGGTGAACTGAACACGACGGCCTGTCAGATCAACACCGGTTAATTTCCAGTCCATCCAACGACCGTTTAGGCCTAAGTCACGACGCTGATCGTCACGTGTCACCGATACCTGAACGAGCGTACCCATTTGTTTAATGGCGATGACAGAAAAAGGAAGCTCCGGATCTTTGATTGGCGTCGATGCTTTGTGATCCTCTTTAAAATCAAGGAATGAACGGCGCAGATGATTAATATCAGAGGCATTGTTATTGTCAACTTCACGCATATCGGACAGTTGCGTCTTAAGCTCCATCAATGCACCTTGCATCAGCTCGACCGAGTCTTTGACGGACGCGATATCGTCCTCCAGCTTTTGCTGGACGGTGCTATTGGTTTCCAGCACAACCGATTCAGAGTAGAGATCATCGGATGATTCCACTCGCAGCAGCGGTGAGACTAAGTCTGAATTGATGTTATCGGTATTAGTGGGCTGAATCGTGATTGGCGGCTCGGGCAGTGAGACTCGCTCAGCGGGAAGCTGAGGTTCATCAGACACCTTGTCGCTGTTGTCAGAACTTGGGAAAAAGTACACCACACCAACGAAAGCCGCGAGCACCAACAAAAGAAAAATGATCAGTCCCACTTTGAACCATGCAGGCATCGTGGAGCGAGGCGTCGAGATTGGCTCTCGTGCTTCGTCGTCTTGCGCTATATTGGGCAAGCTGGTGTCTTGTGTGGTTTGCATACAATCCCCTAAATAAACTTCTTAAACGTTGACGCGGTGTAGTAAACGAACGTGAAAAACAGCAGCTGAGGCACGATAAAAAACAGCGCCGGATTGATTGAGAATGGAAGCGTTAGATACAGCCCTGAACTCAGAGCAATCGCCGGCTTCATCCAGCCTTTGACACGGTGGTACACGAATGACGACTCCACACCGCCGCAGGCTTTACGGATATCCCGCGCAACCAATCCGTCAACGAGCCCAAGTAAACCCCAGAGAATAAATGCCGGTAGCGCGAGCAGAACCACGGCAAGACGAATGACCAATGTGTAGGTAATGTCGATCGCACTACTGAGGGCGATGGCCAGCCAACCCATGTACTGCGACAAAATCGAAAGCGCCTTCGGTATACCGATGAAGCTATAAGCTTCATTCACCCAAGTAATGGCTTGACCGGACAGCTGGGCCGGATGAAGTCTCAGTAATTGGTTTTGATCGATGTGTGAGAGGTAACCAATTTCCTCAGTGAGCATGTGCCTCGCGTGGGTTTTATCCCACCAACCCGCGAGCATTCCAATCCACTCAATGAGGATTGAAATAAAGATGGCGAACAGGAACCACGACAGCAAAGAGGCGATCTGAGACAAGGTGCAGCCCAGCATCGTCTCGCGTTCGGTATCCTTATGGTTAATACGCTGTGTGCGGGTCATGCCATCTCCGCCCAACGTGCCGGCATCTTATGCCAGCCTTCCGAATTTTTGGCTGCGTATTGCTTGCGCATCTCATTGGTGACGAATGAGAGATCCGACGGCAATGACTTTTCGTCATTGAGCATGGGAAGGCGAATCTTGTAAAGACGACTGCCAACCAGGGCAAAGGCTTGGCCTTTCGGTAAGCGTGTCACATCACCAGGGTGCAGCAACGGGACTCGCTGAGTGCCAATGTGCTGCTGTGTGGATGAAACAAAATCCACCTCTTCAGAGGCTGGACTGTCGGTCGCGCCGCTACGCAAACCTAGCGTATGTACATCCACATCAGGCAATTGCTCGGTCAGCAGTTCGGCTGTGGCGAGCTCTTTCACGCGCAGCATAATGATTGAGCCCAAGTTACCAATCACCTGCGCGGCTTTAGCGGTATCACCAAAGCGCACGATAATGTCGCTCATCGTTTGCGTATAAGCGGTGAGCTGGAAGCCCGCTCCACCGGCTTTGTTAGCCATCGGCACAAACTCTTTACCCACCAATTCGTTAAATTCATCCAAGTGCAGGCAAACCTTACGTTTCTTACCCGCCTTACCATCGACTTTCAGGAGACCTTGATCCGATCCAAACTTATAGATTGAGCCGGCGGTCGAGGTCAGATCGGCAAACATCGAGCTGCCTACCGCGCTCGCGACTTCTGCATCACTCAGCGCATCGAGGCCTATATGAACAATACCGCCCTGGCGGATAATGGATTTCCAATCAATGATCGGACGCTTGTCTTCCAGATCGAGATAATCGGGTGAAAGCAGTTGACCGGTTTTGCCGGCGCAAAGCTTTTCCAGTAGCGGAAAGAGCGAGGCCACAAGTTTGTCGTAGAAAGATTTTTCGTACTCAAATGTTTTGATGAGCGCGTGAGCGACTTCATCGTAGAGACCGTATTCTTTGTAGACGACCACAGCTGCCCACGCCTTACGATCGCGGGCTGACATGCTGCGGTCAGGCTTACGATCGGAGTCCTCGACGCGCTCAATGTCTTTTTTCCATTTCGGAAATTCGGTTTCATTTTTCTTGAAAACTGCTTGCAGGTATTCATACAAAAGCGGATCGATATCGGCCCCGAACTTAAGGTAGAACTCGTAAGAGAGTCGTTTTCCTAACTCAGTGCCGGCACGGCTGATCACATTGACGTAGCGCCATGCGAACTCACGGAACGCGGCGCTGTTGCCTTCACCGGGTAATTGACTGGCTATCCGACTAGCAGGTTCTGTGATACGGCCAAATGAACCTACCGGGTTATAGCGGCATGACACGTCTGGGTAACCGAGGTGGAACATATAGAATTGGTGTTCGCGGCCCGCTTTAACCGATTCGGCCCACATCCGAATTAACAGCTCAGCGTCGCCCTTAGGATCAAAGACAATCACAACGTCGTCGTTGTGTATGTCTTGTGTGACCAGCACTTCACAGAGTCGAGTCTTACCTACGCGAGTGGTACCCACGACAAATTTATGGGCGACACGCTCGCTTTGCGGTTCAGTGATGTCGTATTCACCTTCCCAAAGACCCACACCGTGTGTTGTGGTGTCGCCACCAAGGTCTAAGTTAACGGGTGACCAAGGATTGAGCCAGCTGGTACTGCCAATAAGATTCGCAAGGCTCGACGTCAACGGCGAGCGTTTGAACGCTGCCTCAATATTACGAGCACGTTTATACGAACGCGTTGAATAGCGTTTTACGATATGGCGATGTTCGGGTTGTTTACAGTCATGATGGCGCTGAGTGTGTATCGCTTCCCACTCGAAACCTTTTCCGAGAAATAAATCTCTTTTGCTGCACGGAATTTCAGTGCTGCTGATTTCCCACCAAGGCAATACGGTTAAACCGTGTTGGTACTTCAATAATTTAATCGCGGACGCTGTGCGTATACAAAATCGATAGCCACAAAAAGCCGCTAGCGAATACGCCACCGACGGTATGGTCAACAACATACCGGGACTCATGACAGCGAGAGACGCACCACTGGCGTACGCGAGACTGGAGGACAGTTCGACGGGTGGTCGCATCAGCGATTCAATGGGATGGCTTTTACTCATGCCGCTGAGAATACGCAACGTGACGGAATTCGCATCAATTAAAGTGTACAAGGGCCGTGCAAATTGATTGCTGAAAGTTGAAAGGGAAAACGATAAAAAGCGGTACTGCTCAATGGTTAACGGCGTCTATCAGAAAAGGCGCCCGGTCATCCACTAAAGTCCGTGGATGACCGGGCGTTTAAAGGGGCATAAGGGGCAATGGTCAAGTAAGGGTAAATGGCCCTACGGGGTTAAAGGTAACCGCAAATGATAAAGGGTTCGGTATGACACAGTCTCAGTGGGAGAAATCAGTCACGGATGCACTCACGAAACTCAATAAGCCCAAATGGCTTCAGCCTCTCCAGCATTTGTGCGAGGCATTCGAGGGGGTAAACCTCGATGGCGACACCATCGGCTCTGAGATTGAGCTGGTGCTGTGGGACTTGGTTTCACTCAGCGGTCAATCTGACAACCTCCCGTTAGAGAGGTTGTT
The DNA here is from genome assembly GCF_963972205.1 of uncultured Gilvimarinus sp. Classification (NCBI taxonomy): domain Bacteria; kingdom Pseudomonadati; phylum Pseudomonadota; class Gammaproteobacteria; order Cellvibrionales; family Cellvibrionaceae; genus Gilvimarinus; species uncultured Gilvimarinus sp. Next base: position 262,962 of record NZ_CAXAUC010000003.1, on the reverse strand, counting down.
TCAGCGTCGCCTTTCAGAGCTTGGGTGTTGGACACACCGAGCGTTTAATCCATCTGGTGATCCGCAATACTGGAATCCGCTGCAGGAAACATTCAAGCAATTTAAATCTGACCAATGCGCATCAATCCGAGAATACACCGCCTCCAATGCGCACCCAGCACAAGACATGATCCGCAAATGGGCAGAAGCCCATTGTTTATGATCACACGCCTGTTTCGAAAAGCACTTCCGATAGCTAAGCCACCTAGTGAGGCCGAGTTAAGGTCATCACAACTCGATATGACTGCAATGCCCATACTCACCGCGCAGGAGCTGTTGGAGTTTGTGGGTTATGACGCGACCCTAAGCGGTATATACCGTCTGGTCGGGTTGAGCGAAGAGCATTTCGACGCACTCTACCGTCAGCCTACCTACGCATTTGCCTTATGCTGTCAACTTGCACCAGCATCAGAGAACAATCACCACTCAGGCCCCGGAGGCCTGCTGCAGCACACCCTCGAAGTCATCGAGAACTCGTTGCACATTCGCCGCAGCTATCAGCTGCCATTGGGCGGATCCCCTGAAGAGATTTCCGCACAAGAGCATATCTGGACGTACGGGCTTTTTGTTGCTTGTCTTCTGCATGATATCGGCAAGCTCTTTCGGCGAATTCAGTTGGTTCCTAAACAGGCCGATGGTCAGACTGGATATTGGACACCGCAGGACGGTTATATCAGCGACACTGACGCAGTCTCATATGCGATAGCGTTCAATGATGTGCCCTATAAAAGCCACCAACGGCTCAGCCTCACCATGTTTGGCACCTTGATTCCCAAGCCCGCTAGGGCGTGGCTGACGCAACACCCACAGATACTGGATCAGATTATCAATTATTTATGGGGGGAAGAGTATGAAAGCCAGGTGATTGCGAATATCGCAATTTAGGCGGATAGGCGCAGCACCGCAAAGAACCTGGACATCAAAAAGCCTGAATCGCGGATGCCTGGCGCCGGTGATTCGTTGGCCGATCGCATGATCAAGAGGCTGCGACAGCTCATGGATGAGCGCGAGACCCGATACAACCAGGACGGTGGAATGGCGTGGGTCACGGGAGAGTACACGTATTTTGTGTGCCGCCCGTTGGCTCAGAAGCTGATCAGCAGCTTTGAGGACACCGGCACACCGGGGATGCCTCAGGATCCGGTGAGAATCTACAACGTGTTGCAAGAGCATGGGTTTGCTATTGAGAATGATGACGGCGGAGCCGTTTTTAAGATATCGATTGAGCATGCCCAGGGACGCTTTAGTCATACGTTTACCTGCCTCAAATTCAAAACGAGACTGCTTTGGCGAGCCGTTCGTCTACCTCAGCCCTTTGAGGGGACGATTCGTGAGCTCGGCGCCGATAAGGCGCCTCGTAGTGAAACTGCACCAGTTCCAAGCCGGCCCGGGCCGGCGAAGGAGAAAGCACCAGAGACTACCGACAAGCAAAGTGAGTCTGTGCCCACCGAACCTGTCACAGCCACTACCCGTGAGCCTGCACCACTCATTGAGACTGACGAGGATGATACGGATCCGTTCACGGATCCGGCACCGCGTGAGCCTGCACCAGCTTCACAACCCGCCCCTGAGGAAGAGCAAGTAGACGCTTTTGAGCCTGAAACTGTCTCAGCTAAAACACCCGTGACGCCGAACAAGCGCGAAACTGATACAGGATCCTACGAGGCTGCCGAGGATTTAGGACCTGCAGCAGATATCAAGAGTCTGGATTGGACCGACGATGTGGGTACCGCGTTTTTGGAGTGGGTAAAGCATGGGGTGCACCGTAAAACGTTGTCGGTCAACAATGCCAAAGCGGGCCTCCATTTCGTGGAGGAAGGCATTTTTTTAGTATCCCCCAGAATTTTTCAGCACTTTGTCAAAGAGTCGCGGCTCGGTAACGGAAGTGAATACACCAAGCTACAAAAACGTTTTGCCCGGCTCAAGGTCAACCTTAAAACAAAACTTGAGCATCAAAATGTCCATAGGTACACAGTAGATACGGGTAATAAACAAGCCCGTCTTAACGGCTGGCTCCTTCCATATTCGGCCATTTTTGAAGATGGCTCTGAACGGCCTAAGACCAACAAGTTTGTTAGGCCATCGGACGATGAATAAAGGTATGAGGTATCACAGTTGGCCATATACACAATATTGGCGCACAAATCATTTCTTTTCGGTTATATTAACATATTACTTTTATTGGATTTTGCTATATAAGGAGTTAGAAGTATGCGCCTAACGGAAGCGGCTGAACTGTATATCGCGCTAAATGTATACCAGCCCGACACAGCTGCAACAATGTTAAGGGTTGCGAAGCTATTTGAGGGTAGGGCTCAAATCTCTCAGATTAGTGAAATTGGGTTTACGCCAATTATGAAGTTTCGCACCGAAACATTTAAGGTGGCTAAGGCTGTTACCTATAATGGATATCTACGTTATTTAAAACTGCTTAGCAAGTGGCTGTTCGAGGAAGCATACTTAGAGCGAGATTGGTTCGCGAAGGTAAAGGCCGCGCCGTTGCCCGAGGCTCCTCCGAAAGCAATTGATGCAGATGTGTTTGTTAAGGCCATCAATCATCTGAAGACAGACAATAGCGCACCGCAGCCGGCATGGTTCTGGCTGATTGTAATACGTTTTTTGTATTTCACTGGGGTGAGGCGCCGACAGCTTGTCGCCATTGAAATCCAAGACCTTAATCTCGATAAGCAACTTCTGACTTGCAGTTATCGTGGATCTAAGACCCATAGACAATGGGATATACCTATCGCAGATGACCTCATTCCTGATCTGGAATATCTAATCCGACGCACTGAAGACGCCTTATGCCGTGAGATGAGGGAGGGGGACCGGTTGTTTAATGTTTGTTTGTTTTATCATCGATATAAGCCGGATCCTGAGAATCCAAGAGCAATGCGTCGAGAGCATGTCACAGGCTTCATGAAGAGATTGTCTCAGAACATAGGGCAGAGGATTGGGGCACACAGAATAAGGCATACGACGGCAACTGTACTTTGTAACCCAGAGGGCGAAGATCAAGAGCCGGATATATTTTCAGTTCAGAGGTTGCTAGGGCATACCCAGCTATCCACGACAAGAAGCTATGTTAAAACAAAAGTTGCGCGGCTAAGGACACAGGTTAATAGAATGAGCTTGCCAAAATGATGTTTTTTTGGCCAAATAGCGTTAAATTCTTGACTTTATACGGTTATAACGATATTACTAAACGTCAAGTGATTTAAAGCAAGACAATACTTGCTGTTCATTTATTGCGCACAGGCAACATTGAGTACTCATAATGCTGGGGTCGGCGGTTCAAGTCCGCCCCTAGCTACCATATTAAATAAAAAGGCCCCGTAGCTTTGCTGCGGGGCCTTTTTATTTAATTGGAGTTACGGGTAGGCCGCAGAACCGCTCCCGGTTCACCCATTGCGGTCAGCAATGGGAAACAAGCGAAGCGCCGCCCGAAGGGTTCTAAAACGCCTTAGCGTTTTAGAATTCACCCGCCCCGGTCTCTCGCTTCGATTCACTGGTTGCCCGGCCCCGTAGCTTTGCTGCGGGGCCTTTTTATAGCACAGAGTTGCCTCCGGTTTTCTAGCGCATATCGTCCAGCTGGTTTACGGCCTAACGTGTCAATTGCGCATCTTGCTCCAATCCACCTTCTTTCACTCGCTTTACATACGTCATGCCCGTAAGCCGCAGCAGACGTGCTCACGAGCGTTAGTTGGCGGTCATTGGCCATCCGATCAATCTCAGCACTTACAATACGCTCCTGCGCATGCCACACCTTAGGCGCGACATATCCTGCTTCGCGCCCCGTGCCCCGTTTCCCCGGGGTAAGCTTGGGCTACCTGACGAGCCAGCAATAACACGCCCGGCCCTAATAAAAAACGGATACAAAATAAAACCGGAAGGAGTCAAGCATGATCAAATGCCCCCATTGTGGCGAACAGGCAATGACGCCGCTGCGAAAAACGCTGCTCGGGCCTGCCCAGTCGACGGGTTGTAAACGTTGCGGTGGGCGGATATCGGTTTCCGCCGCGGCGTTTTTTGCGCTTATCCCTTTTCTGCTGAGTATGATTTTGGCGAACTCGCTGGCCGACCGTGGTTGGCTGTTAATTGGCGGCTCGCTGGCGGCGGGTTTTTTGGCGATGGTTTATATTCATGTAACGTTTATTCCGCTGGTGCCACGGGACGAGTAAAGCTTAATGCCCACTAGAGGCAGCGCTAACCAGGTGTTGTAGGCTGCCGGCAGGCGTTGATCGTAGGAAGCAAAAAGCCCCGTAGCTTGCTACGGGGCTTTTTGTGTAACTTAAGTAACCAACAATAATTGTACCGGAAATGTGTTCGCAATATTTAGGAGCGATTCATCGCCTGGAGCTCGGGGATTATTTTTTCCCAGTTTTTGTCGACAAAGTCTATGTCCGCTTTACTCGGGGGCATTTGTTTTAGCAACATTGCCGTTTTTTCGCCTCCGGCGGCGGGCAGCTCAGTCCCTTTAAGTTTATGTATCACCAGAAGGCCAATCCGCATTTTATTCCGTATGTAATCGCCGTAGCTGTCCCAGCTCTGGTTGTCCAGTATGGCTTCAGCTTTGTCATAAAGGCCTTGCTCTTTCAGGCCAGCTTCAAATAATTGGTCTTGTTTGGTGTTGCTAAGTAACATGATATCAGCCGGGTCATCGTAATCGGCGAACGCTTCTAAATCCGAAAATTCACCCATCCTGTTTTCGATGGGCCCTAGCTCGGTAGAGGTTGCTGAAATTCGCTGAATAAGCTCCATGGTTAGTGGCTCGTCGGCGGTGGCGGGAGTAGATATAAACACTAAAGCGAATACAGCGCTAAGCAAGGGGGTAGTCCATTTCATTGGATGATCTCCATGATAAATACAAAGTAAAAGTGCCAAACTAAAGCCGAACTAGGGTACGTTTTACACCGTATTGGCTGCTGTGATGTGGGTCACGCAGCGTAATGCCAGATACAAAAGTGTAACCGCCGAGGCTGCCTGAGCGCACGCTTACGTTAGCGGCCGGTTACTGGTGACGAGCCTGAACGCCCTAACGGTGCATAGTCCCCAGGCCACACCCCGTGGTATATTTTGTTTATGAATATACTGCTGACACCTCGTTTATCTCGTAGCCCCATCTTTTATTGTTTACTTGCCCTCGCGCTATTGCTGGGGGTAAGCGCCTGCTCACCCAATGACGAGCAGGGCGCTAACGCCACGGCGTCATCGCGGGCGGCTGACACTGAAGCCGCAGCGTTTAACAATTACACCGAAACCGGCGATTGGCCGGCGATAAAAAAACGCGGGGTGCTGCGTTTGCTGGTGCCGCGCCGCGAGTATAGGGGGCTGCCTCGCACGGGGATGCCCACCGATGGTTTTCGCGACTTGGCCGAGGCGTTTGCGCGCGACAATGGTTTGCGGCCCGAGTGGATTGTTAAGGATTCGCTGGCCGAGCTGATCCCGGCGCTGCAGCAGGGCGAGGGGGACTTAATTGTTAACCATATGACCCGTACGGCGGAGCGGGAGTTGCAGGTGGCTTTCTCGCTGCCTTTGTCGCGAGCGACGGAGCGAGTGGTGACTTCGGCAGACGCGGCCGAGGTTGAGAGCCTGGCGCAGTTGGCGGCGCTCTCGATTGTTGTGCCAGCGGGGTCGTCGTATCAGCAAACCATGGCGCGCCTAGCGCGCGAGAACCCCGAGCTTGGGTTTAACGTTACGGTACAGCCCCACGATGGCAACCCGGATACGTTGGTGGATATGGTGGTGAGCGGCCGCTTTGATGCGACTGTGTTGGATGATAATGTCGCCGAATCGCTAACCCAGTACCGCGATGATTTTGCTTTGGGCTTGTCGGTGTCGCCGACGCGGCCGGTGGCCTGGGCGATACGTACTCGCGCCGAGCAGTTGCGCTCGCACTTAAACCAATATTTAACCCGCCATACCATTGATGCCTCGAGCATTGATTATCGCACCGATGACCTAGCCGAGATTAAAAAGCGCGGTGTGATTCGCATGATTACCCGCAACAACCCGGCCAGCTATTTTATGTGGCGCGGCGACTTGATGGGGTTTGAGTACGACTTACTAAAACAGTACGCCAGTGAACAAAACCTTCGCTTGGAGGTAGAAGTCGCGCCGCCGGATGTCGACCCTATCGATTGGCTTAACGCCGGGCGTGGCGATGTGATTGCCGCGGCCATGACGGTAACGCCCAAGCGCGCCGAGCGCGTAGCATTTACCCGCTTTTATAACAAAGTGTCGGAGCAGTTGGTTAGCGCTAAGCCGCGCCCGGCTTTGGATGAGCTGGCTGACGTAACGGGCCGCACTTTGGTTATTAACCCGCAGCACGCCTACTGGCAAAGTGCCGAGCGGTTTAAAGCCGGTGGCGTGGACTTTACCTTAACCGCACCCGACGAAGACTTATCGAGCACCGAAATTTTAATGGGGGTCGCCGAGGGCCGCTTTGATGCCACCATTGCCGATAGCCATTTAGTGGCCATTGAGCAGCGTTTTGCCGAGGGCCTACTGGCTGGGTTTGAATTGCCGCAAGAGCAGCATGCATGGGCCGTGCGCCCGACAAACCCAAAGCTGCTAGCCTCGCTGAATGAATTTTTAAATCGGCAGTATCGCGGCTTATTTTTTAATGTTACCTACAACAAATATTTTAAAAACGAAGAGCGCATCGGTAAATATCAGGGCGAGCGTTTAACCTTTGCCGACGGCTTATCGCCCTACGATGACTACGTAAAACCGCTGGGAAAAAATTACCAATTTGACTGGCGATTAATTGTGGCGCAAATGTACCAAGAGAGCCGCTTTAAACCCGACGCGCGCTCTTACGCGGGGGCGCGGGGTTTGTTGCAAGTATTGCCCAGCACCGCCAAAGAGCTGGGCTATTCGATACCGTTTGACGCGGCCTCGGGTATTGAGGCCGGGGTGACTTACCTCGATTGGACACGCGATCGGTTTGAAGATCACTTGCCGTTGGATGAGCGGCTATGGTTTGCGCTGGCCGCCTACAACGCCGGCTTTGGCCACGTACAGGACGCCCGCCGTTTAGCCCGTCAAAAGGGCTGGGACCCGGATGTGTGGTTTGATAATGTCGAGCGCGCTATGCTGTTGTTGTCGCGCAAAGAGTATTCCAGCAAGGCCCGCTTTGGTTATGTGCGCGGCACCGAGCCGGTGCAATACGTGCGCAATATTCGCGAGCGGTATCGAGGGTATTTGTCGGCGCAGTAGGGGGTGGATAGGTCGGAAGGCTGACGTCTGAAGTCGGATGCTTTGGAGTGACCCTGACTAGGTAGACGCTGGATTCCCGATCGGGGTCGAGAATGACGGAGGGGGTAATGCTGGACGACGGATGTCTGATGCTTTGGTGTAGCCCTGACCAAGCAGACACTAGATTCCCGATCGGAGTCGGGAGTGACGAGAAAGGTTTTAACTGGGTAATCTTCGCCTTGCTACAGCGTCATCTCGTGCAGGGCGAAGCGGCGACACGGGATCCAGTGGCTTTGACGATATAAAAGGCGAGTGGTCGGACGACGGAAGTCTGATGCCGGATGCTTTGACGTGTGGAGTGACCCTGACCAGGAAGACGCTGGATTTCCGATCGGGGTCGGGAACGACAAGAAAATTTTACCTCGCCCATAACCACAAAGGGCGAATCCAAAGCTCCGTCCTTACGTGTTTTATAACGCGTCCGACTTCAGACATTCGCCATCAGACGCTCTACCACTGACTAAACATTAAACCTAAAATGCACCACATCGCCATCTTTGACGATATATTCCTTGCCTTCCAGGCGCCACTTACCCGCATCTTTTGCGCCTTGTTCGCCGTTTAATTCAACAAAATCGTCATAGCTGACTACTTCGGCGCGGATAAAGCCTTTCTCGAAATCGGTGTGAATTTTACCGGCGGCCTGTGGCGCGGTGGCGCCAACGGGGATGGTCCAGGCACGTACTTCTTTTACGCCAGCGGTAAAGTAGGTGTGCAGGCCGAGCAACTCGTAGCCGCCGCGAATCACGCGGTTTAAGCCAGGCTCGTCCATGCCTAAGTCTTGTAAGAATTCGATTTTTTCGTCGTCGTCCAGCTCGGCTACTTCGGCCTCAAGTTTGTTGCAAATAGGCACAACCACGGCGTTTTCGGCGGCGGCAATGGCGCGTACGGTATCTAGGTGCGGGTTGTTTTCAAAGCCATCTTCCGACACGTTGGCGATGTACATGGTGGGCTTTAAGGTCATCAGCGACAGCTCACGCAGCTGCTTGGTTTCGTCATCGGTTAAATCGAATGAGCGCAGCGGCTTGGCCTCATCTAAATGCGGCTGAATTTTTTCCAGCAGCGCCTTCATGACGATGGCGTTTTTGTCTTGGCCTTTGGCGGCTTTGCTAAAGCGCAGGTGAGCTTTCTCGACGGTTTCTAAATCGGCCAGTGCCAGCTCGGTATTGATTACGTCAATATCGCTGGCGGGGTTAATGCCGCCATCAACGTGAATTACATTCTCGTCCTCAAAGCAGCGCACCACATGAGCAATGGCGTCGGTCTCGCGAATATTGGCCAAAAATTTATTACCCAAGCCTTCACCCTTAGAGGCGCCGGCCACCAGACCTGCGATATCCACAAACTCCATGGTGGTGGGGATCACTTTCTCAGGTTTGACAATCTCGGCCAATTTGTCTTGGCGCGGATCGGGCACCGCAACGATCCCGGCGTTGGGCTCGATGGTACAAAAGGGAAAGTTTTCTGCACCAATGCCGGCATCCGTTAGTGCGTTAAACAGGGTGGATTTACCTACGTTCGGCAGGCCGACGATTCCGCATTTAAAGCCCATAAATAACCTACTTTTAAATATAAATGTGTTTGATGATCGAGACCGGGCCGCAGCCTTAGTCTATTAATTTTGCTTTGATCCGCCTGGCGAAACGCTTCCAGCGCGGATCACCGGTCGCCCCTGTTTGGCTGTTTAGCCGGTGCTCAAGCCCTTCGGCGTGTGCGGTAAGGCTCGAGATATTGTTGTATAACCGCTCCAGGTGCTGATCGCGACGTGTCAGCAATACTTTAATACGTTGGTAATCGTCGTCGCTTAACGTGTGGCCGGGTTGGATGTGCTCCGGCAACGGGCGCTCGACGTAAATGGTCGAGTGCGGTTTAACCATCTCTTCTTTGGGGCGCTCGGCGCTGTAAAAATACAGTGCCACGGATTTACGCGAGCGACTGTCGCTGTCACCTTCTGGCAGGTTGATGCGCTCAAAACCGTGCCAGGACCAAAAGGTTGTCTCAAAAATAACACAGCGATTAAACAGCGGGGTTACCTTGGTGATGTTGTTTTGTTCCGGTTCAAGCCTGGGGTTTTTATGAAACTCAATCGCACCGCCCCAATCGTCTTGCCACTCGTGGTTTAGGTAAACAATTAAGTTTAAACGACGGTAATGGCCGCTGGTGGGGTGTTTATTAAAATCGACGTGCGGGTCTAGGTCCTGGCCGTGGCGGTTCTCATGGGTGCCGCCACCAAAATAATTAGGGTCGTACAGTAACTCGGGAATGCCGGTAATCTGGCTGACCCAAGCTAAAAAGTCGGGTGACTTAACGGTATCGTCTAGGGTGACATAGGGGGCGCCTAAGCTGCGTACCCGATCGTAGGTTGCTTTACGGCCAATGTTACCGTTTTCGTCACGGGCGTGTTTGTCGTCAAAGCCGGGAAACTTGTCCAGCAGTGATTGACAGAATTCGGGGGTAAAGAAGTTATCAATCACCAAGTGCCGAAAAGGCTTGGCGTGACTGAACTGATCTGCAAGAGATTCCGTGGCACTCCTCGTTGTTTCACTCAGAATGTCTGGTGCCTTAACGGGCTCGGACATGGTAAATCCTCTCTGTACACACGGTATTGTGAATGGCAGATCAAGCGCGGCTAGGATCGCATAGTGCGTTAGGCCGGGCAACTCAAATGACGTTTACTGGCTGTGCAGTTGGTGCATAGCCTTGTTCCACTGACCTGCTACCGCGTCGGGTAGGGCGTCAATGGCGCGTTCGATGGCGTCGTCGATGAGCTGTTGTTCGCTTTGTGGGGCACGCTTAAGTACGTGACCGGTTACTTGCGCGGCCGACCCCGGGTGGCCCACGCCAAGGCGTATGCGGGCAAAGTCTTTACTGTTGCCCAGCGCACTAACGGTGTCGCGCAAGCCATTATGCCCACCGTGGCCGCCACCGATTTTTAATCGGGCAACACCGGGGGGAAGGTCTAATTCATCGTGAGCAACCAAAATCGCCTGCGGAGGAATCTTGTAGAACAGCGCGAGCGCGGCGATGGCTTTACCGCTGCGGTTCATAAAGGTGTTTGGTATAAGCAGGTGAACATTGCGGCCGCCGATGTTAACGCGGGCGGTATCACCAAAAAACTTTTTATCTGGGGAGAGACTGGCGCCTGACTGGCGAGCCAGTTCAGACACCAAGTCGGCACCAGCGTTATGGCGAGTCCGGTGGTAATCTGGGCCGGGGTTGCCCAAGCCTACAATTAAATCAACCGGTGTATCCATAACGCTGCGCCTTTAGCTGAAAGCGAATGCTTATTCGCTGTCGGCTTCACCTTCTTCTGCGTCTTCTGCATCATCAGCAGTAGCGCCTTTAGGCTTGTTGATGGCAACAACGGGCAGATCGTGATCTTCGCCGTGTGACAGAGCAACCGAGGTAACACCTTTTGGCAATTTAATGTCAGAGATGTGTACCACTTGGCCCAGCTCAACTTTAGCCAGATCCACTTCGATAAACTCAGGCAGGTCGGCAGGCAGACAGCTAACTTCCAGCTGTACCATGTTGTGCACGATGTTGCCGCCTTGGGTTTTAACGCCAACGCTGGTTTCTTCGTTTAAGAAGTGCAGTGGTACGCTGGTGTTCAGCTTCTTGGTTTTAGAAACACGCATAAAGTCAGCGTGAATCAGCTGCGCTTTAGCCGGGTGACGTTGTAGATCTTTTAAAATCACGTCTTCGGCTTTGCCATCGATAACCAAGCTGATGATGTGCGAGAAAAACGCTTCGCTTTCTAGGTGCTTGGTAAGCTCTTTGTGGCTAACGGTAATGTTGACGGGGTTTTTACGGCCACCGTAAACGATACCGGGAACCAGACCGGCCAAACGACGCAGGCGGCGGCTCGCACCTTTCCCTAAGTCGTCACGACCTTCTGCATTCAAAATAAAATCTTCACTCATGAGAGTTTCCTTTAAGGTAAAACCACGAAGGTCCGCGACCAGAACGTTTCGTGGATTGATTTTAGCCGCTGGTGCGGCGGGTTATCTAAACGATGCTGGCGAGCGGTTACTCGCGGAACATGGCGCTTAGAGATTCTTCATTGCTAAGGCGGCGCACCGCCTCAGCCAGCATGCGCGATAGCGTTAAGGTGCGCACTTTGCCGCACTGCTTAATGGCATCGCTCAGAGGGATAGAGTCGGTTACCACCAGCTCATCCAGCTCAGAGTTATCTAAATTTTCGGCCGCTTTACCCGATAGTACCGGGTGTGTGGCGTAGGCAATAACCTTGGTGGCGCCTTGCTTTTTAAGCGCTTTGGCGGCGTTGCACAAAGTGCCGGCGGTATCGACCATGTCATCGACCAGCAAGCAGGTGCGGCCTTCGATCTCACCGATAATGTTCATGACTTCGGCAACATTGGCGCTGGGGCGGCGTTTATCGATAATCGCCAGATCCACGCCCAGTTGCTTTGCCACGGCGCGGGCGCGAACCACACCGCCGATATCTGGAGAGACAACCACCAAATCTTTAAACTGTTGTTTTTCGATGTCCTCCAGCAGCACTGGCGAGCCGTAGACGTTGTCGACGGGAACATCAAAAAAGCCCTGAATTTGTTCGGCGTGAAGGTCGACCGTTAGCAAGCGGTCGATGCCGGCGCCAACCATCATGTCGGCCACAACCTTGGCGGTAATAGGCACCCGGGCCGAGCGCACGCGACGATCTTGGCGGGCGTAACCAAAGTAGGGGACCACGGCCGTAATACGGCCGGCCGATGCGCGACGCAGGGCGTCGACCATCACAATCAGCTCGATTAGGTTGTCGTTGGTGGGCGCGCAAGTTGGCTGCACCACAAAAACATCCCTACCGCGAACATTGACGTTAAGCTCGACGGCTACTTCGCCATCGCTGAACTGGGAGACGGAAACGTCGCCGAGACTCATACCCAAATGATCGACAATTCTTTGCGCCAAATCGGGGTTGGCATTGCCGGTAAAGACCATTAAGTCTGTCACGTCAGGTACCTTTTTTGTCAGCTGTTCGGGTTGTTTGCTCTTAATTTTACAAAGGGCAATACAAAAACACCGCGCTTAGCGCAGTGTGGCGATGATAACCCGGCGACTGCCAGAGCGAGGTAGGTAATAAAGAAGTGCCTAGAAGCTCAAGCGGCAGAATGTTGTGCCAAGGGTACCGCGTCGCTTTGAAAAATGGCTGGGGCGGAAGGATTCGAACCTTCGCATGACGGGATCAAAACCCGCTGCCTTACCGCTTGGCTACGCCCCAGTAGCAACTTAATCAGGAATCAGGTTGTAGTATGGCGCCTTGTTGATTCCGCGACCGATAAATCCGGTCATGCCCGCTGGTCGTTGAGCAAATACTTGCTCGGCTTTAGCGGCTGAATCAAAGGCGGCAAATACGCACGCTCCTGTTCCGGTCATTCTCGCATGGTTAGAAAATTTCTTCAACCAAATCAGTGCTTTATCTACTTCTTTATAAAGCGACCTAACCAGAGATTGGCAATCGTTTTGAGAGCCCCCCTGCGAGAAGGCCGCTACTTTAATGGGGCGTGTGTCTCTTGTCAAATCTTTGTGGCAAAAAACTTCACGGGTGCTTACATGGCAATCAGGGCAAAGCACTAAAAACCATTTTTCGGGCAGTAACATGGGGGTTAGCTGTTCGCCTATGCCCTCGGCCCAGGCCGATTGGCCCTGAACAAATACTGGTACGTCTGCCCCGAGGGTGCGGCCGATTTCCATTAGGGCTTTGCGTGAGCTGCCAGCGCGCCATAAATGGTTAAGGCCAATGAGCGTGGTGGCGGCGTTTGAGCTGCCGCCGCCAATACCGCCGCCCATTGGTAGGCGTTTGTCCAGGTGTATGTCGGCGCCCATTTTGGGCAGACCGCGCGCCTCCATGTTGGCCTGTAAGGCGATGGCGGCGCGGTAAATTAAATTTTCCGTGGGCGCCACACCCGGTAAATCGGGCGCGATGGTTATGGTGTCGTCTTGGCGCGCACGAAACGTTAGTTGATCACCGGTGTCGAGTAGCTGAAATAGCGTTTGCAAATTGTGGTAGCCATCCGCGCGGCGCCCGTTGATATGCAAAAACAAATTGAGCTTGGCCGGTGAGGTGAGGGTGAGAGTATCAGTCATGGCTATAGCGCTGCGTGATATTGAAGTTTATGTAGGAGCGGGCCAGTTACTGGTGCGTGGCGTTTGCTTGGGTTGTTTGCCAGTCGTACACGGCGATGACCAAGCGCATAGATTGCTTATCATCAAGCTCGCGGGTAGCGATGATTTTACCGGGCAAAAAAACATCGTTTACCGCTTGGTAGCCTGAGTAAGACAGCTGCCAGCCGGCTTGGTTGAGTGTTTTTAACAAGCCGTTATGGTCGCGGGTTAAGTTGTCGATGGGTAGCGTTTGTGCTGGCAACCCCAGTAGCCAATCGGTAAGAAGGCTAACGGGTAGCTCCCAGCCAGTTTGTTGGTACAGCAGCGCCTCGGCGCTTGCGGCCCGCAGTGGTTCTGCATCGGGTTGGGTCAAGGTGACACCGTCGGGGTCGCCGTTAAGCGCTACCCGGCCCTGTCCCAGTGGGCCCGATAAACTGATGTAAAAATCGTCTGGGTTTTGCTGCCAGCCGAGTCGCGCCGAGCCGTTTTGCTCCGGCGAGCGCAGTCCGGCTTTGGCTTTTAAGTGCCACTGCTTAATCGTGCGCAAGCGTTGCTCGTGCGCAAGTGAGTTGACCGGCTCGGTGGGGGCCGGGCCGGGCGTTTGTGCACAGTGGCTTAGTAGCAGTATGGCCAGCAGTGCGGCAGTGGTTTTAACGGCGCGCACATTGGCGTTAAATTGGTGTGTCGGCATCTATTTTTAGGCGTTGTAGGGTGCGTAGGATGTAGCGGCTTTGTGGCTCTAGTTCGAGCCCGCTGCGCCAAATATTAAGGGCGGCTTCGCGCTGGCCCGATACCCACAACACCTCGCCCAGATGTGCGGCAATTTCGTCGTCGGGGTAAAGCTCCATGGCCTGCTCTAAATATTGTTGCGCCTGCTCTAGGTTGCCGAGTTTGTATTGTACCCAGCCCATGCTGTCGATGGTGGCCGGGTCGTTGGGCTGTTGTTCTAATGCGCGCTTAATGTAGTCGTAGGCCTCGGCGTAGCGTTCAGTTTGATCGGCCAGAATGTAGCCCAGCGCATTGAGGGCGGGCGCGTTGTTGGGATCGTACTCCAAAATGTTGCGCAGGTCGGCCTCGGCTAAATCGATGCGGCCTAAACGCTCGTGCAGCATGCTGCGCGCGTATAGCAGGCTGCCACTATTGGGGGCTTCTTGCAGTGCTCGCCCTAAAACGGCGATTGCTAATTCGTCCTCGCCAGCTTCCAGTAAGCTTTGACTGTACAGCAGGGCTAAGCGCTCGTGTTGTTCGGGTAAGTCGTGGCGCAGTTGTTGGTAAAAACTTTCGGCGCTGGCCGGTTGGTCGAGTTGCAAGTAAATGGACAGTACCCGGGCTTCGGCTCGCGAGAAGTCTTCGCCCACTTGCACTTGGCGATAGTGCTCAATGGCCAGCTCTGGCTCGTCGTTTTGCTCGGCCAGCTTGCCCAGATAAAAATGCGCACCGTCGGCCTGTTGATCGATATCCAGAAGGTCTCGATAACTGGCGGCGGCTGTGTCAGTGTCGCCGCGCTCCTCGGCTACCAGTGCTAACGCCATCAGCAGCTCGGGGTCGCGGGGGTTGGCATCAACCAGTTGCTGAAATTGCTGCTGCGCCTGATCTAAATGCTCAAATGTCAACAACCGCGCATACTGCAGACGCAAGCGAGTGTTATTGGGGGCGAGTTTTAGCTGATCGTTGACCAGCTTGAGGGCGGCGGCGTTATCGCCGCGCTGGTGCAATAAACCGCTGCTGAGTATCAACGCCGGCACGTTGTCGGGCGCTAGTTCACGGGCGCGCTTGGCTATCGTTAGGGCGCCGTCTAAATCGCCCTGCTGCTGGTGCAGCAAACCGGTGCCGATCAGTAGTGGCACATTGTTGGGTTGCTCGGCCAGTAGTTGCTCGTATTGCTCTAGCAGAACTTCGCGCTGGGTGTCGGTCGCGGTTGCCGCGTTGGCCGCAATGCTTTGCAGAAGGGCACCGTTGTCGCGGGTATGGGCGCCGCGGGTGCGCTCTAGGGCCTCGAGTAAGTGGCCGGCATCAATTTGCGCCAAAATCGCCGCCGCCTGCGCGTCTTGGTTGTCGGGCGCGGCGTCAGCCCATAACGTAGATGAGGTTAAGATCGCCTCATCTACCCCCATATAACGGGCAATCATGTAAGCGCGCTCAGCTACTTGCGGGTCTTGAGTTTGATTGGCCTGTTGTAAGTAGTTGGCCAGGGAGACGTCCAGACGACCACGGCTGCCGGCTAGTTCGGCGCTCAGTAGGGCGTATAGCGTGTCGCTGGTGAACGGCCGGGCAGGCAGTGGCTCCGGCGCAACGGCGGCAGTCGGCTTGGGCTCCGGGGGCGCGACTTCTGGCGTTGGCTGCTGGGCACAACCCAGTAGGCCGCTAAGCACGGTGGCATAAATCGTTAAATGTACGGCTTTCATGTTCGCTTCCTAAACGTAAAACAGGGTCAGCACGATGCTTTCTTGGGTCCCGCCGTGGTGTGTTTCGGGGGGTAAAGCGTTCATATGACAGGGCATTGGCCAGTCCGTGATAAAATGCTACTTGTCAGCAGGCTTTGCTAGCTGGACAATGACGCCCTTTGAATCTTGTATCGGTAATGACCCAAACTGCATGACATTATTGGCTTTTGGCATCAATCATACAACCGCCCCTCTGCATATTCGCGAGCGGGTAGCGTTTGCGCCGGATGCGGCCGTCGCGGCACTGTTGGCCTTAAAAAGCCAGGCGGGTGCCGATGAGGCGGTAATTTTGTCGACCTGTAATCGTACCGAGCTGTATTTACACAGCCAACAAGAGCCAAGTGTACTGCTGGATTGGCTCGTGGGCCATTCGAGTGTCTCAAAAGATGAATTGGCCGAGTGTCACTATTTGTACGCCGGTGATCAAGCCCTGCGCCATATGATGAAAGTCGCCGGTGGGCTGGACTCGCTGGTGTTGGGCGAGCCGCAAATTTTAGGACAAATGAAGTCCGCCTATGCCACCTCCGAAGAGGCGGGCGCGTTGGGCGCACATTTACGCCGCGCGTTTCAGCAGGCGTTTGCGGTGGCAAAGCAAGTGCGTACGCAAACCGCCATTGGCCAAAATCCGGTGTCGGTGGCTTATACCGCGGTCACCTTAGCGCAGCGGATTTTCTCAGATTTAAAGCAAGATACCGCGCTGCTTATTGGCGCCGGCGAAACCATCGAGCTGGTGGCTCAGCATTTGGCCGAGCAGGGCATTAAGCACATTATTGTGGCCAACCGCACCTTGGGCCGGGCGCAAAAGCTGGCCGAACGCTTTGGTGGTGAGGCCGTGTTGCTGGCGGATATTCCGGCCTGCTTACCGCGAGCCGATATTGTAATTTCGTCCACGGCCAGCCAATTGCCTTTGCTGGGCAAAGGTGCGGTCGAGACAGCCTTAAAAAAGCGCAAGCACAAGCCTATGTTTATGCTGGATATCGCCGTGCCGCGTGATATCGAAGAGCAAGTGGGTGAGTTAGACGATGTGTATTTATACACCGTCGATGACTTACACGTGGTGATTGAACAAAACAAAAAAAGCCGGGCCGAAGCCGCCGATGATGCCCTAGGTATTATCGAGCAAGGCATCGCTGCGTTCTCCCGTGAGCTGCGGGCGATGGACGCGGTGGATACCATTAAAGCTTACCGCTCTAAGGCCGATGAATTGCGCACCCAAGAGCTGGAAAAAGCGCTTAAATTACTGCAAAGCGGCGCCGAGCCAGATAAAGCCCTGGCGCAGTTAGCTCGCAATTTAACGAATAAGTTACTCCACGCGCCGACCACAGCTTTGCGCGAGGCGAGTGCCAATGGTGAGTACGAGACAGTGCGAATCGCACACCGGTTGTTTGCCATTACCGAAGACGATATTGAGCAGCAATCGGGCGTGGTTAGTCCGTTAAATAACGCGACGACCGACCCCCACAACGCGGATGAAAGCGAGACATAATGAAAGCCTCTATTTTAGAAAAGCTGGATAGATTAAGTGAGCGCAACGAAGAGGTTAGCGCACTGCTTTCCGATGCCGATGTTATTAGCGATCAAAATAAATTTCGCGATTTGTCTAAAGAATACGCCGAGCTTGAGCCGTTAATTGCCTCGTACGATCGTTACCGCACGGTGTTAGAGGATTTAGCCGAAGCGCAATCGATGCTGGATGAAGGCGATCCGGAGATGCGCGAAATGGCGCGCGAAGAGATAGACTCCGCCGGTGAAACAAAAGCCGAGCTCGAAGCCGAGCTGCAAATGTTGCTGTTGCCAAAAGACCCGAACGACGACAAAAACGTGTTTTTGGAAATTCGCGCCGGTACCGGTGGCGATGAAGCGGCGATTTTTTCGGGCGACTTGTTCCGCATGTACTCGCGCTATTGCGAGCAGCGCGGTTGGCGCATTGAAGTGCTGAGTGAAAACCTTGGCGAGCACGGTGGCTATAAAGAGTTAATTACCCGCGTGAGTGGCGCCAATGTGTACGCCAGCTTAAAGTTTGAGTCCGGTGCGCACCGGGTACAACGCGTACCCGAGACAGAATCCCAGGGCCGCATTCACACGTCGGCGTGCACCGTGGCGGTAATGCCCGAGGCCGATGAGCTGGATGAAGTGGCCATCAACAAAAACGATATTAAAGTGGATACCTTTCGCGCCTCGGGCGCCGGCGGTCAGCACGTTAACAAAACCGACTCGGCGATTCGTATTACCCATATCCCAAGCGGGGTGGTGGTCGAGTGTCAGGATGAGCGCTCGCAACACAAAAACCGTGCTCGCGCTATGTCACTGCTGGCGGCAAAACTTAAAAGCTCGCAAGAAGAAAACGCGGCGGCGTCTATCGCCGAAGAGCGTAAGTCGCTGGTCGGTAGCGGCGATCGCTCCGAGCGTATTCGCACCTACAATTACCCGCAAGGGCGGGTGACCGATCATCGAATTAACCTAACCTTGTACAAGCTTGATGAAGTGATGCAAGGCGCGTTGGGTGAAGTCATTCAGCCGTTAACCCACGAGTTTCAGGCCGACCAGTTAGCCGCTTTGGCAGAATAGTGGAGGCGGCTTTAACCTTACAGCAAGCGCTTCGCTGGGCGCAGGCGCAACTGCCTGCCAGCGATAGCGCGCGGCTCGATGCCGAGGTGTTGTTGGCCTTTGTGCTGCAAAAAACGCGCGTGCACTTATACACCTGGCCCGAGGCCGAGCTCTCCCCGGAGGCGCACACACAGTTTGCGCAACTTATAAGCGCCCGCGCCAAAGGCGAGCCCATTGCTTATTTAACCGGCACCCAAGAGTTTTGGTCGCTGCCGCTAGTGACGAATCGCCACACGTTAATTCCCCGCGCCGATACCGAATTGCTGGTCGAGCTGGCGTTAACACTCGTGCCGGATAGTCCATTGCGTGTGCTCGATTTAGGCACAGGTAGCGGGGCTATCGCCTTGGCGTTGGCGAGCGAGCGGCCCGACTGGCAATTGACCGGCGTCGACCGGGTAGCGGACGCCGTCGAATTAGCGCGCAGCAATGCCGCGCGGCTGAAGATCAACAACGCGTCATTTGTGCCAAGCGACTGGTTTGCGGCGCTTACCGGTAAGCGTTACGACTTGATCGTCAGCAACCCACCTTATATCGATGACGCCGATCTGCATTTAACCCAAGGCGATGTGCGCTTTGAGCCGCGCTCGGCCCTGGTGGCGCCTGCCGCGGGCTTAGCCGATATTCAGCGTATTACCGTAGATGCTGGTGAGCATTTGGCGGTGGGCGGTTACTTAATGTTAGAGCACGGTTGGCAGCAGGGCAGTGCGGTACGCGACTGCTTAAGCGCCGCCGGTTTTGTCGCCGTTGCCACCCATCAAGATTTAGCCGGCCGCGACCGGGTAACCATGGGGCAAAGGCCGTGAGCGAGATGAACGATGATCAACTGCTGCGTTACTCGCGGCAAATTATGCTGCCCGAGGTAGACATCGAGGGGCAAACTAAACTGCTTAATGCTCGTGTGGTCATCGCCGGCCTTGGCGGTTTAGGCGCGCCGGTGGCGATGTATTTAGCCGCGGCGGGGGTGGGCCACTTGGTGTTGGTTGACGACGATACCGTCGAGTTATCAAACTTGCAGCGTCAGGTGATTCACTCAACCCATGCCATGGGCCAGAGCAAAGTCGCCAGCGCCGCTGCTAGCATTGGTGCTATTAACCCAGATGTTAACGTAGAAACCCACTGCACCCGTATAACCACTGATAACGTATCGGGGTTATTAGAGAGCGCGCAAGTATTATTAGATTGTACGGATAACTTTTCGACTCGTTTTGCGTTAAACTCTGCCGCCGTAGCGTGCCGCGTACCGCTAGTATCGGGTGCCGCTATTCGGCTAGAGGGGCAAGTGGCGGTGTTTGATTCGCGCGATGTTAACAGCCCTTGCTACCGCTGCTTGTACGACGAACAAAGCGATGAAAATTTAAGCTGTGCCGAGAGCGGGGTGCTGGCACCCTTAGTGGGGGTGATAGGTTCGGTGCAAGCGTTGGAGGCCATCAAGCTGTTAACCGGTATCGCGGACGGTTTAACCGGCCGGCTGCAGCTGTACGATGCCCGCACAAGCGCTTGGCGAGACATGCGCCTACCTCGTGACCCGGATTGCCCGGTATGCGGCACGCGAGGCTAAAAGTAAAAGGCTTCACATTAAAAGCAACAACACAAAAACGATGAAAAAGGGAACTTTATGGCTACACCAACCTATAAAATTATTCTACTCGGGGCTGCCGACGGCGTTACTAACATTCAGGCTCAGGCCGGGTTTGCTAAAGCCTTTAACCTAACCCCAGAACAAGCCGCACCGCTGTATGCCAATACCGGGCGGGTCTTAAAAAAAGGACTGAGTGAAGAGCAAGCAACGAGCTACATCAGTAAGCTGGCAACGCTGGGCGTTGCCTGTGAGATGCAGCAAGAAACCCCGTCAGCTGTCGACACTGCCTCAGCGGACGCCCCACCGCCCGTTACTCCTGCCGCCGCGACCACCTCTAAAGGCGAACCCGGTTCAGCGACTGCGCCCAGAGATGTCCCCTTTGTGTTTACGGGCAATGGCTTTGAGTACTTTAAAATCTGGATTGTGAATATCTTGCTCTCCATTATTACGCTGGGCATTTACTCCGCTTGGGCTAAAGTGCGTAACAAACAATACTTTTACGGCAACACCTATTTGGATGAGGCGAGTTTTTCTTATACCGCAAACCCAGTAAAGATTTTGATTGGCCGTATTATCGCGTTTGTGTTTTTTGTTATTTACAGTGTGGCCAGTGAGCTTAGCCTTATCGCAGCCGGTGTGATGGGGATATTGCTTTTGGTGTGTTTGCCCTGGATAATCTGTAAATCGATGCGGTTTAATGCTCGCTACTCTAATTACCGCAATGTTCCGTTTGCTTTTGCTGGCACGTCGTGGGGAGCTGCTTGCGCGTTTGTATTTTGGCCTATGTCGGGGCTTTTGTTTGCATTGGTATTTTTTCTACCCGTTTGGCTGATCTTCGACATCGCGAGTGCGATTGTGGTTGGCTATATAACAATGATCCTTGCGATCGTGTTGTTGTCTCCTTTTGTGTTCTTCAAACAAAAACAATTTATTTACGGTAATCACGGCTACGGCACCCAGTCGTTTAAATTTTCGGCCACGGCCGGCAGCTATTACCTCTTGTTTTTGTTGGTTATCGGGATGTACGTCCTGCTTGGTCTTGCTGCGTTCTTTCTGGGCTTCGTTACGCACCCCTTTGTCGGGGCTGCGCTGTTCGCGCCGGTTTACCTCGTTAGTTTTGCCTATTTTGTGGTAAAGGTTGCCAATATTAATTACAACGCCATTACACTTAAAGGTCATGCGTTGCGTGCTAACTGGAAATTGGGTCCTTATTTGTGGTTGATGGTGTCAAACACCCTGTTGATTGTTATCACTTTGGCCCTGTTTATCCCTTGGGCTAAAGTGCGAACAGCGCGGTTTAAAGCAAAATACACCAGTGCTGTGTTCGTCGGTGATATGAACGAGTTTGCCGATCAAGAGCGTGACAAAGTGAACGCCTTAGCCGAGGGCGTGGGCGATTTATTTGATATCGAAATTGGCCTGTAAAGGAGCCTGTTGTGAATATTCAAGGTCGCTGGTTTGACGGTAAAAGCTCACAGTCTCGTGAAGCGGTATTAACGCTGCGTGGCGACACCAGTGTTTGTGTGACAGATGCTGTGACGCAAGAATCGCTAGTGGTAGCAAACGTTAACGACTTGGATATATCCTCACGCCTTGGCAATAGTGCACGATTTGTGCGTTTTGCCAATGGCGCGGCGTTTGAAACAACTGATAACGCCGCCGTTGATGCGCTGCAAAAAAAACGTATTGACGGCGCCTCTGCCGGATTGTTGCACAAACTGGAATCTCATTTGGGCGTCGTGATTGTGGCGGCGGTGCTGGCGGTTGTGGTGCTGGTGGGTGGCGCTGTTTATGGTGTGCCCGCTACGGCGCGGCTAATTGCGTTTCAGTTGCCGCAAAGCACACTCGACACGGTATCCGCCGAAACTTTAACCATTTTGGATCGCACCCATTTTGATGACAGCGAGATAAGTGCCGAGCGTCAAGCGCAATTGCAGGCAGAGTTTCAGCCGGTGCTTGCGCAATACCCCGATATGCCACTTAAGGTCGAGTTTCGTAAAGGCGGGGACAAAATCGGTGCCAACGCGTTTGCCTTGCCTGACGGCACGATTATTTTTACCGATGAGATGATTGAGCTGTCGCAAACTGCGCAAGAGCGCATTGCCGTGCTAGCCCACGAGATCGGCCATGTGGCTGAGCGACATAGCTTGCGGGCGGTGATTCAAAACGCAGTATTGGGTTTTGTTTACGTCGCCTTAGTGGGCGATGGCACGGCGATGGGTGACTTGCTAATCGGCTTGCCTGTGTTGGCGACCACGCTGGCTTATTCGCGTGATCACGAAACCGAGGCGGATGTGTTCTCGGCCCAGTTTTTAGATCAGGCTGGTATCGAGCGCCAAGCATTTGTCGATCTTATGCAACGCTTGGGCGACAGCATGCGTTGTAACAAACTGATTGATGATGCTAAGGACGTTGATGAAGACGCGTTGTCGGATACCGAGCGTTTAGCCTTGTGCGAAACGCTGATCGCAGAAGGAGGCGATGAAGACGACAGTCAATGGCAGGATTATTTATCAACCCATCCAGGCTTAAAGCAGCGGTTGATTGATTTTACCGCTGAGTAACAAGCGATTTGTAAAGGCGAGCTTTACTACGAAGCGCCGCTTTTGAGCTCCCCTGCGGCTGAGCCGAACGGAGGCCTATTTTAGGGGGTAAGCAAACAAGGATGTTTGCACAAGCTATCGTCAGGCAAGGGATTGCCTGTCGATGCGGCCCCCTAAAATGGGTTGGAGTGAGGGAACCCGTTAGGGCCAGACGCCGGGGTGGCCTTTCTTTTGGTTACTTTGCTTTGGCCAAACAAAGAAAAGTTACTCGCCACGCTCGGCGATGCGAGCTTATAAATAAAGCCCGCGTCAGCGGCAGCCTCCACTCTTAAATTAAAAGCACAGCACTTAAAAGTACTGTGCTTTTAACTCTTCATGCTGCTCAGCACGCAAACGCGGACCGTACTGGGTAACCACTTTAGTGGCAGCCTTGTTGGCAAATTCGCCCGCCCGCTGCATTGGTTCACCTTGGGTTAATGCGTATAAAAATGCCCCCGCGTACATATCGCCGGCGCCGTTGGTATCGATGGCTTTTGCTTGTTCAGTGGGAATCTCAAGCAGGTTGCTACCGTCGAAAACCACCGAGCCTTTGGCACCTAAGGTAATGGCAAAGGTTTTAGCGATGGGTTTAAGCGCGGCAATGGCATCTTCCAGTGTTTCGGTACCGGTATAGCCCAGCGCTTCATCGCCGTTGCAAAACAGTAAATCAACGCCGCCGCCGATCATCTCGGCTAGGCCATCTCCAAAAAACTTCACCATCGCTGGGTCCGATAAGCTCAGGGCGGTGCGGGTGTTGTTGGCTTCGGCCAGCTCGCGCAGTTTAATGGCGGCGGCGCGTCCGGTGTCGGAGCTGACCAAATAACCTTCGATGTAGGCCCATTGCGAGGCGGCAATGGCGGCTTCGTCTAGCTCGGCCACCGATACCGTGGCGCTGATGCCCAAAAAGGTGTTCATGGTGCGCTCGGCATCGGGGGTGATCATCACCAGGCACTTGCCGGTAATGCCCTCGTGACTGCCCAGGGTGCTTGGGTAGACCACATCGGCATCGCGGATATCGTTGAGGTAAAACTCGCCGTTTTCGTCGCCGGCCACTTTGCAGGAGTAAAAGTTGCGGCAGCCAAAATAACCGGCGGCAATAATCGTGTTGGCCCCCGAGCCGCCGCTGGCGCGCTGCGAGGCGATGTCGTGGTCTTGCAGGTAGCCGATAAGCTCGGCTTGGCGGGCTTCATCGACTAGAGTCATCACGCCTTTATCTACGCCCATGCGGGTTAGATCGTCGTCGGTAACGGTAATTTCGGTGTCTACCAGCGCGGCGCCGATGCCATAGATGTGGTATTGATCAGTCATGGTGAGCCTTGTATTCAGGGGTTAAGTATCGGGGTTGGGGCGCTAAATGTTCGCAGTCGTCGAATAGATCACGCGCCAGCGTTGTATTTGGCCGCACATTATGCAAAATAAGCGCGCTCTAATCAAAGTGCGAGTAATCCGCTTGCCACCAATACAGAATTGTCTATGACCAAACGCCGTACTCCCGCTCCGCGCCGCAAATCTCGCAAAAAAGCTGCTCCTAAAGGCCGGCACGGCAGGGCGCTGCTAAAACTGTGGCTTTGGTACGCCGTGGGCTTTGCCGTTATTGCCGCCGGCTTGTGGGTGGTGTATCTCGATTTTGTGGTGCGCGACAAATTTGACGGTAAAAAGTGGTCGCTGCCGGCGCGGGTGTACGCCCGCCCGCTGGAGTTGTACGAGGGTATGGCCTTAACGCCGACCCTGTTTGAGAGTGAGCTAAATGCACTGGGCTACCGGTTTGTGAGCCGCGTGTCGGCCCCGGGGCAGGTCAGCCGCCACGCCAGTGGTGGGCGCGTTGGTTACGATGTGTACAGTCGCGGCTTTGAGTTTTGGGATGGCCGCGATAAAGCCCGCCGTTTTGGCTTAACCGTAAGCAAAGGTCAAGTGTCGCGTTTAATGAGTGGCGATAAGCCTTTGGCCCTTATGCGCCTTGAGCCCGAGCAAATTGGCGGTATCTACCCCACAGCGCAAGAAGATCGCTTGTTGGTGCAGCTATCGGATTTGCCGCCGCTGTTGGGCGAGACGTTACTCGCGGTCGAAGACAAAAACTTTCTCGATCACCACGGTGTGTCGCCTGTGGCCATTGCCCGCGCCGCTTGGGTGAACTTGCGCTCCGGCGATGTGGTGCAGGGCGGTAGCACGTTAACCCAGCAGTTGGTTAAAAACTTTTACTTAACCCACGAGCGCTCGCTGACCCGCAAAGCCCAAGAGGCGGTGATGTCGATCTTGCTGGAGTTGCACTACAGCAAATCAGAGATTTTAGAAACCTACGTTAACGAGGTGTATTTGGGGCAGAGTGGGGCGCGTGCGATACACGGTTTTGCCTTGGCCTCGCAGTACTATTTTCGCCAGCCAGTGTCCGAGCTAGACACACCCAAGGTGGCCTTGTTGGTGGGCATGGTTAAAGGCGCTTCTTATTACAACCCCTGGCGCAACCCCGAGCGCGCTAAAAAGCGTCGCGATTTAGTCTTGATGGTGATGCACCGCGAAGGCCTGATTGATGACGATGAGTTTAACCGCGCTAAGGCCGCCTCTCTTGGCGTGGTCGAGCCTGGCAGCAACGCTCAAACCACGTACCCGGCGTTTGTCGAGCTGGTTAAACGCCAGTTGGCCGAAGAGTACCAAGAGGAAGATCTAAAAAGTGAAGGCCTGCGCATCTTTACAACGCTTTCGCCCATGGTGCAGCGCCAAGCCGAAAAAGCCGTAGCCGAGCGCTTAAAATCGCTAGAGTCGCAGCACAAGGTAGAAAATCTACAAGCGGGCATGCTGGTCACCTCGGTGGGGGCCGGTGAGGTATTAGCGCTGGTGGGCGATAAAAACCCGCGCTACGCTGGTTTTAACCGCGCGCTGGATGCCCATCGCCCGATTGGCTCATTGATGAAGCCGTTTGTTTATTTAACCGCGCTTGAGCAGCCCACCCAATACAATTTGGGTACCACCATCTCGGATGAGCCAGTCACCGTCACCAGTGACGACGGCCAATTGTGGCAGCCGCAAAACGCCAGTCGCCGCAGCCATGGCGAGGTGCCTTTAATCGAGGCACTGGTGCACTCGTACAACCAGGCTTCAGCGCGGCTCGGCATGCAGCTGGGGTTGGGGCAAGTGGCCGATACCTTAGAGCGCGCCGGGTTTGACGGTTACATACCGCCGGTGCCGGCCATGACGCTGGGCTCGGTCGAGATGTCGCCCTACGAGGTGGCCGGGGTCTACCACACGCTGGCCGCCGAGGGCAGTTACACGCCGCTGCGTGCCATTCGCGACGTGCTCACCGCCACTGGCGAGCCGCTAAAACGCTATCCGCTGCGTATCGAGCAGCGCTTTAGGCCCGAGAGTGCGTTTGAGCTGCAATATGCCTTGCAGGCAGTATTGCGCGAGGGCACCGGGCGTCGGGTATACAATTTGTTTCCCGCCGATTTACCGCTGGCGGGTAAAACCGGCACCACCAACGATCAGCGCGATAGCTGGTTTGCCGGTTTTAGCGGTGAGCATTTAGCGGTAGTCTGGGTCGGTCGCGATGACAATTCGGCCACGCCGCTCACCGGCAGTGGTGGGGCGCTGCAAGTGTGGGCCGATTTAATGACGGTGCTGCCCACTCGCGGCGTTAATTTAGCGCCCCCCGACGGGGTTAGCTTTGATTGGTTGGATCACGCCACCGGCGCGCTAAGTGCCGAGGGTTGCGAAGGTGCCATTTGGCTGCCGCTAGAGGCTGACTTTGCCCCAAGCCAAGCGGTTGACTGCCGGTTAGATCAGCAGCAGCGCGAAAATAGCTGGTGGCATCGTTTTTGGAATTAATTTAATTTGGCTCAAGCTTAGGTGATTCAGGTTTGGGCGAAATACGCTAGGCGAGAATTATGAAGAGTATGGTAAATAAAGCCGGATCGGTGTTGGCGCTTGTGTTAATGAGTGGCTGTGCCAGCCAGATGGGCAGCAATGGCGGCGCGCCGGTAGAGGATAGTGGCACCAGCGTACGCGTACCCGGTATGGAAGCTCCCGCCCCAGAGCAGCCCCGCCGTGATGACACGGACACTGGCAGCTCTGATGCTGACAGCGAGCAGCGTAATAACAGCGGCTGGCGGGTGGTTGAGCCGGTCGAGGAGCCAGAGGCAGCCGTACCAGCGCGCCGTAATTCGGCAGTAGATTCGTTGTTGGCGCAAGGCCGATCGGAATACCGCAATGGCGATTACAGCCGCGCCATTGCCAGCGCCGAGCGCGCGCTGCGTATTGATCGCCGTAACCCGGCGGTGTATTTGTTACTGGCCGAAAACTACCAGCGCTTGGGTAATCGCGATCAAGCGCAGCAGTTTGCGCAACAGGGTTTGCGTTATAGCCGTGATGATCACACGGTGGATGCTGCGTTGCGGGGGGTGTTGGGGGAGTTGTAGTTTGATCTCTCCGTCTACCCGACTTGATCCGGTATCCTGTGATTTAAGTTAGTTACCTAGTGAGCGGGTGCCACACGATTACATTGGTTGACTATTGCCTTGTGTGCCCTCGGTCGCCGGGCGGGCGAATGACTTTTCTGTTTGGCCAGAAAAGTCATCAAAAGAGGCCACCCCGGCATCTCAGCCCTACGGGTTCCCTCGCTCCGGCCTATTTTAGCGGGCCGCATCGACACGCCCTCCATGGCGTGGCGATGCTTGCGCACGCGTCCATGCGTGCTTACCCCCTAAAATAGGCCTGCGCTCGGCTGGCTGCAGGGGCCCCCAAAACGGCGCTTCGTAGCCGACCGAGCTGGCGAAGTGCTGCTTTTTTTGATCTCCACCGTCATGTCGGCATTCCCAGCTTGGCATGAAAATCATTATCGGTTAGTCTTATTAAATAATAAGCGCTTAAATCGGCACGTATTTAAATGGAGAGTAGTGTTTAAATGGATGTTTGTTTTGATCCCCCGTTTATCCCCTTTCTCTTGCTCTGTTACGGCTAAAATACGTAACCGCGAGTTTAATGTGAGCCGGCTTACTTTTAAATCGTAAAAATAGCGTACATAGGCTTTAATTTTTTAAAAACAAAGGCTTATTTGGCGAATGCTATGTTCTTGTTAAGGGAGTTAGGTTGCCAGCGACAAATCTTGCTGACGTACTTTGAGTTTTTAAATATAGGTGATTCAGCGGCTCTTTTCATTTTAAAAATCAGTGGAGTGCATCTTGCTGCTAAAGCGTATTCTGCAAGAAATAGGTTGCCGGGCGCATTTTCAACTCGCACACTAACAAGCTGTTATGCCCAAAGGAACTGACGATCAATGAATCAAGATTGGATTCTTCAAAAAAAGGAAACTCGCCGGACTTTTTCAAAGTCTACTTGGGTGCCTTTGAGAGCATCAATTAACGATGAAAAAGGAAACTGCAAATATATAGGGCACGTTGGCGAGTACTTTGGTTGTGGTTCTGTAGCATTTCCTCCAGAGCACAGAGAAATAGCAGAAAAAGCTAGCTGGAGTGACATTGGGATTGGTTGTACCCCTCAACCTTATGCATATGAAGATGGCTATTATTCTACAATTGAACAGTACCAATGGAATGATAAAGAACCAATCGGAATCCATCTTATATTTGAGCACCCTCAACCTGTAGTTGGCGGAAGTTTATGGATATTGAATCCTGACTTAGTAGTAGCGCTTCGCCTTATAAAAGAGGGGAGTAATTGGGTAAGGCCAGAAGAAAATTTTGTAATAGTAGCTCGAGAGGTTCTCGATGACAAAGGGGAACAGCGCCTGATCGAAATAAAAAGAGAGTTTCTTCTCGACTATTTGGCGGCTAGAAATTTATCTCTCAGACTATCGTACTATCGACAAAGAGTTGAAAACGTACCGACACTTGAAAATAGCGAATATGCTGGCCTGGAAGACCACCAAGAAGAAAGGGATGGCGGCCGATATGAACTACTTATTCGAAATGTGAATGATGTATTTGGCGGTAGTTGGGCAATGTTTCGTGCTTGGCGTACAGATGTAGACGAAGAGGAAGACGCTCCTGTAATGGGGCCCGAAACAAACGAAAATACTGATTATGAAAAGTCTGAAGGAAACAAGTCCGGTTATGATGGTGTACGGGTGGCAGGAGAATTTTGGCGGGATGAATGGATTGAGCACCAAGGCATAAGCAAACGCGTTAGAGGGGACGCTGATACAAATCTACCTCAATTCATAGTCGAAACAGATAGTACTCGCATCGCATCATCTGAGCTAAACAATGAAGACGTTGGAAGGTGGCTGTGGTTCCGTTCAAGTATTATAAATGAGTTGTTGGGGCTTCGAGGCTTCTCACTTGAATGGTATACAGCCGAAACAGGTTCTATTCACTCAACGTCCGGTTATCGAATTCACTTTGGAGTAAACTCAGCGGATTTCATTACAGTATATGCTTATGACATCGCCCGTCTCCCTTTATGGGAACAGCACTTATGGGCCGCACATAATGCAGTCCCAGAGGGTAAGGTTTCCAGTGAGTTGTTAGATTCTCAAGTTAAGGCTCAACCCGCATCCACACATGCAGTAGAGGAGTTACTTTTTGAGGTAATGAGCATGCTGGAGAATGGATTTAAGCAAGAGTTTAATGTTTCTCTATTCTCACATGATATAGACCGTAAAGAAGCCTTAAAGAAAATATCCAGATTCGAAAGTAAAGATCAGGCGTCATTGCTAAGGCTAGCAAAAGAAATTGTACGCGTTTTCTCTGACCGGCTTAATGTCAAAGGGGTGCGGGCGTTATCGGTACATGCGAATAAGGATAAACTTGGCTCAAACAAACTACTGCAAGACATACTATCCCAGAAAGTTGGAGATGCTGCTGCTCGTAAAGTCTTTGGCCCAATTGTAGGTGCTTATGATATGCGATTAGGTGATGCACACCCGACAAGTTCAAAAATCGGAGAAGCCTTAGATCTTGCCGGAATTGACACTGAAAATTCGTATCTAAGGCAAGGGCAACAATTGATTTCCAATGTTGGGCAGTCAATTTGGTGGATTGGTAAGATGATGTTTGAAGATCCTAAAAAATGATGAGGATCGCAAGATGGCATAGCAAGGCGCTGCTATCGGACAAATTTTCCGCAGAGCGCGGCGTTAGCAGGTAGTCCAGGCCTTCACTGACACATTGCCGGGACAGGCAGTCCCGGAGCTGTCGAGTATGCTGACGCCTTCTTCTGATTGCCTACCGATGGGCAGCGCTTGGTCTCGGGTTCCTACCCCCTATATTTTGCTGACGATCAGGGCAGCATTCACCCCGCCAAAGCCGAATCCGTTGCATAGCACGTGCTGTGTCGGGTGTTCGCGCGCGGCGCTGGAGACAAAGTCCAAGTCATCTAGCCCCTCGTCGGCATCTTTCAGGTTCTGGGTAGGGGGCAGCCGGTTGTGCATTGCCGATAAGGCAGAAAAAATGCTTTCCACTCCGCCAGCGGCTCCGAGTAGGTGACCCGTGGCCGACTTAGTAGCGGAAATCGGGATGCCAGCAAGTGCGCCGCCGAAGGCGTTGCGTAGTGCCGCTATTTCCGCTCGGTCGCCGACCGGCGTCGAGGTGGCATGAGCATTGATGTGATTGATCGCGTCGGGAGCCAGCCCGGCCATTCGCAGCGCCGCCCGAATGGCCGCCGCCGCACCACTGCCGTCCTCCGGCCCGGCCGTAATATGATGTGCATCCGCACTGGTGCCGTAGCCGCTGAGCATGGCCAACGGTGTTGCCCCGCGTGCCTCGGCGTGGGCCAGAGTCTCGATCACTAGCGTTCCTGCTCCCTCCCCCATGACAAAGCCATTGCGTGCCCGATCGAAGGGGCGTGACGCGCAGGTGGGATCGTCCTGTTCGGTGGATAGCGCCTTCATGGCGTGAAAGCTGGCAAGCGACAGCGGATCGATACAGGCCTCCGCACCGCCTACCAACGCTACTTCCGCCTCGCCGCTGCGTATCAAGCGCATACCGTCGCCTATTGCCTGCAAGCCGGCTGCACAGGCTGTAACGGGACAGCCCAGCGGCCCGCGCAAGCCATAACGAATGGAGACATTCCCCGCCGCCAAGTTGGCGAGAAAAGCCGGCACAGTGAAAGGCGAAAGGCGGCGGTGGCCGCGCGTCGACAAAGTGTTTTGCGCTTGGGTTATGGTGGGAAAGCCGCCAATGCCAGAACCTATAATGGTCGCGGTGGCCAGTCGATCCGCGTCGCTCGACGGGAACCAATTGGCTTGGGTCAGTGCCTCTTCGGCGGCAGCTAAAGCGTATAGACTGAACAGCTCCAGCTTGCGGCGGTCTTTTGCATTGGCCACGCGATCTGGGTCAAGGCCCGCTTCCGGATCTTCATCGATGCCAGGGACCGAGCCGGCCACCTTGATGGGTAAATCGGCGGTATCGAATCGGCTGATTAAAGAAACGCCGGAACGACCAGCCAGAAGACGCTCCCAGCTTGCCTTAACGCCGCTGCCGAGGGGGTTGACTGTGCCCATGCCAGTGATGACGAGCGGTGATTGCATAGTGGTTTTCCTGCATGGTTAGTGTTGTGCTACGCTACCATCAGGCTTGATATGATCAAGATAATATTCAGCGTGAGAAAGTGAGAACACCATGGCCTATCCGACAAATCGCAAGGCCAAGTCGCGAGAGCGCATCCTCAAGTCGGCTATCGAGTTGTTCAGCCGCCAGGGCTTCGAGAAGGTTTCTCTCGGCCAGATCATGAAGCTTGCCAAGATGACTCATGGCGCTTTCTACGCGCACTTTGCATCGAAGGAAGCGCTTTATCACGCCTCGGTACGAGAAACCTTGGAGCGCAGCCGTGCGGCCAGGTTGGTTAAGGGACCGCTGTCGGTGCAGCACCTGACGGAGCTGGTGGCAAACTGCTGCAGCCTTCAGGAGCTGGAACGAACGCGCACGCCGGGGCCTGAATCGGTGCTGTTTAATGAAATCGGTAACGAGAACGCCGAGATCCGTACCTTGTTCGAAGCTTCATACTTACGCATGAAGAAGATGTTGGAAACCCGCCTCATCGCGCTGGGTCGCTTGAAGAAACTCCCCATCGACCCCGACCGCAAGGTTATCGCGGACAAGTCTCGCGCCATTCTCGCCTCACTGATAGGCGCCGTAGCCATCGCCAAAAGCCTCCCTATCGGGCAGGAACGCCACCACATCCTAAATGTCGCTCAGCGCAACATTCTACAGATGCTCGGCGTTAAAGAGAGCGAGGTGGAAGGTATGCTGGGCAGCGTGGGGCAAGAAGCGACTACGTAAATGCTAACAAACATTACAGCGGACAAGCTCGCTGCAGTGCGGCGTTAAATGTATGCAGCATTTCGCAGCCCCAAGTGTTCAACGAAGGGTTGGAAGTCCTTGTCTGAGAATAGTAAGGGAAGGTTATGCTCAATGCAGTACGATGCAATGATAACGTCGGCGGTCTTGCGGATAGTAATGCCTTGCTTGCGTAGCTTGCGAAAATTGTCGGCGCTCTTCATAGCGATTTTCTTCCCGAGAAGCTCAAGCACGGTCAGCTCCTCCAGAAGGCTTTTGGCCGTTTTGTAGTCCTTTTCGTGCCTAAAACCCTGCAGAACTTCCGTGAGTATCAGATCGCCAATAGCGACGGCGCGATTTCCTAGGGTACGGTCAAGAAAGTCGGCCTCTGTTGAGTTGTTGCCACTGAAATAGTCAATCCAGACGCTGGAATCTACGAGAATCACGAGACACGTCGCATGTCGTCTAGGTCACCCGACCATCCTAACTTGCCTCTAAAGCGCTTGATTCCCTCCTGCTTTTTCAGCTTAATCAACGTCTTAAGGCCCAGCTCTACCGCTTCTTTTTTGGTTTTTAGGCCCGTGGCTTTGAGCGCATCAATCATCAATTTGTCGTCAATTTCAATATTGGTTCGCATGGTTCTAAACTCCATCTATGTGTATAATTTTATTTTATATACACATTAAGATTGCGTCAACAAAGTTGCGCTTGCGGTAGCAGCTTGTCCGTAGGGGTTAGTAACGTTGTTACCTCAATAAACTCCACCACATCTAGAATTAATAGGGTTATTGTCGTAGATCTTTAAAAAGTGACCTGTATTAGGCTTTGAATAGTCAATCCTGCATAAGTAGTTACTACGAAGTTGAGAGTCCCCTGCATCCAGCCGAGCGGAGGCCTATTTTAGGGGGTAAGTGAGCAGGGCCCTCACGCAAGCATTGTCAGGCCAAGGAAGGCCTGTCAATGCGGCCCGCTAAAATAGGCCGGAGCGAGGGAACCCGTTAGGGCTGAGATGCCGGGGTGGGCTTTCTTTTGGTTACTTTGATTTGCCCAGCTGGTCTCAATGGGTCATTGCAACACGTATCATAGTATCGTGTGAACTAGGAGATTTTCTATGACCCAGCTGATTAGACGAAGACTTAGTGCTGAGGAGAAAGGTGAGATCTGGCAACGCTGGAAAAAAGGTGAGTCGCTCGCAGCTATTAGCCGAGCATTATCTAGAACACCGCCCCCTATTGGACAGCTGGTCTGTCGTGCCGGTGGTATCGCGCCAGCTCTGCGCAGGCGTTGCCCAGATGCACTCACTTTGGCCGATAGAGAGGAAATTTCACGAGGAATTGCTGCACGGAAAAGCATTCGCGCTATAGCACGAGCAATAGGCCGACCACCTTCAACCGTTAGCCGTGAACTGAACCGCAACGGGAAAAAAGATGCTTACCGAGCCGTTCAGGCTGACCAAGAAGCCTTTGTTCGTGCCCGCCGGCCGAAGCACTGCAAGCTTAAATTAAATAGTCGACTGAGAGATATCGTCGCCCGCAAACTGTCAAATGATTGGTCACCACAGCAAATCGCGGGTTGGCTCAAGCGCCAATTCGGAGGAAGCAGGAGCTATCAAGTGTCTCACGAAACCATCTACCGGAGTCTATATATACAGGCTCGGGGTGTTCTAAAAGCCGAGCTACACAAGCATCTCAGGCAGCGTCGCAGGTATCGTAAACCCAACGGCATTCAGTCTGAGCGCCGTGGAGCGATCCCTGATCTTGTGTCGATTAGTGTACGGCCACCGGAAGCTGAGGATCGAGCTCTGCCGGGACACTGGGAGGGTGACTTGATTGAGGGAACCTGTAGTAGCTGTATAGCGACATTGGTCGAACGATCTACGCGCTACGTCGCACTCGTCAACGTGAACAGTAAAAAGACCTCGGAGGTCGTTGAGAAGCTTACACGGCAAGCGAAAGATATACCTCAGGAGCTGTATAAATCACTCACCTGGGATCGCGGAGCCGAACTAAAACAGCATAAGAGATTTTCACTCGCCACCGGTGTTGAAGTGTACTTTTGTGATCCTCAAAGCCCATGGCAAAGAGGGAGTAACGAAAATACGAATGGCTTGCTTCGGCAGTACTTCCCGAAAAGGACTAACCTGTCCGTACACTCGCAAGCACACCTCAACAAAATTGCGAGAAAATTAAACGAGCGCCCCAGAAAGACCTTGGGTTTTGAAACGCCCGCTGATAGATTTGCTGCATGTGTTGCGCTGACCGGTTGAGATCAAGCAAACAAAGAAAAGTCACTCGCCACGCTCGGCGATGCGAGCTTATAAACAAAGTCCGCGTTAGCGGCATCAATAAACTCCACCACACCTAAAACCTGAATGCTGCGCCCTAAGAAAAAGTGGTGGTATACTCACCCCATGACAAAACAGCAGTTACGCCAATTTGTACTCGTAGTGGTTATCGCCTGTCAGGCGTTGGCCGGTACTGTGGCGTCTGCGGCTCCTGTGATGGGGCCTGCTGATATGGCGCATTGTGAGTCTGAGATGATGGCCGCAAGTGTGATGGATAGCTCGGAGCATGGCGGCCACGCTATGCACCACTTAGCTAGCGCTGATGCGCAATCTATGGCCGATGCAAGCCCCGATCACGCCTGTGACAACGGCTGTTGCTGCCCCGGCGCTTGCTCCAGCGCGGCGGCGATTTTGCCTGCGCCTGTTTTCAGCTGGACGATAGTGCCGCTACCGTCTTTGTTTTGATGACCTCTACCCCCGCCGATTTGCGCGTCGCCGACCGTTTACGCCCACCCATTTTCGCCTGATACAGCACAGTTACGTCCGCGTTTTGCGCGGTTAATTGTTAACGATTGGGTGAATACTCCGTATGAACAAGTTTTTGATGGCGGCGACTATTGTCGTTGTTGCACTGCTGGGCTATGGCGCCGGCGTATATTTTCCTGCTGTTTTAATTCCACCGGCGCAAGAGCACGCTCCGGCCGCTAAGGCTGAGTCCGAGCCTTTGTATTGGGTGGCGCCAATGGACGCCACCTTTAGGCGCGACGCACCGGGTAAATCCCCCATGGGGATGGATTTGGTGCCGGTGTATGCCAGTGATAAAAATGCGGCTGCCGGCGAGGTAAGCATCGCCCCCGAGGTACAGCAAAACTTAGGCCTGCGTACCGCTCAGGCTGAGATCGCTACCATGGTAACCCCGCTTACTGCAGTTGGTTTTGTCGGTTTTGATCAACAGGCGTTACGGCATTTTCATTTGCGTGCGACCGGCTGGGTATCCGAGTTGTCCGTGGTGGCCGAGGGCGATCCGGTACGCAAGGGACAAAAGCTATTTGAGTTTTATTCGCCAGAGATTCTAAACACTCAGCAAGAGTATTTGTCGGCGCTTAACGGTAACCATACGGCGTTGGCGCAATCGGCCGCATTAAAACTAAAGGCTCAGGGCGTTAGCGAACGGGAGATTACCGCCATTGCCCGCGAGCGTAAGCTGCGTCCGCAGTTGTCTTACTACGCCGACCGCGATGGCTATGTGGCGGCCATTAGTATTTCTAACGGCAGTTACGTCGAGCTTGACCAGAGCACGCTTTCCATCGGCACGTTGGATGATGTGTGGGTGCTGGCCGAGGTGTTTGAGCGCAGTGCGGGCTTGTTGCATCAAGGCCAGGCGGTAACCCTTACCAGCCGCAGTTATCCCGGCGAGCAGTGGCTAGGCGAAATCGATTACGTGTACCCGGTGCTTAACGCCGCCAACCGCACGGTTAAAGCGCGCATTGTGTTTCCCAACAGCGATGGCCGCTTAAAGCCCAATATGCTGGTGGATTTAGCCATCGCGGCGGCGCCTGCCGAAAACACGTTAGTTATCCCTACCAGTGCGGTTATTCGTACCGGGCAATCGACCCGGGTGGTGCGCCAGGTGCGCGATGATGTATATCGCTCAACCTCTGTGCGAGTAGGGCGCAGCGCTGGCGGTAACACTGAGGTTCTCGATGGTTTGCGCGAGGGGGATCGAGTGGTGGTGAATGCCCAGTTTTTAATTGATTCTGAATCTAACATTGACGCCGAGCTGGCACGTATAGGGGAGAAAGAGCAAGCTCTGGCAGAAGACTCGCCTACTGAGCACGCGGAGGGGATGGACCATAGCGCAGCGGGCGATCATAAGATGGATCATCGTAATATGGATCACTCTGGCATGAGCCATGACGAGATGAATCACGATGCCCCTAAAGAT
Source organism: uncultured Gilvimarinus sp. (assembly GCF_963972205.1). Classification (NCBI taxonomy): domain Bacteria; kingdom Pseudomonadati; phylum Pseudomonadota; class Gammaproteobacteria; order Cellvibrionales; family Cellvibrionaceae; genus Gilvimarinus; species uncultured Gilvimarinus sp. The sequence goes on along the minus strand of NZ_CAXAUC010000003.1, from coordinate 226,869 downwards.
CAGCAGGTGGCGCCATGATTCGCGCGTTAATTTTTGCCTCGGTTAAACATCGCGGCGCCGTTATTTTGGCAAGCCTGATATTACTGGCAGTGGGGCTGCGGGCACTTTACCAAACCCCGGTTGATGCGATTCCCGATTTGTCCGACGTTCAGGTGATTGTAAAAACCAGTTACCCGGGGCAGGCGCCGCAAGTGGTGCAAGATCAGGTGACCTATCCGTTAACTACGGCGATGCTCTCGGTGCCCAACGCACGCACGGTACGTGGCTTCTCTTTTTTTGGCGACTCTTATATCTACGTTATTTTTGAGGAGGGCACCGACTTGTACTGGGCCCGCTCGCGGGTGTTGGAATATTTAAGTCAGGTGAGTGGTCAGTTGCCAAGCGGCGCTAAACCCGAACTGGGCCCCGATGCTACGGGCGTAGGTTGGGTGTTTAACTACGCGCTAGTGGATCGCTCCGGTCAGCACGACTTGGCGCAATTGCGCAGCCTACAAGATTGGTTTTTAAAGTTTGAGCTGCAAGCTGTGTCGGGCGTGGCCGAGGTGGCCAGCGTGGGCGGTATGGTGCGGCAGTATCAGGTGGTAGTCGATCCCAACAAACTGCGCGCCTACCAAATGCCGCTGGATCATGTGCGCAGCGCCATTGCTCGCGCCAACCAAGAAACCGGCGCATCGGTTATAGAAATGGCCGAAGCCGAGTATATGGTGCGGGTATCCGGGTACGTACAAAGTCTCGATGATTTGCGTCAAGTGCCGCTGGGTTTAAGCGACAGTGGCACGCCGTTGTTGTTAGGCGACGTTGCCGAGGTTCGCTCTGGGCCGCAAATGCGTCGCGGCATTGCCGAGCTCAATGGAGAGGGCGAAGTAGCCGGCGGTATTGTGGTCATGCGCAGCGGCGAGAATGCCGCTCGCGTAATTGCCGATGTAAAAAGCCGTTTAAACGAATTGCAAAAAAGTTTGCCTAACGGCGTTGAGGTGATTACCACCTACGATCGCTCCCGTCTGATCGTATCCGCCGTTAACAACTTGTATCACAAACTGGCCGAAGAGTTTTTAGTGGTGGCGCTAATCTGCGCGGTGTTTTTGTTTCATTTTCGCTCGGCCTTAGTGGTGGCAATTAGTTTGCCTCTGGGCATTCTCTGCGCCTTTATCGTAATGAGCCTACAGGGCATTAACGCCAATATTATGTCGCTGGGCGGTGTGGCTATTGCCATTGGCGCTATGGTCGATGGCGCGGTGGTAATGATTGAAAACCTGCATAAGCATCTGGAGCGCGCCGAGGAAAAAAACGGCGGGCCAATCACCGGCGAGCGGCGCTGGCAACTGGTGGCAACCGCCGCCGCCGAGGTTGGGCCGGCGCTGTTTTTTTCGCTGTTGATTATTACTGCCAGCTTTTTACCGGTGTTTGCGCTAGAGGCACAAGAGGGCAAAATGTTCAGTCCGCTGGCGTTTACCAAAACCTACGCCATGGCTGCCGCCGCCGGTTTAGCTGTAACGCTGGTGCCGGTGTTAATGGGTTATTTTATTCGCGGGCGCATTTTGGGTGAGCAAAAAAACCCGCTTAACCGCTTGTTGGTGGCCGTCTACCGGCCCGTACTGGCGGCGGTGCTGCGCGCCCCAAAAACAGTGGTGCTGTTGGCGCTGATGTTAATGCTGGTAGGCTTGTGGCCTGCGCAAAAAATGGGCTCTGAATTTATGCCGCCGCTGGATGAAGGCGATTTAATGTACATGCCCACCACCTACACGGGTTTGTCCATTGGTGAGGCGCGGCAAATTTTGCAGCAAACTGATAAATTAATTAAAACCCTGCCCGAGGTGGACACAGTGTTCGGCAAAATTGGCCGCGCCGAAACCGCCACCGATCCCGCGCCCCTAACGATGATCGAAACCGTCATTCAATTTCATCCGCGCGATCAGTGGCGCGCAGGGGTTACGCCCGAGTCATTGCGCCAAGAGCTTAACGCGCTTATCGACTTTCCGGGCTTGACCAATGCCTGGGTGATGCCCATTAAAACCCGCATCGATATGTTGGCCACCGGCATTAAAACCCCGGTGGGCATTAAAATCGCCGGGCCGGACTTAACCATCATTAGCGAGATTGGTGAGCAGCTTGAAAGTATATTAGGTGATGTGGCAGGCACGGCGTCGGTCTACGCCGAGCGTGTCGCCAGCGGCCGTTATGTGAGCATTGATATCGACCGCGTTAAAGCCGCGCAATTTGGGTTAAATATTGCCGATGTGCAAGCCGTGGTTAACACCGCCGTGGGGGGCGCGATGGTGACGCAAACGGTTGAGGGCTCGGCGCGGTACCCGGTAAATTTGCGCTACCCGCAGGCGTACCGCGAATCACCCACGGCGCTTGAGTCGTTACCCATTGTCACCGACGGTGGCCTCGAGCTGGCGCTTGGCGATGTGGCCCAAGTGGTGGTCGAAGACGGCCCCGCCGCGATTAAAAGTGAAAACGCTCAGCTTAACGGATGGGTGTTGGTGGATACCCAAGACACCGACCTCGGCCACTATGTGGTGCAGGCGCAACAGCGGGTTGAGCGCGAGCTGGACTTACCGGCCGGTTACTCACTGACTTGGGCCGGCCAGTACGAATATATGGAGCGCGCCCGCGAGCGATTAATGCTGGTGCTGCCCATGACCTTAAGCATTATTGTATTGCTGCTGTACCTCAACTTTAGACGCCTTACTGAGGTAATTATCATCTTGGCGACGTTGCCTTTTGGCTTGCTCGGCGGCGTTTGGTTGTTGATGGCTCTGGGCTACAACTTATCCGTGGCGGTCGCGATGGGCTTTATTGCACTGGCGGGTGTGGCGGTTGAGATAGGCGTGTTGATGTTGGTGTACCTGAATATCGCGTACCGGGAGGTATCCGAACAATGCATGCAAGAGGGCCGCGAGCTAACCCGCGCCGATGTACAGTCGGCCGTGCTGCAAGGCGCGGGCTTAAGGTTGCGGCCTATCGTTATGACAGCGTGCACGCTGTTTGCCGGCTTGCTGCCCATTATGTTCGGCTCGGGGGCCGGCTCGCAAATTATGCAGCGTATCGCCGCGCCTATGGTGGGGGGCACTCTTACCACCTTGGTGCTTACGTTGTTGGTGTTGCCGGCGGTATATTTGCTTTGGCGGCAGGCTGGGGTTAAGGGGTAGGGGGATGTCAGCTTTGAGCGGTATCGCATCTTGTCATACCGGGCTTGTCCCGGTATCCAGTGGTTTAGTTACTTACGTAGTGCTTTGGGTGCCATACGATTACATTGGTTGGTTAAGGCTTTGTTTGCCTTCGGTCGCCGGGCGGGCGAGTCCCTTTTTGTAATGCGACGAAAAAGGGACGAAAAGCGCACCCCGGCGTCTGGCCCTGCGGGTTCCCTTACTCCAACCGATTTTTGCGGGCCGTATCGACAGGGAGCGGCCCAGGCCGGCCTTTCTGCCTCCAGCATTCACCTCATCTGTGCCCCGACAAGCTCTTTCGCGCAATCCCTTGCGCTCACCCCCTAAAATCTACTTCCGCTCGGTGAGCTGAAAGTATAAACCCCCAATAATCTATGGCTGTTTAAAATGGGGATTACATAAACGCCGTTCAAGTGGCGAGAACGACTCGCTCTTGCCGGTGAGTATGGCCTGCTAATTTGTCAGTGCGTTGGATAAGCAGTACCACGACGTTGAATATTATGAGGTTTAAGGCGACGAACGCGGTTTAAATAGCTCGGCACCGAGGGAGCCAAACTCGTTTTTAAAAAGTACTTGGCGATTTTAACCCATTGAGCTCAAAAGCAGCAGGTTATCGGTGGGTGACGATCGTCTTAAAGTGCTCATGACTCCTAGTTGCTGTTGCTCCTCCTTTCAGCTAAGTGCTGCTCTGGCTAGTAAACTCTAACTTTAAGTCGTCGGCGCAGTGGAGTTTCTGCGTGCCGACGTTAGCAGGACCCTCTAGTATTTGGTAATTATTGTAAATTTGTGTTCACTACGGATGCCCGTTGCTTGTTTTTACGGTGGTCATTGGGCAATCTTCAGAGCTCAATAATAGTAAATAATTCTACCGTGATTTTACTCTTGCTGGTTATTGCAATAATTTGCGCCCCTTGGTGTACTGCTTATCGTGTAAGAGGTGATATCTAATAAGATCTATAAAGAGCCATAGGATAATAATATGAAATCCCTGACCATCAGTATTGGCGTTGTCTTACTGTGTTTTACCCACTTGAGTTTGGCCAAGAATCTCGATCATTTAGTGTTCGAGCCACCTGAGGCAATCGCACAAGATAAGCATATTGTATTCGTTTCGGGTGATGAGGAGTACCGCTCGGAAGAGTGGGCGCCGATGTTGGCTAAAATTTTAAGTCGGACTCATGGCTTTAAAACCACCGTATTGTTTGCGATGGATAAAACTCGCGAGATTATAAACCCCAACGAGATCAGTAATATTCCGGGTTTGGAGGCGCTTGATAACGCCGACTTGTTAATACTGGGAACGCGCTGGCGCAAGCTGCCGGGCGATCAGCTGCAGCCGATTTTGGATTATTTAAACGCCGCCAAACCGGTCATAGCGATCCGCACCGCGACCCACGCGTTTAATAACGATGACCATTACGGCGGCTACGATTGGCAAAATTTTGGCTTGAATGTTATCGGCGAGAACTGGCTTAACCACCATGGTGAGCACAAGGTACAGGGCGGTCGCGCGGTGGTTGAGAAAGCGCATCGCGAGCACCCGGTTCTAAATTCCGCAACGGATATTTTTACTCAGTCGGATATCTACGGCATTGAGCACCTCGATCAACAACAAGCGACGGTATTATTGCGGGGAGCGGTGACTGAGTCGCTGGCGCGAGATTCAAAACCGCTGGCCGGCGAGAAAAACGTCCCCATGATGCCGCTGGCGTGGTTAAAATCGTATCCGACTCCCAATGGTAAGGCTGAGGGCCGAGTGTTTGCGACAACCGCTGGCGCCGCCGTTGACTTTGCCGAGCCCGCATTGCGCCGCTTAGTGGTTAATGCCAGCTATTATTTACTGGGTAAAAAGGTTCCGGAGCGCGCTGACGTCACCCCTATTGACCGTTACGAACCCTCGTTTTATGGGTTTCAAAAACCCGATTACTTTGTTACGCGAGGTATGAAGGTTGACGACTTTTCCCTTGGGCGCTCGGGTCGCTCAATCCTAACCAAAGAGGCGTTGGCTAGTGCTGCGCAGGGGCCGTTAACACCAATAAACTTACGCTTAAAAAGTAACGACTCGGTCACCTTAATTGGCAATGGCTTGGCTGAGCGGATGTTGCATTACGGGTATTTTGAAAGCGAGTTGTACGCGCGCCATCCAAAGCAGAACATCCGGGTGCGCAACTTGGCGCGCCCAGGGATGACACCGGTGTTTCGCCCACACGCATCGCGGGGCTCTCAGTGGGCGTTTTCCGGCGGTGAAAAACTTAGGCCTGAGTTTTCTCATCACAGTGGCTCGGGTCAGTACGCGACGCCTGACGAATGGCTGAGCGAGCTTGAATCGGATGTAGTGTTGGCATTTTTTGGTTTTAACGAATCGTTTGCCGGTAAAGCGGGTGTTGCGGCTTATAAGAAAGAGCTGGCGGCATTTGTTGACCGTACGTTAGCACAACGCTATAACGGCAAAAGCGCACCGCGTTTGGTGCTGGTGTCACCCATTGCGTTTCAAGATTTATCTTACGACCATGAGTTGCCTAATGGTGAGAGTAGTAATGCTAACTTAGCTTTGTATACTCAGGCTATGAAAGCCGTGGCCGAGGAGAAAGGCGTTGAGTTTGTCGACGTTTTTACCGAGACTTTGCGTTGGTTTACCACCGGCACCGAGCAACTTACCGTAAATGGCGCGCAATTAAATCAGCGAGGCTATCGTCGTCTTGGACACCTGCTAAATAAATTGCTGTTTGGTAAGTCTGACCAAGAGGCGGTTGTGAGTCCTGAGCTGATCGACGTGGTAAATGACAAAAACTTCCACTGGTTTAATCACTACCAAATGCCCAATGGCGTACATGTACACGGGCGCCGCTTTGAACCCTACGGGCCCGATAACTACCCCGATGAGTTATTAAAGTCGCGCCAGTTGACCGACAACCGCGAGGCCGAGATTTGGGCGTTGGTGAATAAAAAGCCGTTTGATCGCGCCAGCGCCGATGCTAAAACCGTTGATTTACGAGCGGTGACCACCAACTCGCCACAAAGCGCCGACAGCCCCTATCTGTACGGCCAAGATGCACTGGACCGATTTACCATGGCCGAAGGCTATAAAATCGAGCTGTTTGCCTCGGAGCGGGAGTTTGCCAATTTAGCCAACCCGGTGCAGCTAACCTTTGATGGTAAAGGTCGCTTATGGGTAGCGGTGATGCCCAGTTACCCCCATTACAAAGCGGGTGACCCGCGCCCCAACGATAAAATATTAATTTATGAAGATACCACTGGTGATGGCCAAGCCGATAAAGAAACTATTTTTGCCGATCATTTGCATTTGCCAATTGGCTTTGAGTTAACACCCGAGGGCGTGTATGTATCGCAAGCACCTAACTTAATGTTACTGCGTGATATCAATGGCGATGACCGTGCAGATACGCGGGATATTATTCTAAGTGGCTTCGATACCCACGATACGCATCATGCGATTAGTGCGTTTACCCGCGATCCATTTGGTAGCTTAATTCTGGCCGAGGGCGTTTTTCTACATTCTAATATAGAAACCGCGTACGGGCCGGTGCGGGCGGTTAATGGCGGCTTTTATCGGTTTGAACCAAAAACACAAAAACTTGAGCGGCTGGTGCAAACCCATATACCCAACCCGTGGGGCATCGCTTTTGATCGCTGGGGGCAGGACTTCTTTTTGTCGACCTCTAACCCAGATATGCATTGGATGTTACCGGTAGAGGTCAACACCCATTATGGCGAGCTAACCGTGGGCACAGAATCCCTTGTGCAAGAGAGCCAGCGAGTGCGGCCTACCTCGGGTTTGTTATTTATCTCTAGTGACCACTTCCCAAGCCAAGTGCAGGGCGATTACCTACTCAATAACGATATCGGCTTTTTAGGGGCCAAACAGCATACGCTTAACGATGCTGGCACGGGTTATAGTAGTCAGTTTCGGATGGATTTGTATCAGTCGGACGATCCAAATTTTAGACCGGTGGATATGGACTTCTCACCCGATGGCTCACTTTACTTTGTCGACTGGCACAATCAGTTAATTGGCCATATGCAGCACAATGCACGGGACCCGCTGCGTGATCACGCCCACGGCCGAATTTACCGAGTCACTTACCCCGCGCGGCCATTAGCTAAGGTGGAAGATTTAACCACGCTCGATGCAGATGCATTGTGGCAGCGGCTTACCAGCGCCGATTTACATTTGCGCTCACGGATACGCCGGCAATTGCGTAGTTTATCGCCTAACGAGCTAAGCACCAGCAAGGCCCGTTGGCTGGCAAGCTTGGCAGACGCCGGCCCTAAGGCTGAGCCATTACGACTAGAGGCCCTGTGGGTTGGCGGAGATCGCACACAAGATGCACGTTTAACCCGAAAGCTGCTGCAGGCCGAGATGTTTCAAGTGCGCGCGGCCGCCGTGCGTGCGCTGCGCTACCGCTTAAATGATTTCGACGATGCCTACGCGTTGCTTGTGCGAGCGGCGGGCGACGCTCATCCACGGGTGAGGTTAGAGGCGGTTATTGCCGCCTCGTGGTTGCAGGGCGATGACGCGCTTAATATTGTCACTCGCGCCGCCGAGCAATCGGTTGATGATTGGGCGCGCCAAGCGTATTTGCAAGTGGCTAAGTATTTAGGTGGTAGTGTGAATCTGCCAGCAGCGGCGACGGCATCCGATACCCCCGAATTGTCGTCGGAGCTGCAAGCGGTGTGGCAGGCAGGTAAAGAGATTTATAATCGCGAAGGCTTTTGTGGCACCTGTCACCAAACTGATGGCAAAGGCCTGCCTGCAGCTCAGTTTCCGCCGTTGGCTGGCACCGAATGGGTAACTGGTAATCCGACGCGTTTAATCGATATTGCTTTAAACGGGCTAATCGGCCCGATTAAAGTGAAAGGCCAAGATTACGCCGGCCATGTCCCGATGACGCAGTTTAAAAACCTATTAAATGATGACGAGTTAGCCGCTGTGCTCACCTATGTACGCAATGCCTTTGGCAATAGTGCTTCTGTTATTAGTGCTGGTCAGGTGGCACGCGTTCGTGCCGCCAGCGCGCAACAAACGGGTTTTTGGAAATCCTCTGAGTTGCAAGAAAAATACCCAGAATAACAACCCACTTGCCACCAAAACCTCATGCGGTTTTGGTGGCAACGCATTAGCTTTGATAGCGGAGCACTTTATCCATGACAATATTCAACCGCTGGCTTTTACTCTGGCTGCTGGCCGTTATGACCCCCGCATTTGCTAATAAAATACCGCCTTACCTTAAAGATTTTGTGGCACAGCTTCCGGCTAATGCCGAGCCGCAGCTGATTATCGGTGGTTTAGCCAATGGTGAGACGGGTGCCGTTGGCATGAGAGCCTCGGGTGCCGATACTTTGCAATCAAGCGAGTGGTTAACCGTTGATCACCCGCTGTTTTCGCACTTTTTACGGATTCATAGTGAGTCGGGCGCCGTTAACCCCTGGGACGTTCTGTTACAGACGGATAAAAATAGTAAGCCAGTCAAAAAAGGCGATTGGGTGTTGGCGAGCTTGTACCTGCGTGCCGCCCCCGGCAGCGGTGAGGCTAAGGTGCTGGGCTACTTAGAGCGCAACGAACCCGAATGGCACTCTATCGCGGATGTGAGCGCCAACCTTACCGAACAGTGGACTCAGATGATTGCACTGGGTCAGGCTGAAACTGATTACCCAAAGGGGAGTTTGGGTTTGAGCTTGCACTTAGCGTTAGGCGAGCAAACCCTAGACGTTGCCGGTGCGGCGATACTGCGATTAGCGCCTGACACCGCGATCGAGCAATTGCCGATAACCGCACTGCGCTATAACGGCATGGATAAAGATGCTGCTTGGCGGGCAAGGGCCGAACAGATGATTGCTCAAAACCGCACCGGTACTGTAACCCTACAGCTGTTAAGCGCCGATGGGTCACCACTTACCCAGCAAAACGTTACTATCGAGCAGCTTGACCACGACTACCAGTTTGGCACCTTTGTTAATCCGCTATTACTGCAAAAAACACGCGAGGCCGAGCACTACAAGCACTGGCTAAAAGAGTACTTTAATGTCGCCACAACGCCTATTTACTGGGCCGATTGGGGCTGGGCTAACACCGAGCGACGCGCCGATTATAAGGCTATGGCAAGCTATTTACAGCGTAACCACATGCCCACCCGCGGCCATGTTCTATTGTATCCGGGGTTTGGTTTTAGTCCGCAAGAGTTGGTGGCGTTAAAAGATGACCGCGCGGCGTTTATTGCTCGGGTGAATAAACACATCGATGAGGTGATCCCGTTTTTAAAGCGCTACGGCATTAAAGAGCTGGACGTAATTAACGAATTGCGCCACGAAAAAGATTGGACCGATATTGTCGGGTTGGATACGGTAGCCGATTGGTATAAACGGGTTCACAGGCAATACCCCGAAGCCGTGTTGTATATTAATGAAAACTCGATTTTAACCGACGGCGGCGATAATCAGTTTCAACAAGATCATTACTACCAAACCATTAAAAAGCTGCAAGCATTAGGCGCCCCCATAAACGGTATTGGGTTGCAGGGGCATTTTAGTTCGCTGGTAACACCGCCCGAAAAGCTCTGGCCAATACTCGACCGGTTTGCCGAGTTTGGCTTGCCACTGCGTATTACCGAGTATGACCTAAACACCCGCGACCAAGCCGGCCAAACTCAGTACGACCGCGATTTTTACACCGCCGTGTTTGCCCACCCGGCGACGGTTGGTATTACTCGTTGGGGGTTTTATCAACCCAAAATGTGGCGCCCCTTGGGGGCGTTAATTGATGCCAAAGGCGAGCCCAAGCCTAACGCGTTGGCACAGCAGAATTTAGTAAAAAATATTTGGCACACGCAAGCGCAAAGCCGTACGGATGATGCGGGCAGGATCGAGCTAAAGGGCTTTTATGGTCGCTATCGCGTTACGGGTGAGTTTGATGGGGTAGAGCGGTCGCAGGAGTTTTTGCTTAAGCGCGAGGTGAAAGATGCAGCGGGTGTCATAGTGGTGAGATTGCAATGATGGAGATAGCATCTTATATGCTGCTGACAACTGCTTGGTTGTTACGTTGCCCTGCTGGAGTTGACCCGATATCCAGAAGATGAGTCGTGCCGACTCTGGCGGCACGATTCTCCCCAAAAACACGGCCGTGTTAAGCCGGCCGGCTTAAAAACCTTCCAGCACAATCTTCCCGACGGCCCGATTAGATTCAATATGCGCATGAGCGCGCTTTAGGTTCTCGGCATTAATGGTGCCGTAATTTTCTCCCAAGGTGGTTCTAATCACGCCGTTATCGATAAGTTGTGCCAGCTGGGTTAACAGCTCGTGCTGCTTTTGCATATCCCAGGTGTTAAACATTGAGCGGGTAAACATTAGCTCCCAGTGCAGCGATAGTGACTTTTGCTTTAGCTTCATCACATCAAGGCCACCTTGTGGATCGTCAATTAAGGCGAGTTTACCTTGCGGGGCGAGCGCTTCTACCAGTTGCTCATAGTGTTGCTCGGTGTGGGTTAGGCTAATAACGTGGCTGACGTTTTCTATACCCAATGCGTTAAGTTGCGGCACCAGCGGCTGATGGTGATTAATCACGTGGTCGGCGCCCAGCTCTTTTATCCAGCGCTGAGTTTGCTCGCGCGAGGCGGTGCCGATGACGACAGCGTGGGTGAGCTTGGCGGCCAGCTGCGTCAATATAGAGCCCACGCCCCCGGCGGCGCCGATAATTAGTATGCGCGCTTGCGGCGCAGCTGATGTGGCGCCCGCTTGGCCATCCAATAGCGGGGTAAAGCCCAGTCGGTCGAACAGCAGCTCCCACGCGGTGATGCCGGTAAGGGGCATGGCGGCGGCTTCTACGTTTGACAGCGAGCTGGGTTTGGCACCGACAATGCGCTCGTCGACTAACTGAAACTCGGCATTGGAGCCGGTGCGGGTAATGTCGCCGGCGTACCATACTAAATCGCCCACCTTAAACAGTTGCGTTTTATCGCCGGTGGCGACGACTTCGCCAACCGCATCCCAACCTAACACTTTATGTTGGCCCGCCTCGGGTTTGGCGGCGCGGCGTACTTTGGTGTCCACCGGATTAACCGAGATCGCGTGCACTTTAACCAACAGATCGCGGCCAGTGGCGGTGGGTGTGTCCAGCTCGATGTCCATTAAAGCGTCTGCTTGATCGATGGCTTGAGGCTCTAGGTAACCGATGGCTTTCATGTGTAATCCTCTGTTGGGTATAAATATTGGGTTATGTTTGAGGCCGTTAGGTAACGGTGTGGGGCTATTATTGATAATAATTGGTATGCTATAAACAGGGTAATAGACAATACATAATCAAAAAATATTTGACAATGAATACAGCCGATCTTGCTCTTTTTGTTCATACGGCCGACTGCGGCAGCATTACCCGCGCCGCCGAGCAGCTAGATATCACTACCGCAGCGGCCAGTGCGGGGCTTAAACGGTTAGAAAAACAGCTTGAGGTGCAGCTGTTTATTCGTTCGACCCGGCAGTTAAGGCTTACCAAAGAGGGCGAGCGCTTTTTGGTGTACTGCCGCAAAGCGCTGGATAACCTTACCGCGGGGCGCGACTCGATACACGCGTTGGCAGGTAAAATTGCCGGCGAGCTGCGCGTCTCGGCGCCCTCTGACTTAGGCCGAAACCTGTTGCTCGGCTGGATCGATGACATTATGGATCAGCATCCGGCGCTGTCGATTAACCTGCTGCTGGGCGACTCATTGGCCGACTTTTATCTTGATCGTATGGACTTGGCGATCCGCTACGGCAGGCAGGACGATTCATCGCGAGTGGCGTTTAAGCTTGCCAGCCTTGAGCGAGTGTTGTGTGCCTCGCCTGATTATTTGGCCAAGTTTGGCACGCCGCAAACACCTGAAGATTTAACGCGCCATAATTGTTTGTTGTTTCAGGTAAGTAACCGCATTTACGATGTATGGGATTTTGTGCCGGTAAAGGGATCGGGTGGTAAACCTTCTGAGTCGCTTAATATACGGGTATCGGGTAACCGCTGTGCTAACGATAGCGATGTGGTGCGGCGCTGGATGGTGGCCGGTAAGGGCATCGCGTTTAAATCACGTATCGAGATGGCACCAGATTTACAAGCGGGGCGGGTTTTGCAGGCTCTGCCTGAGTATCAATCTAGCCCCATCGATTTGCACTTGGTTTGTCCTAACCGAAAACAAATTACGCCGGCAGTTTTACTGTTGCGCGATATTTTACGCGAGCGTTTTGCCCAGAGACTAAAGCAGCCTGACTAGTGACGTGTACAGCGTTTTAGCCTCCTGCTAGGCGTAATAGTGTAAAAACATATCGGCGCTTGATGTAACGATATGCTCTTGCTGTTTGCGAGTTAACGGCGGTTGGCCCATAGCAATTTGCGGCCAAAAGGCAAAGGTTTTAATCATGCCTTGCAGTTGGGTGGCGGCAAAAGCCGGGTCGTCGGTGTGCAATTTGCCATCGGCTTTTGCTGCTCGTATCCAGGTTGTAATACCCTCTTCGCGCTCGTTTAAGCGGTTTACCATATCTTGCGCCCGCTCGGGTGAGTGAATCGTTTCGGCGATGGCCACGCGAGCTAAGTCGATAAAATCTTGTTGATTAAGCATACGCATTTTTTGCCACAGTAGCTCTTCTAGCTGGGGCCGAAGTGGCGCCTCGGCTTGATAGCTAAGGCCGACTTGCTCGGCGCTGTTTTGCCAAAGCTGGGTTAAAATTTCGGCAAATAGCAGCTCTTTACTGGCAAAGTGGTTGTAGACGGTGCGCTTAGAGACGTTAGCCGTGCGGGCGATGCCATCCATACTGGTAAGCTCAAACCCCTGTTGGCGAAACTCGCTGATGGCGGCGTCCAGGATGGCTAGGCGCTTACGGTCAGTGAGTTTTAGCGGGTTGGCGGGCCTTGGGGCAGCGGGTTTTGGCATGGTTTGTCCATCGGCAAGCGGTTAGCGTGAATATAAGTGGGTATTGTAAACCATTTAGTTTACTTTTTTCTTGTGTAAACTACACTGCATGGTGTACTTTTGGTGTTTTACGTTTTTCGAAGCGCTTACCCCGAATGTTTGATGATGAATAGGCAGGCGACCCTTGTTACTAAAAAGCTCGCGACAATACGTATTACTGTCCGTTTTATGTATAGGTACTTTTAGCATGTTGATGACATCGTGTGCAAAACACAAACCCGAGGTCTATAACGACTCGCCGCAACTAAACCAAGGCAAGTTTGCCAACCCGGTGCAGCGCCCCAGCATGGGCTTTGGCAAAACCGTCAAATTATTTTGGGATTTCCTGTTTAATAAGCCGGACGATACCGTGCCCGCGGCGACGATTCCGGTGGTGCCGATTACGCGGGCAGAGCTGGAGGCCGCGCCCGACAAAAGCCTCTACCGACTGGGCCACTCAAGCATACTGTTTAAAATGCGCGGTAAGTTTTGGCTTACCGACCCGGTGTTTGCCGAGCGCGCCTCACCCTTTAGTTGGCTGGGCCCCAAGCGTTTTCACGCGCCGCCTATTGCCCTAGAGGATTTACCGCCCATCGAGGCGGTGGTGTTATCGCACAATCATTACGACCACCTAGACGAGGACGCAGTAAAAGCCCTGGCGGGTAAGGTTAATTTGTTTCTTACGCCGCTTGGCGTCGGAGATACGCTGATCGAGTGGGGTATCGATCCGCAAAAAGTTCGTCAGTTGGATTGGTGGCAGTCGCAAGAGGTCAGCGGGATAAGTTTTACGGCCACGCCCGCTCAGCATTTTTCGGGCCGGGGTTTGTTTGATGGTAACGATACTCTGTGGGCCTCGTGGGTAATCAAAGACGATGATTTGAATCTGTTTTTTAGTGGCGATACCGGCTACTTTGATGGCTTTAAGCGCATCGGTGACAAATACGGTCCGTTTGCGATTGCTTTGTTAGAAACGGGCGCTTACGACGAGCGCTGGGCCTATGTGCATATGCAACCTGAGCAAACGCTGCAAGCGCATATCGATTTACAAGGGCAGTGGCTGCTGCCCATCCACAACAGTACTTTCGATTTGGCAATGCACAGCTGGCACGACCCGTTAGACCGCATTAACGCCCTTGCCGCCAAAAATGGTGTGGCGCTAACCACACCCAAAATAGGCGAGCGCTTGTCGATGGACAGGCCTCACGCGGGTGAGCGCTGGTGGTTGCCGTTGCTGGATGATAACGCGCAATAACCGGTAGCTGATGGTTTTAGTGTATCGGGTTTATTAAACCTCTTAGCTCGTTCTCGGCTTGTTTTTCCGAGAGCGAGTCGTCATTGGTGTTGGCGGTGTTTAATAATAAGCGCACATCCAGGACGCTAAAGTCTTTCTGCTCGTCGCGCCATTTGTCTATTAGTTCGCCCTCGCTCCAGGTTTGCTGCATGTTTTGAATGCTGGCGCTACGTTGAATCGTCGCACTTTTTAGCCAGTCGTCTTGCCAAACTTGTTGGCTAATTACTTGGCGCGACTCATCAATGTGATTCCATTTAAAGTTCTCGCGCGCTAGATAAACGTCGTCAAGCAGCGGCAGCGGCGTAAAGTAGGCGGCTTCTAAGCTGATGTTTTGGGTTTGGCTGATGGAGGTTTGGCCGTTGCTGTTATTAATATGCGTGCTTTGGCCAATGGTGAGTAAACGAATACCGCTAAATTTATCGTGATGTTCGGTACGGGACGCCGGGTACTCCACCACGCCTTTAAAACTCAACTGATAATCCGGTAAACCTGTGAGCAATGCCGCGCTGTCGTCCGGTTGGGCTGCCGGGTCTGCGGCGCTGACACCGAACAGTGACAATGCCTGCATAAGTACTCGCGTGTCGGATGCTTCGGCCCGGGCTTTGTCTAGGTTTTCAAGCAAAGCTTCGCGCAGTAGCGTTAACCCCTGTTGGCTGGCAGCGCCTTGCGCAATACTCAGATTCAGTGATCGACCATTCCACTGCAAATTTATAGAGGTGCTTTGGGCATCGCGGGTGTAAGCCAGTGACAGGGTTTGTTTGTCTGCCGTTTTTACCTGCAGCTGCAGCGATTCGATCGCCGTGAACTCGGTGAGTTTTAATCGGTTTAGATCCGGCCCGCCACTGGTGATGAAGTCGCTGACAAACGCCCCTAAGTTTTTACTAAAGGCGTCTAGCTCAGCTTGCTCTTCGTCAGTCAGCTCACCGTCGGCCGAGAAATGCACGTCAATCGCGCGAAAAGCGGCAGAGGCTTGCCCATATTGCTCGATGCCCGCGCGGGCATCGACAGCAAAGCTGACTTCTTTGCCGCTGGCGAGCGTGGCCGAAAAAGTCATTTTGCCTAAAGACGATTGGCGAGTCACCTCGGGCTCTGTTGTGCCCTCGGTACGCGGTAGCAGTTGTGTTTTA
This sequence comes from uncultured Gilvimarinus sp., assembly GCF_963972205.1. Taxonomy (NCBI): domain Bacteria; kingdom Pseudomonadati; phylum Pseudomonadota; class Gammaproteobacteria; order Cellvibrionales; family Cellvibrionaceae; genus Gilvimarinus; species uncultured Gilvimarinus sp. The sequence continues at coordinate 211,349 of NZ_CAXAUC010000003.1, read as the reverse complement.
GCGCTCTGCGCCACAGAGCCGTAGTGGCTAAGCTGCCCGAGGCCCAAGGTTATTGCCTGCCAGCCTCGGGCGTTGGGTAGGTTGTCCAGTGCGCCGGCTAAGGTGTTATTCCATGCATTACTTGTTAATGCGGGCTCGACTCGAGTAACGCGCTCGACCGGAGCCGGTCGGCTTAAAGCGGGCGTGGCCTGGCTAACAGGCACGGCCTGTTGTGATTCAGCGGGCTGTGCCTCAGTCGCCAGTGGTTTGGTGGTGGGCAGCCGCGTAAGGTTTTTCGGCGCACCGGTCAGTGGGTTGGCCGGCTGGCCTAAAGCATTGATGTCCATGAATTTAACCCGCTCTTGAGATTCATCCTTTAGGCGTTATCGGCGGTTGTTGCAAAAGCTTTAGGTGCGTTTAGCGTCAGGCTTAATCGTGTTGTGGTTATCGTCAGCCGATGCTTTGCGGGCCCCGTATAGGCGGGAGGCACCTTTAATGGGTCAGCGGTGGATCTTATGCTGAGGTAGAAGGCGCCTCGCAGCGGTAAAACATGTCTGCGAGGCACCGTGTGAGGGAATACGCCGGTTATATTTCTTGTGCGATTTTTGCCTTGCGCACCAGCTGAATAAATTCGGTGCGGTAGCCGTATAGGTCATCGCCTTTATTGGCTTGCGCCAAGGCGATGATATCGTCGTAGCTAAAATTATTAAGGTAGACACTGCCGGTAAGTTGTTGCGCAAATCCGGCAACGGCGGTGGCAAAGGCGACCTCTCGTTGTAAGTCGCTGTCGACTTGGGTGTCTGCGTTGGTAATGGGGCGCTGTAGCAGTTTTGATTCGCTCTCTTTGGGCAGTTTGTAGCGCAGCTTTAAGTAACCGTATTCGTTACTGTTGTCAGATTTTTTTGCGGCGTTTTTAGTGTAACGGCTGTCGTCAATCAGTTTGGCGTCAGAGTCTGTTAGTGTTAGCTCGTACAGTGCGGTTACGCTATGGCCGGCACCGATATCCCCGGCATCCACTTTATCGTTGTTAAAATCTTCGCGGTTTAATAGCCGGGTTTCGTAACCTATTAAGCGGTACTCGGCGACTTTTTTGGGGTTAAACTCCAGTTGAACTTTAACGTCTTTAGCAATGGGGAACAGTGCGGCGTTGGCCTCTTGCACTAGTACCTTTTGCGCCTCGCTTAAAGTGTCTATATAGGCCGCCACGCCATTGCCGTTTTGCGCCAGAATTTGCATCAGCTTGTCGTTGTAGTTGCCTTGGCCAAACCCCAGCACACTAAGAAAAATGCCTTGGTCGCGTTTGCGCTCAATATACCCTTTGAGTTGTTCGGTATCGCTAATGCCCACGTTAAAGTCGCCATCGGTGGCGAGTATCACGCGGTTAACGGCGTTTTTATCAAAGTTGGCTTCGGCTAACTGGTACGCCTGCTTAATACCTTCGGCCCCGGCGGTGGAGCCGCCGGCTTCTAGGTTGCGCATCGCGGTTACTATTTTTTGTTTGTCTTTAACAGCGGTAGGTTCTAATACGGTACCGGCGGCGCCGGCATACACCACAATGGCGACGGTGTCGTCAGGGTTTAAACTGCCTAGCAGCATATCCATGGCTTGCTTAACCAGTGGCAGTTTGTCGGGGTTGTTCATCGAGCCGGAAACATCCAACAGAAATACCAAGTTTGTTTTAGGTTTTTGCTGGTCGCTTAGATCGTAACCCTTGATGCCGATATGAAGCAGCTTTTTACCTTCGGCCCAAGGTGCATCGGTAACCGCAATGCTGGGCAAAAAGGGCTGCTCACGGTTTGTCGGCGTGGAGTAGGCGTAATCAAAGTAATTAAGCATCTCCTCCGCTCGTACCGCATTTTTAGCCGGTAGTACCCCATGGTTTAGCTGCCGGCGAACATAGCTGTAAGAGGCGGTATCGACATCTACCGAGAAGGTAGATACCGGCTCATCGACAGTGCGTTTAACCGGGTTTTCCTGTTGCGTAGAAAATTTATCGCGGTTTTGCGGAATTGGCCGGGTCACTGAATCTGCCGTCATAGGCGCAGCGCTGACAGCCATGTGCATAGCGTCGGGGTAGGATGCACGTAACGCTTTGGATACGGTAGAAGCCGGAGGGGCTTCGGGAGTTCGGGCGCCTTCGGGTTTTGCGTATCCTGATACCACTATCTCCTCGATCATTGGATCGTGGGCCGCAGCCTCCTGCGGGCTGGGCATATTGATGTCAGAAAGTATCACCTCGTTTTCGTCAATCGATGGTGGAGAAACCGTTAGTAGGGCCGGTAAAACCACAAAAAGCCCAAGGACGGTAACACTGGCGGCGGCGAGGCCGGCAAATAGCGTGCGTGTGGTAGATGAAGTCATAACAATGTTCCTGAGGGTTGCGTCTTTAATAAGACGTAACCGTTGCCAAAATCCTTGGCTGCTGGAGCGATTATTTTCTGGACTGCCTTGAGCCGCCTGCTGCACTTGCGCAAATTCGTCCAATGCGGCGCGCATGGCCGCCTGCCGTGCGCGGGGGTCGGCGGGTGGAATATCTTGCTGTTGCAGTAATTTATCGATGTCGGTCATGATATGTGCGCCCCATCGGTTGATGCGAGCTGCTTTCGCATATGGTGTAAACGCCAGGAAATGGTGGATTCTTTTACGCCGAGTATCTCGGCGGCCTCGCGGTGGTTAAAACCTTCGGCCAATACCAATAGTGCCGTTTCGCGCAAGCCTTCGCCCATGTTGTCCAGCTGTTTGAGGATCTGCTGTAAGTAAACCTGTGACTCATCCCGTGCGGCTTCGCTGGGTTGCTCTGCTGCCTCGTCGGTATGATCATGGCGGCTGTCTTGGCGCTGCCAGTCTTGGGCGGTGTTAATGACTAAGCGGTACAGCCAGGTACTAAAGGCGCAGCGGTGCTGAAACTGGGTAATCGCGCGGGCCAGTTTAATGCAGCACTGTTGGGTAATATCTTCGGCGGCCTCGCGCCTGGCACACCAGCGAAACGCAAAACGATAGATAACGTCGTAGTGTGCCTCAAGCAGCTCACTAAACGCGTCCGTTTCGCCGGCTTGGGCGCGGCGGATAAGTTGGCCAAGGTTGTCTGGGTCCATAGCGGTACCGTAGCGCTCTTTGTCAGTAAGACGTTGCGAGTCGCAAAATCCTTGGCGCTCGCTTGATATTTTTATGTGGTGACGGCCCTGTGCCGCCTGCGGCCAGCTGTAAAACACTAATAAAACGGCTGGCTGCAGTTTACGCTAGGTGATTAGCCGTGGCCAAAATTATTAAAATGCTCTTGGGATTAACTGCTGTGATTCACCTTTAACGGTTGCGAGTAGGCCTTTCACGTCGGCTCGCGGGTCCATCCACTCATGCGCTAGCTCGTCACTTAGGCTGACTGGCATTCGATCATGTATGGCGCGGAACTCGCCCAGTGCTGGCTGAGTGAGAATTGAGCAGCTCCATAACTCTTCTTTCCAGCAGTCCCAGATGGCGGCGAGTTTAAGCACGCCGTTGGTCTCGACATAGTAGGGCTGTTTACCTTCGGGCTCGTTTTTCCATTCCATAAATGCCGCCGCGGGCACAATCGCACGGCGGTATCGTACCGGGTCGCGATAGGCTTTGCTGCTTAATAGACTTTCGATTCTGGCGTTGAACATGGCAAAGCGCTGGTTGGGTGGGTCGGGCGACCAGTGCGGGTGCAACCACCAGCGCATCGGGCCCATATGGGTGCCTTCTTCATCCCGGAATAGTACGGGTACGGCTTGGGTGGGGGCGATGTTGTTTACCGTGGGCAGGCTGATATTGGCTAATCCAAAGCTCGCCAATAAGGCCTCAGCGGCTTTAGAAGGGGCCACAAAAAGTCGTCCGCACATAGGTTATCTCAAATTCTAAACATTGATGTGGGTATTGTAACCAACTCATAGGTTTTCGGTCAGGCTTTTTAAGCCGCTCTCATCGGGAGTGCTCTGTAATGCGCTGTAATTCTCGCTATTCACCCGCTCTGGCATCATCCATTATTACTGACAATAACATTGCATGTTTTAACTGTGTGACGCTGAAAATATTGATCTTATAAGTGTCTCTACTTGCTTGATCAGCGTTTTTGTCACTCGGTCTTCGCTTCACTGAGTGTAGGCTCTAGGCCGTACACATTGTGCGTTATTACAATAATCGATCAGTTCTTACCTAAGTGTTTTGCGTGGTTTGAATTGTGTGGTGGGAATATTCTGAGAGGGATTTGTTATGGAAAAGACCCGTGCACTCGTTTTGGGTGTAACCAGTTTTTTGTTGGTGGCTTGTAATGGCGCCAGCAACGATAATGTCGCCGTGACTAACGCCGTTGCGTCTGCGTCTTCTGCCTCAGCGCCGGAGCCGCTGAGCCCTGATATCCCCCCTAAAGAGCCCTTTGGCGGCAAGGTAACCCTTGAGTCGTTACAGCATGATTTTGATGTGTTTTCGTGGGAGTCGTTTATCGCGCTTAACTGGCCGGCCGATGCCCAGGGCAACCCACTTTCGGGGGTAACCATCGGTGAGCAGCCGGACGTCTTACGGGTTTGGCAGCACTATAAAGAAAGCCGCGATATATTTTTACCCGGCGGCAAAAAACCGCCGGGTTGGAATCAACCTTTTCCGCCGCCAGCTCTGTGTGGCACCGATGCCTCTAAGCCACTGTTGCGTCAGGTAGGTAAAACCCCCAATGTGCTGGATGAAAGTGCCGAGCCATTTCAAACCGGCCCGTTAATCGACCAAAACGGGCAATACACGCGCTACGAGATTTTAACCAATCAGGTGATGTTTGATTATATTCTCGATAACGACTTGTACAGCAAAGCCGGGCAAACGGAGTTTGATGCGAAGGCGGAATTTCCCTTTGGCACCGATACTGACGTAGGCTCGATAATGTTAAAAGCCGCTTGGAAGGTGATGGGCGAGGGGGATGACCCAAGCCAGTTTTATACCACCGAAGCCTATGTCTACAATAACCCTCATGAAAATGCCGGAGTGAGCGAAGCTTGCCAGCTGCAGCGCGTGGGCTTGGTTGGGTTTCATATCGGTACGAAAGTCGAGGGTAATCCGCAGTGGATTTGGTCTACCTTTGAGCACGTAAACAACGCCCCGACCCAAGGGCAAGCGGCCGATAAAGAACATTACAACTACTTTAACCACAACTGCGCCGATGGCGGCGTTGACTGCACCGCCGTTAACGAGCCGCCACCGCGCCCCTGGAACCCGGCCAATACCAATACCCCGCCCAGCCAAATTGAGCGGGTTATCCCCATCGCCGACGATACCGCCGCACTTAATCGGCAATACCAACAAAAACTGCAAGCCGCCGTGCCCGGCACTGTGTGGGCAAACTACGAATTAATTAGCACCCAGTGGCCAACCGCCGCTGGCGATGTAACGGATGAGACGGGCATTCCCGCGCCGACGTTTTTGGCTAACGCTACGCTCGAAACTTATATTCAGGGGCGGGTACGTCAAACCTCGTCTAGCTGCATCCAGTGCCACAATAATGCGGCGATGACTAACGGCAAAAAGTCGGATTTTACCTACTTGCTTGAGCGCGCTCAGTAACTACCAGGAGATTACTATGTCTAGTATGGACAATTTTGTCGGGCTGAGCGTTGTGCTGACAGGCTTTGCCAAAAGCGTTTTAAACCCCACCTTAGATGAGGTCAACATAAAAGCCGAATACTTACCGGTGTGGACTGAGCGCGTGGCCAGTGAATCTGGAGATAACCAATTGCCCGAAAAAATTCTCAGTAGCTACCAGGCATTGAGTGAGCAAAAGCCGGCGTTAACCGATCAGCAAATCGGCGAGCAAATGCTTAGCGACTCGCAAGGAGCCGCATTTGTGTTGGCGTGCCGTCAGCTTATTTTTTTGTGGTATATGGGCGCCTGGCCCACCGTGCAAGAAGCGTCCGGTACCGATACTGGGGGCCGCACCGATTTTCACACTCTGTCGTCAAAGAGTTATACCTCGGGTTTGGTGTGGCGGGTAATGCAGGCGCACCCCATGGGCGACTCTAATTATAGCTACGGGTATTGGTCCGAGCCGCCCGCGACACTTAATAATTATACCGGCCAACCTAAAGATTAAGGAGCAGATCATGAGTGACAGTGATGTTTACGACTTGGTAATAGTAGGCGCTGGTATTGCCGGTGCCATCGTGGCCCATGAGCTAGGCAAAGCCGGTAAAAAAGTATTGATACTAGAGTCGGGCCCTAAGGTGCCACCCAATCGCTCGGGTTATATGGAGACTTTTTATAAGGCCAATGCTAAAACCCCCGAGTCGCCATACCCGCCGGCGACACAAGAGGCGGTGCCTTCTACCGCAGATAACCCACTGGGTTTACCCGACCCCGCCGCTGAAAACACGCCGCGCTATACCGTGTTACAAGTGGATGCCTGGCGCAAAAAAAATCAGTGTTATTTTGATTATACCGAACAAGATAAAGGGTTAACCGGCACCAGTTTAAACGCTAAATTCGCCTTTGCCAGTTCGTACGAGCGTATTGGCGGTGGCACAACGTGGCACTGGTTGGGCACCTGTTTGCGGTTATTCCCTGAAGATTTTCAGCTAAAAACCTTGTATGACCAAGGCGTTGACTGGCCGGGCGGCAGTGATTTTTACCAAGCGTTAGTGCCTTACTATGAGCAGGCTAACCGAGTGATTGGCGTCTCGGGTGATAAACCGTCGCTGGAGCGTGTGTATGCGCAGTACAACGTTGATCCGAGCGGCACTTACGGTACCGACTACGACTTTGCCATGCCGGGCATTGTACCGAGCCTGCAGGACGACTTGTACAGCAAGTCGCTGGGGGATATGAGCTATGACGGCAACCCCGTATACGTTACGCCAACCCCGCAAGGGCGTAACTCGGTGCCCCACCAAAATCGTCGTCAGTGCGCGGGTAATACCAACTGTATTCCTATTTGCCCCATTCAGGCCAAATACGACGCGACGATAACCCTCGCCGATGCTGTGCAAACTGGCAACGTAGAAATTCGCTACCAGCACGTGGCCAGCAATATTCAGCTGGCGGATGACGCTAGCGTTTGCGGTATCGACTATTTGGTGTACGACCAACCCAATGGTATTGCCACCGGCTCGGGCACCGTGCAAGCCAAAGCGTATGTGCTGGCTGCGCACGCCATCGAAACGCCCAAGCTACTGTTAATGTCCAATAAAAATCCAGGTTTTGAATGCGGTGTTGCCAACAAGCACGATCAAGTGGGCCGCTACTTAATGGATCACATTATGTATTTGGGTTGGGGGTTGGCCAAAGACCCGATGTACCCTTACCGTGGGCCGCTTTCCACCTCGGGCATCGAGTCGCTGCGCGATGGCGAGTTTCGCCGTGAGCGCTCGGCCTACCGGGTAGAGATTGGCAACGAGGGGTGGCAGTGGGCCACCAACGACCCGGCCACCACTTTGGCTGATTTTGTGTTTGGGCAAAATAACTCGCAGTTAAACGGTAACTCGGTGAATGAGCAGGGCGAGTCATTGCGCTGGGATACCAACGCCCCGGCGTTTTCCAAATTGTTTGGCGCCGAGCTGGTGCAAACCCTTAATCAGGTATACACCCGGCAGATGCGCTTGGGCTATTTGATTGAGCAGCTGCCCGACCCGGATAATCGCGTGCAATTATCTTCTGAGTTAAAAGACAATCTAGGCCTGCCGAGGCCATTGGTTACCTACCGGTTGGGCTCGGATTACGAGCGCAAGAGTTTTGTCTCGGCGAAAAAACTCACCACCGAGTTGTTTAACACACTTGGCGCTACCGAGTACACCAAGGCACCGGCCGATCCGGTGTTTTATAAAACCGAGGGTGGGCCCGAGGTTACCTCCACCAGTTTTCAGTACACCGATGATGACGGCACTACCCATAACTTTAAGTTTTATGGTGCCGGCCACATTGTGGGCACTTACCGCATGGGCACTAAACCCGAGAACTCGGTATTAAACTCACGTCAGCAATCCTGGGATCATCACAACCTGTATATGGTGGGTAGTGGGGTATTCCCGACCATTGCTACCGGTAACCCGACGCTTACCATTGCCGCACTGGCGCTGCAGGCGGCGGAGAATATTAAGCAGGATTTAACCTAGCCTTGTTAGCAAAAGCTGGTGAGTGCAGGGGTTAGCTAACTCCAGTGCCGCCCACAAAAAAGCCCTGGATACACCAGGGCTTTTTTGTGGGCGAGCGGTGGGCAGCACAGGTTGGCGGTAAATAGGGCGCCTGATAGGTAATAAACCATTTTATTTGTTATTGATTCTATTTCGTTTATGAGAATATTTGTTGTTTGTGTTATTGTACGCCCCAGTTTTGACCCATAACTGTTTGGAGCGCCTTCGTGAACTATAAACTTCTCCCTCTCTCTGCGGCCGTATTACTGTGTACCCACGCGCAACTCGGCTTGGCTCAGGATGCAGCCAGTGATAACGCACCGCAGACCAGCCCCAAGGAAGGCTCTATTGAAGAAATCACCGTCACCGGTAAGTACAGTGTCGAGCAAACCCTGAGTACGGCAACTGGCCTTGGTTTGACGCTGCAAGAGACGCCTCAATCGGTGTCAATTTTGACCTTTGAGCGGATGCAGGATCAGAACATCACCACTATTTTAGGGGCGGTGAACAACGCCGCGGGCGTTAGCTCGGAAGAGGTCGATAACGTACGCAATAACTTTTACTCGCGCGGGTTTCGTATTGATAGTTACCAGATTGATGGTGTGCCCACCTCGTGGAGCTTAGGGGGCGACTCGGGTGAGACCGTCGCCGATACCGCCATCTACGAGCGGGTAGAGTTTGTCCGTGGCGCCACTGGCTTGTTAACCGGGGTGGGTGATCCATCGGCCTCTATTAATTTGGTGCGCAAACACGCCGACAGCCGTGATTTAGAAGGTTTTGTCGATGTCGCGATAGGCAGTTGGGATGAAAAACGCCTTACCGCCGATGTGGCCACAGGTCTTAATGACAGTGGCAGTGTTCGCGGCCGTGTCGTCGCGCGTTACTTAACCGGCGACTCTCACGTTGATTACTACGAAGACGACAAAAGTGTGTTTTATGGCACGCTAGAGGCGGACTTAACCGATAACACCGTATTAAGCGTGGGTAGCAGCTATCAACACAGTGACCCTAAAAGTACCGTGTGGGGCGCTTTGCCTACCTTCTTCTCCGATGGTAGCAAGGCCGATTGGGACGTTTCTAAAACCACCGCCATGGACTGGAACCGTTGGGAAACCACCAACACCAATTACTTTGCCAGCGTCAATCATATGTTTAATAACGGCTGGGAGCTGCTCGCTAACTACAATCACCTAACCTACGAAAAAGACACCAAGCTGCTTTATGTGTACGGCTCGCTGGATAAAGATACCGGTGCCGGCTTAAACGCGCAGCGCTATCGCAGTGACGGTGAATCTCAGCAAGACAGCTTTGACGTGCAATTAAAAGGCGACTTTGGCCTGTTTAACCAAACCCACGATTTTGTGTTGGGCGCACTTTACAGCGAGCAAGCTGCCGAAACCTTTACTCAATTGCCGTTGGGCGGTGATATGAGTGGGGGCTATGATCGGGTAGATGTTGATAACTTTTACGAGTGGGGCGATTTGTACGAGCCCGAGTGGTCTGACGAGCGCACCCAGTCGCAAGATATCGAGACCGAACAGCGCGGTTATTACGCCGCCACCCGACTCTCGGCGACTGATAAACTCAAGTTTATCCTCGGCGGCCGTGTTGCCACTTGGTTGCGCACTGGCTTTGACTGGAGCGGTAACGTGGATTACGGCAACGAGGATGAATTTATTCCTTACGCCGGCGCGCTGTACGATGTGACTGAAGCCCACCGTGTGTACGCCAGCTACACCGAAATTTTTAAACCGCAAAGCAACCGCGACGTTAACGGCCAGTTTTTAGATCCGTTAATAGGCAAGAGCGCCGAGATCGGTTTAAAAAGCCGCTTCCTGAATGATCGTTTAAACACCACCGTGGCCTTGTTTGATATTCAGCAAGATAACCTGGCGCAGCTGGACACCGATTTTGTCGGCACGCCCGAGCAACCCTCGGCCTACTACCCGGCCGAGGGCGCGCAAAGCCGTGGGGTTGAGTTGGAGGTTGTGGGCCAGCCCATCGATGGTTGGAACATCAATGCCGGTTACTCGCAGTACACGGTCGAGGACGCCAACGGTAATGATCTAAACACCGATATCCCCACCAAGATCTTTAAGCTATTTACCTCGTACGAGTTTGATGGCTCGCTGCAAGGGTTAATGCTGGGCGGTGGTGTTAACTGGCAAAACGAGACCTACTCTGAGGGGACTAACCCCGCCGGTAACCCCGACCGGTTTGAGCAGGATTCGTATGTGCTGGCCAACTTAATGGCGCGCTACAACTTTACCGATGCGCTTAGCATGCAGTTTAACGCCGCCAACATTACCGATGAAAAATACTACTCGCAGGTGGGGCAGTTTAGCTCTTACCGCTACGGCACGCCGCGCAACTACACGCTTAGCTTAAGCTACCGCTTTAACTAAACGCGATAAAAAAACCCAGACCACAACCGTGGCCTGGGTTTTTTTATAAACGGCTGGGTGTGCTCAATCCAGGCTAATGCAGCCTTACCCCTGCAGTCCTTTACTCGCTAAATATTCATCGTAGCTACCCGAAAAGTCGATAATTTTATTATCGCTGATTTCTAAAATACGGGTGGCTACGGACGAGACAAACTCGCGGTCATGGCTGACAAAAATCAAGGTGCCGGGGTAGTTCTCCAGCGCCACATTCAGCGATTCGATTGACTCCATGTCCAGGTGGTTGGTGGGTTCATCCAGCAACATCACGTTGGGCTTTTGCAGAATCAGCCGGCCAAAAATCATGCGGCCTTGCTCACCACCGGATATAACCTGCACGCGCTTGTTGATATCGTCGTTGCCAAACAGTAAGCGCCCCAGTGTGCCGCGAATTAACTGCTCATCGCCGTTTACCGGCTTAAACTGGCTCATCCACTCAAACAGTGTCTCGTTATTGGCAAAGTCGCTGGTGTGGTCTTGGGCGTAGTGGCCGATTTTAACGTTCTCGGACCACTTAACTGTTCCGCTATCGGGGGTAAGCTCGCCCAGCAGGGTACGCAGTAAGGTGGTTTTACCCGCGCCGTTCTCGCCAATAACCGCAATGCGCTCGCCCACTTCAACCATTAAATCAAAAGGCTTAAACAGCGGGCCCTCGTCAAAGCCTTTGGTGAGGTTATGTACCTCAAGGGCTAAACGGTGCAGTTTTTTATCTTGCTCAAAGCGAATAAACGGATTCACCCGGCTAGAGGGTTTAATGTCTTCCAGCTGAATTTTATCGATTTGCTTAGCGCGGGAGGTGGCCTGCTTGGCTTTAGAGGCATTGGCCGAAAAACGGCTGACAAACTGTTGCAGCTCGGCGATTTGGTTTTTCTTTTTGGCGTTATCTGCGTACTGGCGCTCGCGCACGGCGGTGGCCGCCGTCATGTAATCGTCGTAGTTGCCAGGGTAGAGGCGAATCTCGCCGTAATCGACATCGGCCATATGGGTGCACACGCTGTTTAAAAAGTGTCGGTCGTGCGAGATGATCACCATGGTGCTGTTGCGCTGGTTAAGGGTCTCGCTTAACCAGTGAATGGTGTGGATGTCTAGGTTGTTGGTAGGCTCATCCAGCAACAGTACATCTGGGTCCGAGAACAGCGCTTGTGCCAATAGCACCCGCAGCTTCCAGCCGGGGGCGATTTCGCTCATGGGGCCAAAATGCTGCTCGACGCCGATACCCAAGCCAATCAGCAGCTCGCCGGCGCGGGATTCGGCGGTGTAGCCGTCCATCTCGGCAAACTCGGTTTCTAGGTGGGCAACGCGAATACCGTCTTCTTCGCTCATCTCGGGCGAGTTGTAAATGCGGTCGCGCTCTTCTTTTACGGCCCACAGCTCGGCGTGGCCCATAATCACGGTGTCCACCACCGAGTACTGCTCAAAGGCAAACTGATCCTGACGCAGCTTACCGATACGCTCGCCGGGGTCGAGCGAGACGTTGCCGGCGCTCGGCACCAAATCGCCCCCGAGGATCTTCATAAAGGTGGATTTGCCACAGCCATTAGCGCCAATTAAGCCGTAACGGTTGCCGTTGCCGAATTTAACCGAAACGTCTTCAAATAACGGCTTGGCGCCGAATTGCATGGTGATATTGGCGGTAGTGAGCACGGGTAATCCTGTCAGGTGGTGAGGGTGGTTGCGGGGCGCAGATGTTGAGCTGATCTGGGTTATCGCCAAAGGCGCGCGATTGTCCCAGAAGTGGGGGGATACATCAACGGTAAAGGTGTGAAGATGCCGCTAACGCGGGGTTTCAACGTGATACCGGTATTGAGCCGGTATTTAGGCAGTAGCGCCGCCGCAGGCGGAAGCTTTTTATATGCCCGCATCGCCACCCCTCCTTGGCGTGGCGATGCTTGCGCACGCGTCCATGCGTGCTTACCCACTAAAATAGGCTTCCGCTCGGCTGGCTGCAGGGGATTTAACTGCGGTACTTCGTAGCTGGCTGAGCCGACGCAGTACCAGATTATTACTCTACATCGTCATGCCGGCCTTGAGCCGGCATGACGATGGCTTTTTGGCTGCGGAGTGTTTTGGGCGCTATACGACCGCATTAACTGACTGTTGAACTAGTTTTCGCGCCTGCCTTGATGTGTGTACGTCATTGACGTATATTTAAGCAATGTACACCGTTATAGAAACGCCCACCTTTACGGAAGATGCTAAAGAGCTGTGGTCTGAGCAAGACCGAGGCGCATTCTGCGCTTGGTTGGCGGCAAACCCTGAAGTTGGTGATGTCATTCCCGGCAGTGGTGGTTGCCGCAAGGTTCGCTGGCGCAGGCAAGGCAAAGGTAAAAGTGGTGGTGTAAGGGTTATTTACTTCACTCGCCTAGAAAACGGTGAGTTGTGGTTGTGGTGATTTACGCAAAGAGTGCTCGCGGCAATATCCCGGCTCATTTGCTGAAATCCATCCGAGAGGTAATTGAGTATAGCTAAGCAAAATACAATGTCCGGCGAGGAGCTAGGCAACAAGCTTCTGCAGTCTGTGAATGAAATGAAGGCGGGCAAGGCAGCACGAACAACGGAGGTTTCACCCAACGAAGTAGCGGCGGCTCGTATTAAAACCGGACTTTCACAATCACAGTTCGCGCAAGCTTTGCATATATCCCCGCGCACGCTTCAGGAGTGGGAGCAAGGCCGCCGCAAACCCTCGGGCGCGGCTCAAGCGTTAATTCAAATTGCGTTTAGACACCCGGAAGTTATTGCAGAGTCCTTGATGGACGCAGGCTGATTATCTGCCCGTATATCCGAGCGTGGCATTGTTATCTACTGTGTGCTGTAGGTGCCACACGATTACAAAGGTTGATATTACAGTCTTGTGTGCCCTCAGTCGCCGGGCGGGCGAGTCCCTTTTTGTAATGCGACGAAAAAGGGACGAAAAAGCGCACCCCGGCATCTCAGCCCTAACGGGTCCCCTCACTCCAGCCGATTTTAGCGGGCTGCATCGACACGCCGTCCATGGCGTGGCGATGCTTGCGCACGCATCCATGCGTGCTTACCCTCTAAAATAGGCCTGCGCTCGGCTGGCTGCAGGGGCCCAAAAGCGGCAGTTCGTAGTGATGTATGCATCAAGTTCACGGTTCAAGACTTGACCCCAATGTTCTGCTAAATCAAAGACCTGACCCCGATGGTTAGACAGATTTTATGGGCTCGTTAATGGACGAGCGGTCGTTTTTATCGGTCGGAGAGCCACCTTTGGCGGGAGGGCGGAATTAGCCTACTTATTGGGTCTGTGTTATAATGTCAATAGAAAATCGCGACATTAACAAAACTTTACGCAAGGTGGGTGCTTAATATGAGAAGAGAGGGTGGTCGGTGCAGCGGCCCATGCCCAAGCTGAAAAAGGGGAGCCCCTCCTACAAGGCTCCCCTTCTGATGACCTGTACGGTCTCCTTAGGTGGTGGTATTGAGCTTGCTGCCACCGACGCGCATCGGATGCACACTTTTATTATAGGTGTGGCGCGTTCAGAGTCAATAAGCTCGTTTACCAATTAAACGAGAAATTTTTATGAGCAGCTTAACCAATAGGTCCCGCGTAGTCATAAGCGGGGTGTTTGAATGCGAACTGGGTTTGAGTGCCTTGCTATGCGTGTTGAGTTGGTCTGGAGGTGCATATGTCCAGTAATAAATCACAGCATGCGTTTGCGCTGATCAAATTCTTTAGTAAAAAAGAGCATTATTTGAGCTTCAAAAGCGGGACGAGCTTGTTTCGTACCCCTCACTATTATCGTACTTGTGAGGATATTGGCAGGGGGGATAGAAGTGAATCTTGCCTTTTATACTGGGATAAGAAACATGGAGGCACTAAGCCAAAGTTTATAAGGCCAGACGGAACAGATTTAATCAATCAAAAATTACAGAATGTACTCGTTTACCCTGCGGATGAGCCTCACGACGCTTGGATGCAGTCATGGGCCGTAATTGGTCCTCATAACAGCTTTGAGAATTCTTTAGAGCAAATACAACGAGAGTTTGGTTGTTATTTTGTTTTGCTGCCAGCAAGTAAAATCAGGCTTTATTCACGTCTCGTTGAAAAAGCCACTAAAACGAAAGTTAACTATGGGTTGGTGAGATATTCAGATGACCCTATGGAACGCTCATTGACAGTGAAAGATGTCAAATACAGTTATCAAAAAGAGTTTAGGTTTTTCCTGGGGCAATGTTCAAAAGGCGAGCTTCAAGATAGGTTTCTTGAGTTGCCAGGCCTTAATAAGTTGCTACTTAATGGGCAGAGTTTAAAGCTTGCTTCTCCAAACGGTGCTATTAAATATTGCTCAGTTGGTCATAACAGCGTTGTAGCTGTTAACCCTTGAGCGAGAGCATGGAGATGGGCAGAATATTATGGTTCTTCCTATATAAACTTGCCGAGTAAGTTTTAGGGGCCAGGGGTCAGGTCTTTGTTTGTTGACCTCAATACCTTTGATTATTCGGTTTTAGCGTAACTACGAAGCACCGCTTTTAACTCCCCCTGCTGCCAGCCGAGCGGAGGCCTATTTTAGTGGGTAAGTGAGCAGGACGCTCACGCAAGCATCGCCACGCCATGGACGGCGTGTCGATGCGGCCCGCTAAAATTGGCCGGAGCGAGGGAACCCGAAGGGCTGAGATGCCGGGGTGCGCTTTTTCGTCCCTTTTTCGTCGCATTACAAAAAGGGACTCGCCCGCCCGGCGACTGAGGGCACACAAAGCAGTAACCAACCGGTGTAATCGTTTAACACCCAAAGCACAAACCGGCAACAAAGCCCCCGCGCTAAGCGCGGAACCTCTACTTCCCCGGCTCATACCCCAACACAGGACTCAACCACCGCTCCATATCCACCATACTCATACCCTTGCGCTCAGCCAGCGACGCTACCTGATCTTTCTCGATTTTGCCGATGGCAAAGTACTCCGACTCAGGGTGCGAGAAGTACCAGCCAGATACGGCGGCGGTGGGGTACATGGCGTAGTGTTCGGTTAGCTCAAGGCCGGTGTTTTTCTCGGCGTCGAGCAGTTTAAACAGCGTGCCTTTTTCGGTGTGATCGGGGCAGGCGGGGTAGCCGGGGGCGGGGCGTATGCCCTGGTAGCGCTCGCGGATTAAGTCGTCGTTGTCGAGCTGCTCGTCTTGTACGTAGCCCCAAAACTCGGTGCGCACGCGTTTGTGCATGTGCTCGGCCAGTGCCTCGGCTAAACGGTCGGCCAGCGCCTTAACCATAATGCTGTTGTAATCGTCGCCGGCGTCTTTGTATTGTTGGGCCAGCTCTTCGGCGCCGATGCCGGCGGTGACGGCAAAGCCGCCGATGTAGTCTTGTTTGCCCGAGTCTTTAGGTGCGACAAAGTCGGCCAGCGAGTAGTTGGGCTTTTTGTTGCCGGGCTTTTGCTGTTGCTGACGCAGGTGATGCAGGCGTGCCAGTTCGTTGCCGTCATCGTCGTGGACGGCAATGTCGTCGTGGTTGACGGTGTTGGCGGGCCAAAAGCCAATCACGGCGCGGGCTTTTAACAGCTTCTCGTCGATGAGTTTTTTCAGCATCGCTTGCGCATCGGCGAACAAGTTGGTCGCCGCTTCGCCGACGACTTCGTCGGTTAAAATTTTGGGGTACTTGCCGGCTAAATCCCAGCTGATAAAAAACGGCGTCCAGTCGATGGTGTCGAGCAGGTCGGTCAGTGGGTAGTCGTCAAACACTTTAACGCCGGTAAAAGCGGGTTTGGGTGGGGTGTAGTTGTCCCAGTCGGCTTTAAAACCGTGCTCGATGGCGTCGGGGTAGGTGCGCAGGGTGCCGCGCGGTTTGCGGTTGGCGTTGCGTACGCGCACCGCCTCGTACTCGTCTTTGAGCTTGGCGACAAACGGGTCGCGCGCGGTATCCGATAACAAGGTGCTGCACACGCCTACGGCGCGTGAGGCATCGGCCACGTATACCACCTGGTTTAAATCAAACGCCGGGTCAATTTTTACCGCGGTGTGGGCTTTGGAGGTGGTGGCACCGCCAATCAGCAGGGGTTTGTCGACGCCCTGGCGCTCCATCTCGCGGGCGACACTGACCATTTCGTCCAGCGATGGGGTGATTAACCCCGACAAGCCGATGATGTCGCAGTTTTGCTCGATCGCGGTTTGGATGATTTTTTCGCCGGGCACCATAACGCCCATGTCGACCACTTCAAAGTTATTACACTGCAGCACCACGCCGACAATGTTTTTACCAATGTCGTGTACGTCGCCTTTTACGGTGGCCATTAAAATTTTGCCGTTGGGGCGGGCGCCCTCGACTTTTTCGGCTTCGATGTAAGGCTGTAAATAGGCGACCGATTGCTTCATTACGCGGGCCGATTTAACCACCTGGGGCAAGAACATTTTACCGGCGCCGAACAAATCGCCCACCACATTCATGCCGTCCATCAAGGGGCCTTCAATCACATCCAGCGGGCGCTCGGCTTGCTGGCGGGCCTCTTCGGTGTCTTCAATAATGTAAGTAGAGATGCCTTTAACCAGCGAGTGCTCCATGCGTTTTTTAACGTCCCAGCCGCGCCACTCTAAATCTTCTTTTTTGGCCACGCCGCTGCCGCCTTCGCGGTATTTTTCGGCGATATCCAGCAGCGCCTCGGTGCCCTCGTCGGTGCGATTTAAGATTACATCTTCGACTTTGTTGCGCAGCTCGTCCGGTAGGTCGTCGTATACGGCCAGCTGGCTGGCGTTAACGATGCCCATGTTCATGCCGACTTTAATGGCGTGGTACAAAAACACCGAGTGGATCGCCTCGCGCACCGGGTTGTTACCGCGGAACGAGAAAGACACGTTGGATACACCGCCCGATACGCCGGCGTGGGGTAGGTTTTCGCGAATCCACGCGGTGGCCTCGATAAAGTCCACGGCGTAGTTGTTGTGCTCTTCAATACCCGTGGCAACGGCAAAAATATTCGGGTCAAAAATAATGTCTTGGGGCGGGAAGCCCACCTTGTCGACCAACAGCCGGTACGAGCGCTCGCAAATTTCTTTTTTGCGCGCGGCGGTATCGGCCTGGCCCTGTTCGTCAAATGCCATCACCACCACGGCGGCGCCGTAGCGCATGCACAGGCGGGCTTTATCGATAAACTCCTGCTCGCCTTCTTTCATGCTGATGGAGTTAACTATGCCTTTGCCCTGAATGCACTTTAGCCCGGCTTCGATCACCTCCCACTTAGAGGAGTCCACCATAATGGGCACGCGAGAGATATCTGGCTCGCCGGCAATCAGGTTTAAAAAGCGCACCATGGCCGCCTCGGCATCGAGCATGCCTTCGTCCATGTTGATGTCGATGACCTGGGCGCCGCCCTCGACTTGCTCCAGCGCAACTTCCAGCGCGGTGTCGTAATCTTCCTCAACAATCAAACGCTTAAAGCGCGCGGAGCCTGTGACGTTACAGCGCTCGCCCACGTTCACAAACAGTGAATCTTTGGTGATGTTAAACGGCTCAAGCCCCGATAGGCGGCAGGCGGGCTCGATGTCTGGCACTTGGCGCGGGGCGTGTTTGGCAACCGATTCGGCGATGGCCTGAATATGGTCGGGGCGGGTGCCGCAGCAGCCGCCGATAATGTTTAAAAAGCCGGCGCTGGCAAACTCTTCGACAATCACGGCCATTTCGTCGGGCTCTTGATCGTACTCGCCAAACTCGTTGGGCAGGCCGGCGTTGGGGTGCGCCGAGACATAACAGTTGGCGACGCGTGAAAGCTCTTGCACGTACTGGCGCAACTCTTGCGCACCGAGCGCGCAGTTAAGGCCGATGGAGATGGGCTTGGCGTGGGCCAGCGAGTTGTAAAACGCCTCGGTGGTTTGGCCCGAGAGCGTGCGGCCCGAGGCATCGGTAATGGTGCCCGAGATCATAATGGGCAGCTCAAAACCTAATTCGTCAAACACCTCTTGCACGGCAAAAATGGCGGCTTTGGCGTTGAGGGTGTCGAAGATGGTTTCGATAAGAATTAAATCCGAGCCGCCTTCAATCAACGCTTTAGTGGCCTCGATATAGTTCTCGACCAATTGATCGAAGGTGACGTTGCGTGCGCCCGGATCGTTTACGTCGGGTGAGATCGAGCAGGTGCGCGAGGTGGGCCCCAATACCCCGGTCACATAGCGCGGCTTGGCCGGGTTGTCGGCGGTTAACTCGTCGGCCACCTCGCGGGCGATGCGTGCGCCCTGAAAATTTAATTCGTACGCCAGGCTTTCCATGCCGTAATCGGCCATAGACACCTGAGTCGAGTTAAAGGTGTTGGTCTCGATAATATCGGCGCCGGCCTCTAGGTAATCCCGGTGAATTTGCTTCATTAGCTCGGGCTGGGTCAGGTTGAGCAGGTCGTTGTTGCCCTTAACGTCGCTGGGGTAATCGGCAAAGCGCGTGCCGCGATAGTCCGCCTCTGAGAGCTTGAGGCTCTGAATCTGGGTGCCCATGCCGCCGTCGAGCACTAAAATGCGCTCGGTTATGGCTTGTTTTAATTGGGCAATGCGTTGGTCGCGATCGGTAGCACTCATGCAGAAAACCTGTGTCTCAACTTATGTATCGGGTGGTGTAGGCCGGCGACCGGTGCTTTTGGGGCACCGGCTTTGATGCTGGCCGCGCATTTTACCAGTATTTGGCTGACGATAGGGCGCGGATGGCTCGCCCCTGCAAGGGGCGTGTTGGCGTTAACCGAGGGTAATGCTCATTTGCGCGCGGCGAGTCTCGCCTGCGGCTACTTGCCAGGTATCGTTTAGGCAGGCGCCGCGCTCGACACAGACGTAGCCGGTGTGGTTGCCGGGGCCAATATCGTCCACTTTGGCGGCCAGCTCGGCACCGGTGTTCCAAGTCACCACGCTGGGGCACGCGTTGCCCGCTACCTGCAGGCGGCGATTGTGATCGTCAATGGTGACGGGGAGTTGAATATCCTCGTATACGCGGTCTACTTCGCCGGCAAAGGTGACTGGCCCGCTTTGGGTAAAGCGGGCGCCGCCGGCGACTTTATCGGCGTACTCGCGGCCATCCAGGCCTTCGATCCGCACTTGGCTAATATCGCTAACGGCAAAATACGTGTGCATGACCCAGCTGGCATTAAACGCCGATTGGCTATTATTAGTGAGGGCTAGCTCAAGGGTTGGTGTGTCGCCCAGGGTTAGGGTCAGCTCGGCGTTAAAGTCGTGGGCAAATTGAGCGTCGGCTTGGTGTTGTAGCCCCAGCTTTAGACGCGCGCGGCCTTGCTCATCGATGTGAGCGGCCAATAGATCCCACGGTTGGGTGCGGGCAATGCCGTGATTGGGCTGGTTGCTGTCGCTGGGGTGTGGGCCAAACCAGGGCAGGCAAAGCGGAATGCCGCCGCGCAGGCTGGCGCCCTCACTAAAATTGCACTGGGGGCTGACCCACAGCAGCTCGTCACCGCCGGTGGGGGTAAAACGCATTAATTGTGCGCCGTTAAGTGCCAGAGTCGCCTGACATTTAGGGGTGTTAATTTGCAGTAGCGCAAGGCCTGTGCCTGGATTGTGGGGGTAGAGGCTAGCACTGTCGGTCAGTTCGAGAAAATCGCAACGGGCGATGATATCGCTTAAAGAGTCGGTCATGTGGGGCTCGCTGTGGTTTTACATGTGTGGCGTGGCGGCGGCTCTAGTGGTGTAATCTGTCTCGGTTAACCCGGCAGTGGCCGCTCTGTGTCGTCTATTTTAACAAATTCGCGGGCATCGCGCAGGGCATTGGTAACCGGTTTAAGGTTTCGTTATAGGGCGAGTCACAGTATTATGCGCGCCCGTTTAACAATATTGAGGTCAGTGTGTCGCAAACAGCAGTTACTGTCGGTCAACGCTATGTGAGTGATACTGAGCCCGAGCTGGGTTTGGGTGTTGTGTTACAAGTCAGTGGCGGTACGGTGGATATCGGGTTTCCCGCCGCCGAACAACGTCGCACTTATTCACTGCAAGAGGCGCCCCTAAGCCGGGTGCGCTACGCCGAGGGCGAGCGCGTTAAGCATCAAGCAGGGCAGTGGCTGGTGGTGCAGCAAGTGATCGAGCAGGGCGGTTGTTTGTTGTATCAAGCCCTAAGCGACGACGGCGAGGTTATTGCCGTTCCCGAGTTTGAGCTCGACAGTTTTGTGCAGTTTAGTAAGCCGCGCGAGCGTTTGTTCTCGGGGCAGGTTGACCGCAGTAACCACTTTGCTTTGCGCTATCGCAGTCAAAACCTGCGACACCAGATTCAAAGCAGCGATGTGTTTGGCCTGGCCGGGCCTAAAGTGTCGCTGTTGCCCCACCAGATGTATATTGCCGAGCAAGTGGCCAGCCGCTTTGCCCCGCGGGTATTGCTGGCCGATGAAGTCGGCCTGGGTAAAACCATTGAGGCGGGCCTAATTTTGCACCGCCAGTTGCTTACCGGGCGCACCCAGCGCGCTTTGGTGGTGGTGCCGCCAGCTTTGCTGCATCAGTGGCTGGTCGAGATGCTGCGCCGCTTTAACCTGTCGTTTACCTTACTTGATGAAGAGCGCTGCCAGGCGCTGGATGGTTCGGGCGATGAGATGCTCGACTTTGAGATGGACGACGATCAGTTTTTAGACAGTCTGGAGCAAGAAGACGACGAGGTTAACCCGTTTGAGACGGCGCAGTTGGTGTTGTGCTCGTTAGATTTTTTAACGGGCAACGAGCAACGCTTAAAGCAGGCACTGGCGGCCGACTGGGACATGCTGCTGGTGGACGAGGCGCATCACCTAAGCTGGAGCCCAAGCCACGCCAGCGACGAGTATGTGGCCATCGAGCAGTTGGCCGAGCGCGCTAAAGGTTTGTTGCTGTTAACGGCCACGCCCGAGCAGCTGGGGCTTGAGAGCCACTTTGCCCGACTGCGGCTGTTAGACCCCAGCCGTTATTACGACTTTGAAACCTTTATAGCCGAGCAACAAAGCTATAAACCGTTAAGCGACTTGGTTGAGCAAATACTGGCTGAGCGGCCCGAGGACACCGACGCCAGCGGCAGCTTGCCTGCACAGCAGTGGACGGCGCTCGCCGAGTATCTGGACGCCGACGCCATTGCCAGCGCCAAACAAAAGGCCCAGCAGCAATCGCTGGCCGCTGCCATTGATGAGTTGGTAACGGTATTGCTCGACCGTCACGGCACAGGCCGGGTGTTGCTGCGCAATACGCGCCACGCGGTAAAGGGCTTTCCGACCCGCCACTTGCACGAGCACCCCATTGCGTTAGCGGCGCCCGATGCCAGCGCCCTGGGCGAGCGTGAGCTGAGTACGCAATTACACCCCGAGTACTACTGGGCCGACCAAGGCGATTGGTGGTTGCATGACCCACGTGTGCTCTGGTTAAAAGAGTTTGTTAAAGCCCGTCGCGGCCAAAAAACCTTGGTGATTTGCGCCGATGGCGATACCGCGCAAGAGCTAGAGTTGTATTTGCGGCTGCGCCAGGGCGTTGCCTCGGCGGTTTTTCACGAGAGCATGAACCTAATTGCCCGCGACCGCGCTGCGGCGTATTTTGCCGATATGGAAGACGGCGCCCAGGTGCTGATCGCCTCTGAGATCGGCAGTGAAGGGCGCAACTTTCAATTCGCGCAAGATTTAGTGTTGTTTGATTTACCCCTTAACCCCGATTTATTAGAGCAGCGTATCGGCCGCTTAGACCGTATTGGGCAAGCTGGCGAGATCCACCTGCACGTACCCCTGTACACCGCGCCCGAGGGGTTAACCGCACAAGAAAAACTGGCCCGTTGGTACCACGAGGGCATTAACGCGTTTACCCATACCTGCGCCATTGGCCACGCCGCGTTTAACCGCTTTGGCGATGCGCTAACACAAGCCATGCGCACGGACAGCGGTGAGGCGCTTAACACCTTAGTCGATGAAACGGCGAGTTTCTCGCAGGCGCTCAATGCTGAGTTGCAAGCGGGCCGCGATCGTTTGCTTGAGCTAAACTCCTGTCGCCCACAAGTGGCAGCGCAATTAGTCGAGCAGCTACAGCAACAAGACGAGGGCGCGGTTCTGCCCGAGTTTTTAATGCGTGTGCTGGACAGCTTTAATGTCGAATACGAGCGCCACAGCGAAAACAGCTGGGTGCTGCACCCGGGCGAACATATGCGGGTTGATCCGTTTCCGGGCTTACCCGAGTCTGGCTTAACCATTACCTTTGATCGCCAGCAAGCGCTGGAGCGCGATGACATTAGCTTTGCCACCTGGGAGCATCCACTGGTAAGCGGCGCGATGGAGTTAATCCTCGATACTGAGTTTGGTAATACGGCGGTGGCCACCTTAAAACTACCACCGTTAAAGCCCGGCACGCTCATGGTGGAGGCAGTATTTTGTTTACATTGCCCAGCGCCGCCACAGCTGCAATTAACCCGTTATTTACAAGACGCGGTGATGCGAGTGCTGTTGGATGTAAACGGCAAAAATTTTGCGGCGGTGCTCAGCCCCGATAAACTGGCCAAAGTGGTGCAAAAAGTACCGCGCGCCACCTCGCAAGAGTTAGTGCGACATTCGCGCGCACAAATTGCCACCTTGCTCGACAGCGCCGAAGAGATGATGGCCCCCGAGCGCGATGTGCAGGTTAATGCCGCCCTCGATAGTGCCAGGCAATTGTTGGGCGCCGAAATTACCCGGCTGCAAGACTTGGCTAAGGTGAACCCCAATGTGCGCCAAACCGAGATCGAGCAATTACAACAGCAGCTAGACGAAACCGTTGCACACCTTGAGCAAGCGAGCCTCAAGCTCGATGCGGTTCGGGTGATTGTGGCGGTATAAATTGGAAACGGGAAACGGGAAACGGGAAACGAAGAACGGAGTATGGGGTATTGGTCTTTTACTTTCGTTCTCCATAAACCGTTATCCGTACTCCGGCTACACACTTAATGACTGAGGCACCTATGTACATATTCTCCGCCGACGCCACCGCGCGCAAGGACATTGATGAAGACGTAAAAGCCGGCAAAACCGTGCCTTTTATTGTTTACATTAATTTTACCGATCTGTTTGGTGCAGAGCAGTTGTGCAAAATTTATTTGATGCGCGCCGGCTTTACCGATATCAACATCAGCAAGCGCAAAGGCGTGCCAGCCTCATTGCTCGAGGACAAGCGCGTCGTCGCGGCCGATAAAGCCTTAAGCGAAGCGCTTGAAGGCGGTTATCACATACAGATGTACGACGACTTTTAACCAGATACCTGTGGTCTCTATGTAAAATAAAAACCAGTCCCAGCGCATTTTATTTATGCGCTGGGGCTACGCCCCTAGCCCCACTG
This sequence comes from uncultured Gilvimarinus sp., assembly GCF_963972205.1. NCBI lineage: Bacteria > Pseudomonadati > Pseudomonadota > Gammaproteobacteria > Cellvibrionales > Cellvibrionaceae > Gilvimarinus > uncultured Gilvimarinus sp. The sequence continues at coordinate 187,587 of NZ_CAXAUC010000003.1, read as the reverse complement.
TCGCTAGGCGCTGGCGGGCAAACATCCTACCGCTACTTGTTTATTAACGACTTTGCGTGAGTCAGATAGTGAATGCTTCACTGGATTTGAGGGTTGCTAAGGCAGCCCCACACCACAAAATACGGGTTCAGCTTGTTATGCGGGGTGGCATAGCAAAGCGGCTCGCCGTCCGTGGTTTCTACTCGGCCGCCGGCTTGCTCTACCACCGCCTGGGCCGCGCCGGTATCCCACAGGCAGGTGGGGCCGAGCCGGGGGTAGACATCGGCGGCCCCCTCGGCCACCAAGCACAGCTTGAGCGAACTGCCCATTGGCATCATATCGTGGGCGCCCAGTTTTTCTAACCATTCAGCTAGGTCTGGGCTTGGGTGAGAGCGGCTGCCCACGACTCGCCAAGCAATGCCTTGGTTGGGTTTGCCGGCCACTCGAATCGGCTCCTTCTTGCCATCCTTGACCTTAAAGGCACCCACGCCCTCTGCAGCCAGATAGCTAACCTCAAGCGCCGGCGCCACCACAACTCCCAGCACTGGCCTGCCGTTTACGATCAAGGCAATATTAACGGTGAACTCGCCGTTACGTTTGATAAACTCCTTAGTGCCATCCAGTGGGTCGACCAGCCAGTAGCGACCGGTGGCATCGGTGCCGGCAAAACCCTCGATATCCTCCTCAGAGAGCACCGGGATAGCCTCGGGAAGCGCCGTAAGGCCTCCCATAATGATATCGTGGGCGGCTTGATCTGCCTCGGTCAGCGGGCTTTTGTCTTCTTTTTCCTCCACCGAAAATTCGCGGGAGTAAATGGCCATAATGGCATCGCCGGCTTGCAGGGCGATACGCTCAACGCTGGTGAGCAGTTCGGAATAATTCAGTGACATATATGGCTCGCAAATAAACCTATCTAGGGAGAATTTTGTATTTCTAGAGGTGCACTAAGCCAAAGCGTCAAGAATACGCTTTACGCTATCGGCAACAGAAAGCTCGGCGGTATTGATCACCACCTCAGGGTTTTCTGGCACCTCATAAGGGTCGCTAACGCCAGTAAACTGTTTGATTACACCTGCACGGGCTTTTTTGTAGAGCCCTTTAGGGGCACGCTCTTCGCACACGGCCAATGGGGTTTCTAGGTGAACCTCAAGAAACTGATTGTGGTTAAAGATGGAGCGCACCATTTGCCTATCTCTGTTGAACGGTGAAATAAAAGCACAAATAACGACGAGGCCGGCATCGGTCATTAGTTTGGCGATCTCGCCAACTCGGCGGATGTTCTCCGCACGGTCCGCTTCGGTCATGCCCAAGTCTTTGTTTAAACCGTGCCGAACATTATCGCCATTAAGCAGAAATGATTTGATACCGTTGGTATGAAACGTCGCATCGAGTGCATTGGCAATAGTGCTTTTGCCCGAGCCAGATAGCCCGGTAAGCCAAATGCATCGAGGCTGCTGAGCCATTAGCTCTGCGCGGGCAGCGTTGCTGACGGTACACCGATGCCATACCGCGTTAGAGGGTAGGGTAATGTCTTTGAGTTGGTAGGGGGTGTTTGGCTTACTCATACCGCTTCTCGTTCAGGTTGTTTAATGTATTGTGCATGTCATTACGTTAGCCTTACTCGAGTTGTTATTTTTGCTAAAAGCACGGGCTTTCGCCTTGTGCTAATGACGCCCATACTTGTCTTCGAAGCGCACAATGTCGTCTTCTCCTAGGTAAGCCCCGCTTTGAACCTCAATAAGCTGTAGTGGTATTTGACCGGGGTTTTCCAGTGCGTGAACGCTCCCGACGGGGATGTAAACAGATTGATTTTCTGTAACCAAGGTGGTGTTGTCATCGATAGTGACCTTGGCGGTACCAGAGACGACAATCCAGTGCTCGGCGCGGTGGTGGTGCATTTGCACCGATAACTTTTCTCCCGGCTTTACCGTAATACGCTTTACTTGATACCGATCGCCACTATCGATGGACTCATACTTACCCCATGGCCGATACGCCTCTCGGTGCAACCGATGCTCGGTTCGCCCAGAGGCTTTTAACGATTGCACCACGGCTTTAACATCCTGAACCTGGTTTTTCGCGGCCACCAATAAGGCATCTTTTGTTTGCACAACCACTATGCCATCCAGCCCCACCGTGCTGACTAACGCATTCTCAGCAAACACATAGGTATCGCGGCTGTTGTGCTGAATCACGTCACCCTTACTGGTGTTGCCTGAGTCGTCCTTTTTGGCAACGTCGGCCATAGACGACCAAGAGCCTACATCACTCCACCCGACATCCAGAGGAAATACAATCGCGCGATCGGTATGCTCCATCACGGCATAATCAATGGATTCAGAAGGGCAAAGATAAAATGCCTCTTTGTTGACTCGAATAAAATCCAGGTCCTCTTCTGGGCTAGCAAAAGCCGCTTGGCAGGCTTGGTATATCTCGGGTCGGTGCTGAGCCAGCTCCTCCAAGTAGCGATCGGCCCGAAACAAAAACATACCGCTGTTCCAGTAGTAGTCACCACTGGCTAAATAAGCCTTGGCGGTCTCTAAATCTGGTTTCTCGACAAAACTTTTAACCGTCTGGCCAAGCTCACCACCCGCGTCACCCCTAATATAGCCATAACCTGTTTCAGGGTAGCTGGGAATCACGCCAAAGGTTACCAAATCGCCTCGCTGCGCAGCAATTGTGGCCTTTTTTACGATGTCGCGAAATGAGTCGGCATCGTTAATCACATGATCGGCTGGCAACACCAACAAAACGGCTTCGGGGTCTGACTCCAGCGCAGTAAAAGCCGCCAGCGCAATCGCGGGGGCGGTATTTTTACCCGCAGGCTCCAAAATAATATTATGATCGAGCTGGCCGATTTGGCGCAGCTGCTCGGCCGCTAAAAAGCGGTGCTCCTCGTTACAGACCAAAATAGAGGTTCTGGGGTTTAGTCCGTCTAACCTCTGCAGCGTTTCTTGTAACAAAGTGTATTCACCCACTAAAGGTAAAAACTGTTTGGGATACAACTCCCTAGACATTGGCCAGAGGCGGCTGCCAGAGCCTCCGGACAGAACTACAGGAAAAATCATGTAACTGCTTCCTCGCTAAGTAATTTTTTAGCTGTATAAATTTTAAAAAAGGTGAACATCACTTAATTCTAAGGCTTCTCGCCAAGTTAACTTGATCTGCTAAGGTCAATTTGACGTGGCTTGCTCCTATAGCTTCTGGAGGTTAATCCCTCAGCGGGTTACAGCATCTGGCGCTTAACAGTGGTATTTTGCGAAAAAGACTTTCGCACAAAAATCGCTTTTGTCAGACCTATATCATGTGGTCAATAACACTTTCTCAAAGTGAGCCTAGCCAAGTATTGAAGAGTGACTCCTTCATTACCTTGGATAGATGCCTAGAAAACTCCACACTATAATGATGTTTATCCCAACTAAAGGGTTTATCGGCAATAAATATTGGGCAGTCAGAATCGTTCGAGCAGGCATCATTTTTTATGCTGACAAAGTCAATAGAGTATTTTTTAGCTATCGACACCATTAACGTATCGTAATTGATGAATTTTTCCGCAGTAAAAAGGTTGTTTTTAACGAGCTTTTCAACGCTCTTTTGATTGTTATGCTTTAGGTAATAGTCTGACACTTTGTCTTTAACTTTAATGTAATTACCCAAAATAATGACGTTTGACATTCCGTTATTTTTTAGATGCTTTACATACGCTTCTATGTATCTTGGGTCTGCCATTAAAGTCATTATAATTACGCCATCTATTCCTTTTAGCGCATCTTTTGAGTAGCGGATTTTACTTATCTTCTTAAATCGTTCGGGGTGTCTTGTTTCGGCAGCTTGTTTGGGTGTCATAGGGGCGCAACCACCGCAATTGCTAATAATATATCTAAAGTTGGGGAAGGCATTTCCCACTATTCGCGTGGCATCTGGCGCCATGCTGTCTCCAACGATTAGTATGTTCTTTTTGTCTGCCGATGTATTACAACCTCTGTGATCCAGCGTATCGGTCTCTCTTATTGGTTGGCATACTTCAAAACCGTCACCCCATATCAACCTTTTGTGCATTTCAGCTTTTATGTCAATTTCCTGAGCTTTACCAGTCTCCATCATGCTAAAAGCTGTTAGCGAGATAAATGCCGTCATAAAAGCGGAAGTTAATAGAAATGGTTTGATTTTTATCATCCTTTTGTTTCTGAATGGTTGTTCGACTAACACGTAAGACGCCAGCGAAAAAGCAAAAGTAAGCAGTAGCCATAGCGCTTTATTTTGCCATGTGGGTGTTGCCTCAATAATACGGCCAAACGCAAATATTGGATAATGCCAAAGGTATAGTGAGTAAGAAATTAATCCAATGCCAACAAATAACTTACTAGACAGTACCTTTGTAAATAGCTCATCTCTATTGCCAAACCATATAATAAGGACCGTACCGAGAACCGGTAACAGGGTAATAAAGCCTGGGTGGTTTGATTCAAAATCAACAAAAAATAGTGAATGGATGATAAGAAACAAGCCAATAAATGGCATTGCTTTTTTGAGCAGGGTGTCGTTTTTTGCTTTTGGGTGATAATACAGAATATTGGCTAGTAGGCTTCCCGTTAAAAGCTCCCAAAACCGGGTTGGCAACATATAGAAAGAGAATGAGTGATCAATAGGCGTGATGTACACTGCGAATTGCAGGCTGAGCAACAGCAAGGCTAGCAAAATTGTTACTGTATGCGATTTACACCATTTATATATTGTCAGTAATATTAATGGAAAAAATATGTAGTACTGCTCTTCAATGGCTAATGTCCAGGTGTGAAGCAATGGTTTTAGCTGTGCCGACTCGGCACCATATTCTTGCAGGCCTATGTGCCAATAAAAGTTAGAGCCAAATGCCAATGTACTAAGTACAGATTTGGCAAAATCTTCAAGCTGTGAGGGAAGTAAAAGGTACCAAGCCACAGGAAAAGAGAACAAAATAACCGTGAATAGCGCGGGCAGAAGCCTTCTAGCCCGCCTTTCATAAAAGTTCCCCAAAGAAAAGCCCTGTGGGCTGTGATATTCCGACATAATGATAGAAGTAATCAAAAAGCCCGAAATCACAAAAAAGATATCAACGCCTAAAAAGCCCCCCTTTAATAACTGCCTACCACCTAACACCACCTCAAGGTGGTAGGCGATGACGGCCAATACCGCAATTGTTCTCAGTCCATCGATTTCTGGTCTATAGGCTAGCTTCACTTGTACAAACTCATTATGTATAGGTTTTGTTGTCGTTGTTTGATTTAAACAGACTTAGGGTATCAAAGGACGCTACACATCAATTTGGCTTGATGCGTTCAAGGCCGATTTTGAGCAACCGGCCTCCAGCAACTGTGGAATCAGTGCCAGAGCATCCTGGTAGAGCTGTTTGTTGCACATCTCATCAAACTTAAACAGCAACGCTGCCAATGCCACCGCTGGTGCATCAACCGACTTTAATTCTGGGCGTTGCTCCGCCGCTCGCTGCAGTCCGTGGGGTAGGTCTGCCAAACTCTCCTTACCGAGCGGCCAACCAATACCTAGCGGTTCTAGTCTCCAGTTGCCCCAGTAAGTTACCCGCAGTTCACCTTCGGCGTTTTGCAGTAATGTATTTACAGTAATACTGGGGTTCACCACTACCAAAGGTAAAGTTTTAAGTGTCGCCAACATGGTGGGTAAGCGCTCTTCTAGTTCACGCACTAGAGGCCTGTCGTCATTGCCAGCAGCCATATATAAGCGCTCGATTACGGATGCATCTAAGCGCTGCCATAACATTGGATGCGAACGAGCATAGCGGGCAGCCAAATCCTCTGGTGGTGTATATTCCCACAGCGCGGTAAGGTAGTGCTTTAAATGTTTTATCGGATTAACACTTACGAATCCGCTAGGCAGCGATAAAATGTGACAATGCCACTTTCCTACCTGCCCGGTAGCAAGCAAAGGCAAGGCGGGCAAATGCTCGCTGGTGTCGTCCAATAGTAGTGTTGCTTCATGGCTGGCTAGGAGTGAGGGGGTTCTACCGTACAGGCGGATCAAATACCGTCCCAATAGGGTATCTTCAGAGTCGTGCGCTTCAATCTCTAGCGCCACCAGGTCATTCACCCCGGTTTGATGCCAGTTTATACGCAGCCGCTCTGGGGTTATAGAGAGCTGCTCGATCAGTAACTCTCGCAGCCAGCCCTCTCGGGCCTGCGGCGCAAACAGTGTCCAAAACTCCATTTGTTGATCGTCAGCTTGCGTGAGGGCGTGGCCTTTAAAAAACAAAGCGTTTAATTTACGGCGATTTGTATACAAAGCGATGATGGCCGCCACTAGTTGCTTTTTTCTGTTAAAGGCCTGTCGTGCGAGTAGCACGGATATAATGGCAAACAAAAAGCCCTGGGCCGCCCCGGATAAAAACTCCACGACTAACAGAAGGAAAGCCATTAAAAAGCCCACTGCCGTTAAAATAGGCACCAAAGAGGTTAGGTTATCCTCAATACGCTGGCGCAATGTGCTATTGACCTTGTAAGCTAATCCAATGCCTAGTAAACACAATACGGTGTAACTTATCACTAGTATGCACAAAGAGGGAAAGACAAACCCAAGGGCGACCCATACACACGCAATAAAAACGGTATTTGCCAAACCGCCCGCGTAGCGGCGGTAGCTAGAGGCGGCTAGATCATCTTGGTTTTCAAACAAAACAATTTTCTTGCTTTGTGCTAGAAGGCGTTTGGCGCCAAGATTTGACGCCCAGTGAATCAATCTCTCGCTAGCTAGGTGAAGCAGATAAAAAGCTGGCGTCGCAATACACAGAGATATAATTAAGGTGTCGCGATCTAATTGGATAAAGTCTTGCGACAAATAACGTGGAACACCATCAGACCCGATAAGAATTAACACCTTAAGGGGTAAGAGAGACGCAAGCAGCATAGACACCTGTGAGACCAGCGTGGCCGGAATCACAAACAGCGTAGGACCCGGTGCGACCCGAAAGAACTTAGCTCCCAGAGACCCAAGCCAACGAAAACTGGCAAAAACGGTATCAAACAACGCTACTCTCCTAGCCTCAGCGGCGTAAAAACTGCTTATTGTAAGCCCTTTTTGGGCTTTAAACTATACGCCGAGAGGAGTTTGAACAAACCATACTTGCAGTCAGTATGGTGGTCACTTGCTATCATGGGAAAGTAAACAAGCATTATTTAAAATAAGCTTTACTGTGATTATGTACTTGCGCATTTGTCAAGATTTCGTGTTTATACATCCATTGGTAATTAGCATGTTGCAGGCTGGGCAAAGACTCAATCGCTTGGTAAATCTCAATGTCAAATGCAAGAACCACATAATGGGTGGAAACCGCCTGTGGCGATTCATCAGTAAAGACAAAGTCATCGTAAAAATGCTCATACAGACCTTTCCAGCGTGCTTCTGTCATGGCAATCGATAAACCTAACTCCACTTGAGTTAATCGCAAAAAAGCATTTTCTAAACACTCATTTTTTTGAATACGCCCACCCGGCACAAACCAATGGTTTTTAGCCGGGCGATTGTTGCGCCAGCCCAAAAGAAATTGATTTTGTGGGTTTTTAACCACAAAATCAATTGAGATTAGCGGTGTGTTAGCGATGACTTGGGTGAAGTCCGCCTTAGGTAAAAACAACGTTAGCCCCTAAAATTGTCTTGGTTTTGCAAAAACCAATGATATGCATTGCGCAGGCCATCTTCTAAGCCGATAGAGTAGCTCCAACCGAGGTTGCGCAGGCGCGATACGTCCATCAGCTTGCGCGGCGTGCCATCGGGTTTACTGGTGTCCCACTTGATCTCTCCTTCAAAACCAACAACTTTAGCGACGGTTTCGGTCAGCTCTTTAATGGTGCAATCGACACCGGTACCTACGTTAATATGGCTTAGCATCGGTTGGGTTTGTTGTAGGTAGGCGTTATTTGGCAAGTTCATAACATACACGCTGGCCGCAGCCATATCATCCACGTGTAAAAATTCGCGCATGGGTGAGCCTGTGCCCCAGGCTGTTACGCTCGCATCCCCACGGGCTTTAGCCTCGTGAAAGCGCCGCAACAAGGCCGGAATGACATGACTGTTCTCGGGGTGGAAGTTATCGTTAGGACCATACAAGTTGGTCGGCATGACCGAGCGATAATCGCGCCCGTATTGGCGGTTGTAGCTTTCGCAGAGCTTAATGCCTGCGATTTTGGCAATAGCGTAGGGCTCGTTGGTCGGCTCTAGCGTACCGGTTAGCAACGCATCTTCGCGCATGGGTTGCTCGGCTAGTTTGGGGTAAATACATGACGAGCCTAAAAATAATAATTGCTGTACATCGGCCAAATGGGCCGAGTGAATAATATTCGCCTCAATCATCAGGTTTTGGTAAATAAACTCGGCCGGGTATTCGTTGTTGGCCATAATACCGCCGACTTTGGCGGCTGCTAGATAGACTTCGTCAATCTTCTCCGACGCAAAAAAGCGGGAAACGTCGCTCTGGTTGGTTAAATCGAGCTCAGATGAGGTTTGGACGACGACTTTTACGTCATCACAATCGTTAAGTCGTCTGACAACTGCTGAGCCTACCATTCCGCGGTGGCCAGCTACATACACATTACGCATAATTGCATACCCAAATTTTAATGATTTACCGCACTGATGGACGAGACAGACCCGCTTTACAAGTGGCTACTTGTTGCGTTTTCTTTCCGTAAGCAAAAACCCGCTTTGTGTCGACATCCCAAACAGCCTCAACTTCAACAAAGCCTACCTCTTGCATCATGCGCTTAAGGGCAGAGGGCGAGGGCAGAAAGTAATTCCAACCACCGCGATTTAGCTCTTCTCGGCTCGATCCATCATTGTGGTAAATATAGTTTCCTTCAAAGCGACATATAGGCTCTTCGCTATTGATGCCAGCGGACTCGACCAGTATGTCACCCTCGATATTCAGTGAGTTAAAGAGTATCCGAAAGGCCAAAACAGGGTCGGACAAGTGGTAAATAACACCAGGAAAATATACCCGATCATAACGCTGGTAATGGACGGACTCGTCTAAGTCATAGAGCGACGTCGTTTCGACCGATACGGTATCTTTTAACCCAAACGAATCTGCTAGATACTGTACGACATCGGCATACTTAACAACCTCCTCATTGGCAACAACTTGTCGCGCTTCTAGCGCGCAAAGCAACAAAGTCGTGCCGCCCGTCCAGCAACCCACATCCAGAATACGTTGACCTTTAAAGCTTTGAAGAGATACCGGAAAAAGAGACACAAACTTTTCCATCAATTGAAAATGTCTGTCTCCCATTCGCCCCTCAAACGAGAAAGAACCAAAATCGTGATTATGCCCCCAATGAAATTTTATGGATAAATCTCGTTGTCTATCTATTTCTTCAGGGCTATAACCCTCGATTTCGGGATCTATCGCTCCAAGGCGGCCTTCTAAATTCTTTTGAAACCTAGCGGCATCAAGATTCTGCAAGTTTTTAACCGTAAAACGCGAGAAAGCATCCTTTAAACACGACCTTAAGTCATCAGTAGTCATAGCCTTATCTTACTCCCTGGCAACAGGTACACTGTAACCATGATTTTTCAGTAAAGCTTGGCGCTTTGCCTCCTCTAAGTCGTGTGCGACCATCTCGGCGCACATCTCTTGAGTGGTGATTTCTGGCACCCAGCCAAGTTCGTTTTTTGCCTTGGAAGGATCGCCTAGCAAAGTTTCAACCTCCGCTGGGCGGAAATAGCGTGGGTCAACCTTTACAATCACATCCCCAGCCTGTACGTTCGGTGCATTATCACCTTCAACCGCTTTTACAATGCCCACCTCATCGACGCCTTCGCCTTCAAAGTAAAGGGTAATGCCCAGTTCAGCGGCCGACCACTCAATAAACTGCCGCACCGAGTATTGCACGCCTGTGGCGATGACGTAGTCCATAGGTTCATCCTGCTGCAGCATCATCCATTGCATACGCACGTAATCTTTAGCGTGGCCCCAATCGCGCAGCGCATCCATATTGCCCATGTACAGGCAACCCTCTAAGCCTTGCGCAATATTGGCCAAGCCGCGCGTAATTTTTCGTGTGACAAAAGTCTCCCCTCGGCGGGGTGACTCGTGGTTAAACAAAATACCGTTACAGGCATACATGCCATAAGATTCACGGTAGTTTATGGTAATCCAATAAGCGTACAGCTTGGCTGCGGCATAGGGCGAGCGTGGGTAAAAGGGCGTGGTTTCTTTTTGCGGAGTTTCCTGCACCTCACCAAAAAGCTCAGAGGTAGATGCCTGGTAAAACTTGGTCTTTTTTTCCAGTCCACAAATACGAATGGCTTCCAGTAAGCGAAGCGTACCTAATGCATCCACATCGGCGGTATATTCAGGCGATTCAAATGAGACAGCCACATGCGACTGTGCCCCCAGGTTATAAACCTCATCTGGCTGCACTTCTTGAATAATGCGAATCAGGTTGGTGGAGTCTGATAAATCCCCGTAATGCAGCACAAAATTCTGGTTGTCAACATGTGGGTCTTCATAAATATGGTCAACTCGCTGAGTATTAAACAGCGAGCCACGGCGCTTAATACCGTGAACCTGATATCCCTTTTCTAATAAAAGCTCCGCTAAATAAGAGCCGTCTTGACCGGTAATGCCGGTGATTAGTGCTTTTTTCATAGTGTACTCTTTTCAGTATTAACCAAAAATAGATGCCAATGGTATATTATTGGTCGTCGAGCGCCTCTTCATCACAGAAAACCTCCGATAAATTGTTCATTTCTTGAAGGATATTTTCAGCCTCTTCGTTATTGAAATTAGCCTTTTCAAGTAAATCTTCTCGGTTTTTAGGTGTCGTGGCCTGCTCTGCCAACGAAGTATAGTGTTGCATGAATAGCCGCATCACATGATCGACACCACTTTCATCTATTTCACGTAAATCTTCTTTAAAATAACGCCCTTTGTTGAAGTTGCCGGTGATAATTTCAAACGATGGGAAATAATGAACATTATTATAAGCGTTAGATATTTCTTCGGCCACAACGCGAAGTACTGATTTGCTAACCGTATTAGACACTAAAACATGTCTTTTTTCATACGTTGCTACCAATGGTACTGGTGAGACAGTTAATATAATTTTTGCACTAGGGTTAATGCATTTAAGTTTTTCAATAAATGATGCTAAGTCTTCTTGAACCTCTTGTTTGGAGAAGTTCCGGAAGGCATACATCTCTGAGTTCATTTCACCACCTGCAACACCCGGAGCGAGTGGTAAAATACTACCATCACTAATTGACTCCCAGCACTCAGTAAGACCTAGAGTAAATACAAATACATCTAGCTCTTCAAACATTATTTTTACTGCTTTAAGGTGCTTTTTTCGTTCCTCTTCTAGATTTTCTTTGCTGGAAAATCCGCTTGGTTCAACTTGTGGCCTAAATGGATCGACGAATACACCGTCTTCACGCATCCAATGATTGATGGTTGGTATAAAATTACCGAAGGCTCGATCAAATAGCTGTAATAACTGTCGAGCAGTGTATACGTTGCCGTAACGAGCCGAAAAATTTCCAAACCCTTTCCGACTTGAACTATCTCCTTTTGCGCCGGAAGGAGCTTGTTCTGTTATAAGGTGGCTAAAGCCATTTCTTTGTAGTCTGTTCGAAATGTGTTGAGCGAAGCACGATCCAGCAGTGGCGACTTTGTCACTGCTTTTTAGCTTTATTGAACCTTCGATAACCGGGTCTACCTCTTGAGGAGAAACTCTGCTGATAGATCGCCTCCAGAAGCAGTGATTGGGTAAACTTTTGTAAGGGTTGTGGCTTCTTTCAGCTTTATCGATGGTGGCTAATTCTTCCGTAAATATTTTTCTGTAATCATCTATACGGCCATTGCTGAGTCTGTCGGTCGTTAGTTCGTCGCAGTCATGGTTTCTATATGATTGATAAGATAGTGAAATAAATTCATTTAGGGTGACTATTTTCGGAGAAAAGCTTTTTCCGTCTTTTTTGAAAAATAGAGTAGTGGGATCAATGGCTTTGCCTGATTTTGTGTCGATTAAAGTCGGAAACGACGAATACTCCAGTAAAGGGTCACTCATGTAGTTACATACATCAATATCGTGATGGGGGATTTTTAGCTTTTTAAGTAAAGATTTAACTACAGCTTCAATTAAAATGAGTCTAGGGTGGTTTACGGTGTGCATTAGGTTATTGTTGAAGGCTAAGTTATTCACCGCATTACTTGTCAAACCAAATTGAGTCATGATGGAAAGAAATTGATCCGAGCCTGTTTTTAGAAGTTGAAAATATCCAAGTTTTTGATAAATTCTAGGGTTGAACATTGATAAGGCTTGGTTCTCTGTGAGTCCAGTAATATATGAGCACAATATGATAAAGGAATGATAAATCCCAATTCCTGAACGAATTTCACGATTTTTTCCAACATATATGCAATCCTGCATCTCTGTTGAATTTGTGATCGTTGGAAAGATGAATTTATTGATGGTTGAGTCATTCTCGAGTATTTTACTTATTTGAGCGGCCGGTGAATAAATTAAATAGTCATTTGGTTTAATATTTGATTTAAAGGTTTCTTGAATATTTTTATCTTTAAGAAAGTCATTTGTAGTAATGTAATTAATATTGGAGGTTGGGCATAGTGCTTGAAGAGCTTTTGATGCTACACCGAGCTGACAGTTGCCCACTAAAAATATATCCATGCTAACCTCGCTATATTCACTTCCATCTTTGCGATAGTAGGTGTTCTATTTGGTAGTTGGAAGGTCTGGATACCCAAGAAGTTCGATCTCTTTTTGGTATTTTTGAAGGAAATTACCAATAAAATCAGATGAAAAGAAGTCTAGATAGTAGTAAGAAGACATCTTGTTATAAAAAACTTGTTTATCCTGGTCGCTGGACTTTTCCTTTCTTGCTTTTTCTATGTATTTAGCTGCGTCAAGAATATTTTCTTCTGAAAATTTAAAAATTTCTGTAAGGGCCGAGTAGGCGGATGGCGAGTGAATACAATCTTCATAGCGAATCATCACTGAGGGGAATTTTTTTGCAGCTTTCATCCAAGATAGATTAAACTCAAGCCAGTTGCCACCCACTAGGTTCAAACTCGGAACTTGCAAGTTGTTTTTTGTGAAGTTTTTAAGGGCGCAGTCAAGGTTCTTTTTTGGGATGTTCTCTAAATCCATGTCTAGCCAGACATCAAGTGTAAGGGGTTTCTCGAACCCCATAAACTCCATGAATAGTTTACGTTGAAAACGACTATTTGTTGGCTGATTTTTGTATTGAATCCTTGTAAAGTTTATATATGATAGTAGCATGTCAAGAGGATTTCTTATGATGTGGACAAAAGCGGCCATTTCAAAAGGTATTTCGCTGTGCAATATTCTTTCGCCGTTCCATGCGCGATGCGTTTTTAGTATTGCGCATCTTTCTTCTATTATTTCTGACTTTATGGTTTTGCTCGTGGGTGGATTTCCTCCTGATTTGATTAGCTTGTATACATCAAAGTCGCCTTGCGGTACTCCGTAATGAATTCCTGCTCGCCGAATAATACCTTGAGTCCAGGTGGCACCCGACTTAGGGTATGAAGCTAGCCATACAACTTTTTTATTTTCTTGTTGGTCATTCATGTGAGGTCCCCTTTTTAATCTCAAATTAAAGCTATGTGAAAATTTTTTCTAATCCCTACTTGGGTGCTCTTAAATTATTATGATCCGGGCGTGTAACTTCAGAATAAAGTTTGGCATGTTCATGTGCGGATTTGAGGGGGTCGTTATTTTTTCTTAGTGAGGAAGTTGCTGATAGGGAACGTTTCACTTTCTCGATAGCTGACCCTTCTAGGTGCCATTCCAATCCTGTTGAGAAATCTTCAATATCTCCAGTCTTTGCAATGTAGCCGTTATTTTTGTGTTGAACCAATTCGGGAATGTTGCCAACAGGAAATGAAACCACAACGGTGCCGCAAGCCATGGCTTCACTTACGGTAAGGGGGGAGTTGTCCTCTTTTGATGGAAAAGCAAATACGTCTGCCGCAGAATAGATTAGTCTCATTTTATCGTCGTCTGAGCAGTAGCCCATTTTTACTTGGGGAAATGGAAGGTCGATTTTGTCTTCACCAAAAGTAAGAATTTCTATATTTTTAGCTTTCTTACTCTGTAGTATTTTAAGCGCTTCCGCAAGTTGCGCGCCGCCTTTTCGCTTACTCGTTAGGTTGTCTGCCCCGAATAATATATACCGCTTGTTAAGGTCTAGTCCTAGCTTAATCCTCGCCACTATTTTATTTGTCGGGAAAAAACGTGATAGAGGCACTGGGTTGGGGATCATTTTAATCGGGAATTGCTTTAATAGCGTACTCTCGGCCGCTCTATCAGCTAGCCATTGTGAGGGGCATATAATTGTAAGATTGTTAAGTTTCTCGTAAGCCCGCTTCTTGGTTTCCCATGTTTTATTTACAATCTCTTTGTTGGGGCCTACAAGGTCACAGTTGCTACAGTCTTTCTTATAACCTTCGCAGCCCTCAGAGTAGTGGCAGCCTCCAGTAAAGGCCGCCATATCCGCGAGAGTCCATACTATTGGTTTGTTGGCTATTAAATCGAAGTTTTCATAGTCGAGAATGCCGCTCATCCAATGGAAGTGAAGTACATCCGCCCGGTTAATTTCTAGGCTTATGTCTGCCATTCGAAGCACACTTTGGTGGCTGGAAAACATTTCTTCGGCATTGAATCCAGGTGTGTTCTTTCGAATAACAAAGCAGTTATTCGACACTAACTCGATAGGCTGAATCTCTCGGCCATTATCTCTGCTTCGAGTTAATTTGTTAAACGTTACCGAAGAGTTGCTGGCAAACAGTGCGTTTAGACCCACATCAATGCCGATGGTTGATAAAGCCTCTATTCTCCTCTGTGATCCTATCCCTGCACCCCCACCGGCATTGGTGGTAAATGTTTCTATTCGTAAGTAGTCTTTTTTAAAACTGTCTGTGTTGTGATTGTCTAAAAAGCCATCATCAAATCTCCACCTTCCTCTAGCAAAGGCGAGAAGAGCGGCGTGAAACTTATGATACATACGATTTCTGCGAAGTATTCCCTCAACGTCTGACTGCTTTAGCTCTGCAAGGTTGCACAAAATATCTATGTCACTGTCATTAACATAAGGGAACTGCTCCTTAAGGATTCGCATTCTTTCCTTAAATAGAGCCGACATGTCTGTACTGGATACGCCCGTATTTCTGAAACCCATTAGTGGCTTGTCCAATGTGTAATGCTTTATGCCTGCCTCATGCAATTTAATAATAAAATGAAAGTCAGCTATCACTCGATAGCTTTCATCATAGGGACCAAATTTGTTATATACCCAGGCAGGTACAAGCATGGTCTCATGTCTTAACGGGTTGCGAATATGAGTTGTTTTGTCGAGAGGGATAGGTTGAGTTGTGAACTGGTGGCTCTCGTTACCATCCACATAATCGGCAAGAGCTGATACAATATCTACCTGCTTTTCTTTCTGCGTGTCAATCAGCGTCTGTACACAATTTTCTGTGTACCAGTCATCGGAGTTGAGCAGTAGGATATAGTCCCCGTTCGCTAGCGAGAGCCCTTTGTTCATCGCGCAATAAAGGCCGGAGTCTGGTTCTGAAACGAAGTAATCAATTCTTTTTTTAAATTTTTTTATGATTTTTAGTGTTCCATCTTTAGACCATCCGTCGACGACAATGTATTCAATGTTATTATAGGCTTGCGATAGCACTGAATTTATGCATTTTTCTATAGTAGAAGCTGAATTCATGCATACGGTTATAATTGATACCAAAGGGTTTTGTTTGTCACTTTTCTTAAAAGAGCCCTCGGTTCGTAACCCACCGTCGGCAAAATATTTAGATTTTCTATTTATAGTTAGGCAAGTTCCACAAATCTTATGATTAATGATGGCGAGGTCGTCATTAGATATAGCTGTTTGAAGTTTGCTCAATTTCTCTTCCTCTGGGGGGGGGGCGGCTGCCTTCGATTTCAAGGAGATAGCTGATTTTTTAATATAGTTCGTTTAAGTTGCAATATAATATCTTCACCACTTTGGTTTTGGTACTTTCCGTGTAAAATTACCGTGCTACTATTCTGCTTCAAGTGGTTTTTAATTTGTATTTTTGCGCGCTCTATATCACTATGGCCGCTGACGTTTAGAATGTAGCTTGATATGTCAATGCAGCCTCTCCTGTATTTATATGCAGATCTGTTTGCCCACAGCCTTTTCAAAAAAACGTTTGACTTTGAGGATCTAGATGTATGATAGGACCATTCTATGGCTACGTCATAGGCGAGGTCTGGGTTCAGCTTGATTGATTCGGTTAGCATTTCTTCCCAAAACTCTAAAAAATTGGGAAAATTTTTATTTCCTAGATTGTATAGAGCGTTACCATTGATGTGGTTTTTTATAGGACCTATTGTCTCTGCTATTACTGGCCGTGACCCGGCTATATACACATTGTTACCAAACCACTGGGTTCGCTGATTTAGTTCAAAGACCCAGTTTTGTAGAATTGGGTGGGCATCTGTTTCTAATAATAGAAGGCCTGATGTGCAGGGTTGTATTGAGAAAATTTTGCGTAATGTCCTGAAGAACTGAATATTGGGGCCTGATTTTTTTCCATAGGGGTAACGATTAGTATTAAACCCTTCTATAGATTTGTCTTTTTCATAAAAAGACTGTGAAGCTTCGATTTCACAGTCTATAAACTGTAGGGGGCAGTCTCTAACTTGGCTGGCCTCATGAATCTTTAATAGTTCACTTTTCTCACTATCTTGCCATTGGTCGTCTATTGATAAATAGATGCACACGTTCATCCCTGGAGTTGGACAATCTTTTATCCATTCCTGGAGTGAGCTCATCTCTTGGCGGATGACAGGTATAGCAATAGCATTTAATAGCATTTTTATGTGCCTGGCCCTTCATTTTCGAGAAACCAGTCCCAGGTTATTTTTAGAGCATCGTTTAATTTGACTGATGGTGAAAAACCTAAAACTTCCTTTGCCTTTGTGTAGTCGGCAAAGTTGCGTTCGACTTCGCCTTTACGTTTATTTTCAAATTTAATTTCATGCTCTGGCTTCCCGGCAATTTTGCAGATTGTTCGGGCTAATTGCTCTACTGATACTTCTTCTCCTGAGGCTAAATGAAAGACATTAAATCCAGGCTTGTTTTTCTGTAGTGCCAATAGAATGCCTTTGCATAAGTCACTCACGAATAAAAAATCCCTTGTGGCTTTTCCGTCGCCAAAAATAGTAAGGGGCGCGTTGTTCATTAAGGCCCGAATGAATACGGTTATTGCTCCTTTTTTGTGCGCGCTAATTGGGCCAATTACATTTGCGAAGCGAAGTGCTGTAATGTTCATACCGTACGCAGCGGAAAAAGCTGAACAATAACCTTCTCCTGCCATTTTGCTTGCTCCGTATGGCGAAATAGGTTTGGGTAGGGAGAGTTCATTTACGGGGGGGGTTGCGTTCCCCATAATTGCTCCGCCAGTAGAAGCAAAAACAAATCTTTTTATTCGTGCTCGTCGAGCCGCGTTTAACACGTTAAAGGTGCCTTCTGCGTTACTGGCAAAGTTTTCCTCAGGGTTGGCCACTGATTCAACAACAGAACCTAAAGCCGCTAAGTGGATTATTGCATCCACCCCTTTTGCTGCATTATAGACAGCGTCTTCATCTGCAATATCTGCCTCAATTATTTTAAACTTCTCTCTTTCTGGAAGATAGGAAACATCGCCTTTTGAAAAGTTGTCAAAAATCGTAACATCACATCCGTGTTGAATTAGCATAGGGGCAAGGTTGGAGCCGATAAAGCCACAGCCGCCAGTTAGTAGTATCTTTGTCAAAATGCCTCTCCCTAAATCAATGTTTTATATGTTTGCCAATTAATTAAATTAAAGGAAACAAATGCAATAATCTTTAGAATAATGTTTTGTTCTTGTACTTAATCACTTGTTCCATAGTGAGGCTGCGGGAATCTTGCTTTTGTCGCAGCGGCTTGCGAATTTCTTGGCGATTTCTTGTACCTCTTCGATCAGTCCGTCTGAAAGGGTTATAGGGGTTAAGCCAAGGCCTAGGAAGCGATCATTGGCTACATGTAAGTCGTTTTCTTCCGCTTCTTTGCGTGGGTTTTTTACATAGGCAATTTCGGCGCCCATTAAATCCTTGAGCTTTTGGGCAAGATCGCGTAACCGGTGAGTCTCTGTCATCTGGTTTAGAATGTTGACTCTTTCACCTTTTTTTGGTGGGTTAGTTAGTGCCAATTCGATACAGTGGCAGGTGTCCTGGATATGAATAAACGCTCGTGTTTGTCCGCCGGTTCCGTGCACTGTTAATGGGTAGTCGATGGCCGCTTGCATCACAAATCGGTTGAGAACGGTTCCATAATCTCCGTCATAATCAAAACGGTTAATTAGTCGCTCGTCTTTACGAGTTTCTTCTGTCTGAGTCCCCCAAACAATACCTTGATGAAGATCGGTGATTCTGACCTCATCATTTTTGTTGTAAAAATGAAAGAAGATTTGATCCTGGCTCTTGGTCATGTGGTAGATTGAGCCAGGATTTGTTGGATACAATATTTCTTGCTCGTCTTCGCCGGCGGGTGTTTCAACCTTAACTTTTAAATACCCTTCGGGTATTTTCATTCCAGCAGTGCCATAGCCGTATACGCCCATAGTCCCTAAGTGGATTAGGTGAATGTCTAATTCTGACTCCACAATTGCGGCTAGTACATCGTTAGTTGCATTCAGGTTATTTGTTACAGTGTACCGCTTATGTGAGCTCGACTTCATTGAATAAGGAGCGGCACGCTGTTCCGCAAAGTGAATAACTGCATCCGGTTTGTATTCTTTTAGTAGCGTGAGTAACCGGTGGTAGTTTTCACCAATGGTAAAGTCGTAAAACGGGATGTCTTTTCCGGTAACTTCTTTCCAAGCCACAAGGCGTTCTCCAATAGGGCGTATTGGCGTTAAGCTTTCCACTTCTAGTTCGATGTCGATTTTTCTTCTTGATAGGTTGTCCACAATTGCTACATCATGGCCTTTATTTGAAAGATGTAATGCAGTGGGCCAACCGCAGAAGCCGTCACCACCTAAAACTAATACTTTCATTGTGAGGTCCTTGTTTAAAATTTCATTTATTAAAATGCTTGTTAGTGTGTTTATAACCGTTTTAGCTTTCGGCTGAAAGCTGCCTCTCTCCGTCAAGGGATTATGTAAATCCGAGTTTGGCTAAAGTCTTAAGGTTTTGTGATTTTTCGATTTCAACCGTTAGCTCGTCGCTCGGTGTTTTTCTTGGGCGTTTATAAATATCACTCCCGCTTCGACCACTGCCCCCGCTGACTTTAAAAATATCTATATGCTCTAAATCATCCGATACCTGATCTAGGTTAAGCATTTCGGCCATTGCTCTTAATACAGAGCCGGGCTTCTCAACAAAATCCTCGTATTTGAGGATCTTACCTTCATGAAATGGCTTAAGGAATTTCAGTAACCGCCCACAGTATTCATCAAAACTGCTAGGCGCAAAGTGTATCCAGCCATTCTCCTTTAATGAGATAAATGAGTCGATAGGGTTTCGTATGGTGACCAGCTGCTTGATGTTGAAGTGAGGCTCTAGCAGTCGTGTTAATGTATCGACTTGAGGCGTTGGCTTGTCGGTACAGTAATCGGCGTGTGTGTGCGCTCTTAACACCAAGTAACCGCCAAGCTCCCGTATGTGTTTTTCGGTTTCTATGATGTTGTTTACAAATAGTTTTTCGGCGAGTGCATCAACATTAGGCACTCGCCCGTATATGGCTTGTGTGGTGATGTCTCTTGGGGTGTAGGCGGCTTTGTTTATATTCATGCCTAATCGCGTTGTCGGGTGTAATTCACTTAATAGGAACACATTAGGTTGTGCGGCAAGGCACTTGGAAATCAGAGTGCCGCCGCTGCAGGCAAAGTGATGAAGAATCCGTAGCGTGGGCTTGGAGTTTGCCTTATCGGCATTGACTACAAGGGCGCAGCGCTCTAGCAAGCTTCGGGCGTTGCCTAAGCCTCCCGTGTCGACCTGGGTGCTACTGGCATTGCCCTGATTCGCACTATAGTCGTCAATAAGACTAAGGGCTTGTTGTAGCTCTTGCTGTAGTGTTTTTAGGCCGGTAGGGGTTGTCATAATGCGGCGCAACCTTTGTTACAGTTTTTCGAGCACTTCGGGGTGCTCTTGCTCAAGCTTGTGATAAAAGTGCGATGCAGCTTGTAGTTTGGCGTGCAGCTCTTTGATGAGGTCTTTAAGCTCTTGCTCGCTTTTGGTTTTTTCGGCATAGCGCTCGCGCAGGTCAGATGCGTCTGCCTCTACTTTGGCCAGTAATTTGGTGCTGAGTTGTGCGGAGCGTTGTTGCTCTTTGAGCTCGGCTTGGGCTTGCTGTAGCTTTTCTTTTGTTTGTACCTCTTGTCTTTTTTGATTTTCCAGTTCGTTGTAGGTGTTTTCGAGCTCCTTCTGAATTGCATCATTTATCGCTTTCTGCTCGCTGCATTGCGAGGTCAGTTCGTCCTTTTGGCTCTCGAGCGTAATCACATCCTGCCGTGCTTGTTGTAGTTTTTCTTTTGTTTGTAAATCCTGTTTTTTTTGATTTTCGAGCTCGTTGCGCATGCAGTCGCGCTCGTTCTGGGAGGCATCGTTTATTGCTTTTAATTCACTGTATTGCGCTGTCAGCTCGCTGTTTTGGCTCTCAAGGGCAATCACATCTTGCCGTGCTTGCTGTAGTTTTTCTTGGGTGTGTAATTCCCGCCTTTTTTGGTTTTCCAGCTCGCAGCGTAGGTTTTCCTGTTCGTTCTGAATCGTCTCATTTACTGCTGTAAGCTTATTGCATTGCGAGGTTAGTGCGTCGTTTTGGCTCTCGAGCTCTGCATTTAGCTTCCATATTTCAGTGAGCTGCCGTTTAGTGAGTTGCCGTTCGAGCGCTCGTCCGTACAATGCCCTGCCAAGCAGTGGGTTGTTTGTCTCCTCCAGAGTCAGTCGTGTAAAGCCTTGGGGTAGCAAAAGTTCATCGCATTCTTCAAGGGTCGCGCCAGTCTGACCAGAGGCGATACCGTTATTAATGGCAACGCGCAGCTCAATCATGTCTAACGTGTTTAGGGCACCGTTTAGTCCTTGTAGTAGGCGTACGGCGGGCAGGCAGTCGATGGTTAGCCAATTGTAGTGTTCTTGGCTTTCACCTGTTTGCTCTAGCAGGTGGCTTAATGATACCGCCGGGTGCTCGGCGCGTTTATGTTCATTAAGGTTAGGCCACAGTGCGCTTAGGGCGTCGGCCGGGAGTAGTCCGCTCTCTTCTTCGCGGGATAACTGGTGCCAAGTGGCTCTCCCGTAGGTGTTGTTGACTAAGGCGTGAACGGCTTGCCAGTTTCTGTGGGGGGCGGTGGCGTGCGCGAGCATTTGGTAGCTGTGCTGCTCTGCCTCTACCGCCAGCAGTCGGGGCACTTTGGCAAAACGTGTTTCGCGCAGCACGTCTCCGCGGCCTGCGCCAATGTAAAGCCAGCCTGTTACCGGGGCGAGGTTCTGTAGGAGCTCTTGCCACTGCGCAATGGTTTGTGCGTTTTCCATGGATGGTTACTTCAACCTTGATGGGGCGTTGACAGGGCCTGAACACGAATGGCTCTGAGACGAATGGTCAGTTGGCGTTTGTCGTCACTGCCTTTTGGGGCGGGTGAGGCGGTTTTAGGAAAGCGCAATCGCAGTTGCCAAGGTGTTTGCTGGGGGGTGTCGGTAGTGTCAATTTCGGTGCGCACCCGGCAAGGAAAACGCTTAAGCGGTAGTTTGCCAAATTTATGGCTGAGCGTGAGTGGCTCGCCGTTAAAAAGCACTTGCATGTCTTTTACGATGCGGCTGTCCAAGGCGTGCACGATATCGAAGGTAAGCTCAAAGCGGCCCTGGCCAACGGCGGGCAGAGTAAGGGTGCTGTCTGTGCCGGGGCCAGCCCAGCGGCCGTCGTGCTCTGCATCGTACCAGTTGTCGCCCACTATATAATCGTTTTGTAAGTCAAAGAGGGTCTCTAGCGGGAAGCCTGCCGGCGCATTAGCCGTTTGCTGCGGGCTGATGGTAAGTGCGTTGCCTGTTGCGGACAGCTTTTGATATTCGTAAAAGTAGTGTTCTAGCTCTTCTTGTACTTGATGCAGTTGTAGCAGCAGGAGTTCGTTTTCTTCTTGGAGCTCCTGCGTGCGCTCGTGGGGTTCTGGCTTCGGTGTGCTAGTGGTAATGTTGGTCGCTTCAGACAGCTTTTGGTGCTCGCAAGAGTAATGCGTTAGCTCTTCTTGTGCTTGCTCCAGCTGCAACAGCAGGCGGTCGTTTTCTTTTTGCAGCGTTTGGGCGTTCTCGTGTGCGTGGTCGGCTGCGCTCTGTAGTTTGGTATGTTCGGCCGTTATGTGTTGAAAGGCCTTGCGCAGGTTTGCTTGGTACTGTGGCACGGAGTCTTTGCCACTGATGTCTGCTACGGTTTCTAAGTCGCGATATAGGCTACTGCTGGTCGGGTCGGCGTAGGCCAAACTGGTGCCTAGGGCTTCGATCACAGGCTGGAGCACTTGCTCGGTGCCTTGCGCCGCCTCTGTTGCCATTGCTTGGCCGGTTTTGCTGGCAAGCGCTGCCAGAACTGTGTTTGGGGTGTGTAGTAACGCCAGTTCGTTTATTAGGGTGCAGCGCTCGCGGTTGAGCATATAGTGGCGCAACAGGATACGGGCTTTATCGCACCAGTTTTGTAGCGTTTGTTCGCTGTCGGCATTGTGGTTCTGCTCAATGGCTCGGGCAAGAATAATACCCGGGGGGCAGTAAACCAGTAAGGTGTGGCCGCTGTCGGTTAAGGCAGCCTGCAGGGTTTGCTCGTGGTCCAGATCGACGCAGCGCAGAGTTTGGAAAGGGCTCTGGGCTAAAAGCTGCTGCGCGATGGTGTAGCGCCCCCCAGGGTGGCCGATGATGGACAAAGACTGCATATTGACTGACTCCTTGAGGTTCCCCGGCTGCTCCTTGCGCCACGTACGGCGGTCGCGGCCCAATTTTTAGCACAGCATTGTAGCAGAGAGCGACACGCAAAAAGTAGTAAAAAACCCTTTTAGCAGAATTTGTGTTTTTGCCGCTTTTTTTAAATGCTTTTAAGCGATTTTTAGTTGGGCGTATTTGGCGTCGTCTTGCAGCGTTTGCTTTAATTTGCCAAGTTCGGCCTTGCTTAGATAAGTCGATGCCGCCAGTAAAGTTTTTTCTGTATGCTCTGGTAGGGTCTCGCCTTCGGGAGGTGCACCCCCGCCTTCTATAAGCTCTGAAAAATACGTTAACAGCCAATGTTCAGGAGCTGTGCCCATGTGCCTGTGCAGTACTTGTAGCCCCTCTATAGCCACCCAATAGCGCATATTTAGGGTGATGCAGCTATCGTGCAGCCGTGAGCAAGCCTGAACGTCGTCGACAAAGCCGATGCGGCCGGGAAAGGCCTTGAAGGCCCGCAGCCAATACTCAAAATCAAAGGCGGTTTTGATGTTTTCGTCTAGCGGACCAAGCAGGCGATACACCGAGCGTGTAAAAAACAGGGTGGGCTGGCAAATAAAGCAGCCATCGGCAAACTGGCTGTATGCGGTGTCAGGTGGCAGGGTAGGGTAGCGGTTTAGCTCGTTGCCCAGTGCATCTATATGCACACCATGGCCGTAAACCAGCGCGTATCTCTCGGGGCCTGTTAGGGCAGCCGCTGCTCGATCGACTGCGCCGGGTGTGTAAAGGTCATCGGAATTAAGCCAGCCAATCAGCGTGCCGCGAGCACGGGCCAGTGCCTTATTAATGGCATTGGCAGGGCCCTTATCAGGCTCTGAAAACCAGCGTAGCCGGCCGTCATGGGCTTGAATACGGCTAAGTATTTCTACCGTACCGTCTGTGGAGCCGCCATCGGCAACAATCAGCTCTAGGCGCGCGTAACCTTGATTAAGCACACTGGTTACGGCGGCCGCAATAAAGTCCGCTTGGTTAAAGGACGGCATCACAATGGATATAAGAGGTGTCATGGGTTTATTCTGCACATATCGGATCGTCCCTGTAAATTGTGAGGGTACTTTATTTGATTGCTCTTTGTTTAGTGTGAAATTGTTCGCACTTGGAGGTTCAAGCTGATAAAAAAGTGATCTACTTCTCGCCTTGCGAGGCGCCACACGGGTAGTTTTTTAGCAACCCATCATAGCATTTCTCGCAAAATCATATCTCCGGTATGTTAGAGCTAACTTGCTCTCTGACTGGAAGCTGTGTACAGCTATGAAGCTCGAACAAATCACTCCAATGACGAAAGCGCTGTCGGCCATTGATCGAGCTCTGCTTTGCCCGCTGACTGAGTTCCAGTTGTGAGGCTCAGCACGATGACGAGCTAATTTTGCTTGGGCTTCGCTTGCTGAATGTAGAGAGTTGGAATCCGCCTACGAGTCAATAAAATCGTTGCCTGAAGTGTCGCAGAGGTTCAGTAAACGTACCCGTAGATTTTTACTGAGAAAGTTTCCGTGCGTGCTTGTCTAAATACCCTTCGGTTCTATCTGCCATCTGGCCACTAAAATGCCTCAAATCCGCAAGCCCGGTTGTCGGGTGCTGAGTATAGCTAAATACTTTAGACCGCGGCCTCAAAATTGTCGAGAAGCGTCGTGTAAAGTCCTGCCGAGCTAGCTAACTGATATATACCCAAAAGAGGGGGTGATACTTACTTTTAACCGCAGCGAGGAGGGTGTTCCCCTCATGCGAACTGGTCCGATCGCAAAATTCCACAGATGCTGATTTGCGGTGAGTAAAGTATACTCGCGGGCCTTAGTATGACAGACCGAGGCAGGAGCATGAGTCGTAATGCAACACCAGTACGGGTTGACCGGATCGTACTGCATATAGGTACGGAGAAGACAGGAACAAGCTCAATACAGCATTTTCTCTCTAACAACCGCGCGGAGCTGGCCGCAGAGGGGGTGGTTTACCCGCGATTTACTGGGCTCAATGGTGGTAGTCAGTGGGGGGTAGTTGCTGCCGTGCAAGGTCGGCCTTGGAAGACGGAAATAGGTGCTCGCCTCGGTATTCGCAATAAGGCCGGAGCAGATACCTACCGGCAGCGACTGCTGGAAGCATTTGACCAGGAGCTGTTGGCCTGTCCGGGCTGCCATACCCTGATCTTGTCTTCCGAGCATTTTCACAGCCGGCTGATTGGGCCCGCCAGACTACGCGCATTAAAAAAGCTGCTAAGTCGCTGGAGTGATAATGTGCAGGTGGTTGTGTACTTTCGCCGTCAGGACCGCGTGGCCATTAGCCACTACTCCACCAAGCTTAAGACTGGGCAGGCGGAGCCGAGGGTTTTCAGTGCCATAGCGGGCGATTTGCTGCCTTATTATTACGACTATGAGCGCATTTACGCTAACTGGAGCCAGGTGTTTGGTGAAAAAGCGTTGCATGCTGGGGTTTTTGCACCGAAGCATTTGGCCGGTGGCGATTTACTAACGGATTTTTGTGACCGGATCGGGATTACTGAGGACGGTAAATCACGGCCTGCCAAAATCAATGAGTCGCTCAGCGAAACCGGAGTTCAGTTGCTGTTGGAGCTGAATAGGCAGTGGCCCAAGGAGCCGCTGAAGGGGGTCAACCCTTCGCGAGAGTTACTGGCGGCCAGTATTGGCCGCGAGCACCGGGGCCGCAATGTCCCGGCCACCCGAGCTCAAGCACAGGCTTTTTACGCTCATTTTGCCCCAGGCAATGCCCGCCTAGCTAAAAAGGCCTTCCCGGCGCTGGTGGGGCCGCTGTTTGACGAGGACTTTAGTGATTACCCTGAAGTATTGGCTCCGCGGGATACCGATTTGAGTGCAGAGGTTCGCCGCCGTATCAGGGGGTGGCGAGCGGCATCGGTCGCTGAGCAAAAATTGGGTGTTACTCGTCGGCTCTTGTCGGCATTACAGCTGCTGGGCGGTGCGGCTGCTAGGCTAAAGTTGCTCGCGGCCCGTGCCGGACGCTGGCGGATGCGCCCGTTAAAAGTGTCGACCACCGGTTTACCGCCAGTTTTTTTGCACATGGGGTTGCCCAAAACTGCGACCACGACACTTCAAGAAACTTTGTTTGGCCAACACCCAGGTATCTGTTATTTGGGTAAGCGCAATGGTTGGATGGCGAAAAAACACTGTGCGTCTGAAGAGGTATATCGTGCTTTGCGACCTATCCTTTGGCGGTGCTGGGCACCGACTAATGTCGTGCAAGCGCACTCTGTGTTGCAGGCGTACTCTCAGGTGCAGGGCCCGGAGAAGCCCATATTGGGGTCTTGGGAGGCGTTGCTGATCAAGCCGCCTGTGGAGTTTCAGTACATTTTGCGCGAGGCGCAAAATGTACTGGGTGATGTGCATGTGATAGCTACTCTGCGTAACCCGCTTAAACGTCTACCATCCGCCTACTTACACGCCTTGAGGGATTGTGCCCGTCACGGTAAGCACCACACGATCCCTAAAAACAGGGCTTTTATTCCATTGGATAAGTGGCTAGCGGGGCCATCTTGGTGGCGACTGACCAACGATACTCGCTTTGACTTCGGAAAAAACCTTCGTTTTGCAGTGGAGTTTTTGGGGCGGGACAAAGTGGGTATATTTTTGCTGGAAGATATGATTGAAGATAGAGAAGCCTTTTTTGCCAGTATTTTGGATTTTATGGGGGTTGATAATGCCGGTGTCGAGTTGTTTGAAGACCGCCACTTGAACCCGGCGTTGACTGCCGCTGAGCTGGAGTTTTTGCAAACCATCGAGGCCTCGGAAGACGAGCGGAAACGGTGGTTTGAGCTCAGCAACCGGGAGCGTCGATTGTCTCTGAAAGATGTGGCAAAGAAAGGTGACGGTGACAAGTGCAAGATTGTTTTGAGTGATGCCCAGCGGGCGTTGATCGAAGCGCGCAGTCGCGAGCTGAACCGCTGGTTGGTGGACACCTTTGATCTCGATTTGGCGCGCCATGGGTACCCGCTATGAGTGCTGTCAAGGCAGTCCGGCGTCGGATATTTATTGAGTGCACTCACACTTATTTAGTAGGCGGCAGTGGTGGTATTCGTCGGGTGGCACGCAACCTGGCCAATGCACACAAAGGGGGTTCTAGCGATGAGGTGGAGTTGCTGCCGCTAGTATGGGCTGGGCGTCGTTTTTTGCGCCCGCGGCGCCCGCTTATTGAGGCTCCACACCCCCTGGTGACCTGGGGGCGCAGGTTGCTGGGGGGTATCTCAATCGCTACCCGGCTGATCAGCAAAGTAGCTCGGTGGCCGTTGCTGGCACCGCTGAGGGAGCCCGTGAAAGCGGGGTTGCGTAAACTGCTGCAAGGGTTGCGAGGTGCGCAGCGCGCCGATTGGGCAGGCTCTAGTGAGGCTGCGCCTGCAGCGCAAAACCCAGAACATACGCGCGGCAACTCGGATGGATTTTATCGTGTGTTGGGTTTGTTGCTGTGGCCTTTGGGTTTTTTGTTTGTCGCGCCCATGCGCTTTCGCCAAGGAGATATCGTGGTGTTGGTGGACTCTACCTGGGACTCTCCTGCCATGCTTGAGGCTTTGTTTGCAGCGCGTGAGCATAGCGGTATTCAGGTCGGGGCTATGTTGCATGATCTGTTCCCCCTTACCATCCCGCAGATGTGCCAAGCCAGTACCGTAGCAGGTTATACAGGGTGGTTTCAGCAGGTGTCAGAGGGAGCCGATTTTTTTATTACCAATTCAGCCGCCACCACCCAGGCGCTGGAGAGGTACGTGCAGCAAGCGGGCCCGGTCAATGCCCGCAGCTTGCCGGCAGGTAATTTTCGGTTGGGGGCAGAACTGCACCAATCTTCGGTGTTGTCTGGCCCCAATCCACTGCAAGCGGTGCCGGGTTTTGTGGTTTTGGCGGTGGGCACCATAGAGCCGCGCAAAAACTATCAGGTTATTCTCGATGCGTTGGATTTACTGTGGCATCAACATGACGTGACACTGGTCATTGTCGGTCGGCCGGGTTGGTCTAACGCCGAGGTGGCGGCGCGTTTGCGCGAGCACCCACAGGCAGGGACGCGATTACGGCATTTTGACAATGCCGATGATGCCACACTCAGTGCTTGCTACCAGCGTGCCGACGCAATGGTGTGCGCTTCTTGGGCCGAAGGTTTTGGCCTGCCGATTGTCGAGGGTATGCGCCACGGTGCGCCGGTGGTGGCCTCGGACATTGACGCATTTCGCGAAGTGGGCGGCGACGCCTGCCGCTACTTTGCGCCAGACCGGCCGGCCGAGCTAGCGGCACAGCTGGAGTTGCTGGTGGAGCAATGGCAACTGGGTACCCCGGTAAAGCAAGAAAAGTGCGATCTCGCCATCAGTTGGCGCGAGAGCGCTGTTCAGTTTCGCGATGAGGTGCAGCGTTTGGCGGCCGCCGCGTCGCGTAGTACCGCTAGCGTGGCATTGGCGGCTCGGTCCCAGCAATAATGTAAGGCCTGACGGCTGGCGGCCTCGGCCAGTTTTGCTCGCAGCGGTAGGTTTTGAACGATTTGCTCTAAAGCGTCGGCAATGGAAGCCGCTGCCAGTGGATTTACCAGCAGACCTGCTGGCCCGGCCACCTCAGGCATGCTAGAGGTGTTGGAGGTGATTACCGGTAGGCCGTATTGCAGCGCCTCTACTATTGGTAGGCCAAAGCCTTCGTACAGTGATGGCATAACCAGGCACAGAGCGTTGCTATAGAGGGTGGCAAGCATTGGGTCCGACACCGGCCCCAACAGATGGACGCGCTCAGCAAGCTGATGATGGTCGATCAATGCCTCTAGGTTCTCGCCCCCCCAGCCATGGCCACCCGCTATTACCAACGGTGGAAAGTCCGCCTGCTTCTCGCAGGCTATGGCGTAGCCTTCTAATAATCTGGGCAGATTCTTGCGTGGCTCTGGGGTACCCACGAACAGAAAGTAGTGCCGCTCTTGCAGCTTTGGTGCAATGGCAGCCAGTGGACCGGGTGCTGGTAGAGCCTCCGCTGCGCCGTAAATCACTCGGGTTCGCGCTTGCGCGTTGGGCCAGTGTTTGGCGACATCGGTGGCGGTAGCGCCAGACACTGAAATCAGACGTTCGGCCCGTGCCGCCGAGCGAGCCATCAGGGTACGGTCTAGCAAGCGGGTGCTGCGACGCAGGGTCTCTGGTACGCGAGCCCAGGCGAGGTCGTGGATAGTGACGACCCCGGCGGTTGTCGACGGCAACCACACCGGCAGCCGGTGGGCGGGAGCCCAGAATACATGAGGTTTATCGCGCCACGACCAGTGTGGTAGCGAAAGAGCCGGGGACAAGATTCGGCCGAGATGCTCGGGCAGGTGGTCTTGGCGCAGGCGCGCTGCAGGCGGCAGTTGGGCACAGGCCGCAGCAGAACGTGCGTACAAGTACCAATCGACGTCGCTGCCAGCGCTGGCCATCATCCGAGGCAACAGAGCGCGCAGGTAGCGGCCCAGGCCACCGTTACTGCCCGATAACAGACTGCAATCGACGGCTATGCGCAAGGGCGTTAGAGTGCCGGCTGGTTCAGCCATTATCAATCGCCGCAGATGGCGTCGTTTTTGTTGTGGGTCTTGCCATGGCCAGGGTCCGTCTCAAGTCGTGCGCAGCTGGTTTAGGGGGTTGGTTTTTTTGGGGTACGTTCTAGCGCCGTTGGTTGCGGTGGCAGTGTACACAAGATGCCGCGCGATGTGGCGAGGACAGGCTTTGTGTGGTGCAGCGGCCGTGGGCAAGCGGTCTGCATATCCCATGCGTCGGTAGTCAGCCAGAGTACGGCGTCCATAGAGGCGGCCCGGCGTCGCGATACCCGGCTCTTGCGGATGTAGGCGGAGTGGGGCAGCAAGGCATATTTTAAGCGCCGTAAAGCAAACTCTTGAGGTGGATCTTCAGCGACAAGCAAAACTCGTTGCGGCTTTTGACCCAGAGCCGCGCGTGTTTGCCGCGCCAGCTCTAAGAGGGCGGCGTCATCGCCCAGCTCCAGGGCCTCGGGATCGGCAGCGTGGGCGTAGTGCGCCTGAGTGGCCAGCGCTTGGCGGTAGTTGTTGTGTAGCCAGCGCGCATCAAGCAGCAACCAGGCGAACAAGGCCGCGCCCAGTAGCGGTTGCACAGGGGGCGCAGTGCCGGTAAGCAGGCGCAGAGCAATCCAGCTAAACAGCACCCAGAGCCCGGCGAGTAGTGGCAGTGTTGGCAGACCCGAGGATGCGCTCAACTCGGTGCGATTGATCGAAATTTGCGTCCAAAAGTGGGGGGTGATCCAGTCGTTGATGGCCAGCTTCAGCAGACTTAACGGTGTCGCTGCCTCTAGGTGCAGCCCCGCTAGGCTTAGGGTTCGCTGGGTGTCGGGGTAGAGCACCAGCCCCACTTCGATGATCTCGCCCTGCCAGTTGTCGTCCTCACTGAGTCTGATTTTCCCAGAGCCGATGACTAAGTCGCGGGTAAACGGCTTGGCTGGTCTTGCTGTGGTGCGCCAGAGAAAGGTTTGTTTGTCTTGGTTGGTGCCGTCAATATCTACATTCAGCAGGTCAAAGGTCTCGGCATCGAATTGCACTGGGCCGCTGCTCACGATGGCGTGGCCATCGGTGGACGGAGACAGTATCAACCGGCTGTAGAGCGGGCGCAGTGGACCGTCCACTACAAGTAATTGCGGCGCTTTGAAGTCTAATGCGTCGGCGGGTTTGTTATTGGAGTTTGCGCTGAGCAGCAACCAAGTGCCCACTAAAAGCAGCAGGCATAGCGAGCTGGCCAAGATAGCCATCGCGCAGCGCCACCGGTGCCGTATTGGTAGCGCCTTAACGCTGGCGCCAGCGATGCAAGCCAGCGCGAAGATCAACAAGGGAGAGACGTGCAGTAATAGTCGGCTAGCGGCGGTGCCCACCCAGCCGCTGGCATTGGTTGCACCGAATAGCAGCAGTTGGCTGGCCAGTAGAATCGCGAGCAGTAGCCCTACTGTTTTGGCTGTTGCTCGCGCTGGCGATCCAGGCAATAGGGCCAACAGTATGGCCCCAGGCAGTAAGTACCAGAGTAGATGCCAGCTGTCGGCCAACCACAAAAGCTGCGCGTAGTAGGCAAACTCAAAATGCAGCTGCAGCCCAAGGCGCGACAGACCCACAGCAAGCAATCCCAGCAGCAGCGCGCCAGTGAGTACTATGGTTGTGGTTGTCATTTGTCGCAGCCGTAGCAAGCCGATCAGCAAGAGCCCGCAAGAGAGCCAAATGATGGCGTCGTGCTTAACCAGCAGCCCCAGTGTCAGCGCTGCCAGTCCCAGTAGTAGTTGGCCCCGGTGTGCCTCTAGCAATCCGCGGGTGATGGCAATCAGCCCCAGGCCACTAAAACCGGCGAGCCACAGGTCGGCGTAGCCTGCAAGACTGACATGTGTCTGCAGCAGCGGCAGCGACAACAATAGCCAAGCCGCAATTGGGCCGGCCAGGCGCTGGCGAGTGGCGGCCACTGCTTGTCCCCATAGCGCCAGTCCCAAAGCGATGGCGGCTGGCAGGGCGGGCCATACGACCTGGGTTTCGTCCCAGGAGCCCAGAAGGCTGGCCAACCACCAAGATTGCACAGGAACTAACCAAGGGTAGTGATGCCCCTGCGCCGTATAGCTGATCTCGTCGGCGAGTTTGGGCCACTGTCCGGGTGGGAGTATGTCTATCGGCGCGCCGTTAAAGTACCAAACTTTGGCAGTGTACAGCCAGGTTTGCCAGGCGTCCCAAGGGAACACTGGACGCCAGTAAAGCTCTAACGCCGAGAAGCTCAGGTGCACGGCAATCAGAGCCAGTAGTAGGAGCGTTAACCAACGTTCGTATCGGGTGACAGGGGGTAAGGCCGGGGGCACTGCGGTGGGCAAGAACTGCCGCGCCCACTGTGCGAGTAGGCTGGTGGCCAGGGTTAGAGTTAACAGAGACAGTATTAGCGTTACGGGTGTTGCCAATCCTGGGAGTATGGAGGCAAGTATTGCGCATGGCACTAATAAGGCAGCGCCGAGAAAATAGCCGTAACCCAGCCATCCTGCCTGGGTGAGCCTCAGCCGCTGGCGCAATGGCCGCAGGACTAAAGCTCCCGCCACCCAGGGCAGCAGTAGAGTGGCCGTGAGAAGTACGGGGTTCATGGGGAGGTGGTGTCGTCGTCGCTTTTAGCGTGTTGCCGGATGGTGCCCTCCAGTATGGCAACTCGCTGAATCAGCCGTTGTAGCTGCACTTCATGGCGTGCTTGGTCCATATCCATCAGCAGGATTTTGATTACCAATACGGCAATGGTTGCCATTATGGCGAGTACCGGTGGGTAGCCGACACCGATTACCTTCGCCAGCCAGTCCACCAGAGGAGGAGCGAATCCCAGTCCGGCGAACGCCACAGCTACCAATAGCCAAAAGACACCGTGTCGCACATGCAGTTTGTCGCGGCGTATCAGAAATAAAATTGCTGTTGCCACCAGCAGTCCGATGGCAGCGTTTATCCATAAAATCATGTTTTGTTCTCCGTTTGCGCACTCAATCGCCGTTTGGACAGCCCTAACACCAGGGTTTGCAGCATATAGCGGCCGACTACAAGCCAAGAGTGAAAAACTCGCGAAGACCCCTCGCAGCGGCTTTGCATCTGTACCGGCACATCCAGTAGTGTCAGCCCCGCAGCCTGTAGGTGAAGCAGTACGCCGACATCCTGGTAGTCCAACAGTGTCGCACGTGCGTCGGCGAGCTCTACTAGAGCTCGCCGATTGTACACCCTAAATCCAGAGGTGATGTCCTCCATGCGCAGCCCCGACGTTGTTTTCATCATCATCCAAGCAAGCAGACGCAGACGTGAAACACGCCCGGGGCAGGTGCCAATCGCGACGTCAGCGGCGCCTTTTATTACTGGCGCCAATAAGGCGGGCAAAGACTCCGGCTCGTGTTGGCCGTCGGCGTCTAAGGTTGCTACGATGTCAAAGCCTTGCTGCAGTAGATAGCGGATGCCGGTTTGCGTCGCACCCCAGGCGCCAAGTCGGGCGGCCAGTGGTAGTACGTGGGCGCCAGCTTGGGAAGCGATATTGATGGTGTCGTCCTCGCTACAGTCGTCGACCACCACTACCGGATAGTTGCACTGAGAGCGCAGGCTGCAGATGACCCCACTAATAGATGTGGCCTCGTTGAGGGCGGGGATAACGACGCCTACTCTGGGCGAAAAGCGGGCTCTTGCTGTCACCTAGCATCCTATTTCAGAGCGTGTTTTTGAAAGCGGGGAGTATAGGGGAAGCGGTAAGGAGATTCTATGGTAAATGTAGGATCTCTAGTGTTAATTTGACACGGTTTCGCAAGGCAGATATTCGGCGCGTCGCCAACGATCTTTTTAGTTGCACTCGGGGCTATACTTGCCCCCAAGAAGAGACCGGCAACTGCAATAGAATGGATTCTCTGCGTATGGCTTTGCTGGGGTATGACCTGCACGTAACAGCGATACACCCGCACAGCCGATAATCTATGAATACTGACGTTTGGGTGGTTGGTCCTCGCATCTTACTTGTGTGCTTGCGTCAAGGCTTTTAGACTCTCCAGCTGTTATTCAGAGGAGTAAGCGAGGTATTCGTCTCGGCTAGGTCTGTTTTAGTATCTCGTTTCCAGCTTTGATTGCCGCCATATTCACTCCAGCCATATCACGCGGCGAGATATGGCGAGTGTCCATAATCTAACCCAGGTGCTGGGGTGGGTTGTTCTTCCTGGCCGTGCAGCAACGTCACAATCCAATATCAGGGTCGGTGTTCACCCCGAAAGTGGCTCCCTGCTCTACAGTGAATCCGTTTTTTAGCACCACTTCTCGGCCCGCTGTGGCATTGGTACTGCCGCCGATTATGACCGCGCCGTCGTATGTCACGCTTACGCAGGCATTATGTGTGTTGTCGCCGCTGAAAAATGACGATAGCGACAAGCGATCAGAGGTGAATGTGCAGTCGTTAGCCAGCACGTCATTCCAGCCAAGGTCCTGCAGCAATTCACCGGTGATTAAGAGCTTCTCGGATCCTGTGGCGCTAGGTTCCATCAGTTCGTGGTTGTTATCGCTGTCTTCAATAGCGGTGTCCCAGTGGGAAACCGAGGAGCCTCCTCTCAGCGGGTTCGGCGCATACATCTGGGCATGGCCGCCGGAAATGCCGTCACTCAAAGGGCCGAGAGCGGCCAGCACGTTGGCGCCAACCCAGTGAAGGTCAGAGGTGTCAATCGCCGACGCCATTCGTTCAGTGTCGTCCATCTCGGGCCACAACTTGCCAGTGCTGTGATCTTCCAAGAACTTCATATAAACGTCGTCCCGCTCCAAAAGCCGAGAGCCGCTGGCGTTGTCAACAAAAGTTGTCACACCAATACCGTGACCGATCTCATGTAGCACAGTTGCGAAAAAGCTGATCGTTCCCGGGGGTGCTTCACCTAGGGCGTAATACCAAGTATTTGACCCGAGGCAGTTGTCGCTCTCATCGATGTTTTTGTTAAATTGCGAGCCGATATCAGACGATCCAGGCCCTAGGTCTCTATCGGCGATGCTATTGGCCAGCGCAATAGGGTACCAAGTGTTCGCAAAGGTGGGGTTGGTGCCGTCGGCACCGGGAAACCAGTCGCGGGACACGTTGTTGGGGCCTGCCGAGCCCAATACGGCGCTGAATGCATTGCAAGACAGGTTGTTCATTTCTGCGGCCACCTCGATAACGACGTCGCTGTCAAGCCTGCGCGCCCAGTATTCCAGCGCCCGCTCAAATGCCCAGCGCCTTTGCTCCCCCAGAGTTGCTCCTGGGTTGCCATCCTCTGCGGAGGCTGCGTGGGGCGGGTCGAAGGAGTTGAATCCCTCAACTGCTCCGTCGTTATAAACAGGTGACAGCACGGCATCAGCCAGAGCGCCGGTGCACCACAGTGAACAAATAAGTGAAAGGCGAGTTAATTGGTGAGTCATGGTTACGGCTCGTTGCCATCCGGACGATTATTGTTGTCATATAGGCGGCGATTAATTTCGCGCCCGTCAGGGCTCATGAACATCTGACCCCCGATCCTGTGGATATTCACCTCCCCGCCATTGCCAATAGTTGCCGCACTGCCTTGGCGAAATCGCCCTTGTAGGTCGAGGATCACCGTGCCGTCTGGTCTTGTTTCAGGGATGAGGTCGAGCTCGGAGGTGCTGAAATGGCGCAAGGCCTGATCGTCTAGGGGTAACACTTCACCTTCTGGGGGTTTCTCCTTTGATAGCGCTCCAGTGACTGGGTCAAGCCATGCAGTCCATCCGCTTTGAAGGGGCTCAGGCTCGCCACCTGATTGGCGGGAGTTGTCTGGGGCGGCAATTGCCAGTGGTCTCAGCAGCAGGGCTGAGACTAACAGAAGTGCCGGTATGGCTCGGTCATGCCCGCGTGCTGAGAGGGATATCCGTTTCATTGTTATCGCATTATTATCAATATAGAGAAGGGGAGATTCTATGCGCCATGCTTTCTGAGTTCAAGTAATAATCATAGGTGCGCCGATCCGTATTTGAGCCCTGGTTTGAATCGTCTTTCGGCTGGATTCCGTTTTGTCTCGATATGTCCAGCATCGTAGAGCATTTATTGCCTAGTCATCATTGTGCGCATGAGCGGCGTAGCACCGTGGTCACTAAAAAGCAGTGGCCTAAAATGTTTGGTCACTACATAGAGAATCCTTCATAATAAAGCCAAATCAACATCCTGAGCCGATTGTTACTATCACTCAAGTGATGGATCGCAACCCTAAAATAAAACCTAACTACCTTGGAGTGGCCAATTCGATGGTGAGAATTAGTAAGACAGTCTTTATTTGTTGGGCATTATTCTGTTCGCTCCATAGTCTTGCGGCCACAACTTCGCAACCTGAAGACTCGATTGAAGATATCGTCAACGAGATTAAACTCCTCGAAAAGGAAAGGGACCCCAAATGTTATGCCACTGCATCAAGGTTAGAGGATTTTATGTTTGGAACACCTCTTTCGAAAGAGGCGCGTTTTAGCAAAAACCTGATGCAAAAACAGTTTGCAAGGTCAATTTGGGCAGAGGCCAGTGAAAAATCAAAACAAAATGGTCAGTCATCGGTAAATCTTGAAACGTTAAGCCAGGTGTTGGCTGGCTCAATAAACTACCGACGAGGAAAGAATGATCACTGGGAGGTTGTTTATCCGGGCGGTCAGCAAGTCAATATCAATAAGGTTGATAAACGTCAGTATTCCACAATTGCCTATGCTTTGCGAGCCATATTAGCGGTACAGCAGGAGTCGCTGTTTGATATGGAGTCAAACCTGCTGCCCATTAGTCAAGAGGCTATTAACAAGTTAAAGGAGGCGTTAGATCTGCATAGTTTGGCGGTATTAAAAATCGCTGATGAAAGAGCCAGAAGAAGTGATAGTCATGAAGTTTCAGTTGATAACTTGGTTGTAGTGTGGTCCGAGTTGTTGGGGCCAAAAAGAATACAGGCACAAAATAAAGAAGGCAAAGCTCCTGCCAAGGGCGACCGGCAGATCGCAGATCTTTCTTTAGTGAAAAAAATCATAAAGCAAAAGGTTGATTCGTACAAAGTTTACAATGATATATCCGAGCAGCTCTTTGTTAGAAATTTACAGGTTTATTTTGCGAGGGTCAGTTGGCCAAAAGGTTCTGATGAGGCCAAGCGCTTTCAGAGTCTCTACGTTGAAACATTGATTCATTTTGCGCGCGATTTTTATCTGGAATCTGAAAAGAATGCACTCTCAAGGGGGCACCTGACGATTCAGGAGAGAGATGTTCAATCTTTAGTGGATGTTTTTATTCCCCATCGTATTGATGAGTACGAAGATGCGCTATTTTTTCCAAAGCTCGACAGTGAGGATCAGGTGGCTATCGAGTCTTATGATATGGACTCATTTCGTGATAGTGGGTTGCATTGGCGCTATCTAGAATATGCCTTGAACTCTCCCGATTTTAGCGCAAAGCTTCAGCCAGACCCTTTCGCGCTGGAGCTTATTGTAGAGAATATTGCTCAGTTCGGTGTCTTGTCGCTGCGAGTGGCAGGAGACGTTGCAAAATCACAAGGGCAGGAGAGGATATCGTCCAAGGTGTTCGTATCTGGTCTCAAGTCTATTCAGGATAGAGTTAATCGTCACGCGAGCATTAAAATTTCCGAGGGTAAGCAGCATACAATTGTTTCGTCTGGCGTTGATTTCACTTCTAAATCGAATGAAAAGTTCTTCACGGATATTTCCTCTTCGGTTGGAATTGATTTTATGCATCGTACGTCAGATTGGCTTAGTCGTCAGTTAAGAAGTTATCTCGATAAAGGGAAGGGAGTGGGTGTTATTACGATTCCCCCGGCGTTTGGGGGGGGTGGGGTTGCAGCAGAAGACATTAATAATGATGGGTATGTCGACATTCTGATTCTTGGTGGGTTAGGCAATAAGCTCTATCTGAATCACAATGGAGAGAAGTTTGTGGATATCACTGAGTCTTCTGGTTTAGGGTGGAGGCGAGAGTCTGATAACACCCCAGGGGAGCCTCGACAACCCATTGTTGCTGACCTGAATAATGATGGTCTTCAGGATATTGTTGTAACTTACGTGGAAGACTCTCATCGAGTTTATAAGAATTTGGGCGGAGGCAAGTTTGAGGATGTTACCGAAGTGGCCAATCTAGGGGGGGGCAACTTGGTTGGTGGGCCCGCAACGGTTGCTGACTTTGACAACGACGGACTGCTGGACATTTACATAACTTATTTTGGTCATTATACAAAAGGCGTGCTGCCGACGCTGAAACGAAGAAACGACAATGGGCTGCCTAACCAACTCTTCAAAAATATGGGCGAATTTAAGTTTAAAAATATTACCGAGGGAAGCGGAGCTGCCAATACCGGATGGGGGCAGGCGGTAGCGCATACAGACCTTGATGGTGATGGGTTGCAGGATTTAATTGTCGGTAATGACTTTGGCGTAAACGCCTACCTTAAGAATATGGGTGGCAACCGATTCAAAGACATTTCGCAAAAACTGGGAACTGACAAACCGTCTTATACAATGAATATTGGCATCGCAGACCTTAATGAAGATTTGCAGCCCGATATATACATTTCGAACATCGTTACCATGAATAAAGATGAAAAGTATGTTTTGCCCAACGAAGACACCACTATGAAGTTTAATGCTGAAAAGCTGGCGAATATGAGGGTGGTTGAGGCCAATGACCTTTTCCTGTCAAAGCCGGGCAGTATGGTCTCTTACGAGCTGAGTGACGCAGTGGGAAGAGGCTATTCGTCTACCGGGTGGTCGTGGGACGCAGACTTCTTTGACTTCGACAATGATGGCGACAACGACTTATATGTTACCAACGGTATGAATGAGTTTAATCTGTACAGCAGCGAGAACCCATACTATACCGACCCTCATTCCAACGAGGTCAAGAATGTCTATATGCCCGTAGCGACAAAAGAGTCCAATGTCTTTTTTGTCAATCAAAATGGTAAGCTTAATAATCGATCTAAAGAGTCTGGTGTGGACCTTGTCGGTAACTCAAGAAGTGCCGCATATTTGGATTTTGATAATGATGGCGACCTAGATCTAATTCTGAATAACTATCACGAAAAAGCATATTTTTATCGGAATGAGCTAGATGCTTCAAGGGCTAACTCTAATTGGGTGAAAATTAAGCTCATTGGGAACCCGGGTGAAGGAGTCTCCCGTGACGCTATTGGTGCGCGAATAGTGCTGTATACCTCTGCAGGGCAAAAGATCTGGAGAGAGGTTCACAGTACGATTGGTTATATGTCTGTTCACCCTAAAGAGCAGCACATAGGGCTGGGTGGTCAGAGTATCGATAAGTTAGAAATTATCTGGCCGAATGGCGAGAAGCAAGTTGTCGATACTTTGGCTTTGAATCGTTCTCATACAATAAAGCAGAAGTAGTTTAAAGTGTCTGCATCAAAAGCCGCCAGGCTTGTTGGTCTATTGGTATTGGTGATCTTCATTAGCCTTTGCTCGAGCGCTGAAGCGGATTTTATCCCCCCGCCATTGCTCTCCGGGTCTGAAAAGGCCCAATTTGGCGAGTGGCTGGAAGTAGCAAAGGATAAAAGTGAAGATAAAGTTTTTTCCAAAGCAAAAGGGAAGTATTTAAATGCTTTAGTTAATAGCTCTTCTCCTTACTTGCGCCAACATGCCAAGAATCCAGTAAATTGGAAGCCTTGGCGCAATCAGTACTTGGCGAGCGCTGAGGCAGAAAATAAACTAATTTTCCTGTCGATCGGCTATTCAACGTGTCATTGGTGTCACGTGATGGCAAAGGAGAGTTTTTCTGATGTCGATGTGGCTATAGCTGTCAATGATTCTTATGTTGCCATAAAGGTTGATAGAGAAGAGTTGCCGCAGATAGATAGCCATTACGCTTCGTTGTTAGAGGCTGTCACAGGCTCTGCCGGCTGGCCCATCACTGCCATAATAAATAGTGAGGGGTTGCCAATCTATATTGGCTCCTACGTTTCGAAAGAAAATCTGGTTACTTTGTTGCAACGAGTCGGCTTTGCTTGGGAAAATAATCCAGAATTTTTGCTCACAACGGCGAGAAATATATCGAGATTGACAGCTGTTTCTGAAGGTGAAGATAACAATAACGTGCATGTTGACACTGCTGAACTGTTAACGAGCTCCAAGAAGAAAGTCGTAGACGCTCTGGATACTGAGTTTGGGGGGCTGAAAGGAGCCGTCAAGTTTCCTCAGGAGTCTTTGTTACTGTATTTGCTCGATGAGTTGAGAAGAGCTCTGGACCCCGATCTGGCTAAGCTGGTATCGCTACAGTTAACTAAGATGATGAATGGAGGGATTCGAGATCATGTGGGCGGTGGGTTTCATCGATACTCTACCGATAGCCAGTGGAGTGTTCCTCATTATGAAAAGATGTTGTATAACCAAGCGTTAATGGCGCAGGTCTACCTAGAGGCGTGGCAAGGGTTTCGTGAAGATAGCTACCGGTTTGTTGCAAAAGAAACGCTAGATTTTGCTATTGAGTATCTTTACCAAGAGGGGCGGGGCTTCTACTCCGCTTTAGACGCAGATTTTAACGGCGAGGAGGGAGGGTTTTATTTGTGGTCAGGAGCTGATGTGGCAGACGCCTTGAAAATTGAAGGAATATCGTCTTACTCAGTTGAGGCTGGCGAGAAGAGGTCAAACAGAACGTTGGGAATCTTGAGTGACATTGCCTTAAAAAACGCTGAGATGTTAGATGTTTTGAAAACGCTGCAAGAGCAGCGCCATAGTCGAGGGAGTTTGCACCGAGACGATAAGGTTATTGCGAGCTGGAATGGGCTAATGATTTACTCTCTAGCGATGGCTTCCAGGGCGCTTGATAATAAAGAGTATATAAGTATAGCTGAAAAAGTTGGCGAATTAATGTGGGCATCTAGGTTTGATGATCGAACCGGAAGGCTGTTTAGAACATCGGATCGCCGTCAAGAGCTTTTTAGTCTCGAGGATTATGCTTATCTGAGCCGAGGTTTTGTTGGGCTTTATGATGTTACACGAAATCCAAAGTGGTTAGAGCGAGCAAAAACTATTTATCAGTCAGCCAATGCTAATGCCGCTCTGCCTCAGTCCGCGATACCATCCCAGTTGGGGTCAAATGCTTCTTTTAGTTTGATGGATGGTGAGCTGATTTCCCCTAAAGTAGTTTTTCAGGAGGTAGAGCTCGCCCTTAAACGTCGAACATTTGACCCTAAATTATTCAAAATAGACCCTGAAGGGCTGAATCAGGTTAAGGCTCGCGTTGCAGAATCAGCCATCAATCGTTTTTCTTCTCTGCACTACCTGAATAATGAGCTGAATGGAAGCTCTGAAAGTATTCGGTACTTCGCCAATGGGGTAGGTCGCTTAAGCATTGTGTGCACAAAAACATTGGCAAAGGTGTGCGTCTCAATTGAGTTGCAGTTTAGTCTCAGGGAAGGGTGGCATATAAACTCGAATGAGCCACTGCAAGACTACTTGGTGCCGACAATTGTAAAGTCCACGTCTGAATTGCTTGTTGAGTATCCAAGGCGCAATGTACTGAGGTTGGGGTTCCAAGATGAACCGTTAAGCCTGTTTGATGGTGAATTTAAGATATTGATTTCAAAAAAACCAGAAGAGGTGATCCGCAGAGCTAAGATTAGCGTGCCGCTTCAGGCTTGCAATGATGAGTTGTGTTTACTCCCGCAAGAGAGCTTTATTATCTTTTAATATGCAGTGCTTTAGGGTTGAGTAAGGCTGTAAATCAAATGATATATGTGTTTGCGTCCCTTATTGCCGCGGGGAAACCGCTATTTGCACTTGTACTTGTAATGGCGCTGGGCACTTAAGGGCTGAGGTGTGTCTCTGTATGCAGAGAGTTAAGAAATGTATGGGTTTAGGGAGTTGTGACTCTTTTCACGGAATCACGAGAGTGGTAAGCTACAAACAGATTGGGCGAACTTTATTTTTGCCAGCCAAAAGGGATTCCAATAGCAGCTAAAAGACCTATTGCTATTCAGAGCCAGCTAAGTAGCGGGGCTCAACAGGCAATATTCGTCGTACGGCTTATTTAACTTCTAATAACGACTTAGCTATAAATCAGGGCAGATAATATGAATTTGAAGCAAGCCGCTGCTAGTCGGCCCGGCCTATACAGCCGGGCTACGACCATGCTCGCCACCACCCTTTTTGCTCTAGTATTCGCAAGCGAGGCAGCGGCACAGGCCAACTTCTCGAAAGCTTTCGCCCCCGACACCATCGGCGAAGGTGGCACCAGCGCACTGACTTTCACCATTACCGCATCGGATACGGCGACGGATCTGGAGTTCACCGACGTCTTGCCGCCTGGGTTGTTGCTAGCTACGCCGCCCAGCCCGGTGCTAGGGGCGGGCTGTGATCCATCAACAGCTGTAAGTGCGCCGAGTGGGGGAGATACCGTGTCCTTCAACTCGCCTCGCCTGGGTGCTAACACTACTTGTACATTGCGGGTGGATGTTACCGGGGCTGCTGCCGGGAACTACGACAACATCAGTGGCGACCTTATCTCTAGCGCTGGCAACAGCGGCCCTGCGATCGATACATTGACCATTGATGCAAGTCGGCCGAGCTTCAGCAAGCTGTTCTCCTCCAGTAGCGTCGTCCCTGGGCAGGTCATTCGGCTGAGCTTTTTCTTTGACTACAGCGGGGCCGGCAATGTTTTCAATCTCTCTTTTACCGACAACTTGCCTGCAGGCTTACAAGTAGCGACAGCGCCCGATGCCACGAACACTTGTTCGGGCGCCTTCACCCCCTCGTCGGGTGCGACCTCGGTGTCTTTTTTCAGCGGTTTCCTGACCTCGTCTACGAGTTGTGAGTTGGGCGTCGACGTGGAGGTCACCGGCACTGGGACCTTCAACAACCGCACCACGAACGCCACCTCCAGCTTGGGCAGCTTGGGCTTCGCTGTCGACCAGATCACCTCTGCTTTGGATCCCCTCGGTCTGACCAAGAGCTTTGATGACCCGGTGGCCCCTGGGGGAACAACTGGGCTAGAATTTACCCTCACCAACAGTACCCGGAGCACGGTGACAGGCATCAGTTTTACCGATGATCTGGATGCCACTCTGTCCGGGCTCCAGGCCACCGGTCCGTTTCCTCTTAATCCGTGCGGCAGTGGCTCCAGCATCTCAGGCAGCGACATTCTCACCTTCTCCGGCGGCACATTGGCCAGCGGCGCCTCTTGCAGTTTCTCCGTCGAGGTCACCGTGCCTAACGGAGCTGCTGTAGGAACCTATCCCAATACAACCAGCTCGGTGGCCTCCAGCGCCGGCACCTTCTCTCCGGCCACGGACGATCTGGACGTAGGCGCTGCCCCTGTGCTGATCAAAGAATTTTGTGAGTCCGGCGCTGCGCCGACTGACCCGTGTGTCGAGGTCAATCAGGTGTCGGGTGGGGACCTCATTACAGCCCGCTTCACGGTCTCCAACCCCGACCCGGCCAATGCGGTCTCCGATCTGAGCTTTACGGACGACTTCTCTGCCTTTTTGGGGGGCACCAGCGTCGCTCCCGACGCCCAGAACAATATTTGCGGTGGCGCATCGGGTTTTTTTGACACTGACGGAGCCTCCGCGAACGAAACTTTTAGTCTTACAGGCGGCTCTCTGGCGGCGGGCACTTCTTGTACGTTTCAGGTGGATGTTCAACTCCCAGCCAATATCCCGCCGGGGATCTATGTCAATCAGACAACTCCAATTCTGGGCAATTACAGCAGCGGCCAAGTGGCCGGCAACCGTGGCGTGGCTGAAGTCAACCGCGCTGCAGCACCGCGGCTAAGCAAGCGTTTTGGCGACCCGGTAGGCGCTGGCGACACTGTCGAGCTGCAGTTTACGTTGGACGCCAGTGAGAGCTTAGTGGATTTTACCAACATTGCTTTCAGTGATGACCTAGAGGCTGCCTTGACTGGCCTAACGGTAATCAGTTCTG
This sequence comes from uncultured Gilvimarinus sp., assembly GCF_963972205.1. NCBI lineage: Bacteria > Pseudomonadati > Pseudomonadota > Gammaproteobacteria > Cellvibrionales > Cellvibrionaceae > Gilvimarinus > uncultured Gilvimarinus sp. The sequence continues at coordinate 144,226 of NZ_CAXAUC010000003.1, read as the reverse complement.
CTGCCTCACCTTGTGGCGGTGCACTTTCTACGGGTGGTGGCAGCAATCTTTCGCTCAGCGGTGCCAGCGTTGCGGCGGGAGAAAGCTGCTCCTTCATGGTTCTTCTTCAGGTGCCGGCTGGGGCTGCACCGGCGAGTTACCCTAGCACTAGTAGTGCAGTCACCGCGACCGCCGGCGGCGAGGCTGTGGTGGGCAATTCCGCAAGCGATAACCTTGATGTAGCTTTCATCGATTTCCAGAAGAGCTTTCTAGATGATCCGGCGGTATCAGGGGGCACCGTTACTTTGGGCTTTCAGGTTGACAACCTGGGGGCCGAGACGCTGACCGGGCTGACTTTCACCGATAACTTGAATGCGGTACTAGCCGGGCTAATGCCCACCGATGCGCCGCAGAGCGACATTTGCGGCGCCGGATCTTCGCTCACGTTCTCCGCTGGTGTGTTGACTCTGAACGACGGCAACCTAGCGGTTGGTAACAGCTGCAGCTTTACCACGGTCCTGCAGTTGCCTGCAGGAACAGCCGCCGGAGAGTACTCCAGCGTGACTTCCAGCCTATCTGGTTCCGTTGACGGCAGCCCCTTCGTTTTTTCTGGGGCCGCCGACAGCCTGCTGATTAGCGACCCGTTGTTGTTGTCCAAAGAGTTTATCGATGACCCGGCCATTCCCGGCGGTGCCGTGACGCTGGCTTTTACGCTTACTAACGCTAGCCTTAGCGAAACAATCAGCAGCATTGCCTTTACTGACGACCTCGGTGCGGTGTTCGCTGGTTTGGTTTCCGAAAGCGGTACCCAAAGCGGTGTCTGTGGTGGCAGCTCCCAGCTCTCTGGCGCTGGCGTTCTGTCTTTGACTGGTGCCGAGCTGAGCCCGGGCGCGACATGTACCTTCTCGGCGACACTGCGCATTCCGGCTAGCGCCTCAGGTAGCTCACTTAATACCACGTCGACGGCAACCGGTATCATGGCTGGCGAGGCCGTCGAAGGTATTGCTGCAAGCGACATGCTGCGCATCAATAGCGTGACTTTTGCCAAGAGCTTCTCTGGGCCTGTCGGAGCCACCGGCACTGTTACGCTGAGTTTCACTTTGGAGAACCTCGATGCCAGTAACGGTGTCACCGGGCTGTCGTTTACCGACGACCTCGACGCGGTGATTCCCGGCTTGGTGGCGACCGACACACCGCAGGTTGATGTTTGTGGGGACGGTTCGCAGCTTAGCGGTACCAGCCTGTTAGCTTTTACCGGTGGTGAACTTGGTCCCGGCGAATCCTGCACATTCGATGTGGAGCTCCAAGTACCAGCCTCGGCCACACCGGGCAGCTTCACTAACACCACGTCGAACTTGTCGAGCAACGGCCTTCCTGCGTCCGCTCCAGCCTCGGCCTCGCTGCAGATCGAGCCGCCTCCGGCGTTTGGCAAGGTGTTTATGCCCAATGCCATTACCCTCGGTGGTACTACCAGGCTGTCGTTCACTATTGATAACAGTGCCAGCGCGGCGGCGGTGAATTCACTTATGTTTACCGACAACCTGCCGGCTGGTCTTGCAGTGGCCGGTACGCCGAACGCCTCCAGCACATGCACAGGGGGCACTGTAATGGCCGTCGCCGGAACGGGCACAGTGGAACTCAGCGGTGCCAGCGTAGCCGCTGGTGGTCAGTGCACCATTCAGGTCGACATTGTCAGTAGCGCCGAAGGCACGTTCGTTAACACTTCCGGTGCGCTGACTTCAAGCTCTGGAGACAGTGGTACTGCGACCGATACTCTTGATGTGGTTACCGGTGATTTCGTTGTGATCAAATCGTTCCGCACCCAGCCTGTGTTGCCGGGCGGGTTGGTCGAAATGGAGCTTTCGTTTGTCAATGGCTCGGGTTTTGGGCTCACAGGCATCGCGCTGACCGATGACCTGGGGGTAACCCTCTCCGGTTTGGCGGCAGAAGGGCTGCCGAGCGCTAATGTCTGTGGTGCAGGCTCGCAGGTCTCGGGCGCTAGCACTGTATCGTTGACGGGGGGCAGTCTGCCCGCGGGCGGTTCATGCACTGTGGTGGTTCCGTTACGTGTTCCGGCCGGCGCGCCGACTGGCACGTTTACTAACACCACCAGCGTTGCCACCGGTACTCGCGGGGGCGTTTTAGTTCAAGCGCCGGCCGATAGTGCTGATCTGGTCGTCGCACCGCTGGCATTCACTCAAGCATTCGCTCCGGCCTCGGTTGCAGCTGGCAATACGACCACGGTGACATTCGAGATTACTAATCCAGATCCAGCCAACGCCGTAACCGGGCTTGCATTTACTGACGACTTGGAAGCATTTATTCCGGGCATGACTGCCGCCAATACACCTATCAACGCTGCCTGTGGTGCCGGCTCGTTAGTCGACGGCACTTCGGCCATCGCGCTTACCGACGGCGCGCTTGCTGCCGGTGGCACGTGTTCGTTTCAGGTGGAACTGGATGTGCCAGCCGACACTATCGCGGGTGACTATACCAGCGTCACCAGTGACCTGACCTCCAACTTGGGTAACAGCGGTAACGCGACGGCCGTGCTGACGGTGGTGGTGGTCGGTCCAGCGGCATCTCTCCCGATGCTGAGTACCATGTGGCTGTTTTTGCTAACCCTGTTGTTGGCCGGTATTGGCTGGCGGTCTCTGAGTACCGCTGGCCGGACCTAGGTGCCCGATGGACAAAAAAAGAACCATAAGAACAAAGATATAACGACCAATTCGTGGGAGCGGTATTCGACCGCGACAAAACAATAGAGGCGGTACTCCACCGCCAATGTAAGTCAAGAGGATCAGACAGTGAGCACATCCAAGACAATTCAAGTGACTATATTCGCTGCAGCCATCGCCGTGATTTGCTCGGGGGCCACCGCTCAGGATGCGGCCCTCTACGAGCGCCACACGCTGTCCGATGCCTTGGTGTTTGAATCGAAAGACATTGTGGGGCTGGAAACTGAAGTAGACATGATAATCACGGGCCCGGAAGGTTTTCACCTGCGCAAGAGCTTTGAAGCTGGTGAGCGGATCGAGTTTATCCCAACCGTCATGGCTCAAGATGGGCTGCCCGATGGCACCTATCGCTATGAGCTGCGGGTCATGGGCAGTCACGGTTTGTCGTCTGACCGCAACAGTACTCAACCGGTAAGAACCGAACCGCTTCAGGGCGGATTTGGCGCGTTCTCGGTTCGCGGCGGCCAGATCGTTTCGTCGAATCTCGCAGAAGTGTCTCACAGTGGTTCAAATTTACTAGCCACGAACGGAGCCAGCGAGCAAACCGTCGAATACGGAGCTACTCAAGAGCAGACGTTTGTCCAAGATGTCGAGATCCAGGGCAGCTTGTGCGTCGGTACGGACTGCGCTAGCAGCGAAAACTTCGGTTTCGACACCATTCGGATAAAGGAAAACAACACCCGGATCAAGTTCGACGACACCAGTACCTCGGGAAGTTTCCCGAACCACGACTGGCAACTAACAGCGAACGATAGCGCCAATGGTGGCCTGAATAGGTTTTCGATCGAAGACATAACGGCGGCGAGCATTCCGTTCACAGTTGAGGGGTCAGCCCCCAGCAACTCGTTGTACATCGACGATAGTGGCAGGGTCGGCTTCGGCACCAGCGCCCCCGTCGTAGAAGCCCATATGGCGGACGGCGATTCGCCCACCTTGCGACTTGAGCAGGATGGCAGCTCTGGCTTTACCGCGCAGACCTGGGATGTCGCTGGTAACGAAGCCAATTTTTTCATCCGGGATGTGACCAACGGCAGCAAGCTGCCGTTCCGGATCAAGCCGGGAGCGCCGTCCGATTCGATTTTTATTACGGCCAATGGCGACGTGGGGGTTGGGACCAACGCACCAGCGGGTGCGATGCACATTAAACGGAGTGGAAATGTGATCCCGTTAATTGAAAGTACGGACAACAATGCTGTCCAGTTGCGCTTTAAGTCGGACTCCACCAATCGTCGTTTTCTTGCCGTCAACAGCGACAACCAGGCGGAGAGCCAAATTGTATTCGGTGATGGGCTTATCCAATTCCTCGGGCAAACGGCTAACGATAATCTGATGGAGGTCGATGCAACAAGCCTGCGCGTCAACGGCGCAATCGTGTCTAATGGCATGACGCTCAATGTGCCTGATTACGTATTCGAGGACGATTACGTCCTGATGAGCATTCAGGAACTCAAAACTTTTATAGATAAAAACAGTCACCTGCCAAACGTACCCTCTGCACGTGACGTCAATGAAAATGGGCTCAACCATACTGAATTCCAGCTCCGTCTACTGGAAAAGATCGAGGAGCTGACGCTGTATACGATCCAGCAGCAGGAGTTGATTGAGCGGCAGGGCGAAGCAATTGAGCGGCTCGAAAAACGTCTGGGCGAGCTGAATTGAAGTAGTACTTAGTTCGATGCATTGACGGATATTTGCTGGCTCGCCGCTTCCTGAGGTGAGCTGGCAGCTACCGCACGTTTCGACGCAGAAGCTCTGTCAGCGGATCTGCCTCTTCCTGTCCGTAAGCTCCTTTGTTAAGTAAGCAACCTATAATATAATTTGAATGCTCGGTTTCCAAAGCTCTGTGGTGAACGCTGGCGCAGCTCTTTCACCCGCTGGCTTCCCCCCTCGGGCGCAGTGCGGCAAAGCTTGCAGGCGTAGTAGCTACTTCGCTAGACGCGCATTACCCGTGGCACAGAACAGAGTTGTCGAATAATGCGCCTACTCCCTGTCGATATGCCAGTATCTCACGTCAATTTTTTCTTCTGCTTCTAGCTACTCTAGCGCCGCAGTTGGGCCGTTCATAGTCACTGGGTCCAGAGTCTGTCGACACCTGCTTTCTGTGGCTGAGTATCGAGGCTTTGATGCCAAAGTCGTGCGCGTAAGTCAGAGGCCCTCAGGGCTGGCACCAAAGACAGCGAAGCTATTCAAGATCACAACGGATAACGATCATGTGAAGCCTGTGACACTGAACCTTCTGGGGTAGGGTTTCAGCGCGGAGCACCCTGACCAGAAATGAGTAGACGATATCGCCTACCTTTATACAGGCAGGGTGGCTATACTTGGTCGTGATTATAGGCATGTACTCTCGGTCGATAAGTGAGCGCATGAATGTGGAAGCCAAAATGCATTAAACCTATGCCGCCAAACGTCTGTAAGTTACGGTTTGATGCAAAGCATGATCCGAAAAGATAATTGTTGGGGTAATGCTTGTGTCGAGAGTTTTTCCAATCGGTGAAGGTGGAGTCCATATTGGCGAGCCTTTACCAAGTAGAAAAAACATGCATAAGTGGGTTTTCGAGTATGTCGAAGTTGACTACAATCGAGCTTCGAGCCACAGAGCTTTAAGATTTTCCACCCCCGAGTTGTTCGAACAAAAATTTTGCACATCGAGTGTCTAGTTTTCTGGTGGAGATTGCGCCATGAAAAATGTTAACCCATCAATAGAAGAATTGAAATGAGAGAATTTATTATTATAACAGGCATGCATCGAAGTGGAACTAGTTGCTTGGCAGGGAGTTTAGAGGCAAGAGGGTTGTACCTTGGTGATGTTGTCAATTATGCTCCTTTCAATAAAAAAGGTAATAAGGAAAATAAACAGATATATCAATTTCATGAAAAAGTTTTTAACTCTAAAGGAGCTTCTTGGGATTCTCCTTGTTATGTTGAATGCTTCTCGAATAAAGAAAAAGATGAGCTGATGGCAATACTAAGCAAGTATGGTGATGAGCCTGTGGTAGGGATAAAAGACCCGAGAATACTGTTTTTTATAGGAGCGTGGGAAGAGTTTTTGGGTGATCAAGTTACATTTAAATATATTGCTTCTTTTCGTTACCCATACAAAGTAGCTAAATCATTAGAGCATAGAAATAAGTTTGAGTTGGAAGACAGTGTAAAGTTATGGGAAGAATATAATACTGCTTTACTTAAGCTAATTGAAAGGCGTCCAGTGTTACTGGTTAATTTTGACTTGCCTTCAGACTCGTATGTTATAAAAATTGATAATGTTTCGCTTAAACTTGGGTTGATCGATAAGCCTAACGAAGAGTTTTTTACGGAAGAGTTGGTTAATCAAACTGAAGGGTCGAATTTTGAGTCGTTGTCTGATCCCGTGATTTATGAAAAGTTGTTAAGCTTGCATGATGAGTGAAAGTAAATGTTTAATTTCTGTTTGATGTCGAAGAGAAGTTTTTGAGGTTGAGGAGATGCCAAGGTGAATGATGAGGTTTAGTTAGGTTATTTTTTATGATGTCGGTAGTAGGGATGTTGTATTTTATATTATCAGTCCTCGCTTTTCAGGGCTGACTATCCAGTTGAGATTTTTTGGTGTTTGTGTTTTGTTGAATCCTGTGGTTGATGATTCTAATATATAAATAATATAAGGACGGTTCTATGGTTGATATTGTTCAAGCTGTTAACAGCTGTGATATCGCTGCGTTTAAAGGGGTGGGATCGCAAACCACAAAGTCTGATAAGCGTTCTCTTTTGCTTGTTCAACAGTTTGTTCGAAGAAAATCAAGTTCATATATTTACCTTGAAATTGGCTCTCATTTGGGAGGAACAATTCTCCCCCATTTTAGAGACCCGCTCTGTGTGTTAATTTATTCAATTGACAAAAGGCCGTTATCGCAACCTGATGAGCGCTTCAGGGTTTATGAATATGAAGGGAATTCAACGCAACGAATGCTGGATAATATTGCTAAGGCGGAAGGCGGAAAGTCACTAGATAGAATAGTAACCTATGACGCTTGCACAAGCTCGTTGGACAAAGCTGATATAGTGAGCGAGCCGGACTTATGCTTTATTGATGGAGAGCATACTAACCGAGCAGCATATAGAGACTTTAAGTTTTGCTTGTCTACATGCGGCAATGACGCGTTGATTGTATTTCATGATGCCAATCTAATATTTGATGCTATCAAAAAATCGAATGTTTTTCTAAAAAAGAAAAATATCCTATTCTCTGGTCAGCTGCTTCCTGATTCAATCTATGTTATTGCGTTGAATAATTCCGCAAATGTGTTTTCGAGCTTTATAGAAGGTCAAGTGATGAACGAGTCCGACAAGTTCTCCGAGTTTAAAAGAGAGTTGGGTTCCGTGCGCTCATCGCAGCCGTTAATGATGAAGTGTAAAAACTTTTTAAAGACTTATTTTAAGTAGTTGTCTGGCTAGGTCTGTAGTGTTTTGAGCTTGTTTGTTGTGAGGGCTAAGGTTTTTTGAGGTATAAAGGGTGGTATGGCTTTTAACATAAAAGAGAATTACTCAAGCAATAGGTATTTTCCCAGTAAGTCTCGACAGGTTACGAGATTTTTAAAAGAGAGTCTCGACTCAGTGCTGACGCTCAGTGAAAGTCAGAAAGAAGATTTTTTTAGTTTTCTTTCTAAGGAGTTTGATCAGCTGGAGAATACGGAGATTATATCTGAAGATGATTTTGTAAAAATAGAGCAGAATAGTTCTTTGGTTTATTTTTCCAAGCCGATGCCGGATATAATATATATCCATATTTTGTGCGGTTATGAAGAATGGTTGAAAAGAAAGTATAGCCTCCCGGGTTTTGTGGAAGTTGAAGAGGGTGATGTTGTCATAGATTGTGGAGGTTACGTTGGCGGGTTTAGTATAAGTGCACAGAAGATGGCTCGTCAAGTGCACATATTTGAACCTAATGTGAATAATTTTAACGCTTGTTTGAAGAATTTTAAAGAAAAAAGAAATGTGATTGTTAATGATCTCGGCTTGTATAATTCCGATGGGGTTGTGAAGTTTCATGTGTCGTCGAGCAATGTTGAGCATTCAATTTTAACGCCTGATAGTGGTGCCGTATTGTCAACAGAGGAAATATCAGTAATCACCCTTAATTCTTATGCCAATAAAAATAATATTGATGCTATCGATTTTTTAAAGTTAGAGGCTGAAGGTGTGGAGTTGGAGATACTGGACGGCTTAGGAAATATCAGACCAAAAAAAATAGCTGTTGATATAAGTCCAGAGAGAGAGGGGTGCTCTCCTAAGCTGCATTTTATCTCAAGGTTAAGTAGTTTGGGTTATCAGGTTAAAGTGAGGGGTAATGTTCTTTTTGCTAAGTTGTTTTCAGAAAAGTTAGCTGTTCAGGAAAAGCCTTTTCCAAATGTCATTTGGTCAATGTGGTATCAGGGCGAAGGGCACGCACCTAAGTTGGTAAAAAAGTGTTTCGAAGGGTGGCGAAATCTAAATCCAGACTATAATTTCTATGTCTTAGATAAAGCAGATGTCGAGTGTTTGCTTGAGGGTTTTGGTGTCGATGTTGGTGGGATGACGCTGCAAGCTCTATCTGATGTAGTGAGAGTTGCTTTGCTTAAAAGGTTTGGTGGTGTTTGGGTTGATTCAACGACTTATCCAGTTTCTTCGTTAGAGTCATGGCTTGAGAAAGATGAGCATCATGATTTTTTTTGTTTTCGGAAAGAAAAATTACTAGATCGAAAAATTGCTTCGTGGTTTATAGCGTCGGCTCCAGGATCGTATATTATCAATAGCTGGTATGATGAAGTTAAGAGGTTTTGGAGTTGTAGGCGAGATCTTGAGCTTCACGATAATGGAGATTTTATTATTCCGAAAAATCCAGAACAATCAGTCGCCAAGTCGAAATCTAAAATGTACCCCTACTTTTGGTTTCATTACTTATTTGGATATCTATTGCAAGTGGATGAAGAGTTTCGGAAGGAATGGGCTAAAACCGTTTTTAAGTATGATTCTGCGGCAGTTTCAGTGCAAAAAGGTATGGTTAGAGAGGCTGTTAAGGTGGAGTCTTCTCCTCTTTATAAGTTGAATTGGCGTGTAGAGTATGACTCATTCAAGGTGTATTTTGATAAAGTTGCCAATCAGATTGAGTGGCGAGGCTAGAGATTTTGACAGAAAGTAAGAAAACAAAAGAAGAGCAGCTGAATGACTTGGGTAGACTGTATCACTCTTACGAGTTGTTTGGTGTAAAAAATACCGCGAATACATTTTTTTCGACCAATCAAAAGTGTAAAGAGCCAACAATAGTTTCATATATGCTCTACGCTCTGAGTAAGTTAAAAGTAAATGTTAGTAGCGAAGCTGAATTTATGGAGTTATTTTGTGCGGATGGTTATTACGCTATGCTTTCTGTTCACTTAGGTTACTCAAGGAGCTATGGGTTGGATAATGGCAAGGCAAAACATTTTGGAAATGCTGAAAAAATAAAAAAAGTTTTAGAGGTGGAGAACTGTTTTTTTGTTAGGCAGGACGTGAATGATTTAACAGTCCAAAGGCAGTACGATGTCGTCGCTAATATAGGAGGGTTGTATCATCTAGGTAACCCAGAAGAAGTGCTTGATAAATCATATGCTCTCGCTAGAAACTTTTTAATTGTCCAAAATGTTGTTTCAATGGAATCCAATGCAGAAGACTATTTTGTTAGCCCTGCTCCCAATTGGGATTGGGGCTCAAGGTATTCACGAGAATCGTTTGATAAATTGATTTGTAGTAAAAATTGGAATGTGATTGATAGCCATTTTAATGAGCTGGAGTCTAATGAGGCATTAAGTGATAGAGGTAGCGTGTATTATTTGATTGCAAAAGAAGATTGATGAAGTGTGATTTTCCCTATGTGTTGGAATGGTGTTGGCTGTAGTTTTAGAGGGCAATGGCTCTAACACATAGGGGGCTCATGCTCGTTATAGACAGGTGCGTTATCGTCTAGCTCGAGCGAGCAACAAACTTCAAGGCATTGCTAGGCATTGTTCCAAAGTACAGGGGCTCCGGCGTACTGGAGCGTTCGTGCGGTTTGCCACAAATTCGTTCATATTCGGCACGAAATTCATCTCTGGGGTGCTGCTTCATAGGTACGTTAGTTGCCACGCCACCGTGAAATTGATGAAAGACTCCTTCGCCGAGGACCAACAGCGGCTCAATACCCGGAGTCGTCATAAGTCGATTGCGAAAATCTTGATTCACCAGCCCTCCGCCTCTTGATGTGAATGCCTCATTGAACCCGCCGAGACTGGTAAACATCGCCTTCCTTACGCAGATCCAGCTAAATTCACCGGGCACTCCTCCTAAAAACCCTCTGCTAGACGCTTGGGCGAGAACCGATATATCAAAAAGCTTTCGGCCGTCCTCTCTCCAGTTTACGGATTCCAACAGCTCGTCTTCAACCGACTGGTTATATCCCGAAAGCATTGAGACGTTCTGCACTTCTGGACCCAGGTGCCATGACAGAGAAAAAACGGCCGGCTCTGACAGCCACTTTGCAGATGCTAGCGTTTTTGAAACAAGACCGGAGGATGCCATCCGTGCGCCGTCTACAATAATTGCGACAAATTCCCCTTCCGCGAGGCGAACACCATGATTAACTGCAGTTGCAGGCGAAACCGACTGTGTGTCAAAGTATTCATAGCGGAAGTGCTCGCCAAATTGCTTAACGAAGTGTTCTCCTAGCGGCTTTTTGGATCCATTGTCAATCGCTATTACTTCATACGAGAGGTTCTCGGCGTGTTCTTGAAATTCCTTGCTCAATGAGAATAGCGTACGACAGGCCTCACGCTGCATCTCATGGAAGATAACGATGATTGAAAGATCGAACTTCTGGGAATGCACTTTATCGTTTGACATGAGAGTCCTCGTCCATATTGCTTGCAGATCTGCCCATTTAGGCTGGCTGAGCGAAAATCACCCCGACCCAGATCACCTATTTCTTTTGCGGGCAATTATATCTTAAAATATTTGCACTGTCGTGTTGTCTAAAATATCCACTTGCACTATTCAAATTTACTTCTGATGCGTCACTGTATTGCTAGTTCTGCCAGGGCGAGAAAGGTTGGTTGGGGGATTACAGTGTATTCTCAGCCAACTTCTAACTCCTAATAGTGGCAGCGACAAGAGCTTAGTCGACGACCGCCATATTTCGGCTACAGAAAGCAATAAGTAAAGGGGCGTGTTCAAGCTCAAATCGACATCCGATCGTTGCATGCGACACGCAAAGACAGCTGGATCAATAGCTCTTTGGATAGGTGTTAGTGATTTGCTTCCACCAGTAATCGAGTTGAAGTTTTTCCACGACCTTAAGGCGCATCTCCGGGTTATCGTAGTACGGCGCAAGCCGTTGAATCCATTCACGCAACTTTTTTTCGCTCAGTGAATGTTCGTCCCACCCATTCACAAATGCTACAGGGAGTTGGGAGTAGGCGTCATCAAGGGGTGATGACGCGATGATGGGGATTGATCCATGTGCAATAGCGGTCCATGCCTTGGGGGAAGGGTCGATGCCTCCTCCTTGCACACATAGTACGAAAGCATGCTCCTCAATTAAATTGAGAAATTTGGTTTCGCTCACCTCTTGATTCACTATTGTCACCAACTCGCTGAACTTTGTCATACTTAGGTTGGTGACCTGCCGTCGAGTCTCCCACTGTGGGCCGGGTCTTACCCGGTGGCTGCAGAGAGCACGAAGGGGACGGTCTTTAATTGGTACACAAGGCCGGCTTTCAATCGCAGCTGAGTGACTCTGTGGGCCACTAAAGACATACCCGATCGGGAGTGTCGACATTCTGGGAAGCACTGTATCCCGATTCTCGGCAAACCAGTGAACAAGTCTGTGGTCCTCAAGGATGCGATAAATTGTTTCTTTTTCATCTGGGCGAAATGCTCTCCATCTCTTATCTATCTGGTTGGGGATGGTCAAATCCTCGGAACCGGTAATCAAAATAAACTGACTTTCAATTTTTGGCAAAATATTCTCATAAAAGTACGGAATAGATGCAAAAAAGCCTCGCATTGAGAGGAACACCGTACGAGGAGAGCGCGAGAGGTCACCATGAACATAAAAGTCACCTGTCTTCTGGTCGCTCATAATAGCCCAGTCGCACTGAGCAGCTATCCCGGTCAGCTTATAAGCCGCGGCACCAAGATTCTTGGGGAACAATCGAGTGTTATGCATGTGGATAGAGGTTTTTTTCATGGCGTTGGTCTATAGTTGAACCTCAGCAATAGTGATTCTTCACCCCTAACGTTAAGCACCCTTGCAACCTCTCAGCTGCTCGAGCTCCTTCTTCTGCGTCAATATAATTCTACGCAGCTGGTTGGTAACTAGTCCTTCATAGGTTGTATCCATGTCAGGTCGAGTACAATGACCTTCGTATCGTTGGCGGATACGGTCTGTGGTGAATGGACTCTGCAGACTGAAATTTTCACACATTTGTTGATGCAGTCTCCCATATTCCAAGGCTTGCTCGAACTCGCTTTGGCTCAATGAAACTGAAGAGGTCACCGGGCCTTTTGACGTCGTCGCAGTCCTGCCGATGGCTTCGCTGAACTCCAAACCGAGAAAATCACACAGATTTTTCGCGATTTCTGGCGGCTCGCCTTTATACTTATCGTATTCAACGATCATGGTGTTCTTATCTCTGATGCCGAACTCGACTGCTGCAAGGTTCATTTGATAAACATACTCGGCACTCCTCGTTGCCCAGGTTGTCTCGGATGGTTGTTTGATCAACTTGTCACCGAGCTCACGACAGAATCTCGGATAATCTGAAGGATAAAAATCATCGCCGAAAAATGAGAACTTGTGCTTGACCGAATTAAGTACATCGATCGGATTACGTACCATGAGAATAAATTTTGCCGAAGGGTTCAGGCGCCGAAATAACGTCATGCGTCCGTTGGCGCGTATCAACTTCGCCACGTGTGGCTTGGTGGGCGATTTTTGGGCTGCAAAGTGATCGAAAAATTCATTATTCTGGAGCTGGTTCCCAGTTGATGCCCCGCAGAATAGTGGTAGCGAAAGATGATGGTAAATCCCGTCTATAGATAATGATGCAGTTTTCCCGAACAATGAACCAACATTCTCATAAAGATCGTTGAAGAGCTCTCTGTTCCAAATAAACGGTTCGTATGTTGACTTGAAATCGCTTCCAAATTTTTGCAGATACGCTTGTTGTACAAGCCGGTACATCATTGTAGTGCCGGAGCGGCCGACGCCAAACACAAAAACATCCATAATCGCCTTACCTTAAACTCGAACTCGTTATCAGAGCCTATATTAGACCATGCTTCCCCTATCTTGAATGAGGCTTTAATGCCTGCCGACAACTTTCAGGATGTTGCTAGGCGTACGGCTGCCAAGAAATAGTTGCAGGGCGAGGGTAGGGAGCTTAAGTGCACCGCTTCTTGATTTCAAGTGGTATCCACAGGCATGTAGACAGAGCATACGGCAGAGGGTGTCACAGGGAAAGTGTTTGGATGATGAGTTGGCGGAGGGCTTTTTTGCTTGTTTTAAGTGCGCGTCGAAGCAGTGTTGGATATTTTCGAGTGCATCACTGTGTTGGTTAGATGTAACGATTGCATTCTATATTGAGTTGTATGAGTTCTAATGCATAGGAAGCAATAGTTAAAGGGAGCGGGCCGCTTAACTGAGTTGTCGCATGCTACTTGACCACACCGGCTGAAGGGGAGAAAATTGACAGAATTTTTGGGGCGATCTCTTAGGAATCGGAAATGACTCGCGCGTTCGAACGGCGGCTTGGGGTACTTGATAACTGAGTTTCTAGCCCGGGCGGCTCTGCTTGCTGTTCCGGATCAGGCAGGATGCCGCCCTTCATCGAGAAATAGTCAAAATAATAGCCACCAAAAGGTATAGATATGTCAAATTCACGCGTTGGTCTTTTTGCTGCAGCCCTGGCGCTGACAGCTAGCGCCGCCTCGTCATACGCTCAGGATGCCCTTTTTATCAACAGTGATGGTAACGTTGGTATTGGCACCAACTCCCCAGAGGGACAGCTGCACACCTATGGAAGTGGCGTACAGTTGTCCTATTTCGAAAGCGGCGATGGCGGGCCCGTGCAAGTCCGTTTCCGTACCGATAGCGAGAACCGGCGGTTCCTCGCGGTCAACAATGCCAATCAGGTGAAGTCACAGCTCATCTTCCTCGACGACCGAATCAACTTTGCAGGCCAAACGGTAAGAGGCGAGGATCTTTGGTTGAGTGTCGGTCCCGACGGGATACTCAGCCAGGGGCCGACCTGCGGCAGCCCCTGCGATGGTGTGTTTGATCCAGAGGTCTTCGAGGTGCCGATTATTGAAGCGCATGCGGCGCAGATGTGGACGCAAAAGTACCTGCCCGCTATCGGACCAACAACGCCCGATGAACCGATCAACATGACCGAAAAGATTGGAGGTATTATCCACGAGCTCGAAGTGGCGCACATCTACATTGAACAGCTTCACGAAAGGCTGAAAGCGCAACAGGCATTGATTGCCGCGCAGTCCGAAAGATTCCAAGCGATGGAGGCGCGCCTAAGAGCCTTGGAAGAGCAGTGATATCAGCGGCCACGGCTTTGTTTTTTGGGGTTGTATGATCTTTGTGCCTGCCGATATTAAAGCCGCCACTGGCTCCTCCGTAAAGGCGATGAGATGGAGCTGGCAAGCTTCTAGGGTTTAATTGGCCACCGGTTTTGTTAGATCGTTGTAGATTTCCGCAATCGCCTCTGCCGAAGCTTCGATGCTGAACGCTTCTCTGAACCGAGCCAGACCGGCGGCCCCCATAGCTTTGCATTGAGCTCGGTTGGTTTGCAGTCGGTTAAGGGCGCCAGCTAGCGCGTCAATATCGTTAGGCGGTACCACAAGGCCTGTGTCTTCGTGTTGCACAACCCAAGACATACCTGTGCCTGGTACTGCCGTGACCACGCAGGCTTTGCTTCGGGCCATCGCCTCCAGCAGCACTACCCCAAACGCCTCTGTGCGCTCGATGGAGGGCAGGCACAGGCAGTCGCTGGCGCGCAGTCGCTGATCTAGGCCCTGGTCTGATACGTTGCCCAGTAGTGTTACGCGATCGCTCAGTTGCAGTTGTTTTATCAGTGTGACGAGCTCGTGCTTGCGCTCGCCGTCGCCGACGATGTCTAGGGTTACTCCCGGACACTGTGCCAGCGCGCGCAGTAATATATCAAAACCTTTGTAGTAGGCGAGCCGGCCCACGGCAATCACTCGGAGCGGAGACTCTTGCTCCGATGATATGGCGGGCTCAGAGTCTGCTGATTGTGGCTCGGGAATACCCAGAGGCACCACCCGTGTTTTCTGACGCCAGGGCGCCAGGGTAGGGCTGCTTTGCATATAGGGTGGCGAGGTGGCAATAATTACTTTAGCGCGGCGTAGTACCCACTGTTCAAATGGTCGGTAGAGTCGGTAAAACCACCGCACTCCTCGGTGAAGCGCCCCAACAGGTACATCGGCATGCCAGTGCACTACCCATGGGATTCGGCGGGCCCGCGGCAACAGCAGGGCCCAGAAGGCTGAGACATTGGGTAAATGTAAGTGCAGCACCGTGGGGGATTCATCACGCAAAAGGCGATTGAGTTGCCAGGGAAATCCGGGACTGATTGGCGTAAACAGAAGGTTGGCCCAGACCGCAACGCGGACGACCTTGGGGTTATCGGCTGCGGCTTCTACGGGCTCTGTTTGGGCACACTTGGGGGAGGAGGCGTGCACCAGTGCCTGACAATGAATGCCCTGGGCTTGAAGCCCCGTGAGCAGGTCACGCAAGTAGGTTTCCATGCCGCCGCGGTGAGGCGGGTAGAATTTGCCCACGTGCAAAGCGGTGCAGGCTGGAGAAAGCTCTGAAATCAATGGTTGGTGTCCATTCAATAATACGATGAGTTGTAAGTTGTCACTAATAAAAGGCACCACCACGCTAGTGGGGGCGCTTGTATGGGGCGTTTGCTCACTTTGTGAGCCGCCAGCTCGGCAGGTGCCGGCGACTGAGTATCAAGAGCGCTTGAGCAAGCCCCACTTTTGTAGCTGCCGAGTGAGCCCCGATGCTGCTTTGTCATCTGAGCGCGGGTTAGATGCTGGAGGCCGCTCTTTCGCCATAGCCAGCACTTGGGGCTCGCCAAGCTGTTGGCAATACTCCCAGGCGGTGTGCCAACTGGCCAGTGCTTGGCTGTAGCGACCTGCACGCTGGCGCGTCTTAAGAATGATCGAATCCTTCTTTTTCTGGTCGGCGTCAATGCCTTGGAGGCAGCGCGTTAGCAGCAGCTGCATGTCATCGGCCAAGTAAGCGGGAGGTTGCAGTGCTTGTAGGTTGCGTGTCAGCTGCTGCGCCATATTGCTGCGATCAGCGCTCAAGTGGAGCTGGTAATCGGTTGCCAGAGTTGCCTCGGGGGCTTGCGCTAAAGCTTGCAGGGACTTACCTAGCCACTGCAAGCGCGTATCTGGGCCGGCGTCGGGCACGGCGTGACGCAGCTTGTGGAGATAGTGGTTTAGCAGGAGGTTGGAGTCCGTTGTCACAGGTCTTAACAGGCTATCGCGGTCAAATTCCCGCTCCCGCTCGGGTACATGCTTGAGCATCCAGGGGAGCTGAGCGAATAGGCAGTCCGGATATACGCAACACGCCAATTCGACAAAAAGCGAATCTTCGCCGCGGCCATTGGGGATGGTCGGCGGCATCAACTGTCGATTATCCACCCCTACTAAGGGTGTAAGCAGTGAGTGGTGCGATAAAAGCTGGAAGCCTTGGGGTTTACGGGTCAGCAGACGCTTGGACACCAATTGCTGGTAGGCCTCTTCGTTTTGCAGCCAAGGGGCCAATTGTTCTGGCGGTTGTGTGTAGAGCCAGCTGGCTTGGCCGGTGCCGGGGTCTCCCAGGATGCCATTGACGCTGACCTTTACCTTTGCGTGAGGCTTTAGGTTGTGCAAGCCGACACTGCTAATGGGCTGCCAAAAAGCCTCTGGGCTAGCGGCCTGCGCAACTAGCGTGGATAGCGACTGCCCCAGCCAGCGGCTGTGGTCTGCCAGCGGGTCGATACCCAAGGGCGACCAAGCACTCTCCATGGCCTCGGTGCTGGGGTACATGCGCCAGTGGGCCTCCTCTTTATGAACGCCGCCTATATTGACGCTCCCCATTTCTGATGCTTCCTGCGGGTCGCCGTAGGGCGTCAACTGGGCGTCGTCGTCCAGCATTGCTGTGTTAGTGCCGGCGCTTAGTAAAAGGGCGGTATTAAAGGTGGCACCGGCGGTCATTTCGGGGTCGTCGGGGTCGCCATTAAGCCACCAGCGTAAATCCTGTGCATCGGCACCCGAGGCCGCCGCCATAGCATCCGCTAAGTGCTCCCGATCGGCCCGTGTGATATGGATCAGATCCGGGGATAATCGTTGGCGCCAGGATGCTAGTAGAGTCCGGCTAAGCTCCAAATCCGACTCCTCGCGGGCGTCGTCCACCACCACTAGGGTATGTACTGAGGCGCCGGTGCGCCCAGCTTGCAGGCTCTGCAGTAGACGCTCTAGGGCTTGAGGGCAGCGATAGGTGCGCACATAAAGCGTTTTGATGCCCTCGGGCTCGGGCTCGGGCTCGGGATTTGGTGAGGCGGGCTCGGCGAAGTTTTGGCTGAGCTTTACGGCGTCTACCAATAGGCCTCGCTCCACCATATGCTCAAGGCCTTGCCGCAGCTGTTGGGCATGGTTCTGCAAATCTGGCATCTTCTCAATGGCTACCGCCACATGTCCATCGAGGCTGCGCCATTGGTTACACAGAATCAGTACGTTCGAGAGAGTTTCGTGCAGTGGTTGGGGCTTGAGGTCGTTTTGGCGAAGCACCATTCTTTCCCCTTCATGCAGGGGCCAACTGGTAAAAGGAAGAGCAATATACTGGGTCGCAGCGCCAGTTTGCGGGTTTTGCACGGCCATAAATATCCTTTGCGGTGACGGTTGCCGGGCCCGACTCAGCCCAGTGTCAGCGCAGCATACTATCGCGACCGTCCAGAATCAGCAAATTGAAACCTTCTCCAGCACAAGAGGCCTTAATGTAATCTCTAGGGTTGTTCCTGATCAATGAATGTGATCATGGGCGTAGAGCAAACGCAAAGGCGTTCCCGTCTCACTGTTAGAAGATAAACGCATTGTCGCGGCCGACGAGGCCTTAGGTGAAGCGCTTGAGGGCGGTTGCCGCATTCAGATGTGCGACGACTTTTAAGCACTTGCCTGTGGCCAGTGTTTAAGGCGACAATCAGCCGCTACCTTAATGCCAGATAATAAAGACAAGGACTGCTATGCCACAGGTTGATACTGTTGTCACCGACGACAACCTCCCTCCGCTGCTAGAGGAGCCTTGGCGGCCGATTGATCCGACCTATTGCTCTGTTTTACGCATTGTTGTTCTTATTTATTTACTGGCTATCACCATTCCCGCGGTGGTTTTTGCGTGGTTTACATCCCCCACAACTTGGCCTGTTGTGAGCGGTGGTTTGGGCGTTGTGTATTTGCTGGGGCTGTTTTTATTGTTGGTGTGGGCGCCGCGCCGGGTAAAGCACACGCAGTATTTATTGCGCGAGCAAGACGTGCACGTGCGCGTCGGCTTTTGGTGGCACTCAACCACCTCTGCGGGCAATAACCGTGTGCAGCACACCGAGGTTACCCAAGGGCCGCTGGAGCGTTTGTACGGTTTAAGCAAGTTGGTGGTGTATACCGCCGGCGGCAATCAGTCTGATGTCAAAATTCCGGGTTTACCCACGGCCACAGCGCACCGGCTAAAAAATTACCTCACCGAGCAAGTGGTGGCAGAGGAGCTACTCGATGCGGCCGAGTAACGAGTGGCAGCGAGTATCGCCAATCGCCACGGTTTACTTCTTTGTTAAATCTTTACCCCACTTAGTGAATTTTTGGCCGGCGCTCGTGCCGCTGTTTGCCGGTGGCGAGCAGGTACGTCGCATGGCGTTAACGTATGGCGTGCCGGCCGTGTTGTTACTGCTGGTGGTGGGAGTGTTTTTACAGTATTGGTTTTTTAGTTTTAAGGTCGAAGAAAAACGCCTGACGTTGCGCTCGGGCGTGTTAAACCGCAAACGGTTAACGTTAGATTTTGAACGGGTGCAGCAAGCCGATATTGCTCACCCGTTTTATTTTCGCCCTTTTAATTTGGCCACACTGGGCTTTGAGAGCGCCGGCTCCGCCCAGCAAGAGGTGGATGTGCCAGGGCTGAGCGTGGCGGAGGCGGAGAACTTGCGCCGTTTAGTGCTAGAGCAGGCCGCAAGTTCACAAGCCGATGTTGGCGAAACTTCAAACGTTACCGAAGAGGCCGCTCCCGATTTTTCGTTGCGCTTGTCGCCGGCAGAGATCGTGCGCTATGGCTTGATGCACAACACGTTGCTGTACCTGGCACCATTGACGGCGCCGTTGGGGCAGTATATTGGCCCGTTGCTGGAATCGTCTGTAGCCTCGCTGGAGCACTCGCAAGTTTACGGCGTGTTTACATGGGTAAGTGATAATTTAGCCGTATCAGTGACGCTGGTGTTGGCATTGTTTGCGGTGCTCGCCGGCACAACGTTATTGTTTGGGCTCTCGATAGTATTAGCGTTGGTGCGCTTTTGGGGTTACCACTTAACGCGTGTCGGCGATCGGTTTCAGTACCGGGCCGGTTTAACCACCATCCGTACCCGGGGCTTTAAGCATTACAAATTGCAAAAAGTCACGATTATTCAGGGTGTGATGGCGCGTTTGTTGCGCCGTCATCGCGTGCTGATTAGCAAAGCCGGCAGTTTTGGTGCGGCGCAAGTACAAAATAATCAGCGCTTTGAAGTGCCCGTGTTGGATATTATTAATCTGTTATTGCTGCGCGGCGAGCTGTCTTTGCCATCGGCTCAGTGGCAGAGCGTAAGCCGTTTTTATCAAGTGTTTCCGGTGTTGTTACTGAGCGTGGTTGCCAGCGTGTGTGCGCTAATAGCATGGTTTGCGGTGGGTGCATTGGCGTTACTTGGTTTGCTTTTGTTACCCATAATTTATGTGTGTTATTGGCGCCGCTGGTGTTGTTTAGGCTTTTACCGCAGCGCCGATTGGCTGGCACTGCGCACGGGTTTTATTGGCTTTACCGAGCGTTGGCTGCCCACCGGTAAGCTGCAAAAAATACGTGTCGTTGCCACGCCTTTGTCCCGTTGTTTTGGCCTGGTGCATTTACAAGTGTGGAGCGCTGATGGCGTTATGACGATCCCTTGTTTGCCGGTGACTCTGGCCAATCAGCTACGCGACTCGCTGCTTACCGATGTGGTAAATTATCGCCGTGCTTGGTTGTAACTTTTATATTGGAGTAGCATTTGTTATGAGCGATATATTGTTGTATCAAGCCGCTAACACCATTGAGGGGCAGATGATTGTCGATGTGCTGGCGCAAACTGGCATTGAGGCGCATATACAAGGCGCTTACTTGCAAGGTGGTATTGGTGAGCTGCAGGCTTTGGGTGTCGTGCGGGTGATGGTGGCCGAGCAAGATTACGCTCGCGCCCGTGAGGTGACTGATCAGTGGGATGAAACGCCAGTTCCGGCAAGCGCTGAAGCGCAAGGCTCGAATTCAGAAAATAGGGATGCTCAAAATAAAGGTAGCGCAGACCTAAACGGCGCAAGTCAGGCTAAATCATCGCGGGTTTTGTGGGGCGTACTAATTGGCGCTGGAGCCGCTATAGCGTGGTTGATATTTATTACTAAGACATAAAAAAGGGGCAGCTTTGCCGCTGCCCCTTTTTTTGCCTGCGCTAATTACTTGCTGGCAAACTTCTTCTTTTTACCTTTCGGTTTAAAGCTACCCGCGCCACCGCCCTTGCGGGCGGGGCCACGGTCTTCACTCAGCGATAGCACTTGGCCACGCACGTGAATAGAGGCGATCTTTTGTGCCATGGTAGCGGCCATATCTTCGGGTAAATCCAGTGTCGAGAAGCTGTCGAACAACTTAATCTGACCGATTTGACGACTCTGTAGGCCAGCTTCATTGGCTATCGCGCCAACAATGTCACCCGGGCGAGCACCGTGAGTGCGGCCCACTTCGATACGGAAGCGTTTCATGCCTTGCTCTGGCGCGCGCGAGCGACGATCACCGCGCTCGCCACGATCACTGCCACTGCGTTCGCGCTTTTCACGGATGGGGTCGGGTTTAATATCGGCCAGCTTCACTTGCAGCGGGCGATCTTTTTGCAGCAAGTAGGCCATGGCCATGGCTAATTGCTCAGGCTCAATTTCTTTCTCGCGGCAGTAGTTGCCGAGCAAGTCATCAAAAAAGCTCATGTCCTGCTCTGATTCCAATACCTCGGTAATACCTTGAAAAAACTGATCGACACGCGCCGCCGTGATGGTATCGCCGCTAGGCAGTTTCATCGCTTCAATGCGTTGTGATGTCGCTTTCTCGATGGCGAAAAGCAAGCGTTTCTCGCGCGGTGCGACAAACAAAATTGCCTTGCCCGAACGGCCAGCACGGCCGGTACGGCCAATACGGTGAACGTAAGCTTCACTATCGTAAGGAATGTCGTAGTTAATCACGTGGCTGACGCGCTCAACGTCGATACCGCGAGCGGCAACGTCGGTGGCGATCAGGATGTCCAGCTTTTTGTTTTTCAGGCGCTCAATAGTGCGCTCGCGCAACTGCTGGTTCATGTCGCCGTTAATAGCGGCGGCAGAGTAGCCTCGCGCCTCTAACTTCTCTGCAAGCTCTACGGTGGCGGTTTTGGTGCGCACAAACATAATGATGGCATCAAACGGCTCAACTTCTAAGATGCGAGTTAACGCGTCAAGTTTGTTGGTGCCGCTGACCATCCAGTAAACTTGCTCGATGTTAGCGCCGGTTTTACTCTCGTTGGCAATGCGGATTTCTTCCGGATCGCGCAAGTAAGTGTTGGCAACACGGCGGATTTCTTTAGGCATTGTGGCCGAGAACAGCGCGGTTTGGCGAGTCGCAGGGGTATGCTCCAAAATCCAGGATACGTCGTCGATAAAGCCCATGCGCAGCATTTCGTCGGCTTCATCCAATACTAAGTTGGTTAACTTAGACAGGTCTAAGCTGCCGCGGCGCAAGTGATCCATGACCCGGCCGGGGGTGCCCACAACAACTTGAGCGCCACGCTTAAGCTGACGCAACTGGCCGCGCATGTCCTGGCCGCCGTAAATAGGCAGAACGTGAAAGCCGGGCATCTCGCTGGCGTAGCGCTGGAATGCTTCGGCTACCTGAATAGCAAGCTCGCGGGTAGGGGCCAATACCAGAATTTGTGTGTGCGATTTAGTTACATCGACTTGTGACAGCATCGGCAAAGCAAAGGCGGCGGTTTTACCGGTACCGGTTTGTGCCAGGCCGACGATGTCTTTACCGTCCAGCAGGGCCGGAATAGCAGCCGCCTGAATCGGTGAGGGTACTTCGTAGCCGACTTTGGTTACGGCACTTAATACGGCCGGTGAAAGGGCCAAATCGGAAAAAGTAAGGTTTTCTGTGGTCATTAATAGTTCCCAGGTGCGCGCAAGGCGCAACAATCTTTACGTTGACGCGACAATACGCGCCGTGAGGCGGAGTTTGACCCGGAATGATCGTGACGGTGCACCCGCTAGGGTGACGCTTACGATAAAGTGCAACACAAACAACGACCGATAACCGCAGCAAAGCTACAGTTTAAAATCGGGTATTCGCCATTTGGCTTCTTTATAGCGACACAGTTTTGGTAAAAATAACGACTGCGAAGATAACGTGGGGTGCTGCTAAGCACCAAATAAGCACAGGCGAGACACATGCATGGTATACACACTGCCGGGAAGCTACGTTCTAGCTTCCTCCCGGGCTCCGATTCTCTGTTATTTAGCAGAGTCTAGAGCCAATCAGCATTACCCTGCAGTGTTCTTTGCACGCAGACGAGCCTTATAAATCGTGGCTCTTTATATAGGAGGGCTTTACTGAGGCGCGCAGTATAGGGTATTGGCCAGGGTTTGACCAGCGGTATTTTTAGGGGGGCTTTGGCGGTGGTCTCCGTTTCTGGAAACCTAAGTTTGATTGTTTATAGGCTGCGGTGCCATACGACTTACTTTTGCATAGCGTTCAGTTTGTGTACTCTCAGCCGCCGGGCGGACGAGCCCCTTTTTGGAATACGACGAAAAAGGGGCTCGCTCCGCTGGCTGCAGGGGCGCCAAATGCGGTACTTCGTAGTAGGTGGGGGCTTTCTACTACTTTATAGGTGCATTGTAATATCATGTTACGCTTAAGGATTAACGTGCTAAGCGGCTTTTTGATACGGATAGGTTATGCAGGATAAACAAGCACATAAGCATTTATCGACCACCGCGCTGGCGCGGGCTATTGGCAAAGACAGCAAAGAGCTGTTTATCTTGCTGGCCAATAGCGGGTGGATCGTCAAAGTGGACGGCCAGTGGCACTTGACTGAAAAGGGCCGCTTTGAAGGGGGCACTTACGCCAACCACCCTAAATACGGTGAGTACATCGTTTGGCCCGAGTCGTTGCGCCAGCACAGCGTGCTGCGCTTGTTGCCCGACGCCCCCTTGAGTGCGCGTAACTTATCGCAAAAGCTAAATTTACCGGCGCGTTTAGTGAATTTATTATTGGCTGAGCGCGGTTGGATAAAACGCCATGTGCACGGCTGGCATTTAACCGAGCGCGGTGAAGCGTTGGGCGGGCAACAGCATGTCAGTGATAGCACCGCCATCCCTTTTGTGACGTGGCCGGAAAGCCTGCTGGAAAACCCGCAACTTAAGTTGGCCGCGCAGCAACTATCGTCCTCCGCCACCACGTGTACCGATGGCCATCCGAGCGGGAGCGCGGGCCGCGCGTTAATTGATAATTGGCTTTATGTAGCAGGTTTAACCCACGCGGTGGATTACACATTGGTGTTGCCCGGTAGTGCCGGTGGAACAGAGCGGCTAACGGTCGATTTTTATTTACCCCAGCACCAAATAGCCATCGTGTATTGGGGCAAGCCGGCCGGCCCCGGCGAATTGGCCGAGCACTTAGATGCCCGCGAGAAATTAAAAACCGCGCATTTTTCTATTATCGAAATCGAGTACGACCAGTTAAATAATCTTGATGAGATGTTAGCGCGCGAACTGATGCAACATAGTATTGCTGTCTATTAAAGGAGGCGTTTTATGGCCAGTATTTTTAGTAAAATTATTGCCGGTGACATCCCCGGCCATTTTGTTTGGCAAGATGACATTGCCGTTGCCATTATGACTATCGGCCCATTAAAACCCGGTCACGTGTTGGTGATTCCCCGTAAAGAAGTCGACCATTGGTACGACCTTGATGCCGATACCATGGCGCACTTAACCGTAGTGAGCCAGAAAATCGCGCGCGCCTTGCAGCAAGCGTTTCCCGCCGAGCGCGTGGCGATGATTATCGCGGGTTTAGAAGTACCCCATACGCATTTGCATTTGGTGCCGATGGATGAAATGGGGGAGTTGGATTTTTCCCGTGCGGGGGAGGGGGATCATGTTGAGCTTGCGGCGCAAGCGGAGAAGATTCGTAGTTTTTTGTAGTTGTGCGCTTTGCGGTATTTGCTATGCAGAGCTAATGACTGATGGGGAAGGGCATTGTTATCAGGTGTAGGTGCTAAACGACTACATTCTCGGAACCTCAGATTTGCTTGCCCTCAGTCGCCGGGCGGGCCTTTGAATCTGGATTTCATTATTCCGAAGGTCGCCTCTAAAGCTAGTTGTTCTAGGCTACGAAGCACCGTTTTTTGGGCCCCTGCAGCCAGCCGAGCGTAGGCCTATTTTAGGGGGTAAGCAAACAGGGACAAGGTGAATGGCGCAGAGCGACAGAGAGGGCAGCCTGGGCTGCGTTTGCGCAAGTCTCGCCAGTGCAGGGACGCACTGTCGAGACGGCCCTCTAAAATGGGCCGGAGCGAGGGTACCCGTTAGGGCTGAGATGCCGGGGTGGCCTCTTTTGGTGACTTTTCTGGCCAAACAGAAAAGCCACTCGCCTGCCCGGCGACTGAGGGCAAGCAAATTCGGGAGTACGACAATGCAAATCGTTTGGTACCCACAGCATAATAATGCCGCCCTATGGAAAACGACTTAAATCCACTGATACCCGTGTCGCCGCTTAGCTTCGCACGGGATGGCGTTATAGGGGCACACGGCTATAACGTAACCAAAAAACTAAAACCCCTGCCAAAAACTCGCCAACGCAAACCCCAAAAACAACGCAAACGCCCCGATATGCACCCACTTTAAATTAATGCGCTGCAATATCCAGCGGCCAAAAATAACCACCGGTACATTTGCCAGCAACATGCCGAGTGTGGTGCCGATAATCACCATCCACGTCGCGCTGTATTTTGCCGCAAGCACCACCGTGGCAATTTGAGTTTTATCGCCAATCTCGGCTAAAAAGAACAGCACGCAAGTGGCTCCAAACGGGCCGAGCGCGGCAAAGCGGCCGTCGCCGCCGTCTTCTTTGTCGGGGATTAACATCCACAGCGCGACCGCTAAAAAGCTGGTGCCGATAATCCAAGGCAACCACGTGGGCGGAATTAAACCGCCTAACCAATCACCTAGCCACGCGGATAAACCGTGGTTGATAATAGTCGCGACTAAAATGCCTAAACAAATAAGCGCTGGGCGACCATAGCGGCCCACCAGTAAAAGGGCGAGCAGTTGAGTCTTATCGCCCATCTCGGCAATAGCCACGGCGAGGGTTGAGCCTATTAATGCTTCCATATTTTTAATTAAGTTAGTTAATGAGTTGTTCTGTAATAATTTTGGTTACTCAAAGTTTGGGTTCATCCCAAACAGAGGAGTCTTAATTGCTTGAGCCTGCTACGAAGCACCGCTTTGGGGGCCCCTGCAGCCAGCCGAGCGGAGACTTATTGTAGAGGGCCGCATCGCAAGAAGTGACTCGCCAGCCCGGCGACTGAGGGCAAACAGTTATAAGTGTGAGGTACAGCAATTGTATGGCACGTTTGCTCATATAAGTGCAGAAGCTGAAATAGTATTCATTGTTGGCTTAACACCCGTGCGTCGGCTGCTCCCACTTGAAATTAAAGTCACTCGCCCCGCCCCGGCGAGACGGGCCTATAAACCAAGCCCGCCTTTGGCGGAAGCCTAACTAATAACTTAAGTTAGTAAGGAAGATATTCCCGCTTCTCCCCATAAGGCAGCTCAGGCAACTGCGCGCCCACCAACTCCATTGCCTCGACATACACTTTTTTTACATCGGGCTTTAGGCCCACCTTCATTCGGCGTGACAACATAGTCACCGGAAACAGACAGTCTTTTGTGTCGTTAATGCACAGGGCGCGTGAGCGGCCGCGGCGGTCTTCGTAAATCTTCCAGGCGAGTGCTGGCTCGTCGCTGAGCATTACATCGGCCAGTACCACACCCAGTGCTTGCAGGGTGAGCTTGTCATCATTGGCGACTAATTCGCGGTCAATCACCCGCTGCAGGGTGTTTAAATCGCTTTTGTCGCCACGTATGGGCGTGCCAGTGTTCTCACGGGTTAAGCGGTCGACCCGCGCGCGCTGCTTGGCTAAGTAGCTGCTGTCGGTCCAGCTTAACGCTTCGACGATGGGAAATTGTGGGTCGATTTGTGCGTGGCTGCAAGGGCTAATCATAACCAGCAGTAATACCGCGCTGCTTAACAGTTTATTCATCGACGAGTTCCTCTTTGGTCACACTGATTTGGCGCTCGGGCTCTTCGGGCCGAGACTGATCATCTATCAGAGTGATGGGTTCGGGGTGAAGTTCACTCAAAGGAGCCGATAAGCCCGAAGCGGCTACCACGTGTACGTGATCGCGGCGCAGTTTACGCGGCTCGGTGACGCCGCACGCGTGGGCGATAAGCCCCACACCGTAGGTCATGTTGCGCTGGTAGTGGGCAACTCGGGTGGCTTTATCGGTGGGGTCTAGGCCTTTTTGCAGTTTAGGGTCGTGAGTGGTTACCCCCGTCGGGCAGGTGTTTTTGTGGCACTGCATGGCTTGAATGCAACCCAGGGCAAACATAAAACCCCGTGCGCTGACGGTAAAATCGGCGCCACAGGCCAAGGCCCAGGCGACTTTCGCGGGGGTGATAAGCTTGCCCGAGGCAATGATTTTAATACGCTCTTTGAGACCGGCCTGATTGAGCAAATCGGATACCCACGGCAGGCTTTCTTTTAAGGGCAGGCCGACAAAGTCCATGAGCGGTTGCGGCGCCGCGCCGGTACCACCGTCGCAACTGTCGATGGTGATAAAATCCGGGGCGCGATCGAGCCCCCGCTGCTTAACGGCGTGCACTAAGTCTCGCAGCCAGCCTTTATCCCCAATCACTGCTTTAAAACCCACCGGCAAGCCGGTGACTTCACGGATATGTTCGATCATGTCCAGCAGATCGTCCACCGAGCGGATATCCGGGTGGCCATTGGGACTAATGGACGGGTGCCCCTCGGCAATACCGCGAATACCGGCGATTTCGGCGGTGACTTTCTCGCCGGGGAGGATGCCGCCTTTGCCGGGTTTGGCGCCTTGGCTGAGTTTGATCTCGATCATGCGCACGTTGTCGTGGCTGGCGATAGCTTTTAAGCGCTCGTCACTGAGTTGGCCCTCGGCGTCGCGCACGCCGTACTTAGCGGTGCCTACTTGAAATACAACATCGCCACCGCCCTCTAGGTGATAGGGCGATAATCCCCCTTCGCCGGTGTTAATCCAGCAGCCTGCTTTGGCGGCCCCCGCCGATAGCGCGCGCACGGCCGGGCGCGATAGCGCGCCGTAGCTCATGCCCGAGATATTAAAAATCGAGGTGGTGGTATAGGGAGAGCGGCAAAATGGCCCGATGGTGACCTCAGAGGGCAGGGCGGCGTCTTGTTCTAGCGTTGGGAACGCGGAGTTTAAAAACATCACGCTGCCGGTGGGCGATAGGTCACGGGTCGAGCCGAAGGCAATATTGGCATCGACGTTTTTAGCGGCGCGATAGGCCCACGAGCGCTCGGCGCGGTTAAAGGGCATTTCCTCGCGGTCCATGGCAAAGAAGTACTGCCGAAAAAACTCACCCATGTGCTCAAACAGGTAACGAAACCGGCCAATAACCGGGTAGTTACGGCGTATGGTGTGGGCGCTCTGATTCACGTCTATGATGTAAAGCACGATCACGGTAGCGATGAGCAGCAAAATAAACCCGAGAAACAGTAGCTCGAATATACTCAGTACAGACAGAGCAAAGTTGTCGTTTTTCATGGAATTTGGCTTTTAGTTTGGCGATTTCTGGTTGAATTTTGTTCGGTCAACCCTATTGCCACGGGCATATTGAGTGTTAACCGGTTATAGGTCGCGCTATGATAGGCTTTTTTGTGCGCAACTGCATGTTTGCTGGATGCGTGATTGCGGCGAATGATGTTTACAGGGCGATGGAGTAAAGCTATGCGCGGTTTTTTACTATTGTTGTTGTGGTTGGTGGTGCTCGGCCAGGGCGCGATTATCTATATGGGCTACGAGCGCGAGCAGGCATTGAGTGCCGAGGTGGCTGCGCTACATAAAGAGGTTGCGGCGCTGCGCAAGGATGTTAGTGTGCAACGCGGCAAGCTGGCGGCGATGGAACGACAGTCGGTGAGCGCGATGGTGGCTAAAGCCAACAAGGTAATTGTGGAGGGCTGGGATGCCATCGTCGAGTCGGAGATGACCCGCGCACGTGCCGCGTTAACCGAGCTTGAAGCCGAGGAGCCGATCGATCAGACGACGCCTGGTGGCGCGCAGTCAAGAGCCGGGCAGCCCCGCGAGGCGCAATAATCGCACCGCCGGTGACGTAAAAAGTGAACAAATACCGAAAAGGATAGAGCAATGAAAGCATTAAAAATTATTTTAATTATCTTGCTGTTGGTAGTGGTGTTGATAGGCGGTGGCCTCTATTACCTGTTTAGCAACTTAGATTCACTGGTGGCCTCGGGGATTGAAAAGGCCGGCTCGGAGGTTACCCAAACCGAGGTCAAGGTCGATAAAGTACACCTTGAGCTGCGCAAAGGTCGTGGTGAGATTTACGGTTTGAGCATTGCCAACCCGCCGGGTTACACCTCTGCCAACGTGTTTAAGTTTGATGAAGTCGCACTGCAGATCGAGCCGACCAGTGTCACCCAGCCTGTCATCGTCTTAAACGAGGTATTGATTGACGGCGCGTCACTAACCGCCGAGCACAACGGCGGTGCCAGTACCAATATTCAAGAGATAACCAATAATGTTCGATCCAGATTTTCCGGTGGTGGCAAACCCGAGCCAGAGCCGGCTGACAGCGGTAAAGAGCTGCGTTTTATGGTCGAAAAACTGGCGTTTACCAATATCTCGATGGCGGTAATTTCGCCCCAGTTTAAAGATCGCACGGTTACTTTGAATGATATCAAACGCAGCAACCTTGGTTCTCGCGAGCAGGGCCTAACCGCCCAAGAGCTGGCACAAGCGATTGTGCAACCGCTTATCGATAACGCTAAAAATCGCTTGGAAGATGAGCTTAAATCGCGCGCTCGGGAAGAGGCTGGCAAGGCCTTAGAGAAAAACCTCTCCGACTCAGACAAAGAGAACCTCGATAAAGTGAAGTCTCTGTTTAAAAGTGAATAGGCGGTGAAGTCGGCGCAGAATGTGTTATCGGCGTTCTGCGCCTAAATGATAAAAAGCCCGCTGGCGTTATGCGGGCTTTTTATCGTGGCCGGCCTATGCATTGGGTAGGGCTTATGCACTGGGTGGTAATAACTTAAAAGTTTCGTCCGCAACCAGCTCGCCTTCGATCGCGAGGGTAATGCGCCACGGGCCCTGTTTGTTTTCGATGGGCGCCCAAATCGTGTCGCCGATAAAAAAATTCCAATCGTTTTGGCGAATAAACTCCTCCCCGCTAAAGGGGGGCAAGGGTGCGCCGTTCTCGTCCGGAATATCGGGGTGGTAGATGCAGTACTGCAGTTTTTTGTTTTTGGCTTTTTTAATGTTGGCGATGTAGCCAAATTCCACATCCAGCTCGCACGGAATCTCACGGGTGACTTTTAGCAGCTTGGGCAGCGCTTTTGATTCGCTGTTCCAGGGCGTATAAATGCCCCAGCTTTTCAGTTTAACCTGGTGTTTCTTTTTAGCCATGAGTACGCGGTGCGGTAAGTGTCTGTGAGAATGCGGCGGCCACTATACACCGCCGAGGGGCCGCTGTTAACTCTGGGGCACGGTGCCCATTATCGGCGGCTGTGATAGCCCTTACCCCCAAGCTGCGATAAACTGCGGCCTATGAAATGGTTGCTGTCGATATTAATCGTGTTATTCGTGGGGTTGCAGTACCGGCTTTGGGTCGGTGACGGCAGCTTTGCGCACCGTGCCCGGCTGGAGCGCGAAATTAGCCAACAAACGGCCGAAAATCAGCGCTTGTTAGAGCGCAACCGAGTGTTGGCAATCGAGGTGGAAGACCTTAAAAATGGCCATGAGGTGGTTGAGGCCCGCGCCCGTAGTGACATCGGCATGATTAAAGAGGGCGAAACCTTCTTTATGACCCACAACCCAGACGACTAAAACACTTATGCCTTCGGATACTTCCAGCCGCTGCTGGGCCATCGTTCCTGCCGCCGGCTGTGGTGCACGGATGGGCAGCCAGACCCCCAAGCAATATCTGCCCATCGATGACAAGCCTGTGTTGGCCTACACCTTAGAGAAATTACTCGCGGTACCCGCCATTGCCGGTATTGTCGTGGCTGTTGGTCGTGATGACGCGCAATGGCGCACACTGGCACTGGCCAATCACCCCAAGATTCAAACGGTTATCGGTGGCGCCGAGCGAGCTGACTCGGTGCTGCAAGGGCTGCAGGCGCTATCGCTATTTGCCGGCCCCACGGATTGGGTGCTGGTACACGACGCCGCGCGCCCCTGTGTGCAAGTGGCTGATATCGAGCGATTGCTGCAGCAGGTGCGGGGCACAGACGGTGGCCTGTTGGCGGCGCCGGTAAGCGATACTATTAAAAAGGTAGAGGCCGGCCGGGTGAGCGCAACAGTGGATCGCCGCCAATTGTGGGCGGCGCAAACCCCGCAGTGCTACCGGCACCAAGCGCTAGAGGCGGCGCTGCGCGAGGCGAGCCGCAGTGGCTTAACGGTTACCGACGAAACCAGTGCGATGGAGCACGCGGGCGTGGATGCCTTAGTGGTCGAGGGGCGGTTTGATAATATAAAAATTACCCGCCCAGAAGATTTATGGCTGGCGCAGGCAATATTGCGCCATCAGGCTGAGGAGCCGTTATGAGAATTGGTCAGGGTTACGATGTCCATAAGTTTGGGCCGGGCGATAAGATCGTGATTGGCGGCGTGGTGATCCCCCACACCCAAGGGCTAGTGGCGCACTCGGATGGGGATGTGTTGCTGCACGCTTTGTGCGATGCACTGTTGGGCGCTTGCGCCCTGGGAGATATTGGCCGCCACTTTCCCGATACCGACCCACAGTACAAAGGGGCCAATAGCCGCGAGCTGTTGCGTTTGGTAAACCAAAAAGTACGCGCCACCGGTTGGCAGTTGGGCAATGCGGACATGACGGTTATCGCCCAAGCGCCGCGCATGGCGCAGCATATAAGCGCCATGGGTGAGGCCATTGCCGCCGATTTAGATTGCTCGCTGAACCAAGTGAATGTGAAGGCGACCACCACCGAAAAACTGGGCTTTACCGGCCGCGAAGAGGGCATTGCCGCCGAGGCGTGCGTGCTATTAAAACCATTGGTCGGAGCGCCGTGTGCCTGAGCTATTTAATACAGATTTTCCCCGCGCTTACGGCGAGCTGCTAGGCGAGGCAGGGTTTCGCTCTGTTAATGCCGACTTTAAGGTGTTTGAAGAGTTGGGTTTTCTCCCGTCAGGCGAGGGCGAGCACGTTTATTTAGAGATCGAAAAAGACGGCGACAACACCGCTTGGATCGCGCGTCAAATTGCCGCACTGGCTGGTGTTGAGACTCGCGATATTGGTTATTGCGGCCTGAAAGATCGCCACGCGGTGACACGCCAGTGGTTTAGTGTGTATTTACCCAAAGGCGCCGAGCCCGATTGGCAGATGCTAGAAACAGACACCTTGCGGGTGTTAAACCGCGCGCGGCACAAACAAAAACTGCGCCGCGGGCAACATCTGTGTAACCGTTTTAGCATTTGGTTGCGCGATGTTACGGCTAATCACGCGCTTCTCGATCAGCGCCTGCAATTGCTTTTTGAGCAGGGGGTGCCCAACTACTTTGGCGCACAGCGCTTTGGTATTGATAGTGGCAACTTGGCGTTGGCCCAGCGGATACTGGTTGATCAGGTTAAAATCAAAAACCGGCCCAAGCGGCAAATGGCCATCTCGGCGGCACGCTCATACCTGTTTAATTTGGTATTGGCTGAGCGTGTAAAACGCGATTGTTGGCGCCAGCTAATGCCGCAAGAAACCGCACTAGAGGTTGCCGGGCAGGCGCTTCCCAGTGGGCCCTTGTGGGGGCGCGGTCGGGCGCCCGTAACCGGCGCCGCCCAAGCGCTGGAGGTGCAGGTGTTGGCCGACTGGCAGCCTTGGTGCGAACCGTTAGAGTTTACCGGCCTTAACCAGGATCGTCGGGCGTTAGTCGCTAATCTACAGGACTTAAACTGGCTGTGGGATGGCAATGACATACGCTTGGATTTTGCGCTGGGGGTGGGCTGCTACG
Organism: uncultured Gilvimarinus sp.; assembly: GCF_963972205.1. Lineage (NCBI taxonomy): Bacteria > Pseudomonadati > Pseudomonadota > Gammaproteobacteria > Cellvibrionales > Cellvibrionaceae > Gilvimarinus > uncultured Gilvimarinus sp. The sequence continues at coordinate 111,879 of NZ_CAXAUC010000003.1, read as the reverse complement.
CGACCTCTGTCATCGCCGAGCTAGTGACGGCAAAGCTCCCCGAGCGGGCCCCAGAGGCCTGATTTAAACGGCATTTATGCTATAGTGGCGTCATCAAAAAAAGGCACTGGGCTTTAGTCTGGGCCGTATTAACAGGGGTAGACGGTGAGCAATCTGATTCTGGAAGGTGTGGGTATGACGTCGCTACGCACCCGCGAGCGGCTAGTGCAGCGGCTGATGGAGCAGGGCGTCAGTGATTTAAAAGTGTTGGATGTTATCCGCAATACCCCGCGTCATCTGTTTTTGGATGAGGCCTTGTCACACCGTGCCTACGAAGACTCTGCTCTGCCGATCGGTTTTGGTCAAACGCTATCACAGCCTTATATTGTCGCCCGCATGACCGAGGTTTTACTGGGTGCGGCGGGTGGCTCGCTTAAGCGTGTACTAGAGGTAGGCACCGGTTCTGGTTATCAAACCACCGTGCTGGCACAGTTGGTCGAGCAAGTCTACAGCGTCGAGCGCATTAAGCCTCTACAAGATAAAGCCCGTCAGCGGTTGCGCCAGCTAGGTTTGCGCAACGTTGTACTAAGTCATGCCGATGGCGGTTTTGGCTGGCCAGATAAAGGTCCGTTTGACGGTATTTTAAGTACTGCCGCGCCGCGCTTTGTACCGGAAGAGCTCAAGCAACAGCTGGCCCCCAATGGGGTGCTGGTTATTCCCGTCGGGGATCGCGAACAGAGTTTGCATTTGGTCTTGCGCGTGGGTGAAACCGACGAGTTTGTCACGAAAGTCTTAGAGCCTGTGCGTTTTGTCCCGTTGTTATCGGGAACGGCACGCTGATGGCTTCCACTCCGATTATTGCAACCTTATTAAAAGGCATGGCTATGGGGGCCGCCGATGTTGTGCCGGGCGTATCCGGTGGCACCATCGCCTTTATTACCGGTATTTACGAGCGTTTGTTAGCGGCGCTTAAATCATTTACACCCGCCGCGCTGCTGGTGCTAAAGCGCGAGGGGTGGCGTCCCTTTTGGGCCTATGTGGATGCTACTTTTTTGTGTGCGCTGTTTGGCGGTATTTTACTCAGTATTGCCACTTTGGCCCACGGCATTGAGTTTGCGCTGGCGGAGTATCCGCTGCAGGTGTGGGGTTTTTTTAGCGGCCTTATTTTAGCCTCTACGATTTATATTGGCCGGCAGCTGCATTGGCGTGCTCTCGTTGTGCTGGTCGCTTTTTGTGTTGGCGCGCTGGCGGCGATCTGGCTTGGCTCGGTTAAGCCGATCAATATGCCGATTAATACCCTGACGATTTTTGCCGCCGGGGCCATCGCTATTTGCGCGATGATCTTGCCGGGCATCTCGGGCAGCTTTTTGCTGCTTATTATGGGGGTGTACCCCGTTATTATTGCGGCGGTTACGGAGTTTAACCTTAAGTTACTGCTGACCTTTATGGGTGGCTGTGTCGTGGGTTTGTTGTTGTTTTCGCACTTATTACACTGGTTGCTGCAGCGCTATCGGCAACCGACTTTGGCGTTTTTGTGCGGCGTACTGGCGGGCTCTTTAAGTATTGTTTGGCCGTGGAAGCACGCCGTGGTCACGGTTGTCGATCGCCACGGTGAGACTGTACCTTTGGTACAGCGCAATTTAATGCCATGGGACTACGAGTCAATAACCGGTGTTAGCAGTGCCTGGCCTGGCGTACTTACGCTGTTTGTGGTGGCGGTAGTCATGGTTTTTGCGCTGGAATATGGCGCCCGAAGGCTACAATTAAAACGTGCGGCGAACGCCGCATAGCGGCAGCGCTTAAAGGCAATGAAGAACCTGTCGGGTCGCCCTTAGTTCCGATGTCGTGCCCTTTATTTAAGATAATTTTTAAATAATGGAGAATTGCTAATCGCTAAAGTAAATAAGCCGACAGGGGTAAGTGAGTCCATGAGACAGGCCAAAATGTGGACGCAGGTCACATTATGCGGTTGGCGCATAAATCGCCTGTTCATTATACTGATCACCCTGCTGCTTTGCGCTTGTAGCTCGGCACCGCCTGCGTCTGTTGCTGACCGGCAGCAGCCTCCTACTCGTAAAATCTTGTTGCACACGGTTTCTTCCGGTGAAACGCTCTATTCGATTGCGTGGCGCTACGGTTTAGATTTTCGTTCGCTCGCCCGTCACAACGGGATTGGCCCGCCCTATACGATCTATAAGTCGCAACAGTTGCGGCTGGATATCGATGACGCCTCTAAGCGTCGCCCCCCGCCGTCGATTGCCGCCGAGACCCGGCGCCCTGTCGCTACCCGTAATAACACCACCGTGGTGGCTCAAGGGCCCAAAGCCACGGTGGGCACAACGGTGAATAGCGCGCCGACACCCCAAGTCGAGCGGGCGCCACGTTCTGAAAATAAAACACCTGCCGCTACTAACGCCAACCCGCCGCCGTTAATAAGTGGCCCCGTGCAATGGCGCTGGCCCGCCAAAGGGCCGGTGATCGGTGGCTTTAGTAGTTCGAGCGGGTTAAACAAAGGTATTGATATTGGCGGTAAAGTAGGGGACTCTGTGATGGCAGCCGGAGCGGGGCGAGTTGTTTACGCAGGCACCGGTTTGCGCGGGTACGGTAAGTTGGTGATCGTCAAGCACAACGAAACCTTCCTGAGTGCCTATGCTCATAATCAGGCACTTTTAGTACGCGAGGGAGACAGCGTAAAAGTCGGTCAGCAAATTGCTAAATTAGGTTCCAGCGGTACCGATAAAGAGAAATTGCATTTTGAGATAAGGCGCGATGGTAAGCCGGTTAATCCGCTAACGTATTTGCCTAAGCGTTAATGGATTTACGTCTTACGCCTAAAAATGTTTAATATGTAGTCGCGCTAGTCCTGAGTGTGAGCCACACGGTTGTGGCAAAGTGGTACTGTTGGAAAGATTGTCAGCCGGAAGTGTGGCGACAAACTCCGGTATGGATCCTGAAGGGGGCCTAGCATGCCAGTACAAAATAGGGAAATAAGCACAGCCAGCCGCAACGAACATATCCTTGCTCACGCCGAGGATGGCGACGTTACTGAAATTACACTTGAAGATGAGCCCAAGCGCACACTCGCGAAAGCTCGAAAACTCTCACCTGATCGATTCTCCAATGACTCCTCCTCGCTTGACGCGACCCAAATATATTTAAATGAAATAGGTTTTTCGCCGCTACTGAGCGCCGAGGAGGAAGTGTACTTTTCGCGCAAATCGCTGCGCGGCTGCGAGGCCTCGCGCAAGCGAATGATAGAAAGCAATTTGCGCTTAGTGGTGAAAATCTCTCGCCGCTATGTCAATCGAGGCCTGGCGCTCTTGGACTTAATAGAAGAGGGCAACCTGGGTTTGATTCGCGCGGTAGAGAAGTTTGATCCAGAGCGTGGGTTTCGTTTCTCAACCTATGCCACTTGGTGGATTCGTCAAACCATTGAGCGGGCGATTATGAATCAGACCCGCACTATTCGTTTGCCGATCCATGTAGTGAAAGAGCTGAACGTTTACTTGCGTGCGGCCCGCGAGCTGACGCAAAAACTCGACCACGAGCCCTCAGCCGATGAAATTGCCAAAATGCTAGAAAAGCCGGTAAGTGATGTTGAGCGCATGCTGGGTTTAAACGAGCGGGTAACGTCGGTTGATACACCTATTGGTAGTTCTTCCGATCGCACCGTGGTCGATACCATCACCGATCAGCGAGAATCCAACCCCGCAATTTTAACCCAGAACAGCGATATCAATGATAGTCTGGATTTATGGCTGGATGAATTGAGTGAGAAACAACGCGAGGTCTTGGCCCGTCGGTTTGGTTTGCGTGGCCACGAAATCAGCACACTGGAAGAAGTTGGCCGGGCGATTGGGTTAACCCGCGAGCGAGTACGGCAAATACAAGTCGAAGCGCTGCGCCGATTGCGCGATATTATGGAGACGCAAGGCCTCAGCAGCGAAAACCTGTTTGGCGTGTAGTGAGCCTAGCCTTTACATGTAGGTGTTAGCTCACATTGGATCTGCCTGCTCTCGGCCAAAGCGGGGCTGGCAGTTTTACAGTGAATTGCGCGTTCTTTTAAGGTGTTGCGCTGTGCAACACTACCAACGATTTTATATCCCTTCCCTAGGCTTCCTGTCGCAGACGGTTAAAGAGCGCCATCATTCGACAAATTTTGATAGCAGGCGAATATAAGCGACTTGATAGCCGTTGGAATTTTCCGTTACCTGCCAAGAGTTAACCGGCCAGCCGGTGTTAAAATCGGCGTAAGACTTCATGGGTGGTTGATTGTGGGGCGGCGATAGTGGCGCCATGCCACAGCGGGCGTTGTTGCCCGAGCCGCCGCAACTGGTGGGGCAGCATGCATCCCAATTGTATTGCGGGTTGGCACCGCCGACCACAAAGCCCGGCGCCGGCCCATAATTCGATTCAGTGACTGAATCCCAATCGGCGCTGCCGTCGGTAAACCAGCTGTGGTAAAAACTATCGACTGAGTCTTCGGCTCCATATGCCCCCATATTGGACAAATAGACTTTCCCCATGGGGTTTACACCGTGTAGGTAGTGCAAGTAATCCAAAGCGACGTCGTCAATAGCGTTGTCAGAGGCCGATGCAATGGCAAATTTTTGCAATCTATAAAAGGTTGCCCCTTTCACGGCCATGGTACGGCTGCTGCCCCAAGTAAAATTGCCATCGCCGATAAATGCCCGGTAGGCGTCTGTCTGGTTGTGGATGTCGCTCCAGTTTTCCGCCCCTTGCATCGATTGCTGATATTGTTGGTTCAGGGTGTCAGCGACCGAGCTCGTGGCATTGGGTAAGCGTGCGTACACCAGTAATGCGTGCAACAGTTCTTCGTTCCATGGTGACACCCAGTAAATGTCGGGCCGGTTGGCGTCAACATAATCGCGATAAGTGCTATCGCCGGTTGTCGCAAATAAGTAAATAGCCGCCGCGAGCTTTTTGTCCTTGCGGCCACTGTTATCCACCTCTTGCTCGCCGGCGGCTACACCATTATCTGAGTTACGGAATGTCACTGAGGGGTTGGCATCCGCCCAGCGCCAGGCATCGATCGCCCGCTGCTGTAAATGGCTGGCGTAGGTCTTTAGCGTATCATCATCAAATTGGGTAAATAGCTCGGCGCCGAAGGCAAAGGCCGCCGCTGCGGCCAGTGAGGCGTTGGTGGTCGCCGGACCATAGACGCTGGGACCATCGGCGCTGGAGGGTGGGCTGCCGTGATCTAATCCCATCACCGAGAGTACTGAGCCATCGCTTTCTTGCATTTTAACCAGCCAATCCATGCCCCATTTTATTTCATCGACTAAATCGGGGATGCCATTGCCGGATTCGGGCAGGTTGAAATCATCGCTCCAAATGGCCGGGCGATCATTGTAGGTTTCCATTAGGCTGAGCAAATAACCCGCGTGCCAGCTGGTGTATTTATTATAATCGCCGGCATCATACCAACCGCCGCTTAAATCCCGCTCGGTACTGGCATCATCGGTAGCGTTATACAAACGCGCCTCGGTATCTTGCCCCGGTTTCATATGGCTGGCCTCGTCGGCCCAGGCCGCCTCGGCGAAGGGTGTGCGTTTGGCAAAACCGGCGCGCTGGTAAAAGAAGGTGCGCACGGCTTGAATGAGTACGGGACGGTAAACATCGCTGCCAATACGAAATTCGGCTGAGCGCAAATGGTTGTCCGCATCGACTATTACATAGTCGCCGGGCTCGCGTACGCTACTAAAGTCCAGCCACCAGACTTTATCGCCTGAGGTGGTGTTTACCTCGCCATCGCCCCACACGACGGGGGAGCCCGTAAACACGATTTCACCACTGGCTATATTGACCACTTGATAGCTTGCGCCCGGGGTATACTCGATACCGGCGTCAAAACCTTGCTCGGGGCGGCGCAGCACCGCCGTTTTACTGGAATTAGGTAAATAGCCGAATTGGTCAACAACAATGCATTTGACGACTGGCAAGGATTCGGTTGATGGCTTCACTGTGGTGTCAACGCCGCAACCGCGCGCCGTTAACTCGCCCGCTGCGCTAGCGGACGAGAAGGCGCTAGACGCAAGGCTACTGCTTATGGATGACGAGCTAATCGCACTAGAAACTGTGTCGCTGTTTGCCGCAGAGCTGGAGCTGCGCGCCGGGGTGCTACTGGCGTTTGTAACAGAATCGCTAGCGCCGCCCCCTCCGCCGCAGCTGGTGAGAGTGGCCGCTAGCATGTGAACGACGATTAACCGCGCAATACCCATAAGGCTTTCCTGTTATCGTTTTTATGGTCAAGAGTATTGAAACCCTATCGGACTGCGATGTTTTTGTAAATATAAAATCGGTTTTTATACTTGATTTTCTGATGGTGCCGCTTGTACGGAGGGGGCGGCGCTCAGGCCTGAGTGGTGACGTGTGCTAAGCACGAAAACTTTGATGGCTTGGTTGAGCGAGTGACTGCTTAGTCAATAAGGGGCTATGAGCGACAGTAGAAACTTGAGAGCGTCTTAGTCTAGCTATCAGTGTGAGATTTACAGGCATAAAAAAATCCAGAATTTCACTGAAATTCTGGATTTTTTGTAGGCCAATAACACGGCTGAGGTATTAGCGCTCTAGGTATTGCAGTTTGCCTTCGACGCCATCCCACTCTTCGGCATCGGCCGGAGCGTCTTTCTTCTCGGTAATATTGGGCCATACCTCAGATAACTCGGCGTTCAGCTCCAGATAAACCTCTTGCTCTTCGGGCAACTCATCTTCTGAGTAAATAGCGTCTACCGGACACTCTGGCTCACACAGAGCGCAATCGATACACTCATCTGGGTGAATAACCAAAAAGTTGGGCCCCTCGTAAAAACAATCGACCGGACAAACCTCGACACAGTCGGTGTGTTTACATTTAATGCAGTTATCCCCAACTACGAATGTCATTGTGCAGACTCCACGATTACAGGTGCTTGGTGCGTAAAGGGGGGCATTTTACCAGCATTCTCAGTTTTTGGTAGATCAATTGTCATGAATTCAGCTGTTTTAAGCGATACAAAGCCTCTAGTGCTTGTCGCGGGGTTAGCTCATCTGGGTCGATCTCGCCCAGCGCTTCAATGGCAGGGTTGCTGGGGGCGTCAAACAGGCTGGGTTGTAACGGCGACGGGCTAGGTGCACTTGTCGCTACCGAGGTCGGGCGCTCGTTGTTCTCGAGCAGCGTCAATTGCTCGGCGGCGCGCTGCAGCACGGCGGTGGGGATGCCGGCTAGCTTGGCAACTTGAATCCCGTAGCTTTTACTCGCTGGTCCCTCCTGCACTTTGTGCAAAAATACAATATTGTCTTTGTGCTCGGTGGCGTTAAGGTGCACGTTGGCAATATGCGGCAGACTTTCGGGTAGCTCGGTCAGCTCAAAATAGTGGGTGGCAAATAGCGTGAAGGCGCGTACGTTTTCGGCCAAATGGCGGGCGCAAGCCCAGGCCAGTGCCAAACCATCAAAGGTGCTGGTGCCGCGGCCAATCTCATCCATTAATACCAGGCTGCGGTCGGTGGCATTGTGCAAAATATTGGCGGTTTCGGTCATCTCAACCATAAAAGTCGAGCGGCCACCGGCCAGATCGTCGGACGAGCCAATGCGGGTAAAGATCCGATCGACTAAGCCGATTTGTGCTTTAGCTGCAGGGACAAAACTGCCCACGTGGGCGAGCAGCGTAATAAGCGCTGCCTGACGCATGTAGGTCGATTTACCGCCCATGTTGGGGCCGGTGACAATCAGCATGCGGCGCTCGTCGTTAAAGTCTAAATCGTTGGGGACAAACGGCCCGTCTAATACCTGCTCCACCACTAGGTGCCGGCCATCTTTAATGTCGAGCCCCGGCGTGTGCACCAGCTCCGGTCGGCACAGTTCTAAGTTAATTGCGCGCTCGGCAAAGTTGGTGAGTACGTCTAACTCGGCGACGCCGCCGGCGGAATCTTGCAGCGCAATCAAGTGCACATTGAGTTTTTCGATCAGCTCATCGTACAGCGCTTTCTCGCGGCTGAGGGCTCGGCTCTTGGCCGAAAGAGCTTTGTCTTCAAACTCTTTGAGCTCGGGGGTGATAAAACGCTCGGCATTTTTTAACGTTTGCCGGCGAATATAATCGGCCGGTGCGCCAGCCGATTGCGCACGGCTTAGCTCAATGTAATAACCGTGCACCCGGTTGTAGCCCACTTTAAGGGTGTTAATACCGGTGCGCTCGCGCTCGCGGGTTTCCAGGTCGACCAAATATTGTCCGGCGTTATTGCTGATGTTGCGCAACTCGTCCAGCTCACTGTCGTAGCCTTCGGCGATGACGCCGCCGTCGCGAATCACCACCGGTGGGTTTTCGACAATCGCGCGTTGCAGCAGATCGACCAGCTCTGGGAATGTCGCGATCAGTTGCGACAGCTCAAGCAATCGTGGCGACTCGCAGGATTTAAGCGCGGCTTGTAGCTCGGGATAGCAGGCCAGCGATGCGCCTAGCCGAGACAAGTCCCGCGGCCGCGAGGAGCGCAGTGCCAGCCGGCCTAAAATGCGCTCCATATCGCCAATGCGCTTAAGCAGCTCGCGCACCGGTTCAAACTTGTAGTTGTCGGTTAATACACTGAGCGCTTCTTGGCGTTCGACTAATGTGTGCATATCTCGCAACGGGCGATTCAACCAGCGCCGCAGCAAGCGTGCGCCCATGGCGGTAGCGGTGTGGTTAAGTACGGCAAATAAAGTGTTTTCGTCGCCGCCGGTCAAATTTAGATCGATTTCTAAGTTGCGCCGCGTGGCGGCATCTAGGGCGACGGCTTCATCGCGATTTTCGTAGGCCAAGCCGCGAACATGGGGTAAATCCGTGCGCTGGGTTTCACGCGCGTAACCCAGTAGACAGCCGGCGGCGGCGATGGCGCTGTCTAAATGGTCGCAGCCAAAGCCCGATAAATCCTGCGTGCCAAACTGGCGGGTCAGCAGCCGCTCGGCGGTTTCTAGCTCAAATTCCCAGGGGCCTCGGCGGCGCACGCCTTTGCGATTCTCGGTCAGCTCGGGTAACTCTAAGTCATCACTGATCAATAGCTCGGCGGGGCTTAAACGCTGCAACTCGCCAGCGGCGGCATCAAGGCCGTCTACCTGGAGCACCAAAAAACGGCCACTGGCCATGTCGAGTGAGGCAATGCCGTAAGTGTCATTATTGCGGTGCAGCGCTACCAGCAAGTTGTCGCGGCGCTCGTCCATTAGTGCTTCGTCGCTGACGGTGCCGGGTGTTACCACGCGCATCACTTTGCGCTCGACCGGCCCTTTGCTGGTTGCCGGATCGCCAATTTGCTCGCAAATGGCGACCGATACGCCCGCGCGCACTAAGCGCGCCAGATAACCTTCGGCGGCGTGATAGGGCACCCCTGCCATAGGTATAGGCTCGCCGCCGGATTTGCCCCGCGCGGTCAAGGTCACATCCAGCAACTCCGAGGCTTTTTTTGCGTCGTCAAAAAACAACTCGTAAAAATCGCCCATACGGTAAAACACCAGTTCGTTGGGGTGTTCGGCCTTAATTTTAAGGTACTGCTGCATCATAGGGGTGTGAGCGGTGGCGTCAGATTTTGCGGGCATAATATTCCGTGCAGTTTTGGGTGAGCAAAAACAGTAGCTGCGCATTTTACGGTAATCATAATGGACTTGCACTGAATGAAGGCCCGGAATACCTTAGGCCACCATTAACCGTTGATTAGTCGGTAGCCGCTGAGGGTTTACCGTAAAGGAGTCATTATGTCTGAGGCTAAAGCGGATGCGACGCTGCAACATTTGGCCGCTGAGTTAGGCGCGCATTTGGCCGAGCGCGGTTGGCGGGTAAGCACCGCTGAGTCGTGCACGGGCGGCGGCGTGGCCAGTGCGATTACCGCTGTGGCGGGCAGCTCGCAGTGGTTTGAGGTGGGGTTTGTGACCTACGCTAACAGCGCGAAAGCGCGTTTGCTGGGGGTTAAAGAGGACGTTCTTGTGCAAGAGGGCGCTGTTAGTCGTGTCGTGGTCGAGCAAATGGTGGCGGGCGCGCAGGCGGCCAGCGGTGCCCAGTTGGCGGTAGCTGTCAGCGGTGTTGCCGGGCCCGATGGCGGCACGCGAGATAAACCTGTGGGCACGGTATGGTTTGCCTGGGCTGATGCGACGGGCGCAATTGTCTCAGAGTGCTATGTTTACCAAGGGGATCGGGCTCAGGTGCGACATCAGGCCTGTGTAACCGCGCTGCGTGAGCTGGTGAGGTTGGCGAAAGTGTAAATACTACTGTATAAATCAATAGTACTGTTTTCTTATACAGGCTTTTACTGTATGCTCGCTAGCATAGCCTGACAATGAACCCAGCGCTTTAAATGTGGGTCACAACGATAACAGGCGATACGCGAATTTTGAATTTAACGTTGAGGTGTGTCATATGGATGCGAATAAAGAGAAGGCGCTACAAGCGGCTTTGAGTCAGATCGAACGTCAGTTTGGTAAAGGTACCGTGATGCGCATGGGTGACCGTGAGCATGTGGCGATTCCCGCTATTTCTACTGGTTCTCTCGGCCTAGATGTGGCACTGGGTATTGGCGGTCTGCCTAAAGGGCGAATTGTCGAAATTTACGGCCCCGAATCGTCCGGTAAAACCACCTTAACGCTGCAAGTAATTGCCGAGGCGCAACGTGCTGGCGGTAACTGCGCCTTTATTGATGCCGAGCACGCCCTAGACCCAATTTACGCCGAGAAACTCGGTGTAAAAGTCGATGAGCTGATTATTTCGCAGCCCGATACCGGCGAGCAGGCCTTGGAAGTGTCCGATATGCTGGTGCGCTCGGGCGCCGTTGATGTACTGGTAGTTGATTCGGTGGCGGCACTAACGCCCAAGGCCGAAATTGAAGGCGAGATGGGTGATCATCACGTTGGCTTGCAGGCGCGCTTGATGTCGCAAGCGTTGCGTAAAATCACCGGTAATATTAAAAACGCCAATTGTTTGGTGATTTTTATTAACCAAATTCGTATGAAAATCGGTGTTATGTTCGGTAGCCCCGAGACCACGACCGGCGGCAACGCGCTTAAATTTTACTCATCAGTACGTCTTGATATCCGCCGGATTGGCTCGGTAAAAGATGGCGATGAAGTTACCGGTTCGGAAACTCGCGTTAAGGTGGTTAAAAACAAAGTGGCGCCGCCGTTTAAGCAGGCCGAGTTTCAGATTCTGTACGGTCAGGGTATTAACCGTTTGGGCGAGGTTATCGACTGTGGTGTTAAGCTGGGCATGGTGGATAAAGCCGGCTCTTGGTATAGCTACAACGGTGATAAAATTGGCCAGGGTAAAAACAATGTGGTTAAGTTTTTACAGGAGAACCCCGATGTGGCCAAAGAGCTTGAGGGCCGAGTGCGCGCTGAGATGCTAGGCACAGCCGAAAAACCTGTTGAAGGCGAGGTCGTCGAAAAAGAGCAGGAGCAAGAAGCCTAACCGTCAGTACTGTTTAAAAAAGCCGCATTTAGTGCGGCTTTTTTGTGTTTACTGTTATGTATTGCCGAGTGTCATTGTGTAGAAAATACGGTGAGCGAACATCAGGGGCGCGATGTGAATACTGATATAACGCCAGAGCAACTGACAACCAAGATGCGCAATAGCGCGTTGGGTTCGTTGGCCCGGCGTGAGCACTCGTGCTACGAGTTGCGACACAAGCTGCTACATAAGTTTTCCGACCCTCAGCGCACGGAAGAGACAATCGCGTGGGTGAGTGAGCTTGGTTATTTAAACGATGAACGCTTTGCTGGGATGTTTGTGCGCAGCAGCATTGGTAAAGGGCGTGGTCCTGAGCGGATTAGCCGGGAGCTGCAGCAAAAAGGGGTAGCCAGTACGGTGATTGCCGATGCCTTGGCGGAGAATGAAACCGATTGGGTAAGTTTGGCGGAGGAGATTCTCAGCCGTAAATTTCCGCACCCTGTGCAAGATTACAAAGATAAAGCCAAGCGGATGCGCTTTTTGCAATACCGCGGTTTTTCTATGGCGCATATTGGCGAATTAATGTGATATCAAATCATAATAAGTAAAAATATCATTAAGGCTATTGAGTCGTGACGCTACCCTTACCTAAAGAGCACCCAACGGCCGTAGTGGTCAATCAAGAGCCTTATGTTGCGCTATTTGACGACTATTTATCGAGTCTGGAGATCGACACCTTAAAAGTCATGGCGCGCGCTCAGTTTAAGCAGGCGTTGGTCAGCGGTGCCGCAGGTGGTGTCGCGAGTGCCGGCCGCAGTGGTCGCAATTGCTGGATTAAACATCATGCTAATCGAGTGGTATCCGGGTTATCGGTACGGGTGAGTAAATTGGTGGGAATTCCACTGAGCCATGCCGAATCACTGCAAATGATTCACTACGAGCCGACCCAAGAGTACGCAGCACATTTTGATGCATGGGACCCTGAAACCGAGCGCGGCCAGCGCTGCATGAAAAAGGGTGGTCAGCGTTTGGTGACTTGCCTGTTGTATCTTAATGATGTCGACACAGGTGGGGCCACTGGGTTTCCGGCGCTAGGGCTTGACGTCGCAGCGCAGCGCGGCGCGGCCGAATGGTAATGTTTTACAATTGTTACCCAGGTTCTAATAAAAGGCATCCGCATAGCTTGCACGGGGGCTTACCCGTGCAGCGCGGCGAGAAATGGGCCTGCAACTTATGGTTTAGGGAAGGTCCTGTTCAGCCCCACGTTAAAGCGCGGGTCAAAGGTCGTTAGCGTGACGTTTGAATTTGCTGCCTAAAGCCCATAAAAACGCTAACACGGCACCGCTTAAGGCCCCGTAAACATGCGCGATGGAAACTACTGGCCCGGCAATTAATACCTCGGTAGCACTATTGCCGCTGGGAATAATCTGCTCGTAACAGAGTTTAATAATAATGGCGATAATCCCCGCCCAGCCTGCCGGTTGGTTTTGCGCGCACAGTGGTGCGAGTCCAAATACTAATAAGCCATGCAGCACTCCCGATAACCCGACATAGTAGCTAATGTTGGGCTGCCAAATATACATTGCGAGGGAAATGCTCAGGGCGATTAAAACGCCGGCTGTTATCCAAGAGCGCCGGCTGCGCTCGATTCCAACCCAAAAAATAATGAGCCAAAGCCCCGCTAGGTTAAGCAGCGCATGTATCAGGTTAAGGTGCACCACGTGAGCGGTTAGCAGGCGCCAAATATGCCACTGGCCGATGGCAGAGCGTTGATATTGCAGTGCTGGATTAATGTTTTCAGCAACAAGGGTGAGGCCCAATATCAATAGGGCACTGGAGACCATAAATAAGGCGATTGCAAGATGTCGTGAACGCATGACGTTACTATAGCGTAAATATGGCCTGTGAATACACGTTGCAGCGCCATGAAGTATCTCTTGCTGGTGGCACTACGGTTAACCTGCCGGGTGGAGATGTCTGTTACTGCCCCCATAGACCGCATGCGCGCTAACTGGCATAATCAGCGCCCAATTTTCATACACATGCCCAGATGACATTCCCGCACAGGGAGCTTGCCATAGGTGGGTGTGCGCCTATCATCCCGACTGAACTCAGAGGATTGCTATGCAACCATCGGTGAAACCGCAAAACCCTAACTTCTCATCTGGCCCCTGCAGCAAACGTCCGGGCTACGACGTTAACCAGCTAGACCTTGCAACGTTAGGTCGCTCACACCGCTCAAGCTTGGGCAAAGCGGCGCTCGGCCGTGCGTGTGAGCAGACCGCTAAAATGCTGGGGTTGCCCGAGGGCTATCGCGTGGGCATTGTCGCCGGCTCTGATACTGGTGCCGTTGAGATGGCCATGTGGTCGATGCTGGGTCAGCGCCCGGTGGATGTAATGCAGTGGGAGTCGTTTGGTAAAGGCTGGCTCACCGATGTGACTAAGCAGCTTAAGCTGGACAATGTCACGGCGCTTGAGGCCGATTACGGCGAGCTGCCAGATTTGACCAAGCCCAATTTTGATCACGATGTGATTTTTACCTGGAACGGCACCACCTCGGGCGTAAAAGTGCCCAACGGTGACTGGATTGCCGACGACCGTGAAGGCTTGACCATTTGCGATGCCACCTCGGCGGTGTTTGCCATGGAGCTGCCTTGGGAGAAGCTCGACGTTATCACCTTTAGCTGGCAGAAAGTGCTGGGCGGTGAGGGCGCTCACGGTGTGCTGATTTTGGGGCCCCGTGCAGTTGAGCGGTTAGAGACTTATACACCGCCCTGGCCTATGCCTAAGCTGTTCCGTATGACCAAGGGCGGCAAGCTGATTGAAGGTATTTTTGAAGGCGCGACCATCAACACGCCCTCTATGTTGTGCGTGGCCGATTACCTGGATGCGCTGGATTGGGTTGAGTCCATCGGCGGCACCAAAGCGGCCATCGCTCGCAGCGAAGCAAACTTAGCGGTATTAGAAGAGTTTGTCGCCGCCAACGATTGGATCGAATTCTTGGCCGCCGATAAAGCCACCCGCTCTAACACTAGCGTGTGCTTTAAGCTCGACGCGACCGAAGATCAAGTCAAAGCGCTGGTTAAGCTGTTAGATAAAGAAGGCGTTGCTTACGACATCGGCGCTTATCGCGATGCGCCTCCTGGGCTGCGAATTTGGTGTGGTGCCACCGTCGAGGCGGCCGATCTTAAGGCTTTGATGCCGTGGCTTGAGTGGGGCTATAAGCAAGTTATCAGCGCCTAAACTGCCTTAAGCACAAACAAACCTCACAGGGCGCGGTCGGCCGCGCCCTTAAATGTCTCATTCCTAGACATTGGAAATAGCTATGTACAAGATCAAAACCTACAACAAAATTTCAGTCAAAGGCTTAGACCGTTTCGACCGCTCTAAGTACGAAGTCGCCAGCGATATTAATTCGCCCGATGGTTATATTTTGCGCAGCCATAAGTTGCACGACGAAGCGCTGCCCGAGTCTGTAAAAGCCGTGGCGCGCGCCGGTGCTGGTACTAATAATGTGCCGGTTGCCGAGTACAGCAAAAAAGGGGTGGTAGTATTTAACGCCCCAGGCGCTAACGCCAATGCGGTAAAAGAGCTGGTGTTGTCCGGTATGTTGCTTGGCTCGCGCGGTATTATTCCCGGTATGAACTGGGCCCAATCGCTCACGGAAATGACCGATGCCGCCGAAATGAGCGCCTTGATGGAAAAGCAAAAATCCAACTTTGCCGGCAGCGAGCTTACCGGTAAAACCTTGGGGATTGTCGGCTTGGGCGCAATTGGCTCACTGATTGCCGATACCGCGCTGGCATTAGGCATGAAAGTAATCGGCTACGATCCGGCTCTGTCGGTCGAGGCCGCATGGCGCTTGCCGAGCCAAGTAGCCAGGGCTGAGAACTTACAGTCGTTGTTGGCGCGCTGCGATTACGTGACGCTACATGTACCGGCGATCGAGGCGACCCATCATCTAATTAACGAAGAGTCGCTTAAATCGGTGAAAGAAGGCGCGGTGCTGCTTAACTTTGCCCGCGAGGCCATTGTCGATGCCGCAGCTGTGGTGCAGAGCCTGGATGCGAAAAAACTGCGCATGTACATTTGCGATTTCCCCGAGCCCATCTTGCTGGGCCGCGATGATGTATACGCCATGCCGCACATCGGTGCCAGCACCGCCGAGGCCGAAGAGAACTGCGCCATTATGGGTGCCGATCAACTGATGGATTACCTGGAAAATGGCAACATCAGAAACTCGGTCAACTTCCCGGCGGTGCAAATGGAGCGCTCGGGGCCGGGCGCGCGTATTACCTTTTGCAACGATAACGTCTCGGGCGTGCTGGGCCATGTGCTGTCGGTGTTAGCTGACAATAGCGTCAACGTGGTGGATATGGTGAACAAAAGCCGTGGTGACATTGCCTACAACATTATCGATGTTGAGCAAGCACCGGCCGACGATGTGGTCGCCGCTATTAAAGCCGTCGAGCACGTAATCACCGTGCGAGTCATCTAAGAAAGAGTGGAAAACGCGGGATGGGCAGCAGGTAACGAATGCCGATAATTGCGTCCATCCAGCGTTGTAAATACCTATGTACAAGTTTGTGTTTTTTGTACCGGAGTCACACCTAGAGGCGGTTAAACACGCGGTGTTTGCCGCCGGTGCCGGTAAAATTGGTGACTACGATCAATGTTGCTGGCAAACCCTTGGTGAGGGGCAGTTTCGGCCTCTTTCTGGCAGCCAGCCGTTTACCGGTGAGCAGGGCCAACTCAGTCGCGAGCCCGAGTGGCGAGTCGAGTTGGTCTGCAGCGCCGCACATATTCGCGCCGCAAAGCAGGCCTTGATCGCCGCTCACCCCTTTGAAGAACCCGCCTATGATATCTGGCCGCTCGCCGATGTCTAAACATCGTTGGCGTGCGCTCGCACGCCAACTTCACTCCTTAGATGAATTGCGCCAATATCGCCCGAGTCGCGGTGAGGCGGCGGTACTGATTGGTCTTGTCGAACGGTCCGAGACGGTAGAGGTCATACTTACCGAGCGCGCGGCGCATTTATGGAGCCATCCTTCCGAAGTGGCGTTTCCCGGCGGTAAATTTGAGCCTGTTGACCGCGATCTTATCGATACCGCGCTGCGTGAGGCCCATGAAGAAACTCGCTTAAGCCCCGATCGGGTGGCTCTGCTGGGCGCCTTACCGGCCCGCCATACTCTCGCTGGCGTCCGGGTAACAGCGGTGGTGGCACAAATTGCGCCGGGCGCTGCGTTAGTGGCCGACCCCAGCGAGTTAAGCTCGATTTTTCATGCGCCTTTAACACTGTTTCAAGCCGCTCAGGCGGACCGGCTCGGTACCATCGAGCGGCATGGGGTGCGATACCAATTGCCCGCTTACCTCCATGAGGGCAAAAACATTTGGGGGTTAACCGCGGTGTTGGCCACTGAGGTGGCGGCTCTGTTTTTGGCTCCCCCCGGCTGATCCGGTTGGTCTATAATCGGGGAGGGGCATCAGGTATGATCGTTGGAGGCCCGATAACAAAAACTGGGAGTTAGGCGGTATGACATTAGATTGTAATCGCACCGTGGTGGAGGTGTTCACCGAAACCTGTAGTCAGTTTGCCGACAGTCCGGCATTTACTTGTCTGGGTCATACGTTGACCTTTCGCGAGGTCGAGCATTTATCCGGTCGCTTTGCGGCCTTCTTGCAACAAAAAACCAATTTAAAGCCCGGTGATCGCATCGCCGTCCAGTTGCCTAATGTGCTGCAGTACCCTGTGGTTGTGTTTGGTGCGTTGCGCGCCGGTATGATTGTGGTTAACACCAACCCGTTGTATACCTCCTCGGAGTTAAAACACCAACTAACGGATTCGGGCGCTCGGGCGCTGGTGGTGTTGGCAAACGTGGCCAGTGCGGCGGCGGATGTGGTGGCCGAGACCGATGTAGAAGAGGTGATTGTTACCGAGCTTGCCGATTTACACCCGCCGCTTAAATCGTTGTTGATTAACTCGGTCGTTAAGTACATTAAAAAGCTGGTGCCGGCGTTTAGTTTTGCCTCGAGCCGCTCCTTTAAGTCGGTGATGAAGGCAACTAAGGCCGAGGTTCAGCCCCACCATGCCACCCCAGAAGACGTCGCTATTTTGCAGTACACCGGCGGCACGACCGGGGTCGCGAAAGGCGCGATGCTGACTCACCACAACCTCGTGGCTAATATGCTGCAGGTCAATCAGCAGATGGGCGATGTGTTTCGTAAAAACCAAGACATTTTTATTGCACCATTACCGCTTTATCATATTTACGCCTACACCATTCACTGCATGTGCGCCTTTTCGCTGGGTAATGAGAATCTTCTGATTCCTAATCCGCGGGATATTCCGGGTTTTGCTAAAGCGCTAAAGGGGGTGCCTTTTACGTGTTTTGTGGGGCTTAACACCCTGTTTAATGCTCTGTGCCGCAACGAGGATTTTCGCGCATTGGATTTTAGCCATATGCGTTTGTCGTCGTCCGGTGGTATGGCGTTAACCCATCACGCTGCCAAACAGTGGGAGGAGGTAACCGGCACGCCTGTGTGTGAGGGCTACGGTCTTACCGAAACCTCGCCGGTGGTTTGTATTAACCCGCGCTACGGTATTCGTTTGGGGACGGTGGGGCTGCCCGTGCCGCAAACTCAGGTTAAAGTGATCGACGAAGAGGGCAGCGAGCTACCCGTCGGTGAGGCCGGTGAGCTGTGTGTCAAAGGGCCGCAGGTGATGAAAGGGTACTGGCAGCGCTCCGATGCGACCGCCGAAGCTATTGATGCACAGGGCTGGTTTAAAACCGGCGATATCGCGACTATTGACGCCGACGGTTACGTCAAAATTGTCGATCGCAAAAAAGATATGATTAACGTCTCGGGCTTTAAAGTCTTTCCTAACGAGGTTGAAGACGCGTTGGCTGAGCATCCAGATATTATCGAAGCGGCAGTTGTCGGCATGGAAGACGAAGAAAGCGGAGAACTGGTGAAAGCTTTTGTGGTCAGCACTAATTCGGCGTTAACTGAAAAACAGGTGCGGGAGTTTGCGCGGCAATCGCTAACCGCGTATAAGGTTCCGAGCTCGGTTGAGTTTCGTGATGAGCTGCCCAAGACGAATGTGGGTAAAGTGCTGCGTCGCGAGCTGAAATAGTTATCTAGCGTAACCGCCCTCAATCAATAAACGTATTGCTTGCCACCAAGAAATACAAATCGCAGCACAGGCACTGATGTAATAACACAATGGTAGATTTGATTTTTTTGCATGTGGCTCTTAATGCGTTTAGTGACGTAACGTTTTCTTTTAAACCGATGAGTGCCGTATGAGTCGCACGGCACTTATTTTGTCCGGCGGTGGCGCACGCGCCGCGTATCAGGTGGGGGTGTTGCAGGCGCTTGCCGAGATACTGCCCGCCGACACCGTTAACCCTTTCCCCGTTATTTGCGGCACCTCCGCCGGCGCTATTAATGCCATTGCCCTGGCGGCCCACCCGGGTAACTTTCGCGAGTCGGTGACCGAGCTTGCCGAGATTTGGCAGGGCTTATCCATTGGCGATGTGTATCGTCACGGTTGGTCTGACTTTGGCAAAGGCTTTGGGCGAATCTTTCTCTCGCTGTTTAATGAGGGGGTGGGCCGACAGCGGCCGTTAAGCTTGCTGGATAACGCTCCTTTGTGGGATTTACTGGCCAAAAAAATAGACTTTGCCAATATCGCGCGCAATATTGAGGCAAGCAAACTACACGCGGTTTCTATTACCGCCATGGGTTATAGCTCGGGCCGCTCGGTGAGCTTTTTTCAGGGGCAAGAGGAGCTCGCTGGCTGGAAACGGTTTCGTCGCGCTGGCGTGCCCACCGATATTCGGCTTGAGCACTTACTTGCCTCTTCGGCCATTCCAACTATCTTTCCTACCGTGCGTATTGCTCAAGAGTATTACGGCGATGGCGCGCTGCGGCAACTGGCCCCCATTAGTCCGGCGCTGCACTTGGGGGCGGATTCGCTGTTTGTGATTGGGGTCAGTGGTAACCGCAGCCCTAGTCGCGGCCTTAATAAAGCCGTTATGCCGGTGCGGCACTCCCCCTCAATGGCGCAGATTGTAGGGCATTTGCTTAACAGTGCGTTTGTCGATGCGTTAGAGAATGATATCGAGCATATGGAGCGGCTTAATCACCTGCTCGAGCTTATTCCCCCCGAGGTTCGGGCCGAGCAAAACCTCGGGTTAAAACCGGTGCGCAATATGATTGTCTCGCCCAGTAAAGGGGTTGATGCTATTGCCGGGCGCAAAGTGCGCTACTTGCCCCGCAGTGTACGATTCTTTTTGCGTGCTATTGGCGCGACCACCAAAAGTGGCGGCGCGACTGCTGCCAGCTACTTGTTGTTTGCTAACCCGTTTATTAGCGAGCTGATGGAGCTGGGGTATCAAGACACTATGTGGGAGTCGGCGAGCGTCGAGGCATTTTTTACAGGGCAAAAAAATCCCCAACTCTAGTGTTAGGTTGGGGATGACAGGTGGCTTAGCGGTGAGCGTTAGTCAGTTGTTGCCACTTAAATAGGCCAGTGCTCAAGCGTCAGAGCGTCCTCGTTGGCGACTAAGCACCACGCATTGTCGTGCCAGTCGCCCAGCACAATACGCTCGGCAGGTTGTTCATCTACCGTCAGGGGGTGGCGCTCGGGCCGATGGGTATGGCCGTGAATCATTAAGCTGGCGTTATTTTCCCGTAAAAGCTCAACCACTGCCTCTGGGGTAACATCCATAATGTCCTCGGGCTTTGAGCTGTTCATGGTTTTACTTTTTGCCCGCAATTGCTCGGCCATCGCGCGGCGCACTTGTAGCGGCTGTGCCAGCGCTTGCGCTTGCCACTCGGGTGAGCGCAATTGCGCACGCAAGGCCATGTAAGCTTGGTCGCGGGTGCATAAACTGTCACCGTGCAACAAAACCGTGGTTTGGCCGTACAGGTCGATGACGGTTGGGTCCGTCAGCATGGTGGCACCCGCACGGGCGGCAAACACATCGCCCAGTACAAAGTCCCGGTTGCCAGGCATCAAATAAATGTCAACGCCGCTGTTGGCAAGCTCGCGTAATTTGGCGGCGACCTCGTGCCCCAGTGGCTCGTCGTCATCATCGCCGATCCAGGCGTCAAAGAAATCGCCCAGTATATACAGCGCTTGGGCGCTGCGTGCCCGGCCCGCCAAGAAGGTATAAAACGCCTGCACGGCAGCCGGCTGGGCTGTGTGCAGGTGTAGGTCTGATATGAACAGTGTGCTCATATCTAGCCGTTTACTGTGACGTTTTCGATCAAGATGGTGTCGACCGGTACGTCTTGATGAAAGCCTTTACTGCCAGTTTTAACGGTGCGGATTTTGTTGACTACGTCCATGCCGTCGGTCACTTTGCCAAATACGCAGTAGCCCCAACCTTGAGCATTTTTGCCCGAGTGGTTCAAAAAGTCGTTGTCCTGAACATTGATAAAAAATTGCGAGCTGGCGCTGTGTGGATCGTTGGTGCGAGCCATAGCCACGGTGCCGGCCAGGTTTTTCAGACCGTTGTCCGCTTCGTTTTCAATGCTGGCGCGAGTTTCTTTTTGCTCCATGTTTTCATCCATGCCACCTCCCTGGATCATAAAGCCGTCTATGACGCGGTGAAAAATGGTGCCATTGTAAAAGCCGTCTTCGGCGTATTGCTTGAAGTTGGTGGCGCTTTTGGGCGCGTTGTCAAAATCCAGCTCTAACGTTATATCGCCGTAGTTGGTGTGCAGGGTAATCATAGTGGTTCCTTAAGGTCTACCTGAAAAGGCGCTAATGATACGATGTCGGGGCCGGTTACGGAACCCATGTAGGGCTTGGTTGACGCAATTGATAGGCGCTTTTTAGGCCCTTAGGGCCTATATTTAGACTTAAAAGAGGTATTTTTAGCGCGTTAGGCGAGCAGGGCGGATTGTGTTCGCGATTTATCCTGAGATTATGGCATCTTAACTGTGTTAGCTATCTCACCCTTAAGAGTCTTGCTGGAGAGCTTATACCCTATTCAGCAATTTCCACCTATGAGTCTGGCTCGGTGCTACCCGTGATTGCGCAAGTATTCCATTGATTGTAGTCAGATGTCGTGTCAATCGGGTTCTCTCGTGTAAAGACAGTAACTTTTACGCTGAATGAAACATTTAGAATTCCCATTCTAAAGAGAGTTTGAATTGGGTGTCGGGTGTGGCGCTATTTAACGACAAGAGCGCGCCTAGCTCCCACCTTAGCTGCTGGCGTCCGCTAAAGCGTTGCTGGCCTACCCAGACAGGGCCAGCGGCATAATCTTGATCATCTAAATAGATCTCAAAAGCAGGCTCGAAAGCAGGGCTTTGTCGGTACCGTAGCTGCGCGCTTAACGATGTTTCCCACTCACTCTCAATATCGGAGCCAAACTCGTACTCGACAAAGCCATTGATGGTGCCTATCCAGCGCCCTGGCAAGTCTTTTTCCCAAAGCAGGCCTACCGCAGTCTCGTAGCGCGAAATGTCTCTGCTGCGGCCAGCTTCAAACAGTAGGCCCCAGTCAGCCCAGTATTCACCTTGCTCCGTAAGCTGCCATTTTACTTCAGCCTCGTACGCTTTTATTTTTCCTCCCGTGTGAGTGAGTAAATCTTTTACCAGGTAAAGTTCACCTGACCAGCGAGGGTGCCAAGCGTAACTAAAGCTAGCACTTTGCAAATCGACCCCATCGTCTCGCCAGAGGCGTTGATACTCCACTTCCTTTTCGAGGTAGTCCACTTGAGGGTGATAGACGTGGCCAACGTCCGCCTGAACCAGAGAAACGGAGCAGTTTACGGCTAGTGCCGTGGCCCCAAGACAAAATTTATACAGCATGGTTGACGCCCGCTTGCCATCGCCAATACAGGGCTAGCGTAAGAGGTACTGCGATAGTAAAAGAAAAAAATATAAGCTGCGTGGCGCTGGGGGTGGCCTCGTAACCAAATCCAGCGTATAGCAGTTGGCCGAGCACTGAGTCTTCGGCGATAATCCAGGAGCTATCCCATAGCCTTTTGCCTGATTCTAACCATCCGCTTTGGATTAATTCCCGCGCGGCTTCAACCGCTTGCCCGGCAGCGACTAGCGTAATGAGTATCGGTGCCACAACGTAAAATATTCGCAGTGGTGTCAGTCGAAGCAGGTAGTATAAAACCGCGCCAATGCTGGTTCCCACCCCGAGCCCAATTGCCGCTCCCGTCATGATTGGGTGTCCTTCTGGACCGGCCTGCATAAAGCCGATAACGTAAATAAATATTTCTGACCCTTCTCGGCTCAATGCACAGCTGGTAGCCAATGAGCACCACAATAGCCACCAAGGACGCTTTAGTAAATGTCTGTTTAATATATGCTTTAGGAGTAACCCGCAGTTACTTAGAAGGCTGACGATGACCAAGCCAAGTAGCATGACGTTAACGGTTTCTTGGCCCATGCCATCAAATAGGGAGCTGATGCTCGAACCGAAGCGTGAAAGTAACCACGCTCCTGTCAAGCCAAAGGCAAGTGCCAACCAGATCCATGCGCGAGTGATCCCAACGTGAGCGCTCGCCGCGAGCAGTAAACTGATGAGCATCGATGCCTCAAGGACCTCGCGCAGGACAATAATAACGGAGTGCAACATAGTTAAGGCTCCACTCTGATGAGGCCCTGGGCCGTCTTTGGGTAGAATTCGCCAAAAAACGGGTAAGTTCCTGGCTCTAAGGGGCCGATGAACACTACACCCTTGCTGCCACCCATGATGACTTTTTCACGGTTGAGCTCGTAGCTCTCAAACTCTTCTGGGGTCGGGTCACTATTAATGACTATTAGTTTAATTTTAGTGTCTCTTGGAATCACAAGTTCTGAGGGCAAAAACAAATGGTCTCTAATTTCCAGTGTGAATTCTGGTGGCTTGCCAGCAAGTGCGCCGCTACACACTGTCAATAATACTCCCAGCGATGTGATGCTTTTAGCGAAGCAGCGTCTCATGTGGTTACCCCTCGATGCTCGCAACGAGCGTTAATAGGTAGTGTTACTTGCACCGTAAGCCCTGTGTCGAAGTGAGAATCATGTAGTTGGATCGTCGCATGGTGCAGCTCCGCGATCTGCTTGACAATGGATAGCCCTAGACCGACGCCCTCCGTTTGAGAGCTGTGCCGGTCTCCGCCAAGACGATAAAACCGGTCAAAAATTCGGATTCGTTGTTCGGACGCAATGCCGGGGCCGCTGTCTGAGACTTCCAGAATTGCTCGGTCATTAACGTTGTTTACGTTTATAGTAATGTGCCCGTCGGCTGGGGTGTACTTAATGGCGTTGCCCAGCAAGTTTGAGACGAGTGTTTGCAGCGCTGGGCCGTCACCGTGTACGGTAGTTGCTCGTCCGACAACAGATACATTATGGCGCTTTTGTGCGATAGCCGGGCTATTTAGGGCCACCACTTCTCGTACCAGAGCTTGTAGCTCGACCGGCTCAAAACGAGCCGTGTAAAGGTCCGGCGCGGTGCGATTCAGCGTCAGGATTTGCTCTATCAAATAGTGCATACGCTTGACGCTGCGGCTTAAATAATCCAGCGTAGTGTCTGCGCATTGGCCACGGTTGTACCAGTCGTCGATCAAGTTCTCAAGGTGCATTTGCATTGCGGCAATTGGCGTACGCAGCTCGTGGGCAGTGTCGGCGGAGAACCGTTTTTCTCGCTCGAATGATGCCTCCAAACGGGCCAGTAAGGCATTGGTGGCATGGGTCAACGCTTCTAGCTCTCGTGGCATATCGTCGGTATCGATTGGCGCCAGATCAGTCGCTTCTCGCTGACTCAGCTGGCTTGTTAGCCGCGCGATCGGTCGCAGACCGAGGCCCACCACGAACCATATAATGAGTCCCGTTATGGGCAAAATCAGTAGCATTGGGTAAATCGCTTGTAGCGCCATACCTTCTGCCACACGAAAGCGTAAGTCATCCCGTTCGCCGACGGTCAGCCATACGCCATTCCGGCTCGATGGGCGGGTAAGTAAGTGCCAGCGATGGCCTCCAATATTATGGGTGCTAAACCCGGCTTGGGCGGTCAAGATGGTTTGCGCGGGTACGTTGCTAGAGTGAGCTAGCACTTCTTGGTTTGTGGTAGTAATTTGAAAGGCCATGCGCGGGTTTATTGTTTCGGGCAACGGTTTGACTGAGCCATTTTGTGTCAAAGCATAATCTAGCAGGCTTAAATGATGTTCTAGCTGCTCATCAAATACTCGCTGAGCTTCGTCTAGGCTCTGCCGGTAACCGCGAAGTGCCGCCATAAAGTTACCCAGCGTGACTACCGCCATCAACAGTACCACAAGAAAAATACGTATGGATGTCATGGTTTATCAACCTGATAGCCCACGCCGCGAACCGTTTTAATGAAAGAGCCTGATAGTTTTTTTCTCAGGTTGTGAATATGAACCTCAATGGCGTTGCTGGCGATTTGCTCCCCCCAGCTGTATAGCTGGCTTTCCAGTCGCTCTTTAGTTTGGATAATGCCCGCACTTTCCATCAATGCCTTTAGCAGCATGTATTCGCGACGTGACAGCGATAGCTCATTGCCAGCAAGGGTCGCCCGGTGCTTATCGGTGTATAGGCAGACATCGCCAATCGATATTTCGGCGGTAGAGGCATCTGTTAAGCGGCGTTCAAGAACACGCAGGCGAGCGAGTAACTCCTCGCGTGCAAACGGTTTGGTGAGGTAGTCGTCAGCGCCACCATCAAGCCCTGCCACCTTATATTCAATACCGTCGCGAGCGGTCAATATCAGAATTTGTATTGGTAAGGCTAGAGCTTTAATGGCCTTGAGTACGCTCAGCCCATCCATGTCTGGCAAACCCAGATCCAGCAATACAATATCTGGGGGCTCTGCCTTGATCGAGCTTAACGCATAGCGGCCCGTGTCAATCCAGTTGACGGTAAACCCTGCCTGTTTGAGGGCGCAGACGATGCCCTCGCCGAGTAGGGCGTCGTCCTCGACCAATAATACCTGCATGTCAATCTAACCTTGAGTTACTTCAGTGCATTCTCGGCCCTCAGTATAGCCGCTTGGACTTCTTTGCGTCGCCCTGCATCGGCCGCTGGGCGGTCTGGCCTGCCTGGTGCATTAGAGGCTTTCTTTAGTGCTTCTAGGGCTTCAGGGTAACGTTTTTGTTCTATCAGGTAATCGCCCCAGAAATAATTTGGATCGATACCATTTGGGTTGTACTGCAGTGCTTTTGTTAGCATAAGTTCAGCTTTGTCATCATCACCAAAGCCCAGTGGCCAACCGGGAACTTTATAATAAAGCGTACCTAAGCTCGCATATGCCGAGCCGTCTAGTGCACCTGGGTCGATGTCGATAGCTCGCTCTAGATGCTTGCGCGCTGCCTTTACTTCACCGAGTGCACCAAGTCCGCCTTTGGCGCCCGCGTAGCTACTGCGAATGATGCCTGCCCAGATCCAGCAAGGCGCACAGTTTTGATTCTCGTTGGCCAATTGCTCGGCATTCTCAGCCAGCGCTTTGAGCGCATCTTCGCGCTTTTCTTCGGGCATTTGATATTGGATAGCGGCCCAGTTGATTTGTAGTGGTTGGATATCTGCAGCGCTGGCGCTGTGTGTGATTGCAAGCAACGCTATTAAAGCGGGTGTTAAAAATGTTTTTAGAGTCATTGCTGTACCTCTGAACGTGGGGGTGATTCTTGGCGTTGCGCGTAACGACGCACCGTGGGAAGTTGTCTCGCCAGAGCCATATCTACAATGGCGGGCCAGCACTGATTGAGTTTAACGAACAGCCGTTCTGGCCAGCCGATATAACGCTCTTTGCGTTTTTTGCTTATGGTTTTTAAGCACGCAGCGGCGACACAGTCGGGACTATCCATGGCGATGTTTAGTTCGCGGTTCATGGCATTCACGCTGTCGCTGTTCATTGCTGTACGTGTCGCACGCGGCGCAATGTAATGGACATCGATAGGGCGATCGGCAAGCTCGCGCCGCAAGGCTTCGTTAAACCCACGTAGGGCAAATTTGCTGGCGCAGTAAAGTGAAAAACCGGGAAAACCAATTGAGCCAAAGACTGAGCCTATGTTTACGATGCTCGCACCGCTGGGGTTGAGCTCTGCGAGCAAAGCACGAGTGATCAGGATGGGGGTGAGAACATTGGTGTGTATGGTGCGTTCGATCTCGACATCGCTCAACTGCTCAAGCGTACCAAAGCAACTTGCTCCGACTCCGTTGATTAAGATGTCCACCGGTCGTGCAAACGAGCGAACGGCCTGTTTAAGTGTTGCGCGTCCAGCCTCGGTAGCCAAGTCGGCGACGACGGTGAGCCCCCCGTTGGCCTGAACTTGTAAGGTGGTGTCTAGCTCGTCTAAGCATTTGCGGTTGCGTCCAACCAGCATCAATGTGGCGCCCTGAGCGGCGAGTTGCCGCCCCAAGGCCTGACCAATACCGCCGGTGGCGCCGGTCAGAACGATGAGTTTATTGCGAAACAATGACATATAATCAGCTCCCCACAGCGATGGGCATAGGTTGGCTGGGGCTCTGTGTGGCAATTTCGCGAAAGATATTGCCGTAGAGGCCGTAAAACATTTGCGCCGCGTGGGTAATAGCCTCGCGATCCTCTTCAGCGTCAACACTGTTCATCAGCTTTTCGAAAAACACCATGTGCTCTTGATCCAGGCTGCCATGCGAGCGCAAATAGCTAAATGCACTGTCGGGTAACGCAAGCTGTTGTTGAATTCGATCGGCGGCTTGGGTGGCGAGGTTGATGCTAGTGCCTTCAAGCACCAGTACCATACCAAAGAACGCCATTGGGTTGACCCGCGCAATGGTGTCGTAGGCGTAGGCGACCATCAACTCTGTCGCCGGCAGCGGTCGGCTATGGACTGTCATCTCTCGGTCGCCACCGGCGGCGACTAAATCGTTGAGCACCCAGCGCTGATGGCCGAGTTCTTCTTCAATGTATTCGGCAATGGCTTCCCGGTAGGGCTCTTGATCCATCCTCAGGCGGCTGCCAAAGGCCATTAGCAGGGGCACGGTGTGCTTAACGTGATGGTACGCCTGAGCCAAAAAACAGCGGTACTCATCGAGGGTGAGCGGCAGCCCCTGCATGCAGCGCTGAATTAACGGAGCTTCAAGCAAGTATTGGCGTTGTGTTTCGGTGCGGGCGATCAAGTCGTTGAAAAAGCTCATAGGGGTCACTCCTCGGTGATGGATTCGGTTTGCGTGGCGTTGGTATAAAGCTCGTTGATGCGCTCGGCATACTGTTTGATAACAAGCTCGCGGCGCACTCGACCGTTTTCGGTTAACAAACCATTGGCCACAGTAAAAGGCGTGTCGCTCAGCAGCGTGAGCATGACTCTTGCGTAGTCAGGTAGGCGTTGATTCAGCCGCTTCACCGCGCTTTGTATCTGCACAGCATCACTGTTAACAGCGGGTACGATAATGGCCCCGCAAAACGGCCGAGCATCACCGAAAATCAGTGCCTGAGCCACGCAGGGTAAAAGGGCGAGCTCGGCTTCAATCCACTCCGGCGAGATATTCCGGCCATAACTGCTTATCAAAAGATTTTTGCGGCGGCCGGTGATATAGACAAAACCGTCCTGGTCGAGATACCCCAAGTCGCCAGTGTCGAGCCACTCGCTATCGCTGGTGTCCGCGCCTTGTCCCAAGTAGCCGCGAAACCCTTGACCTTTAACACGAATAACGCCGTCGTGTATGGCCACTTCAAGGTGAGCTAAAGGTTTACCGACACTCCCTAGGTTGTTGTTACCGGGCGTGTTGAGACATACCACCGAGGCGCATTCGGACAGGCCGTAGCCTTGATACGCTGGTATACCAAGGGCGCTCGCCTGCTCGATCAGAGTTTTCGGGGTGTGCGCGCCGCCAACGGCGACAAAGCTCAGGCTATCGGGTAGCGCCGTTGAGCTTTCGCGAGCAACGTGTATTAAAGCCCCCAGTATTTGCGGCAGCAAAATCAAGCTGTTGGGCCGGTATTTTTGAAGCGTGCGAGCCAGCGCTTGGCTGTTTAGGCGCGAGCTGCCCAGCAGCCCGGTCTCTTGGGCGCGAGGCAGCGCCAGAGTTTTTCCTTGGCTTAAGGGCACATAAACCCCGGCGATATTTTCCAGCAGCGTCGCCAGTGGCAGCAGCGCCATGTGGCACATTAGCTGCTCCATCGGCAACCGCTCCGCTAGCGCGGCGGTGATGGCATCGAGCTCCTCGCTTCCTAGGCATACGCCCTTGGGCTGCCCGGTAGTGCCCGAGGTAAAGGTAATCTTGCAGGTTCCTTCAGGAATCTCGGGTAGGGGCTCAGAGGTTTCGAGAGGCGATATACTCAAGCCTCGGTCTACTGTGGGCTGGCTTGGTTTTGGCAACTGCGACAGCTCACCAATCAACCCCTGCAGACCGGCAGAGCGGGCCACGTGCATGCATTGCTCTGGAGAAAAAAAGCTGGGTATTGGCACTAAGGTGACACCGGCTTTCCAGGCGGCCAGATCGGCGATGACCCAGCTTGGTGAGTTATCACCAACCAGCCCCAGTCGTTGGTAGCCAGACTCAGTAAGTCCGTGCGCGAGGGTTTCGATGCGATGCCACAACATGCCGTAAGACACACCACCGGTGTGGTCGATTAAGGCCGCCATGTCTGGGTGGGCCGATGCTTGATGGGCAATAGAGGCGAGAACTTTACTCATGGTCCAGCTCCCGCCATAGCGCACAAGCGTCGTCTATTTGCGTATTCAGTGCGCGTTTGGCCGCTCGCGAGGCAGGATTTTGATCTGCCTTGATGATAGCTTGTGACAAATCCCCCAGCAGCACTTGTGGCTGGGTATCGTAGTAACGTCCCCAGTGGGCGCCGCCGTCGGGTAGGCGTGATGGGTCTGCATCGGCAATCGACTGCGGGGCAAAATCTAATCTTGCCAATAACTTAGCCACTTGTGGTGTGGCGGTAAAAACACACCAGCGAAACCCTAGGCGATACAGCATTTCACCGATAAATACGAGCAGTAAAAGACTGCTGCCTTTCCAGTTTGACGCAAGATTGCCAATTTCGACAATCTCGCTGCGCTTGGCCGTAATGCCATAGCGTTTGGATAACATCTTATCGATGGGCATGTCGAGGTAATGCTCGGCAAACAACGGGTGCTTGCTGGCATCGGCGATACCGGCGACGGCCTGAAAGCGCTCATTGCATGACAGCCCAGCAAGCACCGGAAGAAAGTGATCGATATGGGCGCCGTGACTTTCTTTAAAAGCATGTACGATGTGGGCTTCGGCTTGCGCCCGACCGTCACAGCCACGACTCAGTAGCTCGCAGCGCGGCAGGCCAAAAAACGGCAGCGATAAAGCAGGCCGCGTGTGGTGTTGGGTCTCATAGGGCGCTTGGTCGATATAGCTCATAACATAACCCAATGTGGGAGTGGTTGTTATGAGATAAGATAATCTGCGAACCTTAAGGCAACCTTAAGGGATATGACTTTATGCGCCATTGGTTGTTATTATTTTGCGCGCTGGCGCTCAGCGGTTTCTCGTCTGTTTGGCCGAGTCTGTGTAAACTGCTCCGCAATGCCCGTCATCGCCTTGCCTGTTAGCCAAGGTTACGTGCGCTGTAAGACGGCAGTTAAGACAAAAAAATAGACAAAAACCAAGTAAACAGTAAGGCGGTTAACCCTTGGCGACGGGAAAATTTATTACCATCGAAGGCACCGAAGGTGTCGGCAAAAGTACTAATCTGGCCTTTGTGCACGAGTGGCTAAGCGCGCGCGGTATTGATGTATTGGTTACCCGCGAGCCGGGCGGCACACCGCTGGCCGAGCAGTTGCGCGAGCTATTGCTGGCAACCCGCGATGAGCCGGTAGCCCACAAAGCCGAGCTGTTAATGATTTTTGCCGCGCGCGCGCAACACCTAGAACATGTGATTAAACCCGCCTTGGCTCAGGGCCGGTGGGTGCTGTGCGATCGCTTTACCGATGCCACCTACGCCTACCAAGGCGGCGGCCGGGGCCTGGATAAAACCGTGATTGGCGAGCTAGAACACTTGGTGCAAGATACCTTGCGCCCCGATCTAACGCTGATACTTGATATCGCACCCGAGCTGGGCCTACAGCGCGCGGCCGCACGGGCCGAGTTGGACCGCTTTGAGCGTGAGGATATTGCGTTTTTTAATCGGGTGCGAGCGGCCTACCGCGAGCGCGCCGATGCCAACCCGGCGCACTACGCGCAAGTGGATGCAAGTCAGACGTTAAACGAGGTTCAGCGGGATATTGCGGGATGTTTGGCGCGCCTGCTAAGTGAGCCGCCGAGTCTATCGCTATAGATCGGGCGGCTCACAGGGCCTGCTACGTCGGGTTGTCGCGGCTAAAAGCGCATGCCCAGTTGCAAGGCGCCGCCGTAGGTATTTTTATCGCCCGCGGTGAGTGCGATGTCTAAATTGACCACATTGAAGGGGCTGAGGCCGACACCAATGGAGTAGGTGTCTTCAAGCGTGCCTTCTAAGTCTGTTTTATAGCCCAGGCGTAACTGAGCCCAATAGTTGGCTCCAAACTCGGCGCCCACGCGCAGCTGTTGCACGTCATCATGTAACGCGAAGTTCTCGGCGGGCATTAAATCTAGCGCCGCCTCGGCATTAAACCACTCAATATCGTAACCGACGGCCGCCACGGCTTGTGGTTTGATGGATAACGTCTCACCCTCAACCACGGTTTTGACATCTTTGCCAATGATGTTATTGAGCACAAGGGCGTAACTCATGGGGCCCTTAAGGTAGGTGGCGCCGGCGTCTAAGCTAAAAAAGTCACTGCTGTAGGTGTAATCTTCGTGATTGTCTTCGATCTCATCGACGTCAAAATCGTTGACGTTATCGCGGTAATAAAAGGTTTCAACATCGACCATTTTGGGGGTTACGCCGACGAGTAAATCGCCCTCTTCACGCCAGCTGAGGCGTTTGCCAAGTGCCACGCCATATTCCGTGACGAGGGCGCCTACGGTAGTTACCTCAGAGGTTAGCTCGTCGCTGGAGAAGGGCGCATCGACACTGTTTTCGATCAGCGTGAAGTCACTGTCGCTGATGTCAGGTATAAAGCTGCCGGTCAATGAAGCCCGGGCAAAGGCGGTAGCGGCTAAAACCTGGTTGGGGATGGCCACCGCTATACTCGCACCGCCTTCAACGTAAGCGGCGCTGCCGTCAATATCCTGCAGTAGCTCGTTAATCTTCTCAGCGTCATCTGAGTCTAGAGAGGTTCTGTAGCCAGCAGTGCTGTTGTAACCATTACCTTCGTACTTATCGAGTAGGTCGTCCAGATCATCAACATTCTCGATGAGATCATCAGGGTCTGTTGCGAAAGCCCCCAGATTTAAATTTAGCGCGAAATCGTCTTCTGCCTTAAAGTTAGCGGCCAAACTCGGGTTAAGTAATGCGCCATCGACAAAGTCGCCAGTCGCCCAAGCGGCGCCCGCTTTTCCGCTCAGTCGTCCGTTACCGTTATCTGCCGCAAAGGCAGACTGGGAGGCGAGTGCTACTAAAGTAGCGAGTATTGCTTTGTTCATTGTTCTACAGCTCCATGATTTAGATAAATGCGCCAAAACGCGCGGCGATTCTAAACACTTGGCGCATAAAAATACATAGTCAATATTGGGGGTACAGAGCATTGCGGAAGGTGTGGGGCGGTAAGAAGCGGTAATACCGGTGAGGTTAGGAGGAGCTAGAAAGGCGCCAAAGATTCAATCGTTAATGGCTCAGCGCTGATAGGGTGCTCAAAATTGATGCGCTCGGCGTGCAGCAATAGCCTGTTACTTGCGGCAATGACCGCCTCGGGCGCGTAGAGCGTGTCGCCCACAATGGGATGGCCCAGCTCGAGCATATGCACCCGCAACTGGTGAGAGCGGCCGGTGACCGGTGTTAGCGCGACGCGGGTTTGCTGGGTGTCCGTGTCGCGCGCCAAAACCCGGTAATGGGTGATGGCGGCTTTGCCATTATCCCAATCAACCATTTGCTTCGGGCGGTTGGGCCAGTCGCAAATCAACGGCAGCTCGACGGAGCCTTCGTCTTGCTCGATAATACCCGCCACCACTGCAATATAGCGTTTACTGACCTGCCGGGTTTCAAACTGGCGGCCGATGTGGCGCAGCGCCTCGTAGCTTTGCGGCACAATCACGATACCCGAGGTCGGCTGATCTAGGCGATGGACGATACGGCTATTGGGGTGACTCACCAGCAGACGATTAATCAGGCAGTCTTGTTTTTCTGGACCGCGCCCTGGCACCGTCAGTAAGCCCGACGGCTTATTGGCGATAAGCAAAGCATCATCTTGGTACACGAGCGGCACAGACGGTGTGGGCAAAGATGGGGTCATAGCGATACAGTCATAGTAGGGCTCGGCAGTCAGGTGGTGGCCATTATCCCAGACGTCGCCATTCGTACAAGGGCGATTATCGCCAAATGTGCTGCCACTTGGTAAGCTGCGCGCTCGCAACACTGGATGAACAAGACATGAGTGACTTCCCCGCACTGCCGTACCCGTGGCAACAAGAGTTATGGCAGGGCTTTGTACAGCAGTTTAGTGATAGCCGTTTACCCCACGCGCTAATGCTCTCGGGCAGCCCCGGTCTGGGTAAGCGGCACTTGGCGACGGCCATGGCGCAGTATGTATTGTGCCAGCGGCCGGTGTCTGAGTCTGCCTGTGGTAACTGTAAGTCCTGCGAGCTAAACCGTGCCGGTACCCACCCTGATTTTATCCAAGTGGCACCAGAAGAGCCCGGCAAGGCGATTAAAGTGGGTGATGTAAGAGCGTTGACCGAGGCGCAAAATAAAACCGCGCAGCAGTCGGGCTATAAAGTGGTGACCTTAATGCCGGCCGAGGCCATGAACAGCAATGCCGCGAACGCGCTATTAAAAACGCTGGAAGAGCCGGCCGCCGATACTTTATTGATTTTAGTTACCGACTCTCCCAGTGGTGTGTTGCCCACTATTCGCAGCCGCTGTCAGTTGCGCACCATGGCGATACCGCCCCACGAGCAAAGCTTACACTGGTTGACGCCGCTGGTGTCGGGCTCGGGCCACAGTGCGGCCGAGCTGTTAGCGTTGAGCCGGGGGGCGCCACTGGCCGCGCGCGATTTACTGCAAGGGGACGCACTCGATCAACGTGAGCGCTGGGCCAGCGATTTGTGCCAGCTGACCTTAGGCCAAACGGACACCTTAAGCGTTGCCGCCAGCTGGCAAAAAGGTGATGGTCGTGCTGCGGTTGACTGGTTTAGCGCGTGGCTACACGACTTGGCGTGTTGGCAGGTAGGTGCCGAGTGTGCGCGCTTTGCCGATATTGATGCCGGTTTAAATGCAACGCTAAAAGCCATTTCACCGAACTTGCTGCACCGTTTCCAAGAAAAATTGCTACACAGCAAAAAGCTGCTGGCCAGTGGTGCTAACCCCAACGTGCAATTACTGTTAGAAGAGCTGCTGATGGATTGGGGTGTTTTGCTAAGGGCGCGCGGTTAAACGCTTTACACTTGTTGGCAATTTGCTGAACCGTTACCCACAAAAAATTCAGACTCTATGGTAATGTTTGTACTCTCAATCTTGCCCATCGAGTAAATCGCTATGATAAAAAACGCTACACGCATGCTTCGGTTGTCGCTGTTAGGCTTAACGTTAAGCCTGTTGCCCGGAGCGCTGTTTGCCGCCGAGCCCGCCGGTGATTCGGCCGTATCTGAAGAGGATGCGCAGTTTCAGCTCTGGCTCGATGAGTTATACCAAGAAGCGAAAGAGCGCGGCATTAGCGAGCAAACCCTAAAGCAAGCCTTCTCAGAAATTACCCCACCGGTAAAACGCATCATTAAAACTGATCGCAATCAAGCCGAGGTGGTGCAAACGTACGACAGCTACCTGAGTGCGCGCTTAACCGATTGGAAATTTGCCACCGGGCGCAAGTTGATGGCCGAAAACGCCGAGGTGCTCAATCAAGTCGCGCAAAAATACGGCGTACAGCCGCGCTTTTTGGTGGGAATTTGGGGGATGGAAACCAACTATGGTACTTACCCCATTAAAGAGCCCATTTTTAATGTACTGGCGACGCTGGCCTACGACAAACGCCGTGGGCCCTATTTTCGCAAGCAGTTTCTAGCCGCCCTCGATATGCTCGACAGCGGCTTCCCGACCTACGCTGAGTTGAAAAGCTCGTGGGCCGGCGCTATGGGGCAGTCGCAGTTTATGCCCGATAGCTATCAGCAGTACGCCGTCGATTTTGACGGCGATGGCAAACGCGATATCTGGAACACCAAGGCCGATGTGTTTGCCTCGATCGCTAACTACTTCAAACCCCGCGGCTGGCGCGATGACCAAACCTGGGGCCGGCCGGTACAGTTGCCCGAGGGCGGCGAGCAAAGCTTGCCCGCCGAACAGGCGGCCGGTTTAACCCCCGATGCTGACTGTAAACGCTTTAAAAGCTTAGGCGTATGGCGCGATTTGCGCGATTGGCAAAAGCTGGGGGTGCGCCGCGCCGACGGGTCAGACTTGCCCAATGTATCAATTCCAGCGGCGCTGGTATTGGCCGACAAAGGCGATAATAAAGGTTATATCGTCTACCGTAACTTTTGCACCATCATGAGTTTTAACCCGTCGTTTAAGTACGCGTTATCCATCGGCTTACTGTCGGATGAGTTAAAATAATGCCCTGCTCGCCCATTAGTATCGATTACTACAGCGATGTGCTCTGTGTCTGGGCGTGGGTGGCCCAGCAGCGGGTGGATGAGTTGCAAGCACAGATGCAAGACGCGGTGGCGTTGCGTTACCACTGCGTCGATGTGTTTGGCGATGTGGCGGGCAAAATAGCCACTAACTGGGGCGAGCGGGGCGGTTATGATGGTTTTGCCCAACATGTTGCTCACGCATTAAACGAGTATTCTGATTTCACCCTGCATCCCGATGTGTGGACGCGTGTGCGCCCGGCAAGTTCGGCCAGCGCGCATTTAGTGATTAAAGCCGCTGAGCTTGCGGCAGGTGTTCCCGCAGGGGCGGCCCTGGCGTTGGCTATTCGCCAGGCGTTTTTTGCCCACGCCCAAAATATCGCCCAGCTGCCGGTATTGGCGAGCATTGCCGCAAATGCCGGCTTCGGTTGGACTGAGCTGCAACGCTACATCGACAGCGGCGCGGCGATGGCCGCCTTAATGGCCGACTACCAAGGCGCGCGCCTTGCCGGCATCAAAGGCAGTCCCTCGTATGTGCTCGACGGTGGGCGGCAAACTTTGTTTGGCAATGTCGGGTATCGGGTGATACGCGCCAATGTCGAGGAGTTGCTCAATCGGCCTCCGGATAGCGCAAGCTGGTGCTAGCGGGCCCGGCGCTGGACACCGTGCGGCTTATCCATTACCTTTGTGATAGATATTATCTACACGTATAAATAGCCTAGCGTTGTAGCTTACAGCGCTTATTGATCGGATCGACTCTATGCAAGCACTCGGCGGCGCCCGCAACGGCATTCTCTCACTGACCATTAAAGACAAAGCCGTACTCTATGCCGCGTATATGCCCTATGTGCTAAACGGCGGCCTGTTTATCCCCACTAATAAGCCTTACAAACTGGGTGATGAAGTCTTTATGCTGCTTAACTTGATGGATGAGCCGGAAAAAATCCCCGTCGCGGGCAAAGTGGTGTGGGTCACGCCCAAAGGCGCCCAAGGCAACCGCGCCGCCGGTATTGGTGTGCAATTTACCGACGAAGACAACACTGCCGTGACCAAAATAGAGAATTATTTGGCCGGCTCGCTCGAGTCAGACCGGCCCACCCATACCATGTAACGCGGCGCTGTTCGGCGCCGCCTGTACCCAACCCGCGTCATTTAATACACACAGCCAAAAAATGGTGACAATATGCTAGTGGACTCCCATTGCCACCTGGACAGAATTAATCTCGACCCCTACGACGGCCAGCTCGATCAAGCCTTGGCCGCCGCGCACGCGCGCGACATCAAACAAATGCTGTGCATCAGCATCAGTTTAGATAACGTCGAGCAGGTTATTCAGATCGCCCAGCAAAACCCCTCGGTATTAGCCTCTGTGGGGGTGCATCCGTGCGATGTGTCGGCCGGTACCGCCACCCGCGAGCAATTAACTGAGTGGGCCGGGCGCGATAAAGTCGTCGCCATTGGCGAAACCGGCCTCGATTACTACCACGAGACCGACAGTATCGATGAGCAAAAAGCCAGTTTTGCGCTGCACTTAGAGGTCGCCGGGCAGGTGGGTTTACCCGTCGTGGTACACACCCGCAACGCGCGCCAAGATACTCTCGATTTAATCAAGGCCCACGGCAACCCCGAGCACGCCGGTGTGTTGCACTGCTTTACCGAAAGCTGGGAGATGGCCCAAGCCGCCATGGAGATGAACTACTACATCTCTCTGTCGGGCATCGTCACCTTTAAAAACGCCAAAGAGCTGCAAGAAGTCGCGCGCAATATGCCACTCGATCGCTTATTGGTCGAAACCGATTCGCCGTACTTGGCACCGGTGCCGTATCGCGGCAAACCCAACGAGCCGCAATATGTGCGTGAAGTCGCCGAATTTGTCGCCGACCTTAAAGGCATCAGCTACGCTGAATTGGCCGAAATTACCACCGAGAACTTTTATCGGCTGTTTAATCGGGCGCAAGCGCACCGCCCGCAGTAGCGCCTTCATAAAGCAACCCACTAAATAACAGCACAGTTTAAAAACCCTGAGGATTTGCCCGTGTCACTGGAAACCATCAAACAACAAACCCGCGCCATGCTGCAGTTGCAGGACGACATGAACAGCAAAGTCCACTCCGCGTGGCGCGAGCAGGGCAACGCCTGGTACCGGGCCATCTGGATCGAATGTGGCGAGCTGATGGATCACTACGGCTGGAAGTGGTGGAAGCACCAAACCCCCGACACCGAGCAAGTCGCACTAGAGCTGATCGATATTTGGCACTTTGGTTTAAGTATTCTTTTACAAAGCGGTGCCAGCGTTGATGAGATTGCCGATAAAGTGGCAAGCGAGCTGGATATCAACACCGACCAAACCGACCTACGTTTAGATGTAGAAGCCTTTACCGCCGCCACCCTTAACGATCAAGCGTTTCATTTAGAACTGTTTGGCCGTTTAATGGCGGGCGTTAATATGAGTTACGCCGAGCTTTATCGCCGTTATGTGGGTAAAAATGTGCTTAACTTTTTTCGTCAAGATCACGGTTATAAAGACGGTAGCTACCGTAAAATTTGGGCCGATGGCCGCGAGGATAACGAGCATTTAGTGGAGGTAGTTGAGGCTTTGGATGCCTCTGATGTGGGTTTTTCTAAAGCGGTTTATGGGGCTTTGGAAGGGCGCTACGTTAAGTAGTTAAGTCTGGCTTTGTCAGCTTTTTCATATGCCCGTATAGCCGGGCGTGGCGAGTGAATTTTCTTGGTCTGGGCAAATCAAACTAACGAAATGGCCTCTCCTGCACTGCGTCCATGCAGCTATAACGGGTTCCATCGCTACGGCCGATTTTAGAGGGCTGTCTCGACATGCCATCCGTGGCCTGATGAGACTTGCGCAAACGCAGCCCAGGCTGCTCTCTCTGTCGCTCCGCGCCATTCACCTTGTTCCTGTTTGCTTACCCCTAAAATAGACCTCCGTTCGGCTGGTTGCAGGGGGTTAAAAGCGGTGCTTCGTAGCACCTC
Organism: uncultured Gilvimarinus sp.; assembly: GCF_963972205.1. Lineage (NCBI taxonomy): Bacteria > Pseudomonadati > Pseudomonadota > Gammaproteobacteria > Cellvibrionales > Cellvibrionaceae > Gilvimarinus > uncultured Gilvimarinus sp. The sequence goes on along the minus strand of NZ_CAXAUC010000003.1, from coordinate 73,882 downwards.
TTCGCGATTTGTTTAGAATCCAGTGGGCACCCAACTAAATGGTCTGCTGACGTAAAGATGTCGTAACCGTGTCGTAAAACTTTCGTCATTAACGGAGCTTGTTTTCGGTCAGAATAAATTGCCAATAACCGAGGGCAAGAATATGGATTTGAATATAGATACCAATAAACTGATAGAGCTTCGTACTCAAAAAGCTTGGAGTCAACAACACCTGGCCGAAGCGGCCAATATCAGTCTGCGTACCGTGCAGCGGATTGAAAAGAGTGGCGTGGCTTCTAAGGAGTCGGTGTTGGCTTTAGCGTCTGCTTTTAGTATGACGGTAGCTGAGTTGGTGGAACAGCCAAAAAAGAAACGTTACTTACACATGGCTGTTGGCACTACAATAGTAATGATGATGACTGTAGCGTCTTTGGTTTTGTACGCTACAAGCACTGAGGTAGACTCGATTACTCTTGCTGTTAAAGTCTTGAAAAATAACGAACCGTTCGCCGATGTACGTTTTTCCGGTTCCGTGGGCGCCGAAAGCGAGTACAAACTGAAAAACCAACTAAAAATAACAGTTGTGCCTCTTAATACCCCCGATGGGTCAATATTACTTGAAGCTAAAATCTACGAGTTACAGGCGAATCAGCAGTATAAATTAATATCAGCGCCTTCTGTTTTGGCAGAGTACCGTCAGCCTGCTTCTGTTAAGGTTTCAGGGCAAAGCGGTATAGTTTATGGATTTGAGATCACGCCCGAGGAGTAAATAGGTTTCGCCTAGCTACGAAGCACGGCTTTTCAGTTCCCCGCGACTGTGTCCCATGGAGGTCTATTTTAGTGGCTAAGTGAACAGGGCAAAGTGAAGGCTGTGAAGCGGCAGAGAAAGCAGTGTGGGCTGCGCTCACGTAAGCTATCACTTAGGCAAGTGACAAAATGAATATCTCGCAGAGAGGGATTGGCTTGGGCCACGGTCTGTCTCTGCAGCCGGTTAAAAAGAGAAACGTGCGTTGTCACGCTGGCGAGATCTGTATATTAATTACACCGATTCTGACTGTGCCAGTCAATGATTTTGCTTTTAACCATAACTGAAGCCAGAGCAGCTCATCCCCAGATACCGCCTTTATTCCTAACCAAACTGACTCGATCTTGAAAAGTGTGTGAGAGCGCAATAATCGTGTCGCATACATCCGTAACGCGTTGAAAATGATTGATCGGGCCTTGCCAGATTAGTATTGGTTCTACGGTCATGTCTCTTACACGGTTTGTCGTCGGTTCGCGAGTTTTTTAGTATCTCTTTTGTCATCGTTGCGATGTGACACTGAGCGCGCCGCCATATCTGTTGCATAAGCTCTTCCCATATTACGCTTTTGCGCAAGGTGGGGCGCCGTCCTCTCCCGGTTGGACAATACTGGTTCGAGCTGTCGTACACGTGTTGTGTTATTGGCACGGGGCGATGGAAACCGAATCTACGATAATAATGAGGACTCCCCCCATGAAATGCAAATTGAGCGTTGCCATCAGCCTAATGATTGCATTGTCCGCCTGTGGCGGCAGCAACGATAGCGGCTCGTCGTCCAGTACCCCAGTAGCGTCTAGCTCTAGCTCCAGTTCCAGTGAAAGTAGCTCCGCCGACAGCAGCTCAAGCAGTAGTGAGCCAGTTGCGAGTAACGAGTGGCAACTGATATGGGAGGATAACTTTGACGGCGATGCAATCGACTCCAGCAAGTGGGAGTTTGAGACTTCTTGTTGGGGCGGTGGCAACAACGAGCAGCAGTGTTATACCGATCGGGCTGAAAATGCTTACGTTACCGATGGGATGCTCACCATAGTCGCTAAACGCGAGGACTTTACCGGCTCTAACTCTCCCAGTGGTGAGGGTGGTCAACAGACGACGTTGCCTTACACGTCGGCCCGCTTGCGCACGCGCGGTTTGGCTGAGTGGGCGTTTGGTCGCTTTGAGATCAGTGCCAAACTGCCCGCTGGGCAGGGCACGTGGCCGGCGATATGGATGCTGCCGACCAATTCGCCCTATGGTGTTTGGGCCTCCAGTGGCGAAATTGACATTATGGAAGCGGTTAACCTAAAAGCTCAGTCGGATGCCCCCGGTGCTGCCGATGGGGATGTAGAGTCACGAGTACACGGCACTTTGCACTATGGTAGTACGTGGCCAAACAACGTGCATTCGGGGGCTTATTATCAGTTGCCCGATGGCGCCAACCCCGCCGACGCCTTTCACGAGTATGCGCTTGAGTGGGAAGCCGGTGAAATTCGCTGGTACGTGGACGATGTGCACTATGCGACTCACCGGGATTCAGGCTGGTACTCTCAGTACGAGGTGGGGGGCGAGCTGATTGATGCGCCGGAAGGCGCGCCTTTTGACCGCCACTCTCCTTTCCATATGCTGCTTAATTTGGCGGTTGGTGGCAACTGGGCCGGCAACGTCAATGAGACCGGCATCGACGAGTCGGTGTTCCCACAAACCATGGAAGTGGATTATGTGCGGGTATACGAGTGTTCGGGTGAACCCTCTACTGGCCAGGGTTGTGCCACCGTAAGTGACGATGCCGAGTTGATAGAAGGGCATACACCACCGGCACTACAAGGCTCGGAGTTTGCCACGCCGCCATTATTTACCATGTTTGACGACGCTCTGGTCGCCGGTTTAGAGGTTAACAGCTATAACCCGACAGGAGAGGTGACTTGGTCGAGCGATATCGTCGAAGAGGGCCGGGGCTTTGTGTTTAATTACGCCAAGCCGGCGGTGGACGGTAATGTTTACTTTCAGGTAAGCGATGGCGCCGCTGATTTATCCTCATGGGTAGATGGCGGGGTATTGGCGTTTGATTACAAGGTGAACAGCGCGGCCGATGGCAGCAACTTGTTGGTAAAAATCGACAGCGGTTGGCCCAACGCCAGTGATACCACGGTACCGGTTGCGCCCCTGGGGGAGTGGCGCAGTTTTAGCATCGGTGTCGAGGCGCTTCGCGCTAGCGGTAACTCACTGGCCGGGGGCTCTGCCAATATCGAGTTGATTGCTAATATGTTTGTCATTGAATCCAACGGTGCGATTGATGTGTCGTTTGACAATGTCCGCTTAGAGGTGCCCGCCGATTAGCCCTGTGGCACCACCGCGCCTCGGTGCGGTGGTGCCAGTGACGCGATGCCGCTGCATGCGGTAGATGCGGTCAGTTTGACGCCTTTGTCTACTCTTTAAGCCCGCCTCGCATACGTCCCCCTCCTATAGATGAAATTTTTTCTCAATAGCTTATAATACCGGCCCGTCCGGACGCGGTAATGCGTGAGCCCTAACTGCTTACTCGTCTTGGTCATCTGGCTAGCGCATATCTTGCCAGCGTTGCGAGAACCCGGCTGCGTCCTCAACCTTGGGCGCCGGTTAGGGGTTCTGCGAGGCTCGCCGCCTTAGCCCGATTAATTACCTCACTGACAGGTGGTGCGGCAACCCCGCTTAAGCCTGCAAACTACGGAGAAATAAAGTGAAAGCACCCGTTCGAGTTACCGTCACCGGCGCCGCTGGTCAAATCAGCTATTCCCTGTTGTTCCGCATCGCCTCTGGCGCCATGTTGGGCGAAGATCAGCCGGTTATTTTGCAATTGCTGGAAATCACTCCTGCGCTGGAAGCCCTAAAAGGCGTCGCTATGGAGCTGGACGACTGCGCTTTCCCGCTGCTGGCCGGTATGGTTTGCACCGACGATCCTAATGTTGCCTTTAAAGACACCGATTACGCTTTGCTGGTAGGTGCGCGCCCACGCGGGCCAGGCATGGAGCGTAAAGATCTGCTGTCGGCTAACGCCGCAATCTTCTCGGTACAAGGCAAGGCCATCAACGATCACGCCTCGCGCGATATTAAAGTGCTGGTCGTGGGCAACCCTGCTAACACCAACGCTTTGATTGCGCAGCGCAACGCGCCAGACATTAACCCACGTCAGTTCACCGCTATGATGCGCCTGGATCACAACCGTGCTCTGACTCAGCTGGCACAAAAAACCGGCAAAACCATCTCTGATGTTAAAAATCTGGTGGTCTGGGGTAATCACTCAGCGACTCAGTATCCGGATGTTCACCACGCCACTGTCGCCGGTGAAGACGCCATGAGCCTGATCGACCAAAGCTGGTACGAAAACGACTTTATCCCCACAGTACAACAGCGCGGCGCGGCGATTATTAAAGCGCGCGGTGCGTCTTCTGCAGCGTCTGCGGCTAATGCGGCTATCGACCATATGCGCTCTTGGGCGCTGGGTTCTGCTGAGGGCGATTGGGTCAGCATGGGTGTATACAGCGATGGCAGCTACGGCATCGAAAAAGGCCTGATTTACTCGTTCCCGTGCGTGTGCAAAAACGGCGACTGGGAAATTGTACAAGGCGTAGAGAACAACGAGTTCTCGAAAGGCCGTATGCAGGCTACCGAGCAAGAGTTGCGTGAAGAGCGCGACGCGGTTGCTGACCTACTGCCATAAGCGGTAAGTTGCTTTGCCCAAAAAAGCCCGCCTGAGCTCACTCAGGCGGGCTTTTTTATAGGGTGACTCTACATTAGAGCCGGTTAGTTACCCTGCGGCCGATCGGAGTAGTAAGTGCGGCCGCTCTCGTCGGTGTGGCGATAAATGGTTTTACCGGTTTCGTCCACTTCGGCATTGTCGGCATCTTCAATGCGGTATTGGCTGTCGGCATCGACTTGCTCGATCGATTGCGCGCCCTCGACAAAGATGATCTCGGCCAGTTCGTTTACTTTGGGGTTCAGCAGTAGCGGCAGTTTATTGTCAGACTGCAATTGCTGTTTAAACTCGGGGTCATGCAAAATAGCCTGCACTCGTGGGTCGTCTTTTTTAATCTGGTACTGCTGGTAGCCAAGGGCAAATTTTTTCGCCGTGTCGCGGGCATCGTCGCGGTTGTCGATGTCCATGCCGGCGTCTTGCATCAGTTGGCGCAAGTCGTCGTCTTCCATCAAGCGTCGAAACGCCGGCACTTGCATCAGCTCGTCGACTTTGCCTTGCTGCATTAAACGCTGGGCGCGAGCGTCTGCCATCAGTTGGCGCATATCCGGGTTATTACTCACCCGACCGACTCGGTCCAGGCTCTCTACCGGATCGGCCACGACCGACTCGGTAATGCGCACGGCGTTGTCACTCTTGCCCGATAACGCAAGCAGGCCCCCGGCCGATTTGCTGACGAGTTTACGGGCGGCGGCATCTACCGGCGTGGTGGTTCTGGATTGTGCTGGAGTCTCTTGTTTAAGGTTTTGCGCCGAGTCATACACACCAAACAAATACACCAACAGCAAGCCAATAAGGGCACCCGCCGCCGCGCCTACGGCAGCGCCGCCAAGCCTTGATAGCGGGCCCGGCTCTCCTTCACCCTGGGATGGCGTAAGCTTGGCCAGAATCCAAAACAACAGGCGAATGGTGATAAGTGCCGCAAAAAACAGCGCGACTGAGCCGACAAGGTAAGCCGCGATTCCTGTGAGCGAGGTGTACTGCTTGATCAGCTCGGCCACGTCTTTGCTGTAGAAAAAAGTCGCGGCGTAAGCACCTGCCAAGGCAACTATGCGTGCTAGCGACCCCCAAAAACCATTAAAATAGCCGCGAATGGCAAAAAACGCCGTGGCGATACCAAAGATTATTGCCGAAACACCCATAGATCCGTCCAGTTCATTGTCATTATGCAAGAGCAGATCTTATCTCACGGGGGCGGCCGGTTCCAGATAACAGCCATAAATACATACGCTTAGGCGTTACGGCCTAAACCTAAAGAGGCGCTTCCATGACCTTATACCGCTGCCCCAGTTGCCAGGCGCCACTCGAGCGCTGGGAGGCTACCTATCGCTGCGCTGCCAACCACAGCTTTGATATTGCTCGAAAAGGCTATGTGAATTTACTGCTGGCGCATCAAATGGCGTCAAAGCAGCCCGGCGACAATAAAATGATGATCAACGCCCGGCGGGAATTTTTATCGGCCGGGTTTTATCAGCCGTTGGCCGATAGGCTCGTGCAATTGTGCCGCGAGCACAGCCTGCAGCAACTGCTGGATGCCGGCTGTGGGGAAGGGTATTACGCTGCCAGCCTTGCCGCTGCCGGCGTTAACGTGGCTGGGGTCGATATTTCTAAAGAGGGGATTCAGGCGGCGTGTCGGCGCAGTAAAAGCATCGACTGGTGTATCGCCAGTGTGGCGGAGCTGCCTTATTTGGATGGCGTTTTCGATTCGGTGTTGTCGGTATTTTGCTTTGTCGACGAGGCCGAGTTTGCGCGGGTGTTAGCGCCCGGCGGTTTGGTGGTGTTTGTGGGGCCGGGGGATGACCATTTACCCAACCTGCGCGCGGCATTATATGATGAGGTTCGGCCCTATCGCAGCGCCAAGCAGCAAGCGTACTTTGCCGGGTTGAGCTTGGTCAGCCAAGAGCGTTTAACGTTCGATATTCAGTTACACGATGGCCAACAAATAGCCAACCTGCTGAAAATGACCCCCCATTACTGGAGTACCAGCCCCGCTCAACAGTCGTCATTGTTGGGTTTAACACAGTTGCGGGACACCGCTGATATGAGTATTCAGGTGTACCGTAAGAACTAACGCCTATTAATTCGGGTGCCATCTAGCGGATATGTGTATAATGACGCCAGCGTTATACATGGGTACGTCAAATTTTAATGGCTATACTACACTGGTGCTAGCCTGCCGGGAGAACGACGCGGAGATACTATGAAACGTTCAATAACCTACAAAAATAATGGTTTCACTCTCATTGAGCTGATCGTCGTGATCACCATTATCGGCATTCTCGCCGCGGTGGCGATACCTCGCTTAAGTGGCTTAGAGCGCGAAGCGCGTATTGCGTCTATTCAGGGGTTGTTAGGTGCGGTTAAGTCGGCGTCATCTTTGGCACACGCCACCTCTTTGGTGCAGGGCGAGCCCGCCACCATCGATATGGAAGGGCAAACCATTAATATGGTTAACGAATACCCGGCCGCAGGCGCCAATGGCATTGCCCTGGCTGTAGCCTTTGATGCAATCGACTACACCTTTACCGGCGGTAACCCGTCGACTTTTGAGTTGGCGGGTTATAGCGGCAGTGATTGCGAGGTGCAGTACAACGCCGCGGATGGTACCGGTGCACCACCGGTGGTTGTCGCCGAAACGAGCGGCTGTTAACGGCGCGCTCATAAAGCTTTTTTGTAAAACCCTCTTGCCGAGCTCGCTCGGCTTTTTTATGCCTGTCGATTGGCTTGGCGAGCTTCTTAATCCTGCCTTATCAAAATTAACTATTGTAAAGCTCCCTTGTGTTGTCCGGATGCGGCCTCCATTTCAGTAGGGTATTTTTCTCACAGTGATTTTTAAGGAGTAGGGTATGTCTGGTTCTGTTCAGTTACCGCAGCCGGGTTTGGGAACGTTTCGGCTGCAAGACGATATTGTGATCGCCTCGGTAAAGTCTGCCTTGGAGTTGGGCTATCGTCATATCGATACCGCCGCAATGTACGATAACGAAGCCGCCGTGGGGCGAGCGATACGCGAAAGTGGCGTACCGCGCGAGGAGATCTTTGTTACCACCAAGATATGGTTTGATCGCCTCAGCGATGATGACGCCATTACCGCATTGCAAGAGAGTTTAACCAAGCTTGATATGGATTACGTCGACTTGGCGCTCATTCACTGGCCCTCGCCCGACAACGAAGTGCCGATGGCAGAGTATTTGGGCGCACTCGACAAGGCCCGCGAGCAAGGACTTTGCCGAGCGTTTGGGGTATCCAACTTTACCATCGCGCAAATCGACGAGGCCTTAGGTTTGCCTTGTGGTAAACGTATTGCGACCAACCAAGTTGAGGTGCACCCGTTACTGGCCAATACTAAACTGGTGCAGCATTGCCAATCCAAAGGCATTCAAGTGACAGGTTATATGCCTTTGGCCGTGGGCAAAGTGATGGATGAGCCGGTGCTGCAAAAAATAGCCGCAGCCCACAAGGCGACGGCGGCACAAGTGGCCCTCGCTTGGGTGGCCAGCAAAAACATTGTGGTGATACCGTCATCCACCAAAGCGGCGCACCAAAAAGCCAATCTCGAGGCGCTGCGTATTACCCTTAGTGCCGACGAAATTGCGCAGATTGATCAGCTCGATCGCGGTGAGCGAGTGGCCAATCCGCCGTTCTCGCCCAAGTGGGATCAGTGATCGCGCAGCGCGTGAATTAGTCCTTCTTTGTCTAGCGTCGAGCGGCCGCTAATATCTAGCTCGGCTGCTCGTTGATATAACGCTTTTTTACTCCAGTGCTCGTAAGGCGGCGCATGCCCACCGCGCACCCCCGTGCGGTGGCGCGGCGAGTTGGCAATGCGCGCTGCTTTTTCTTTGCTCGCCCCTTCGCGACGCAGCGCCTCATACTGCTCATCATCTTTGATGCTGGGACCGTAGTCAGTTTTAGCCATATTCAGCTACTCCGTTATGCAATAGTCGCGGTATGTATCGACGCCAGTAGGCAATTGCCCTCCAGCTACTCGTTTTAGCCAGCTTCAATGGATGCATAATTCTCACCAGTTTTTCTAGTGTTATCGGCTGTTTGCCGCTCTAGCGGCAGCGTTCGATAAGGTGATTACTTTTGCGCCTCTGTATTAAGGCAATCGCGTAAGGCTTACAACAAGATGCAAATTGTTCTGCCCCCGATTGATTTTGCGGTGGGTGATACAGGCCTTACTCGTTAGTGGGACATTTTGGGCATCCAAATCCGCACTGACGCCGTACTGTTCTATGGGCCTTTAAAATAAGCAAAAACTCTCTGGGAGAACGCATGGATTCGAGCCACATTAAATTATTAAGCGCTACCGCAACGGGTGATAAACGCGCCTTTGCCGAGTTGTACCAAAACACCTCGGGGCGGTTGTACGCGGTGTGTTTACAGCTGTTACAGCGCAAAGATCTTGCCGAAGAGGCAATGCAGGAAGCCTACGTGCGGATTTGGCACAACGCCTGTGATTATCACAGCGATAAGGGCTCGGTGATCGTCTGGATGATTAGTATTGCGCGTTATCGCGCGCTGGATATTTTGCGCTCGGCGGCTCACAAGCGAGAGCGCGGTGAAACAGACCATGAACCGAGCAGTGACCACACGCCAGAAGTGTCCTTGTTTGATGAGCGTGAACGCGCTCGCATTGATGAATGTATGGACACGTTGGACGATGTACAGCGCCAGACCATTCAGTTGGCGTATTTTCGCGGTTTGACCCACTCGGAGTTGTGCGTGCATACGGGCTCGCCTTTGGGCTCCATTAAAAGTTGGATTCGCCGTGGTCTGCAAACGTTAAAGAGGTGCCTTGAGCGATGAACTATCTAACCGAAGAGCGCAAAAACAGCCTGTCATCTGAGTATGTGTTGGGCACTTTACACGGCGCGGCGCGGCTGCGTTATCAAACCTTGTTAATTAATCACCGTCCCATGCGCCAAGCCTTGTGGCGATGGGAGCGGCACTTAAACGGGTTGGGTGCGGCCCTGCCCGAGCGTCAACCAGACCCCGGCGTATGGCAAGCCATTCAGCGGCGGCTGGGCTTTGCGTACAACGACAGAGATGGTAAAGCCGACACGGTTGTATCGCTCCCCCAAACTGATATCGGCCGAGTTGCGGCAACAACGGTTAATCGTTGGCGCTGGCTGGCCAGCGCCGCCAGTATTGTGGCCGTCGCATTGGCGCTAAATTTATGGTGGGGCCAAGCTGAGGTTTCAACGGCGCCCTCACAGGTAGCTGTGGTGCAGGGTGCGCAAGCTGAAGCCTTGTGGTTGATCGAGCTAACCGAGCGCGACATTCAAGTTCAGGCGACCGAACAATTTAGTCCTGTCAGCAATAAAGACTACGAACTGTGGTTGGTGGCCGCCGATGGGCGTGCGCCAGTGTCGCTGGGTTTATTGCCTAAAGATGGCCGCTTAACGCTAGCGCGCAGTGATTTATTTGATCAAGTGCAAGTGGCGGCGCTGGCGGTAAGTTTAGAGCCTGTAGGTGGCTCGCCCAATGGCGCGCCTACACAAGTGCTTTATACCTCACAGCTTGTTGCGCTTTAAGGTATCTACTTAAGCCAAGGGTAAGTTTTGTACCCTTGGCTTCTTTTGTTACTACGCTGTTAATGGTGTTAGTTCACCGTTAGAGCAATCGATTTCGAATCGAAATTTATACGCCCTAAAAGTAGCCGCTAGTTATAACAGTCCGGCTATATATCTTACAAAAAGCGTCAAAACGTAAAAAAAACCGTATTTATTAAAATAAGTAAAAATAAATGCATCCAAAAGTAAATTTCATCCGTTAGGACAGTGACGATCATGTTAATCAAGGAGAAAATCATGCAAAAGTATAAGTTGACATGTGCCATCGCCGCCATTTGCGGCAGTTTAGCGATGGGCGCAAACGCCTCAAGTCACCGTGAAGCACCAAGCATTACGCGAATGCCAACGGTAGATTCCACAGATTTTTACGCGTTTAACAGTTATGAAGCAGGACGTGACGATTATGTCACCATGATTGCAAACTATATTCCTCTGCAAGATGCTTACGGCGGTCCTAATTACTTTGCTATGGACCCCAACGCGGTTTACAGCATTCATGTCGATAACGACGGGGATGCGGTGGAAGACATTACCTTTCAGTTTCGCTTCGATTCAATGTTGCCTGCCGATGGTGAAGGTGTTGCATTAGAGGTGGGTGCCGAAGGCGAGAAAAAATCCATTGCGGTACCACTGAAAAACGTGGGCGGTATTTCCGCGGGTGATCAGTCGAAGGCTAACTTTTCTGAGCATTACTCGGTCACTATGGTCACCGGCGACCGTCGTACCGGTACGGCGATGGAGCTGGAAGAGGCCAACGGTGGCGGCGCAATGTTCACTAAGCCGCTCGATTACATAGGCAATAAAACTTTTGGCTCTGAGTCAGGTTACTCTGATTACGCCGACAGCTTTGTGCACGAGGTGGCATTGCCCGGTTGCGATATGAACGCGCGAGTTTTTGTCGGTCAACGTAAAGACCCTTTCACCGTTAACCTCGGTAAAACCTTCGATCTTGTAAATTATGTACCGGTTGAAGGCGATAGTGCTCCAGGCGCTGACGATGGCGGCGGTTTCCCAGGTGGCATCACTCAGTCCATGGAAAATGATGACCTGCGCTGGAAAAACGTGACCGCGCTCGCCATCGAAGTCCCCAAAAGCTGTGTCACGGGTTCCGGTAATGGTGTGATCGGTAGTTGGACAACCGCGAGCTTGCCGCAAGCGCGTATTCTTAACCCGATGGCAACCTTCGACAAGCCAGAGGTTAACGGCGGTGCGCTGACACAAGTATCGCGTTTGGGTAATCCCTTGGTTAACGAGTTGGTTATCGGCTTAAAAGACAAAGACACTTTCTCGGCCAGCGAGCCAAAAGATGACGCCCAGTTTGCCGATTATGTGACTCACCCAAGCCTACCCGAGCTGCTCAACATCTTGTTTAAAGATGCTGTCAATCAAACTCTTGATACCGACTTTGCAACGTTGGCGCCCACTAAATTTCCGCGTTTGGATTTAGTTACCGCCTTTTTAACCGGCTTTGAAGGTGTTAACCAGCTCGCTATGGTTACGCCATCGGAAATGCTGCGCTTAAACACCGGTATTGCTGCTGTACCCGCTGAGCAACAATCAGCGTTTGGTGTGGCGGGTGATGACTTGGCCGGTTTCCCTAATGGCCGTCGCCCTGGTGACGACGTAGTCGATATCGCACTGCGCGTTGTAATGGGTCGCCTGTGTCACCCAGTGCCGGTTGCGGGCGAAGACACTGATCTTGGTCTTTGCGCACCGGAAGATGCGGTCGTCGGTACTGTACCATTTACCGATGGTGCGCCCACCAATGCTGGCATGATGGACACGTCATTCCCGTATCTGGCCGATCCTATCGCCGGGTCTGAGTAAGGAGGACACTATGAACAGCATTACACGCACTGCATTAATTGCGCTGTCCAGTAGCCTGCTGTTGGCCGGTTGTGGCAGCGACGATGATGACGACTATAACCCCGATCCAATGCCAGAGCCCGAAAACCAAGCGCCTATGGCGGAGACGGCAAACTTTACCACGGAAGCCGACACGGTACTGACGGATATGTTGTCAGCCACCGACGCCGATGGCGATGAGCTGAGCTTTATGGTGATGGACGAGCCAAGCAATGGTCAGGTGATGATCGAGGCTGACGGTAGTTTTATGTACACGCCAGCGGCGACCTTTACCGGTACCGATAGCTTTAGCTTTACCGTATCCGATGGCGAAGACACCTCGGGCGCGGCAGAGGTAAGTATTACGGTCGATGCCATGCAGGTATCGTTTAGTACCTACAGCCGCTCGGTCTTTAATCAGCAAGCAATGGACGAACCTTTGCCGGTTAATGGTCGGGAGTTTGAACAAGACGTTACCGAGGCAAATGCCTACGACGACTTGATTCAAGACGCTGACTAAACGGGTATCATCGTTCTACCCCGGGCTTTAAAAAGCTCGGGGTAGGGCACATGGAGATATTACATGCAAATAAAGAGTCACTTGGCAACGTTGGTTTTACGCCGTTTACACGTTGTTTGCAGTCTGCTGCTGCTAAGCGTCGTGGCACCACTAAAGGCCGCGCCTTATACGCCCGCTAATACTGACGAAGTGTTGGCCGATTGGGGCGAAGCGGTGGAACGAGTAGAAACACCTTCAAAAAGCTCAGAAACGACGACTGATACTACCACCTTAGCTCTGACAAGAGCTGCCGAACAATTAGCTGGCGCCGGTAAGCCGGGCCAAAGCTACCGTTATCAATTGGCCGAGCGATCGCTTGCACCGCTTGCCAACAGGCTGCCTGATACCCCATCACAGCAGCAAGAGTACTGGTTACTGCACGCCAATGTGTTGCAACACGGCCACCGCTTTAAAGAAGCGCTGCAAGAGCTGGATACCCTGTTTGTTCAAGCCCCAAACCATGTTGCCGGTCGTCTTATGGCCGCGCGTATTAATATTGTTTTGGGGCAGCCCAAGCGCGCCCGTGACCACTGCTTGGCGCTATTGGGGCAAACTGACTTACTAACCGCCGCCGGCTGTTCCCTTGAGGCGCGCTCTTACATTGATACCCACAAAGACAGCTCGCTGGCAGATAGCTACCGCGAGCTGAGCGCGCTTATCGAGCGCGAAGGCTTACCCAGCGATACCAGAGGCCCCTGGTTGGCGCAGGTGCTGGCTGATATGGCGACCCGGCTTAACAAACCGGTGCAAGCGGCCCGCTGGTTGGATAACTTTAGCCCCCGAATCAGCACTAACTACTTGGCTCAGTGGGCCGATATCCAGCTGACTCTTGGCAACAGCGCGGAGGTTTTACAAACCTTGGCGCCGGTGGTGGATGCGGCTGGCGTGATGGATGATGCGCTGTTATTGCGTTTAGCGATTGCCGAGAAGTCCCTGAACTTGTCTAGTGAAGTAGCGCCTGCTACTAGCGATAGCCGCAGTGAACAGCCCCGAAGTTTGCACGAATCACTCAACCGCGATGTGTCGCGCTGGCAGGCACTGATGCAAGCACGAGTTGCCTTGCGAGAAGAGCGCGGTGATCGGGAGCATGCCGCGCAAATGGCGCGCTACTACTTAGATTTGCGGCCCGATGCCGAGCGCGCATTGCACTGGGCTAAGTTAAATACTGTAAGCTCCCGCGAGTACACCGATAACGAGTTACTGCGCCGTGCTGAGCAGCTAGCCGGTCGCGAGTCTTCCACTACTAACGAGGGTTAATTGTGCGGATTGTCTTAACACTGTTTTTACTGCTGCTAGGCTCGCAGGTTGTTGCCCACCAATTGAGCACCGGTTATTTAACACTGCAGCCAACGTCAGAGCACTCTGGCGCTTATCAAGGGCAGTTGCAATGGCGGTTATTTGACTTAGAGCGCGAGTTAGGGCTCGACACCAACCGCGACGGAAAATTAACCTGGGCCGAGGTGCAAGCAGCGCGTGGAGCCATTGCCCCACTTGTGAGTCAGGCGTTTAACATCCGTGCTAATAGCGACGCGTGTGACGTTGATGTGGGGCCTAAGTGGCAAATCGATAAGCATTACAATGAAGCGTATTTGTGGCTACCTTTACAGGTGCAATGTGAATCTGCTGAACCTTTGCAGATAACGTATCAGGGCTTTTTTGATATCGACCCAGAGCACAAATTGTTAGTGAATATGGTGTCGCCCGAGCAAACGGGGGCCGTAAGCCGGGTGCTTAGCGAACGCTCGCCTACAGCTCAGATCGCGTTAACCGATGGCCAGTGGCCCGGCTTTGTCGAGTATGTCTACCAAGGCATTATCCATATTCTTATTGGCCTTGATCATATTTTATTTTTATTGTGTTTGCTGCTCGGTTGTGTACTGATTCGTCGGCACGATCATGGCCGCGCCCCGTATTGGGAGGGGCAACATTCTAAACGCGCTATCTTGTGGCAGACCTTAGGCATCGTTACCGCGTTTACCTTGGCGCATTCCATCACCTTAACCGCGACGGCATTAGATTTAATCAGTTTGCCGAGTCGCTGGGTCGAGGTCAGTATTGCCGCTACCGTGATCTTGGCGGCGCTAAATAACGTGATACCTGTTGTGCTGCGCCTTGGCTGGATAACCTTTGGCTTTGGCTTGTTGCACGGTATGGGCTTTGCCGGTGTTCTGGGCGAGCTTGGGTTGCCACCGAATGGGCGGTTACTGGCCGTGCTGGGCTTTAACCTCGGTGTCGAGCTAGGTCAACTGGCGATTATAGTCGTGGTGTTGCCGTTGTTAATGTGGGTGCGAAATTCGCGCTGGTATTGGCGCTTTGCGATGCCAGCCGGCTCTTTGGTTATCGCTTTGGTGGGTGCTAACTGGTTGATTGAGCGGCTCTAAATCGACTTGTGAGCTTGCGTTGTTCGCTCAACAACTGGCAATCAACGGGGGTGTTTGGTAAAGTCTGGATCACTGTTTGACTCAGTCATTGGCACCGGAACCTTATCTCACACATGTATCGACGGCTTTTGCAGTTATTGATGTTGGTAATTCTGGCGCAGTCTACCTTGGCTGCGGCCGATGCCCATGTGTTGCACGAAGTTACCGGCGAGGCCTCTCACCAGCACCTTTTTGGCGATAACACCCCTGATGCCCACAAGGGCGTTGCGCAGACGACAGCTGACACACCGCACGATAGCGACGTCGGGGACGAGCAAAGCTGTCACCACCACTGCTGTCATGGCCACAATTTTAAATACCTCAATGAATCACTAACACTCGCGGTTTTGGCGCCCGATCTTATTACCGGTTGGGGTTATGCCGCTCACTATGTGCCACCCTTGGTGGCTCCTGAGTTTCGCCCTCCTATCGTTTAATCCTCTGATTGTTTAACTCAATGTTTTGCGTAGCGCCTCAGGCGCTGCGCCTGTTAATCAGTGGATATTACTATGAAATTTTATACTGCGTTGCTGTGAGCCCTTATGGCTTGCAGTGCAGCGGCTAACGCCAGTGCGTTAACGTTTGAGCAAGTTTGGCAAAAAGTTGTTGAGCATCATCCGTTAATAACGGCGGCCAATAATAGGTTTGAAGCCGCCGAGTTTAATCGTCAGTCGGCCGGGTTACGGCCCAATCCCCGACTGGTGTTTGAGGCGGAAAATTTTTACGGCTCGGGCGAGTATGAGCGCGCCGGCCAAGCCGAAACGGCATTTATGGCCGAGCAGACCTTTGAGCGCGGCGGCAAGCGCGAGGCCAGAAGCCGTCTGTCGAGCCACAATAAAACCGGGCAGCAGCTAGAGTCCCGGCGGCAATTGCGCTTATTGCGCCAAGAGGTACGCCGCCGGTTTAATCAAGTGCTATTGGCCCAAGAGCGTTTGCGGCTCACCGAGACGCAACAAGAGATCGCCACTAACAACACCCAAACCGTTGCGCGTTTGCACGAGGCCGGCGCTGCCACCTCCGATGATTTAGCCCGTGCCCGGGTGCAGCTGCAAAGTATTGAGTTGGCGCTAACCCGCGCGCGACAACAGCAGCTTAGTGCCTCGCAACAGTTGGCGGCGCAATGGGGTGATATGTTCAACGCCGAGGTGATTGTAGCGGCGGGTCCACTGTTGTTTATGCGCGAGGGGTTAACCGTCGATCAAGTATTAGCGCCGCTCGATATTGGCATTGACCAAAAAATTGCCGAGCAGAAAATTCGCGCGCAGCAGGCTGAAGTTAACCTAGAAAAAGCCAACGCTACTGTGGACGTCACCTTGGCCGCCGGTGTGCGTCGTTTTAGCGCCACTGATGAATACGCCTTTACCGTCGGCGCCAGTGTTCCGCTGCAGATATTTAATAATAATCAGGCGGATATCGACAGCGCCTACGCGCAAATGCGCGCTGCGCAAAGCGATGCCGATTACCTAAAGCGAAAAATCAGTGCCGAGGTGTTGGCGGCATTTCGCCGTTGGCAGCAAGCGAATCAAGCATTAAGCACCTTAGAGGTTGAGATTCTCCCGGCGGCAAAAAATGTCCTGAGTGCAACCCGCAAGGCTTACGAGCGTGGCAGCTACAGTTATCTGCAGGTGTTAGATGCGCAAAACTCGCTGTTGCAGGCCGAGCGTCAGCGGCTTGAGTTACGCGCCGATGCCGCCGATGCCATGACCATTCTTGAACGTTTTATCGAACCGCTGGCACCGATAGATTCACTATCGGTCACAAGTGTTGCCCCGCAGGAGATAACCCCATGAGTCGATCTATTCTCGTCACCTTATTGCTGCTGTTAAGCGCCACCACCGCGTTGGCCGCCAAAGCGCCCCACGGCGCGAATGAAGGTCAGTCAGAGCAACACCATAAAAATGAAGTGAATTTAGCGCTTGATGTATTCGATGAATTAGGTGGTTTAATCGCAACCGCGGCTGCAGGTCGCCTGCGTGACGACAGAGTGCTACCGGCTGAAGTGCGTTTGAATACCGAAGCCGTAGCCCATGTAACCCCACGCTTTGCGGCGCAAATTACCGGTGTTAACGCCAATACCGGCGATCAGGTAAAGGCAGGGCAAGTGCTTGCGCGAGCTGAGAACTCCGATACTTTGGCAAGCTTTGAGCTTACATCACTCATCAATGGCGTGGTGATAAACCGCCACGTGACGTTAGGTGAGCACCTGCAGCCGACGGATACGGCTTTTGTCGTGGCCGATTTGAGTCGCCTGTGGCTCGACATTGCTCTGTATCCCAAACAAGTGGCAAAGGTTAAAGCCGGCATGGCGGTGC
The DNA here is from genome assembly GCF_963972205.1 of uncultured Gilvimarinus sp. NCBI lineage: Bacteria > Pseudomonadati > Pseudomonadota > Gammaproteobacteria > Cellvibrionales > Cellvibrionaceae > Gilvimarinus > uncultured Gilvimarinus sp. The sequence goes on along the minus strand of NZ_CAXAUC010000003.1, from coordinate 56,683 downwards.
ACATAACCACCAGTTACGGCCCCGCACCGCTAGATGCCGAGATTGATTACGTCGCGCCACTGGTGAATGAAGCAACCCGTACCGGTATGGCACGCGTGTTTTTAGATAATGCCGATGGGCAGTGGAAACCGGGCATGTTTGCTAAAGCGCGGGTTGCTTTGTCAGATTTTGAGGTGCCGGTACGGGTGCCGCAGACCGCGGTGATAGAACTCGAAGGCAACTCGGTTGTGTTTGTCCGCGAACAAAACCATTGGCGCGCGCAGCCAGTTACGTTGGGGCGCAAAGATCGCACACACAGTGAAGTGCTCTCGGGGCTCACCGCGGGCCAGCAGTATGCGGCCGAAGGCGGGTTCTTTTTAAAAGCTCAGTTGCAAAAGTCCGAGCTTGAAGCCGGTCACCATCACTAGCGTTTAAACGCGGAGGATTTATGCGATCGATACTACAAAGTGCGCTTAACAATCGCGTGCTGGTGATGATGTTATCACTGGCGGTTTTGTTGAGTGGTTTTTTTGCTTACCGTAACTTGGCGGTGGATGCCTATCCGGATATCTCGCCAGCGCTGGTGCAAGTGTTTGTGGAAACCGAAGGTTTAGCGCCGGAAGAGGTCGAAAAGTACGTCACTTACCCGATAGAAAGTGCAATGAATGGATTGCCCGAGCTGGACCATGTGCGCTCGGTATCCAATTTTGGTTTATCTGTTGTCAATATTTATTTTTCCGACAGCACCGATATTTATTTTGCCCGTCAGCTGGTGGCCGAGCGTTTACAACAAGCGCGCAATCAAATTCCAGCGGGGTTTGGTGATCCGGTGATGGGGCCGATCAGTACCGGCCTGGGGCAAATTCTATTTTATGTCTTGGAAGATACCAGCGGCAATTACAGTGAAGTAGAACTGCGCGAGATTCAGGATTGGATCGTTAAATTTAATTTGCAAACAGTATCCGGTGTTACTGAGGTGCTATCCATTGGCGGTGAGGTAAAACAGTTTCAGGTGCAGCTCGATCCGCTGGCCTTGGTGCGTTTTAATGTCTCGCTGCCCGAGGTAAAAGCTCGTATCGAGGCCAATAACGCCAATGCCGGCGCGCAGTTTTTGGTTAAAAATGACGAGCAGTATTTAATACGCTCGGTGGGGCTGGCGCGCAACTTGGACGATATTGGCAAAATTGTTATTAAAACGATTGATGGTACGCCCGTGTATTTAGAACAACTGGGCGATCTGGTCATTGGCGGTGAAATTCGCCGTGGCTTAACCACTAAAAATGGCCAAGGTGAAGTCGTGGTGGGCATGGTGTTAAAACTGCTGGGTAGTAATACCGCCGAGGTGATCGACTCGGTGAAAGCGGAGTTGTCCAACATTAACGCCAATTTACCCGAGGGCGTTAGCGTTGCGCCTTATTACGATCAGGCGCAATTGGTGCGCGCCGCGCTTACCACAGTTACCAGTGCGTTGGTGCAGGGTGTGGTATTGGTGGTGCTGGTGTTGCTCGCCTTTATGCGCGCTGTGCGCTCGAGTTTAGTGGTGGCGCTTTCAATTCCGTTTTCGGTGGCGGTGGCGTTAATTGCCATGCCGTGGTTGGGAATATCGGCAAATCTAATGTCCTTAGGGGGGCTGGCGATTGCCATCGGCTTGATGGTCGATGGTGCGGTCGTGGTAGTCGAGCAAATTGATCAGCAGTTAAAAAGCGGTGCGCAAGAGTCTCGCCGGCAGCTGGTGCTTAGCGCCTGTGAGAGCGTTGCCCGACCGATTTTATTTGCCATTAGCATTATTATTATTGTGTTTCTACCGCTGTTTAGTTTGCAGGGGGTCGAGGGGGCGACTTTTAAGCCATTGGCTTATACCTTGGCGCTGGCCATGGCCGGCTCGTTGATTTACGCCTTGTTGGTAGCGCCAGTGGCTGCTTTCTTGTGGATGCAAAAACCTAACGCTCCCGGCAGTAATAACGCCAACTCACGCGGCAAGCTGCGCGTGAGTTACGAGCGGGTTGTGGGGTTTGTGGTGCAGAGGCGGCCGCTCGCGGTGGGCATCGCGGTATTGATGTTGGCGCTGGGGGCGGTTATTGCGCCGCGCTTAGGCTCTGAGTTTGTACCGCGTTTTAACGAGGGTGACTTGCTTATTCGGGCCACCATGTCGCCGTCTATTTCACTGGAGAAAGCGCGCGCGTCTATGTTGTTGTTTGAAAAACAATTGCTGGAGCGCTTCCCCGAGGTGACCCAAGTGGTGACCCGCGTTGGCCGGGGCGAAGTCGGGGCCCACGCCGATCCGGTGAATAACGCCGAGATTTTTGTCGCGTTAAAACCGCAAAGCGAATGGCAAAGTGCCGACTCGCTGGATGGTTTGTATCGCGCCATGAGCGACTCATTTACGGATTTTCCCGGTGCTAAGTTTAATTTTACTCAACCCATTGCCGCCGCTGTGGATGAGCTATTAACCGGCACCAAAGCGGAGCTGGCGGCCAAGTTATTTGGTGACGACTTAGCCGTGTTGGACGACAGGGCGCAGCAGATCGCGCAAGTGTTGCGTGGTATTCGCGGCGCACAGGATGTGCAAAAAGATCAAATCGCGGGCACCGGCCAACTCAAAGTGACACTCGATCGCGAGCAGATCGCCCGTTACGGGCTTAATGTCAGTGATGTGCAAGATACCATTGCTTTGGCGGTGGGTGGCGCTAAAGCTGGGCAGGTGTTTGAGGGGGTGCGTCGGTTTGATATTTACCTGCGGCTTAATAAAAGTGCAAGAGACAGCGCTGAAGCTATCGAGCAATTAACGGTGCGCACCGAGACCGGTATGCAAGTGCCGCTACAGGAGTTGGCGGCGGTTGAGTATGTGACCGGCCCCCGGCAAATTACCCGGGAAAATAGCCAGCGCTTTATTACCGTACAGGCCAATATTCGCGAGCGGGATATCGGCTCGTTTGTACAAGAGGCCAACGCGGCGATTGCGCGCGAGGTGGATTTGCCGCCGGGCTATTTTGTTAAATGGGGCGGGCAGTTTGAGTTGCAGCAAAAAGCCAATCAGCGTTTGATGATTGTAGTGCCTATCACCTTGGTACTGGTATTGCTGATGCTGTACATCAATTTTGGCTCGCTGCCCAATGCGCTGTTGATTATGCTTAATATTCCTTTGGCGTTGGTGGGCGGTATTGTTGCCCTGTGGCTGGCGGGGTTGAGTTTGTCGGTGCCTGCCTCGGTGGGGTTTATCGCGCTGTTTGGCATTGCGTTAGAAAACGCTCTGGTGTTGGTGAGTTACTTAAACGAGCAAGTGCGTCAGGGGGTGCCGGTGGCCCGCGCCTGTGTTGCGGCCGCCAGTGCACGGTTGCGTCCGGTCCTGATGACGGCGGTGACCACCGGACTTGGCCTGATCCCGCTGCTGTTTGCCACCGGCACGGGCAGTGAGGTGCAGCGGCCGTTGGCCACAGTGGTCGTGGGTGGCTTGGTCACCGCGACTTTATTGACACTGTTGGTGATACCGGCGTTGTATCCGTGGTTTACAGGCGCCAAAGCGCAGAAGGCCGCGTAGGGCGTAAAGGAGTGCAAGTTTGGCGCTGCGGGGGTAAACGTGGCGCCCAAGGTTGCTATACTGACGGTGTCTTTAGTGCTACGAGTTTGCTATGAACACCAACACCCAGACAATTTCTCAGGGCCTATTGCTGTTTTGGCTAACCCCCACTCAGCGATTTGCTCTGGGGACGTTTAAAATCAAAGAGATCGTTCCCTTCACGCCAGTTCGGCCCATGCCCGAATCTGCTCCCGCTGTTTTGGGGGCGGCCAATATTCGCGGCGTTACTTTGCCGATCATCGATTTGGCGGCCGCCATGGGCGGCCGCGGTTTAAACGATGACGAGCAGCGCAGTGGCTTTATTATTGTCACCGATTGTCAGCGTAAGCGGGTAGGCTTTTTGGTGCGCAAGCTCGATCGTATCGTTCAGGCCCAGGGCAAAGATATCGAGCCGCCGCCGCGCCAGTTGGGTCGCAGCGCCTACCTGACGGGCGTTACCCGGGTCGACGACGCACTGATACAGCTGGTGGATGTCGAGCGCATTTTTGCCAATTTTGATGCGGCGGAGTCGAGCGTACCGGGCGACGATTTAAGTGCAAAAGCCGTCGCCCTGAAAGCGTTAAATATTCTTGTGGTAGATGATTCATCGGTGGCGCGTAAGCAGCTGGGCGACGCCCTCCAGGCGCTCGGTGTTGAGTTTCGCATTACCGATGACGGCCGCGAGGCGCTAGAGATGATGCAGGCTGACGCCCGCAATGGTCGCCCGGTAGATTTGTTGGTCAGCGACATCGAAATGCCGGGGCTTGACGGTTACGAATTGTCATTTGCAGTACGTGACGACCCGGCACTGGCGAATGCCTATCTTATTTTACATACCTCAATTTCGAGCGAGATCAGTGTGAGTCAGGCCCATCAGGTGGGCGCCAATGAAGCCCTGACCAAGTTTGATGTCAATGAGTTAATCGCGGCTATGCTGCGGGCGGTAAAGTAGCGGTTGTTGCTTTTAATCTCACCCGCTTACTAACTGACCGATTTAATCCAGAGTCAGCGACTCGAGCGTGGCGATATCGTCGGCTAACGGCAATTCGTGCTTGGCCAGTGCTAAGGCTCTCTGCGAGTGAGCTTGGGCGTGTTCGGCAAAGGCGCCACCTTTAACGGCGAGCGCCGCTAGTGCCTTTTGTAAGCGTATGTGCACCTCGATTAAGCCGGCGCCGTCCCGGGCGATGGGGGCAAAAAAATCATTAAACAGCTCGGCCAGCTCAATACGCTGCACCCAAACATTAGGGCAGGGAATATCCTCCAGTTTGGGCTCCTCGGTGCCTTGGGTGACCTCCCAACCTGAGATAACTCGTACACCGCGCCCAATCACATCAATCGCCGTGCCCGGATCGTTGACCGCCGGCGATAGCGCCCTTGAGGCGATCTCGGCGAGTACCAGCAGGCCAAAGCGCGGGTCTTGATCAAACGAGCGCTCGTCGCGAATGGTGTAAGTGTGGTCAATTACTTCGGTCGCTTGATCGATGGTGGCCTGTGTATGGTTTAGGCAATAGGCCAGCGCCCGACCGGGGTGAACAAACGCGCCCGGTAAACTGGCGATAAACACTTGCGTGTCATTTTCTTCGGCCCAACGGTTAATCGCTTTAATGTCGATATGCTGCACGTAACCGATGCGCTCGGAGTAAATCGCCGAGGCTTTCTCGGGTATGTCGGCAAGGGTGGCGAGCCTGCGACCATCGAGCCAAGGGTGGGCAATACGGCGCTTGACCGCGTTGGCCGCGGCTTCCTCGACCCGGTCAGTCGTTTCCCCGACCCGGCCTAAGCTGGATAAGTGATTAATCCACAGTAAAATAGTGCCGACAATTAACACCACCACCGCGATGGTAACCACAAACAGAATCACTCGGCCCTGATCGCCGTAAACGCCTGTGTGCAGGGCGATAATCCCCACCAGCGAGTACACAAACGAGCCGACAAAAGTCGCCAAGGCGTTTTGCGTGGTGGAGTCTTCCATCAATAGCCGTGTCGCGCGCGGGCTAATATTACTGGTAGCGGCGCTGTAGGCGGCCACCATCACGCTGAGTGAGAAGGTGGTAACTGCCAGCATGCTGGAGGCCAGAATCGATAAAATTCGGTCAACCGCCGGTGCGCCAATGGCGCCGGACAGCTCGGCGGGGATCCAGCCTTTAAAGGCGATGGCTATTAGCGCGGTTGCCACTGCCAACACCGCAAATAACACGGTGCGCATCCACAATTGACGGCTGATTTGTAATAGCTTCCAAGCCCACTGACTTAACATCTAATGCTCTCCGATAGGGGGAGCTAAGTGTGTAAGTGTTGGCCGCTAAATGCAATGCGAGGAGACAAAAAACGCGTATTAGGCCGTTTTGTTTGAGGCTGTTAGCGGATTACCTTAAACTCGCGCGTCTACTTTTTGTTATCTCGTCATCATAGAAGGGCCGGTATGCCACGCGCCCTTTAGAGTAAGGATGCTGCTATGCGCTTTTCTGTTTTACCTACCCGCCGCCCGTATCAAGCTGCCGTGGTGCCGGCTTGGCGTCGCACGTTCATGGGGGCGGCTCGCCGTGTGGCTGTCACGCTGTTGCTGCCAGTGTTTGTCGGTACGCCAGCTTTAGCCGAGCCTGCCGCGACACTCTCAGTTGATGCTATTGCGCAAAAATACGGTGCATTGCGCAGCGCGTCCATGCTTGAAATATCGCCTAACGGTGAGCTAATAGCCTTTCGCAAGGTACAAGAAGATGGCGATTTGGTGATAGTTTACTCCCTCACGAAGGGCAAGATGGTGGCCGGTGCCAATGTGGATGAGCTGAACCCGCAGGATTTGTACTTTATCAATGACGACTATCTGGTGATGGTCGCGTCAGAGCGCCGCAGGTTAATGGGGTACCGTGGCGAGCTCAACCTCAGCACGGCCTTTGCCTTAAATGTACAGTCGGGCGAGATGGAGCAGCTGCTGCGCCCGGGCGATAATATTGTTCGTGGGCAAACAGGCTTGGGTGATATTGCGGGTATTTCTGCCGACCATCGCTATCTTTATATGCCAGCTTTTGTGGGGCGCAGTGATTACGATCAAAACCCTCGTCGCTCTTTAATGCGTGTCGATCTGCATTCGCCAAGACGGCCCAAAGTGGTCGAAAAGGGTGACGCAGATACGCTGGATTACTTTTTGGACGATGACGGCAAGGTCTTGGCCCAGGAAGTCTACGATAACCGTGACGATAAATACTCCATTGAGGTGCCTGATGGCGATGGTTGGCGCACGATTTTTGAAGAAAAAACAGACATTATTGCGCGCACAGGTGTTGGTTTAACGCCAGACCGAAAGTCTTTAATCGTGCTTGCCCGTAACGGCAGTAGTGGTCGAGTCGCTTATTATCAGATGTCATTGGCGGATGGCAAAATAGCCGACGAACCCTATGGTCGCGATGATGCCGATATTGAAGGGGTTATTACAGGGTTGGATGGCATCGTTTACGGTTTACGGTACTCGGGTTTTACGCCGAGTTATGAATTATTTGAGCCAAGCAAAGATGCTTTTTTAAAAGAAGCGATCGTCAAGTTTGACGGTCACTCGGTATTTCTTAGCAGCTGGAGTGATAATTGGAACGAGTTGGTTATCTACGTCGAGGGACCAACCACGGCGGGGAGCTATTATTTGGTGCGGCCGGGAAAGCCGGCGCAATTTCTGGCAAATTCACGCGCTAACCTCAAAGACGAACCTCTCAACCCCCGTGTGGTTTATCGGGCGAACGCGCGCGACGGCATGGCCATTCCCACTGTCTTAACTTTACCGCTGCAATATGCAGACAATCCTAAAAATATGCCAACGGTACTCTTGCCTCACGGTGGCCCGGAATCTTACGACCGGTTAGGGTTTGATTGGTTGGCTCAGGCATTGGCCACCAGTGGCTATTTAGTGCTGCAGCCGCAGTTTCGCGGCTCTGCGGGTTTTGGCCTAGAGCATATCTTGGCCGGTCGCGGCGAATGGGGTCGTAAAATGCAAGATGATCTTACCGACACTCTGGACTATTTTGCCAAAGCGGGGTTGGCCGATCGTTCACGCGTTTGTATTGTCGGTGCCAGTTACGGCGGTTATGCCGCTTTGATGGGCGCCAGTGTAACCCCCGATTTATATCGCTGCGCCGTTTCTGTAAATGGTGTGAGTGATTTAAACGAGATGCTTGATGAAGATCGCAGTAAGGCCGGGGATGATCACTGGGTGGTGAGTTACTTTGAGCAGTCTATTGCCAACGGCCAATACACCCAGGAGGACTTAGAGGCGATCTCGCCGATAACCCACGCTAATGCGGTAAAAGTACCGGTGTTATTGATTCATGGTGAAGACGATGAAGTCGTCTCTATTGATCAATCTGATGAGATGCACGATGCGTTGGAAGACGCGGACAAGCCGGTGACTTTTATACGTTTAAAAAATGAAAACCACTATTTACTGCAGAGCGAAACTCGTACTGAAACCTTGACCCATGTGTTGCGGTTTTTACAAGAAAACTTAGGCACTATGGTTGTGGCTAATAAAGATTGAAACTTCAGTCGGGCCCCATTATTGATGGGGCCCGTCATACCCTAGCGTACGCTATACTTCAGCGTTACTAATTGCCCTTCTTTTAAATCTGAAATTTCGGCGCCGGGGTGTAAACCCGATATCGCAACGAGCTCTGGGATATCGATAACCCGTGGTGCGCTGCCATCTGCGGGGCGGATAAGTGCGATGTTTTGCTCCAAATTAACCTCCAGAATCTCGGCTTTAACCAGAGTCTCAGGTTTGGGGATTCTATTAATTTTTAGCTTTACGTTTTGCCCTACCTCTACAGATGCCATATCGGTAGACTTGTATCCATCTAAGTCGATTTTGGGTGTGCCGGTAAATCCGTAAGTGACCAACTTGCCGGTATCGTCAGCCAGTACGGTCAGGCTGTTGGTGTTGTAATCAACGGATTGCACCACTCCTTCAATGGTAATATCCGCCGCCAGTGCAAATCCGCAGGCCGTTAGTGCGAAGCCCGCAATCAGCGAAGTAACAGTAGTACGTGCAGTAACAATAGACATCTTCAAATCCTCGACAATTGTCTCAGTAAAAGTAAGTAACGCTGTAAAAGGTGAGTGGGCAAATCTCATCCTTATTGCTGTACGCAAACGTTTGTTAACGGAGTGTCGTCTGCGTGGTAAACATAGTACTGATACTTTCTATCTTTTTGTTACCTAAAGTTACTTATTTTTATATTTTATTCTTATTTAAATTGGTTTTAACCTTTTTATATTCTATAAGTGAATTAAAAATCACTGTGTTGGTGCGGAATGCGTCATGTGCGTGCTTTTTTATATAGTTATTGTGGTAATAGGTAACATTATTTGGTGCGAGCGCTATTTGTTGTGCACAGTAATAACGCTTGTTGTTTTGCGCGTGACATGGGTTATTGGTGGTAGCGATACGTCCCTGGGGCGAGCAACGATGAGCTTGCCAGTGGGCGTTCGGTAATAGGGGGGTAGGTGATGCTGATCGGTAACAGCGACAGTAGGAGGCAGGTTTTTGAGGTAAGCGGAGGCGCGGACCTCGCCAGAGGCCCGCACGCAATTATTATTGTGGCGCGTACTTAAAGGTCACTTGCTGACCTTCTTGTAAATCTTCGATGCCAGCGCCTTTGTGCAAGCCAGATACACGAATGGCATCTGGCAGGGCAATAGTGCGTGGCGCACTGCCATCGGCCGGACGAATCAAAGCGACATTTTGCTGTAAGTTTAGCTCCAGTATTTCACCTTCAATAATGCGGCTTTGGGGTTGCTCGGGTTCAATACTCGACAGCTTGAGAGTTACTTGTTGGCCGGGCTGAACATTAGACATATCACGCAGGGCTCGGCCGCCTACCCGTACCTTAGGTTCACCTGAAAAACGATAGGTCAGCTTCTCGCCGGTTTTGTCGGCGATGATTGAGACGCTTTTGGTTTCTAAGTCAACAGATTCAACAACGCCAGGTACTTTGCGCTCGGCAGCGCTGGCACCTGCCGCTAAGGCAAGCGAGAAACCCGCGATTAACATTTGCAAACTCGAGCGATTAGTGAAATTGAACATGGTTGGTTCCCTCGTATCAGTCAACGCTAAAACAGCTTAAGAAGGGGATCACCCTCCCGGTTAAAGCAAGCGTTATCACCTGCTCGATCACCATTTTACACATCAAGGTTACACTGATGTTACGACAGGTAACGCTTGTGGGGTTTGCTATATGTGTCGATGCCTGCCTGCTTGTCACGCACTCCCGTGGGTTGTCAGTATTACCCAGAGCATTTGGCGATTGTCTGTGTCACGTAAAGTAACGTATGGGAAGGGGTAACTACAGTGCTGCGAGATCTGGCATCGACACTGAGGTGGGCGGTGGCCAAAGGATAGGCTGGGTAAAAATAATAAAACACCTATTGCCATAACCACATTTTGCGATTAGCCTGATATTAAATATCATAATGTTGTTTTTATAAGGGTACTGGGTATCCTTGGGCGGAGTGCTGCTACTAAAGCTGGATGCGCTCGCCTCTGTGAATACAACTAAAATAAATAAGGAGAAGACCATCTTTTGAGCCGGTTTATTTCTACGCGCACAGCGCTTGCCGTAAATGTTGCACTGGTGGTAAGTGGCATGCTTTTCAGGTGGGCAGCGAACGCACAGTGTAATTTAACAAGCTTTACTATCGCCTCGTTTCCAGGCGTTTCCTCTTGGCCCCGATTGTGAAATCGGGGCCTTTTTTATGTAAGAGGGCAAGGTTGTCAATGTCATCACTACGGTTTGCGTTAGCGTGGCTTGCGCGAAATAAAAGATCGTAGCAAGAATGAAAAAGTAAATAAAAACGGAGTTTGTGATGAGGCTAGTCTTATTGTTAAGTGTCATGTTTATGTTGGTCAGTTGTGGTGGGTCAGGCGGTGCTCCGGCCTCTGTAAGTTCGACGACAAATTCAGTGGTAGGCTCGGTAAGTTCTGCGACCACCAGCCGCGAGCAAAGCTCGGCGGCTTCGGTGTCCAGTCACTCTAGTTCGAGCGCTGCAAGTGATGCTTGCCCTGAGGGGAGGCGCATAGTTGGTTACTTTCCTAGCTGGCAAGGGAGTGTGGTGGATATTCAATACGATTACTTAACGCATATTAATTACGCTTTTGTAATGCCTAAATCGAACGGTGCGCTTGAACCTATGATGACGGGAGATGAAAACGAGCTGATGGAGTTAGTGACGCTGGCTCACGGGCACTCGGTAAAAGTGGGTATTGCGGTAGGAGGCTGGAACGATGGCGACGACAGTGCATTTGTTGCCTTGGCCCGCAGTGCCGCGACGCGGACGTTATTTGTGCAGGAGATCGTCGCTCTGGTTGAACGTTATCAGTTGGATGGTGTGGATATGGACTGGGAATATCCAAGTACCGCCACGCAGGCGGATAACTTTTTGCTGCTGATGCAGGAGTTGCGATTGGCGCTTAATAGGTTAGAGCGCGAGCAGTTTTTGAGTGCCGCGGTAGTCGCCCAGGGAGATTGGAATGGGCAGTATATTCTTAATGATGTTTTTGCCGAGGTGGATTTTTTAAATATTATGGCTTACGACGAGTACGGCGCGTTGGAGCACTCAAGTATGGAGTATGCCGAAACCAGTTTGGACTATTGGATTGCACGGGGTTTGCCGCGATCCAAAGCGGTGCTAGGTGTGCCTTTTTACGCGCGGCCCAGCTGGGTGGCGTACCGTGAGTATGTTGCTAGCGATACCGCCAATGCCTGTATCGATCGTGTTGCGGAAAATTATTACAATGGTTTGCCAACAATTCGCGCCAAGGCGCAGTTAGCCCGCACTAATGCTTGCGGTGTAATGATGTGGGAGTTGAGTCAAGACACCGTTGATCAAACGTCTTTGTTAAAAGCCTTGTGGGAGGTTAGCGAGGGAAGTTCGCCGAGTTATATTTGTCCTAACTAAAACCGTAATGGCTAAAAAAGCAAAACAGGCGCTCTTCTCCTGTGGGCGCTTGTGTCGTCTCGTTTAGTAAGCGTTGCTCTCTGCTAGAATGTAGCCATTTAGTAGACCTTTAATTCAATGCTTGTTTTGAAACGTTATGACTCAGTCTAAGTCCTCCGTACCTACCAAAAAATCTCTGCCAGTTTGGTGGAGTTCAGAGCTGTTGCCGAACCGGCTGTTGCATAAGTTTATGGATCAGCTTGATGCCGGACGCAGGCCCTATGTGAAAGTCACGCCTAAAACGGTACCCGAGCTGTACGATTTTCAGGGGCAAGACGTTGAGTTTTTGTGGGCGCTGCTGAACGATCTTGATCGTGAGTACCATATGCTGACAATTAAGCGGGCGCGGGTTAACCCGCAGCAGGAGCCTTACGACAACGCGCAAATTTACTTTTTACCCGATAAAGAGCCGCTGGTGCGCGAGTGGCTAAACCGGCCGGCACTCGACCCCTACGCGCTTACCTGGGCGCACGAACTTAAACGGCAGCAGCATAAGTTTGAAGATGGCGGCGCCGCGCTGGTGGGGCGCCATGTTCGGGTTAAGGGTATGTCTGCCGCGCAAGTGGTGCGAGCTTTTGCTGTGCTTGGGCAAGAGTTGCAGCGGCCGGTGACGCTAAGGGCGTTGTCGGCCCGCTGCTTTGCGGGCGACTCTAAAGCTCTAGAGTCGTATGAGCTATTGGTGCGTGCCTTGTATCCGTCGCTGTCGCAACAGTTGCAGGCCCGTCCGGTCATGCTGGTGGTGCATCTCGGCCAGCCGCTGGCACATATACTCTTTGTCGAAAACCAAGATACCTTTTTGGCCCTGGCTCAGGCGGACTTGCCTGGCATTACGCTGGTGTATAGCGCCGGTTTTCGCGGTAGTGCGACGCGGGTGCGGGAGCCGGGGCAGGTGGTGTTTTCGTACCTCAACCCAGATGCAGATACGGCGGGTTTTAAGCGGGCTTGGTTTGATGGCGAGGCAAGCTCGCTGCGGGTGAGTTTTTGGGGGGATTTAGACTACGCCGGAATGGCCATTTTAAAAGCGCTGCGTCAAAGCTTTGCGCAGCTAGAGGCGTGGCAGCCCGGTTACGAGCCGCTGTTGGCTCGATTACACGCGGGGCTGGGTCATACGCAGGCCTCGGGCGTTAAAAATCCGCAGCCGGACCCAGGGTTGACCGGGTGCCGTTACGCCGATACGACGCTCTTACCGGCCATTAGGCAAACGCAAAGCTATGTGGATCAAGAGGCGGCCTCGCTCTGTGAGCTGCAGTGTTAGTTAGGCTTTATATCCCTATATAGGTATTTTAGTTCTATTAATTGACTTATATGGGTATATTTTAATGTTTGTGTTTACGGTTTTATGCTATCTTTAAAGCTCGTTTATTAACCTTGGTGCACTTTTGTTGCGAGGTGTTTATGCCGAGTACCGATTACCAGTTAGGCATTGATGATGATGCTAAACGGGCCTTTGAGATCTTTGCTGGCAACCTGAAACAAGCGCGCAAGGCGCGAGGCTGGACGATTCAAGAGGCCGCCTCTCGGGCGCTCCTGTCGGTGAATGCCTACCGCGCCGCTGAGGCCGGTAACTTAGGCACCGCCGCGGGGGTGTATCTCGCCGCGCTTAATGCCATGGGCTTGGCCGACGCCGTGGCCGATTTGGCGGCGCCACACCGCGACGATATAGGCCGACAGATTCAGCAGGCCAACGCTAAGCTGCGGGGGCGTTAATGGCCTATCAGTCGGCTTACGTCTTTGCTCGGCTCGCCGCTGGTGAGTGCCGCTTGGCCGGTACTATAAGCTGTGCGCCGCCGTTGGCGGAATTTGTCTACAGTAAGTCGTGGCTGGCCGAGCCCGAGGCTTACCCCCTCGATCCGGTAAATTTACCTTTAATAAACCGCACCTTTCGCACCCAAAACCCCAAGGGCACCTTTGGCGTTTTTACCGACGCCGGGCCGGACGATTGGGGTACGCGTATTATGTTGATGCACCATAACAGCAGTCCACAAAACGAAGTCGAGCGTTTGCTGCGCACCAGCGGTGGTGGGGTCGGTTTGTTGGAGTTTAGTTTATCGCGCAGCTATCCACGTCGCGCCCCCCAGTTGCCCGGTGTCGAGCTGCTCGATGAGTTGGCCGCCGTCGCGCAAAAAGTACAGGCGCACGAACCGCTCACGCCCGAGCAGTTAGCATTAATTGAGCCCGGCTCATCCATGGGGGGCGCACGGCCTAAAGTAGTCGTGGCCGATAACACTAGTCAGTGGTTGGTAAAGTTCTCGCGCCAACAGGATTTGCTGAACATCCCCGCGCTGGAGTTTTTAACCATGGAGTTGCTGCGCGAGGCTGGACTTCGCGTGCCTGCAACCGGGTTGCGCGAGTTGGGCGGTGGGCATCACGCGTTTTTAATTGCGCGGTTTGATCGGCTCACGGGCCAACCGGTGCACTTTGTTTCGGCTAACAGCCTATTTAACACCTCGCGTTTGCGTATGGTGCGCGACTCGCGTAAGAACCCTTACAGTTACATTAACTTGGCGGCTATTTTGCGCAAACACTCGGCCGAGCCAGTGCAGGATTGTCGCGAATTATTTACCCGTATGCTGTGCAATATTTTGCTTGGCAATACCGACGATCACGCTCGCAACCATGCCATGATGTACTTGGTGGGCGATAGGCGGTGGCGGTTATCGCCGGTATACGATGTCCTGCCAACCTTAGGGGGTGTGCGAGGTCATCAAGCTATGGGTGTGGGCGCGCAAGGCGCCGATGCCACACTGGAAAATGCCCGCTCGCTTTGCCGGCTGTTTTATTTTAGCGATGCCCAAGCGCGCAGCGAGATTGAGCGATTACGCGCGTTAGTAGCTACACTACCTAAGCGCGCCGCTAAGGCGGGAATGGCAGCCGGCGAGGTTCATATGCTTGAGGGTGTGTTAAATCTAGGCGCCTAACGGCGTTGCGGACTTTAATGAATTACCTCGCTATCGATTTATATCGTCTAAACTTATGTAAAGTTTGCCACCTCTGGGTATCTGTTTTATCTCTGCAGGCACTGTTATCGCGGCATCAAACTGTGATGGTGTCGTGATATCAAAGGGTGACGATTTTTGTTGGCCGGTTTTCCCCTTGTAATAAGGACGCTGCAGCCTCACCTAATGGCTATGGGCAGCGGTAAGTGCTGCGTTATTTTCAGGTGTTACCTAACACTCTTGCATTGATAGTTTCCGAGGTACGTTATGTCTCAGTCTGCATCAAGCAATCGTCAATTACTGCTTGCCTCTCGCCCCCAGGGCCGACCAACAGTCGACAACTTTACACTGACCGAGGCGCCGCTACCGAAGCCTGCAAAAGGGCAAGTGTTGTTGCGCACGGTATTTTTATCTATCGACCCTTATATGCGTGGCCGCATGAGTGATGCTGAATCTTACGCCGCCCCCGTCGCTTTGGGTGACGTAATGGTGGGTGGTACTGTATCGCGCGTGGTTAGCTCACAGGCAGATGGCTTTGAGTCGGGCGATTGGGTTGTAGGCTTTACCGGTTGGCAAGACTACGCCACCGCGAGCGGTGAAGGCTTAGTAAAGCTGCCGTCAAGTTTGGCCGAGCCCTCTCACGCACTGGGTATTTTGGGTATGCCGGGCTTTACTGCCTACATGGGCTTGCTGGATATCGGTAAGCCGCAGGCCGGAGAGACTGTTGTCGTTGCCGCAGCGACTGGGCCGGTGGGCGCAACAGTGGGGCAAATAGCCAAGATTAAGGGGGCTCGCGCGGTGGGTGTCGCCGGCGGGCCCGAGAAGTGCCGCTACGCCGTCGAGACTTTGGGGTTTGATGCTTGCATCGATCATAAAGCGCCCGACTTTGCCGAGCAATTAAAAGCCGCCTGTGGCGAGGGTATTGATGTGTACTTTGAAAATGTGGGCGGCAAAGTGTTCGATGCGGTAATGCCGCTGCTAAACACTAAGGCCCGTATTCCGCTGTGCGGCATGGTTTCTATGTACAACAGCACCGGCTTGCCCGATGGCCCGGATCGTTTGCCGCTTTTGATGGGCACGCTGTTGAAAAAGCGTGTCAGTGTTAAAGGCTTTATCGTGTTTGACGACTATGGCCCCGAAATGCCCGAGTTTATGCAGCAAATGAGTCAGTGGTTAAGTGAGGGCAAAGTTCATTATCGCGAACAGCAGGTAGAGGGGCTAGAGCAAGCGCCGCAGGCACTGTTTGATGTGCTTGACGGTAAAAACTTTGGCAAGCTCGTGGTGCGCGTCGGCCCTGACGAATTAAGCTAATGACGTTTATGTTTGCGTCCAATTAAGCGGTTTAAATAATGGCTTTAATGAAACAAGGAAATCCAATGACGCTTATCGTAAGGGTTTTGCTGGCTGTATTTTGCCTGTTTGCGGCAGTCGCGTGCTATGTTTTCGGGGTTCCGGCGGGTGGCGCGATATTTTTACTCATCGGGCTGTTGCTTGAAGGTTTGTTTTGGTTTGGTTTGCTGGGCCACAGGCGTCAGCAATCTTCGGTGCGGTAGCGTCTTCGGGTGGGTGGAAAATCGATACCACCCGTGCTGGACATCAGGATAAGCGACGGCAGGCTACTATTTTGTCATATACGTTATTTATTTTTATATTCACGAAAACTCAGAGGTAAACATGAAAGTACTAATGGTCCTAACATCGCACGATCAGCTGGGCGATACCGGCAACAAAACCGGTTTTTGGCTAGAAGAGTTTACCGCGCCTTACTACGCGTTTTTAGATGCGGGGGCCGAGCTAACCTTAGCGTCGCCTAAAGGCGGTCAACCGCCGCTGGACCCCAAAAGTGACGATCCAGATGGCCAAACAGAAACGACCAAGCGTTTTTCTGATGACGCGATAGCGCAAAAGGCGTTAGCGAATACCCAAAGGTTGGAAAATATTAACGCCGACGATTATGACGCAGTGTTTTACCCCGGCGGTCATGGCCCCTTGTGGGATTTAGCTGAGAGCGCTAAGTCAGTCGCGTTAATTGAGTCTTTTGCAAAAGCGAATAAGCCCCACGGTTTTGTCTGTCATGCGCCAGCCGTTTTGCGCGATGTAAAAGGCGAAAACGGTGAGCCGCTGGTAAAAGGTAAAAAAGTCACAGGCTTTAGTAATAGCGAAGAAGACGGCGTAGGCTTAACCGACGTTGTCCCATTTTTGCTGGAGGATATGCTTAAAAGTAACGGCGCTGAGTACCAAAAAGGCGATGACTGGCAAAGCTTTGCTCTGGTTGATGGTCTTTTGGTGTCGGGCCAAAACCCGGCCTCATCGGCGCAGGCGGCCAATCTTTTGTTGGCGTTGTTAGCCTAGATATAGAAACTTAAACGTAAATTTTACCCCAAACCCTGCGTTTAGCCCAAAGGCTTTGCGCGGGGTTAGCGTTTACCGTTACGCGCATCCAGTTCTCGTTGCATATTTTCCAGCATGTCTTCTCCCGTCGAGGCTTTCCCGTCACAGTTAGACATATACCAATCTCGCGCAACGCCGCGTTTTTGTATCGCTTGCGCTTTTAAACAACTGTCATAGCCTAAGTCCGCAACCGTTGTCCTGTGGGCATTGGTCCAAGTGTGATTGTTGGTGGCGCGCGCCCTTGGCTGTGAAAGCCGTTGTGTTTTTGCCTTGTTAATTTTTTGCTGTAAATGCGGGTGAAAAACCTGATGGTTTGTCGCTGCAGGCGAGGCTGTACCTGTTGTACTGGGTGTTAGGTTTAATGGGTTTGTCGTCTGAAAATTCTCACTGTTTGCGGTATCCGGGGGTGGAGTGACGGCCGGGGTTCGGTCAGAAATCGTAGTGTGTTGAGCTGATACTGGTTCCGGTTCTGGTTGTAGCATCTTTGGGAGTTGAGGCGCCGGAGCTTGTTTGTGTCTGTGCAGGGCGACCTGAATCACCGGCATTAGGTCTTCTATCGGGTTGGCGTCACCCAGTTTTCGCATTTGATGCTCTGGCCAAAAATAAAATGCAGTACCGTGCATCACCACGGAGATCACAAGTGTGACGCTTAGTAACCTAGCATTTTTCGGTTTGGTTGCGGGCTGCTGTGATAGCTCCTTACCCCATTCAGGCACAAAATTGAGAACTGGTTCTGGCAGTTTTGGTTGCCGCACAAATGGAGGTCGAGTATAAACAGCTCGAAAATAGAGTTGTCGGATATCCATGTCCACAGACATTTAAGGGCGCTCGGTTATTCTTAGTCGCCGCTAAGACAAGCCGAACGAGGGATAGTTTCGATGGATTTTCGGTGGTGCGGTGGAGAAAAATACCGGTAGGCTATGCTGTATGGTCGTAAGAAAATAAAGTAGCTCGTGCGGCGGTCCGCACGAGCTAGAGGGGCGTTAAAACGTAAATTTAACACCGCCGCCAAAATAATTAACGTCTGCGACATCTATGTCGTAAAAATTGGCCTCACCAATAATGGATAATCGTGGGCTTAGCATATACTCGCCGCCAATACCGTACGCGGCATCGGTGCCGTCGATTGTTTCTGTCTCGCTAAATTCAGTATTGCCTGAGGAGGCGGTTATTTCGGCTTCAAACTCCCAAGCAAAAATACCGGCCTTGCCGTATAGCGAGAACTTTTCAGAGATAGGGATGGAGGAAACAAATGTCGCTTCGGCGCCATAAATACTGATGGTGGCGTCTTCGTCAAAGCCATCAAAATCGAGTTCTTCTTCGAAATCGAATGATCCCAAGTAAGTCGCTCCACCCTGCACGGCAAAGTATTTGTTGATTTGATAGCCAGCTTGCGCACTCATTCCAAGAGCGTTATCCAGCTCGTCCTCATCGGGGGTTGATAAACCGCCAGTACCTCTTACGTAAAAGTCGGCCAGAGCAGATTGTGTTGCTAGGCTTAGTGCGAAGCCTGAGGCGAGTAACCATTTGATATTAAGCATGAGTGTTAACTCCTTGAGAGATGTGCACAAGCATTGTTGCTTACGCTCCTTGGGGCGCGGATTCTAATAAGCTGGACGCATAATTTCAATGGTAAGTTGTGGCGCTTATCGGTTAAGGCTGCATTTAGGCGAGTCGCTGCGCAATCGGCTCCTCGTCTCTAAGCGTTAGCACCTCAACCCCATTGGCGGTCACAGCCAGGGTGTGTTCCCATTGAGCCGATAGTTTTTTGTCGCGGGTAATGACGGTCCAGTCGTCTTTTAAGGTTTTTGTTTTAGCTGAACCTTGATTAATCATCGGCTCAATGGTGAAAGTCATGCCTTCTTGCAATACTAAGCCGGCACCTGGGCTGCCGTAGTGCAGCACCGACGGTGCCTCGTGCATCTGCTGGCCAATACCGTGGCCGCAGTAATCTCTTACCACGCTAAAACCGTTCTGGTGAGCGTAACGGGCAATGGCGTAGCCTACATCACCCAGTGTATTACCCGGCTTTACTGCGTCAATGCCACGCCATAGCGCCTGGTAGGTGGCGTCGACTAACGTGCGGGCTAAAGGTGTGACATCACCAATGCAATACATTTTGCTGGAGTCCGCGATATACCCGTCCTTTTCCAGCGTAATATCAATATTGACAATATCACCGCTTTTTAATGGTTTGTCTGTTGGCAAACCGTGGCACACGACATAATTGGGTGAGGCGTTTAAGGTATATGGGTAATCGTACTGACCAAGGCTTGCCGGGCGTGCGTTTAAAGCTTCGCGAATATACTGCTCCACCCAGTTGTTAATCGTCATGGTGGTGACGCCTTCCATCATGCGTTTATCCAGCTCGGCAAACACCTGCGCTAACAGTTTGCCGGCACGGCGCATTTTGGCCAGTGCCTCGGGTGATTTTAAAATAATCTCATTCATTGTAACTGCCTCGCGTGAGTTCCGTCCCAGTTAACTCAGCCCGAATCAGTTCGGCAAAGGTTTTATCTTGGTTAAGCTCCGCCAGCCGCCCGATTTTTAGCCAAAACTCCGCCTGTGCGTTAATCGAGCGCTGCATCACGCCGCTGGCGTGGCGCAGCTCGTCGTGCAGTGCGTCGGATACTTTTACGATACCCATGGTGGGTGTGCCTCCAACTGTAAATATGCGAAGTATATATGAATCGTATACTATGGTGTGTGAATAATTGTTTAGGGACGGCGTAGCAGAGGTGTAGATGCGTGTGGCCAGCGGCAGGTGCTATTGCGCCATTGAATGATGATAGTATTCGTACTTCAAAATGATTCTCTTCAGCTGGATCAGGCACAGACGTTCGGCCTGTCTTTAGCAGACAGCCGTGATCAATTTTTACGTGGAGGGAGCATTCATGCCAGTTTGTTTTGATATTGGCGGCACAAACATTCGCTCGGGTTGGCCCGACCAAGAGGGGATTGTGCAAATCGTTAATCAGTGCGCCACACCCGATGCTTCACTAGAAGCATTTTTAACGGTGTTGGTTGCAATGGTGCAAAGCGCCCCAAGCGCGCAACAAGATTTTGTGGCCATTTCGATTACCGGCTTTGTAAATACTAAATCCGGCGAACTCACGATTGCGAATATACCTTATTTAAAAAACCGAAACCTTGCCGAGCTATTAGAAGCGCGCGTGAATGTGCCGGTTGTGGTCGCCAATGATGCGGACTGTTTGGCACTTGCGGAGGCTCATGTCGGTGTCGCAAAAGGTGAGCGCAATGTCTTTGCGATTATCTTGGGTACCGGAGTGGGTGGCGCTTTGGTGCTGAACGGCCAAGTGGTGACAGGCTTTGGCGGAATTTCAGGCGAGTGGGGACACGGTCCTGTTGTCGACCCCACTGCCGGTGGCTTAGTAGAGCATATGGGTTATTTTCAGTGCGGATGTGGCCAAACAGGATGCTTAGATACGGTCGGTGCTGCCCGTGGGATGGAGAGTGTGCATAAAGCGTTAAGCGGCACGACGATCGGGGCAAAGCAAATTTTGCATGGCTGGCGTAACGGTGAGGCTGACGCGGCAAAAACAGTCGAGGTATGCACCGAAATGCTCGCCCGAGTGCTTAGCGTAGTGATTAATACGTTTGGCCCGGGCTCTGTGCCTGTTGGCGGTGGCTTGGCGAACGCGCAGGATTTTATCGCAAAAATCGATGCAAAAGTTCGCGCTATAGTGTTGTCGCAATACGATCGGCCGCTGGTTGTTCAGGCGCAGCATGTGGCCAACGCCGGTCTTGTGGGGGCGGCTTTTTTACGCCCAGATAGCAAGGTGGGGAAGCTGTAAATGGCGAAGGTTATTTTTGAGGTGTGTATTGATGCGCCACAGGCACTTAATAATGCCAAGCAGGGCGGCGCGGATCGGGTAGAGCTTTGCGCTGCATTGGTAGCTGGTGGGCTTACGCCAACACGTGCGCTGATGCGTTTTGCCACGGCCGAGGCCGTGCCCGCCCATGTGATGATTCGCCCACGGGGCGGCGACTTTTGTTTTACGGCCGCCGAAGTACAGCTCATGCTCGATGATATCGCGCAAGCGCGAGATGAAAACATGCAAGGCGTGGTGCTTGGGGCGACGCATCAAGATGGAACACTCGATTTAGAAACATTGGCAAAGCTCGTAGCGGCTGCCAGCGGAATGGACATCACCTTGCATCGCGCGTTCGACTTGACGCCAGATCCATTCGTGGCACTAGAGCAGGCGATTGCGTTAGGCTTTAATCGTATTTTAACCAGTGGCCAACAAAAAACAGCCTTGCAAGGCAAACAGCTACTGGCACGTCTCATCGATAAAGCCGATGGGCGCATCGAGATTATGCCTGGCAGCGGCATTAATGCCGTTAATGTCCGCGAGTTGGCCACACTAATGCCACTGACTTGCGTACATGCCTCGTGCTCGGAGTTTATACCGCAAGCGCCAGAAGCAGCGATAAAACTTGGATTTTGTGCCACTGAGGGGCGGCGGCAGACCAGCCTTGATGTGGTGCAGCGGATGACTGATATTTTGGTTGCGCTTGGGGCTTAGCCTGACCTTTTGCCTATTAAAATGAGTTGCAGTGTCGTTTAAGGTTGTATTGTGCGCCATAGGCGGGTTTTTTAAACTGCCTTCCGCCGCTTTGGCAGATCCCTGCTTAATTACCCTTTTAGTAGGCCTACGTTCGACGGGCTGCTAGAGTTAAAAAGTAGTACTTCGTGGCGGGTTTTAATATGTAGCGTGTCGGCTATACCGGTGCGCCGACAGTGTTAACATTAAGTTACATAATTTAGGAGATTTTGCGTGTAATCTGGTTGCATGTCACTGCATGGTCGGCTGGTTTTTTCAGGGCTTATTTGCAGGTTACGGATCAAACAGCAACATTACAGGGATCACTAATGCGCCTTATCAACTATATTATTATCTTGTCTGTTCTTCTCGTTACTGCGTGTGGCGGTGGGGAAAGCTCTTCCAGCAGCTCGTCATCAGTATCCAGCTCTTCCAGCAGCAGTGAATCTAGCTCTAGCAGTTCAGTGGCGGTTATTTCACCCGAATCTGCCCCAGCAAACCTTACCCTGCAGTTAAACCCGGTAAAACACTTTAACTTTAGCTGGGATGCGGTTGAGGGCGCGGATTACTATCAATTATTTGAGAACGCCGACGGGGCGTCGGGCTTTATTCGAGTGGCCGACAACATAGAGGCCACCAGTTATGACCACGAAGTGGCGCTGTATTTGCGCAGCCATGCCAGTTATTTGGTTCAGGCTTGCAATGTCGCCGGTTGCAGTGATGAATCAGAAACGGTGAGTGTGAGCGGTAATCTCGCTGAGGCGGTGGGTTACATTAAGGCGCCGGTAACATTAGGTGCTACGCTCTTGATGAATGATCAGAACGTTTCTCAGGGGTTTGGCGATATCGTAGCGTTATCGGGCGACGGCTCGATATTAGCGGTAGCCACACGTAATGATCTTGGCGGTGTGACGGACACTAGCGAAGATGCAGCGGTGCTTTTTGAGCAGGGGGGAGCGGCGGTCTATGTATTTACTAAAACCGATGCCGGGTGGCAGCAAACCGGCAGTGTTAGCGAACTGAGTGCTGATGTTACCTCGTTGGCATTATCTGATAACGGTGATGTGTTAGCGATCGGGCTGAGAGGAGAAAGCGGTGGTAGTACGGGTATCAATGGCGATGAGGCCGATCAGAGTGCTAGTGCCAGTGGCGCAGTTTATGTATACCGAGACAACGATGGGTGGGAAAACGAAGCGTATATAAAGGCGTCTAATGCTCGCGCGTCTGACTGGTTTGGCTTATCGCTTGCGCTGTCTGCCGATGGGGCGACACTCGCGGTAGGTGCACCCGCAGAAAGAGGCCTTGCCACAGGCGTTAATGGCGATGAAGCGTTGCGCGATAGCGCCTCTTTTTTTATTGGTGCTGCCTATGTTTTTACCGATGGTGATAATGGCTGGGAGCAAGAAGCCTATGTAAAATCCATCGAAGCTGGAGGTCAATTCTTTGGTGATGCGGTAGCGTTGACGGCAGATGGCTCGTTACTGGCGGTTGGCGCTAGGCGCTCAACCTTTACCGCCGGGGCGCCAGAAGGTATCCGTTATAACGGTGTTCACCTCTACCGAAAAACAGATGGCCAGTGGCGAGCTGACACTATCGTAAACTCATCCGAGCCTTCACTTGGTTCGAATTTCGGTACTTCAGTGGCGCTTTCTTCTGATGGGGCCTTGCTCGCAGTGGGGGAGGATACCCTTGGGGCATTTTCTGACCTTGACCTTTTTAATAAAGGGAGAGTCCATACTTATGTTCAGGTCGATGATCAGTGGGTTTTCCAGACGATGTTGCAGCCCGAAAATGAAAACAAGTTTAATCAGTTTGGCCGTAACATTGCGATGTCTAGTTCGGGCGATTTAATCGCTGTATGCGCTCCTAGTGATTACGGCGATTCGGTAGCACTAGAGCCTGACTCGGGCGCGGAAACGCTGTCTGAAAGTGGAGCCGCTTATGTTTTCACCGAGCAAGACGGTGAGTGGTTGCAGCAGTCGTTTATTAAAGCCCCAAACCCCGATAGTGGTGATTATTTTTGCGGGTCGTTAGGATTAAGCGCAAATGGTTCGACACTGGCGGTAGGCGCACGCGGAGAAAGCGGGTCGGCGACGGGTGTTGGTGGTGATATGAATAACGACGCTAGCGGTGCTGGGGCTGTGTATCTGTATTAAGGTTAGTTGTGCCGCTTAAAGCGGGCTTTTAATATGCCCGTGTCGCCGGGCGTGGCGAGTTACTTTTCTTTTGTTTTGGGCAAAAGAAACCTAACGAAAAGAAAAGCCCACCCCGGCATCTCAGCCCTAACGGGCCCCCTCGCTCCGGCCGATTTTAGCGGGCCGCATCGACACGCCGTCCATGGCGTGGCGATGCTTGCGTACGCATCCGTGCGTACTTACCCCCTAAAATAGGCCTCCGCTCGGCTGGCTGCAGGGGCCCCAAAAGCGGCACTTCGTAGCTGATTGGTGCGCGTGGTTGTGTTTATTGATTTAGCGTAATACTCTGCGGTAAAAATATAAGCGCGAAGCGTATTTTCTTCGGGCAAGGAGTTGTCAGGTATGACGTTATTTTTTTCATGTCAAAAGTACCCTACCTTTCTTTAGTCCAATCTCTGTCCGAGATGGTTTGCCGTGGAATACGTGTCAAATGTAAGGCTTGACCCCAATGACTTTGAGTATTGTCGAGTTTGACTCGAGTCTGGCAATAAATCCCGCGTTAGATTATTTACGGGGAGCCACTCGGATTATTAGTTTTGGAAAAGCTTTCTCATCAAATACTATTCCGCAAAAAGGTATTAAAGGCACAAAGCCCAAGGCCCCTCAAAGTTCATCAGAGCGGGGGCTTGAGTCAATGAAGTCGTTTTACGAAGAGTTAAATGGGGGGGGCAACAGTGGATCTTATTGCTTCATCTAATGCGTTGCCATATACGGCTGTATTAACGATAGATAGGGAGTTTCTAAATGATCCGTCCATGTCTGACCTTGTATATGGACATTTTCGTATTTTAGCAAAGGTTATTCGGGTGGTGAGGGATGATAATGATGAAAAAGGTATAAATTTAATTCGAAAAACCACTTTTAGTACGTTCCCTGACGAGATCCTAGAAGGTACTGCTGAGCGCCTTAATCAAGTTGCAGAGGACAGAAACTTTAATCTCCCCTAGTTTGAGCGAGAAGTCAAAGGGCCCGCTATACAACTAATCCCAATTGCAATATTTTCGTGACCTAAAATGAATCAAACCATTGGAGGCAGAGCTGTTGATTTTTCATTACTAGGCCTCTTTTTTACGCCCCCCCTAGCCTGGCAACGAAGCACCGCTTTCCAATCCCCTGCAGCCAGCCGAGCGCAGGCCTATTTTAGGGGGTAAGCAAATAGGATATTTGCGCAAGTCTCGTCAGGGCAGGGACGCCCTGTCGAGACGGCCCTCTAAAATCGGCCGGAGCGAGGGGTGAGGCCTAGCGTTTGCAAAGCACTGCTTTGCGCGTAGCCGAACGACAGCAAGCTGTGCTTGCTGTCCGGACGCTTAGCGACGTAGGGCTGAGATGCCGGGGTGGCCTCTTTTGATGACTTTTCTGGCCAAACAGAAAAGTCATTCGCCTGCCCGGCGACTGAGGGCAAACAAATCGAAGACTAAACTACAGTAAGTCGTATAGCACCCAAAAAGCCGAATGCTCTCACTCAAAAAGTACCGAAACCTAGTTTCGATACTCCTCCACTGTAGGGCAAGAACAAACCAAATTCCGATCCCCATACACATTATCAATCCGGTTCACGCTCGGCCACACTTTGTGCTCTTTTAACCACGCCGCCGGGCGGCTTGCTTGCTCGCGCGTATAAGGACGATCCCAATCCGCTTGCATCACATCGTCCTGGGTGTGTGGGGCGTTGTGTAGCGCGCTGGTGTCGTAGCTGACGTCGCCGCTTTCGATCTGGGCGATTTCTTTGCGGATGGTGAGCATGGCCTCGCAAAAGCGGTCCAGCTCGGGTTGCGACTCGGATTCAGTTGGCTCAATCATTAACGTGCCGGCCACCGGGAATGACATGGTCGGTGCGTGAAAACCAAAATCCATTAAACGCTTGGCGATGTCTTCTTCGGTGATGCCGCTGGCGTCTTTTAACGGGCGTAAATCGAGCAGGCATTCGTGTGCGACAAAACCCTCGGAGCCCTTGTATAAAATCGGGTAGTGATCGCCCAATTTTTTGGCCACGTAGTTGGCATTAAGAATGGCTTTTTGGGTGGCTTCAAGCATGCCGGTTTGGCCCATCATTTTAATGTACATCCAGCTAATGGGCAGGATGCTGGCCGAGCCCCAGGGGGCGGCCGAGATGGTGCCGTTGGCGGTGTCGGTGTTGGGCACGGGTTGCACCGGGTGGGCGGGCAAAAAGGGTTTTAAGTGTTCGGCCACGCCAATGGGGCCCATGCCGGGGCCGCCACCACCGTGGGGAATACAAAAGGTTTTGTGCAGGTTTAAGTGCGACACATCGCCGCCGAATTTACCCGGCGCTGCTACGCCGACCAGTGCGTTCATGTTGGCGCCGTCGATATACACTTGCCCGCCAATGTTGTGCACGGCGGCGCACAGTTCGGTAATGCCCTCTTCGAACACACCGTGGGTAGACGGGTAGGTGACCATAATGCAGGCGATGCGGCGGCCGTACTCGGTAATTTTTGTGTTTAAGTCGGCGAGGTCGACGTTGCCTTTAGCATCGCAGTTCACCACCACGACTTTCATGCCCACCATCTGGGCGGACGCAGGATTGGTACCGTGGGCAGAGGCGGGGATTAAACAAATATCGCGATCAGCCTCGCCGTTGTGCTCAAAGTATTTTTTAATGGCAACAAGGCCCGCGTATTCGCCTTGACTGCCGGCGTTGGGTTGCAGGCTGACGGCGTCGTAACCGGTACAGGCCTCAAGCATTTGTTGCAGCTCGGTAAATAATTGGCTGTAACCTTGCGCCTGGTCGATGGGCGCAAACGGGTGCAGTTTGCCAAATTCGGGCCAGGTTACCGGAATCATCTCGGCGGTGGCGTTGAGCTTCATGGTGCAAGAGCCGAGTGGGATCATCGAATGATTCAGGGCAATGTCTTTTGCCTCTAGCCGCTTTAGGTAACGCAGCATGTCGGTCTCGCTGTGGTAGCTGTTAAACACCGGGTGGGTGAGTACCGCATCAGTGCGCCGCTGCACATCGGGCAAGCCGTGGGGCAGGTTGCCGCTGGCGAGCTCAGCGTCCAGCTCATGTAAATCTAAACCGTGGTCGCCGGCGCAGAACACATTAAGGAGTTGGCTGATGTGTTTAAACGTGGTGGTCTCGTCCAGGCTGATACCCAGGCAATCGTCGCCCACTAAACGCAGGTTGATTTCGTTACCTAAAGCGCTTTGATAAAAACCGCGCTGGGCATCGCGCCCGACTTTAACGCACAGAGTGTCAAAGTATTGCTCGTGGCGTAAATCAAAGCCGTGCTTTTTAAGGGCGGTGGCGACGATATCGGTTAAGCGCGCAACGCGCTCGGCAATACGGGTTAAGCCATCGGGGCCGTGATAGATGGCGTAAAACACGCTCATGACCGCCAGCAGTACCTGTGAAGTACAGATGTTGGAGTTGGCTTTTTCGCGGCGGATGTGTTGCTCGCGGGTTTGCATCGCCATGCGCAACGCGGTTTTACCGCGGCTATCGACCGAGACGCCAATAATACGGCCAGGTGCGCTGCGCTTAAAGGCATCTTTAAAGCCAAAAAATGCCGCGTGCGGGCCGCCAAAGCCCATGGGTACACCAAAGCGTTGGTTGGTGCCGATCACCACATCGGCGCCCATCTCGCCGGGTGATTTAAGCAGCATTAGGGCGAGTAAATCGGAGGCGACGGTAACCAGTTTTTTCTGCTCATGGGCCGTGGCGATAATATCGGTTAAGTCGCGTACCTGGCCGGTGGTGCCAGGGTATTGCAGCAGGGCGCCAAAGCATTCTGTGTCGGCGAGCTTTTCGGCCTCGTCGACAATCACTTCAAAGCCAAAGTGTTCGGCGCGGGTTTTAACCACCGCGATGGTTTGCGGGTGAGTATCGGCGGCCACAAAGAACGCGTCGGAGCGGTTCTTTTTGTTTTGTCGCTTGCACATGGCCATTGCTTCGGCGGCGGCGGTGCCTTCATCCAGCATTGAGGCGTTGGCTAAGTCCATGCCGGTTAAATCGATGATCATTTGCTGAAAGTTTAACAGCCCCTCTAAGCGACCTTGGGCGATCTCGGGCTGGTAGGGGGTATAGGCGGTGTACCAGCCGGGGTTTTCCAGCACGTTGCGCAAAATAACGTGGGGCACGTGGGTGTCGTAGTAGCCCATGCCGATAAAGCTTTTGTACAGCTTGTTTTTGCCAGCGATGGCTTTTAGCTCGGCCAGCGCCTCGACCTCAGATTTAGCCGGCTCTAGCGCTAGTGGCTCTTGCAGGCGGATTTTGCCCGGCACTGTCTTCTCGATCAGCTCATTGATGGAACCTACGCTCAGCGCTTGCAGCATCGCGCTGGTTTCACTGGCGTCGGGGCCAATGTGGCGACCGATAAACGCATCGTGGTGGGCAAGCTCGGCCAGTGGGGCGCGGCGAAAATCCTGAGTCATAGGGAGTCTCTTTAATGGCTGGAACGTTGGTGCTGGAAAGAGTTTTTGGGGGCCATAGCTGGCGCCCCTATAAAGGGGCGCAATAGTAGCAATTGGCGGCGTTTTGAGCAATTGTAGCGGCCGGTAAAAGCGGCAAGATTGTTGCGCTTTATGGCGATTAATGGCCCTGACACTAGTGCTTAGGCTAGTCGCGAGCTATATTGTTTTGCGATAATAGCAGACGGACACTTTTATAATCAGAACTGCATCTTGGCAGCGGCTCCGGTGCTGCTGTATTTGCTGCGACCATGCAGTCGGGCGTGAGCCCAAAACGTGTAACTGCTCGCAGAAAATTGCTCCTGCATTTTGGGCACTCGGGCCATCCGTGGTCCTCGGCGCGCAGATCCTTTAACTTGGCGATGTGAATGGAAATACCCGGTTACAAAATTATAGATACCCTCGGAGAAGGGGGCATGGCAACGGTTTACCTCGCTATTCAGCAAAGCTTTGAGCGCGAGGTGGCCCTCAAGGTGATGTCGTCACAGCTGTCTAAAGACCCAAGCTTTGGCGAGCGCTTTTTGCGCGAGGCTCGTATTGTCTCGCGCTTGGTGCACCCCAATATCGTCACGGTTTACGATGTGGGTGTGCACAAGGGCAACCATTATTTGTCGATGGAGTATGTGCCGGGTGAGGATCTTAAGCAGCGCCGGGGCAGCCTAACGCTGGCGCAGATTCTTAATTTGGTGAAAGACGTGGCTCGCGCGCTGGATTACGCCGGCAATAAAGGCTACATCCATCGCGATGTAAAACCCGAGAATATCATGCTGCACGCCGAGGATGGCCGCGCGGTACTGATGGACTTTGGTATTGCCCGCGCCACTGATATCGGCTCGGGCATGACCCAAACCGGTACCACCATGGGCACGCCGCACTATATGAGCCCCGAGCAAGCCAAGGGCGTTGCGGTAGATCCGCGCAGCGATATTTACAGCCTGGGCGTGGTGTTGTTTCAGCTGTTGGCCGGGCGGGTGCCGTTTGATGGCGATTCGGCCGTGGCGGTGGGCATTATGCATGTGTCTGAGTCGGTGCCGGCACTGCCTGAGTATTTGGCGCTGTTTCAGCCGATTATTGATAAAGCGCTGGCAAAAAAGCCCGAAGCGCGCTACCAAACCGGTCGCGAGCTGGTGGACGAGCTTGATGCGCTGGACCCCGAGGCCTTGGTGGTCGCCCAGGAAGAGCTGGCTAAGGTGCCGGTGATCGACTCGGTATCGGACACCGATCCGACCCCGTTTGCCACACCTGTGGTAGCGGCCCGGACGGTGGTTAGCGCTAATGACGACGCAACCGTTACGGCCCGCACAGAGGATTTTCGTGTCAGTGGTGACGATAGCATCGGCGATTATGGCTACACGCCAGTCGCCCCCAGTGCCGTTGCATCACGCGCAGGGGGCGGGCTCTGGTTGACGCTGCTGTTGGTGATCGGCGGTGCAGCTGGCTGGTATTTTTGGCCTGAGCTTGAAGGGCACTATCAACGCTTGATGAGCGATGCTAATCCGCTGCCCACATCGACTCAGGTGGCGTCGCCGCAAGCAGTGGCTTCCTCTGAACCTTCGGTAAGCCCAGACGCTAACAGTGTTGCGGCGGTGGGTAACACACAAGTACCAGCCGCGCCGGACACGACCCGTTGGGAC
Organism: uncultured Gilvimarinus sp.; assembly: GCF_963972205.1. Lineage (NCBI taxonomy): Bacteria > Pseudomonadati > Pseudomonadota > Gammaproteobacteria > Cellvibrionales > Cellvibrionaceae > Gilvimarinus > uncultured Gilvimarinus sp. Next base: position 27,022 of record NZ_CAXAUC010000003.1, on the reverse strand, counting down.
AGCTCTGTGAGCGCCGGCCCCGCTGGGGTTGCCTCGTCACCCGTTGAGTCATCGAGCCTGGCCAGTAGCGCCAATACCGCTAATGGCGCGCCCTCGGATTTGTTGTTAACGGCGCGGATGCTGCGGGCCCAGCTAGAGCGCGATCCGGCACAAGGGGTGTTGTTGGCGCAATCGTATCGGCAGCTGTTAAATTCGGACGACCCGGCCGACCGCGAGGCCGGTGCCGAGGGCATGGCCGAGCTGGAGCAGTGGTTTGACGCGCGCTTTGCCGCCGCCATTGACGCGGCCGATGTCCAGACCGCCCGCGAGGTAATGGCTATTGCCCGGCAAGCGTTGCCCGACGAGGCCCGCGAGGCGCGCTATCAGGCCTTGCTGGCGCCACTACAAGCCAGTGAATGGTTGGCGGCTAAGCTGGCCGACGGCGAGCGCTACCTAGAGCAAAATGCCTTAAGCTCGCCCGACGGCGCCAATGCGGTGGAGAGCTACCGGGATATCCTGCAAGCCTATCCGGATAACGCCGAGGCCCACGCCGGCTTGCAAGCGGTAGTGCGCCGTTACCAGGTGTTGGCGCAAGCGGCTGCGCAAGAGGGTGACACTGAGCGGGCACTGATGTTAACCGAGCGCGGTTTGCAGTTAGATGCCGGTGATGAGGCTTTAAATAAGTTGCGTGATCGACTGTCAAGCGTCAATGCAGAGATAGGCCCGCTTATGGCAAACGCCCGAACGCAGCTGGCGGCCGACCGCTTGATTAGCCCCAAAGGCGACAACGCGTTTGCATCACTGCAAGCGGTGTTGGCTATTGAGCCAGAGCACCAGCCGGCGCTAAACGCTCTAGACGAGCTGGAGCAGGCTCTGATTCGGCGCATCGACAGTATGATTCGCGGCGGCGCGCTGGATGAGGCCTCTTTGCAGTTGGCCAGCGCGCGGGATCGGTTTCCGCAAAGTCAGTCGCTGTTAACCCGCCGCTTGCAGCTCGAGCAGTTGAACGAGGCAAATTTGCCTACGGTGACTAATTTTAGTGTCGCGGCGCAGCCTATCGAGGCGGTAAGCGCCGCGCGCGATGTGGTATTGGTTGCCGACCGGGTGATTTATCTAGGTTTCGAATACAGTAAGTTTACCGGTGACACAGGCGTTGTTCAGGCCAGTTTGTTTGACGGCTCGCGCAGCACGCAAATTGCTCAGGTGCCGGTGATTGTTACCGGTGCCTCGGGGGTAAAGTTTTTTCGGATTGAGCGGCCGGTTGCGGGCTTTAGCGAAGGCGGCTATAACGTCGATTTAACCTTGGGCGATCAGCGTTTGGCCACGGTGGCCTTTCGGGTGGTTCAGTAGCGGTAGCAGTGCGTTGGGAGCTGCGTTTTGGGCGCGGCTCGTTTAAGCGTAGCGATTGCGTGACGGCGGTGATACATTGCCTATTGATGTGCGGCTAGCATTACAATAACAAACTGGGGTGTCACACGCGGCACCTAAAAGAGGATGACCATGAACCGACAGGGTATCGCTATCAGTGTGCTCGCGCTGCTGACGCTCAGCGGTTGTCAAACCCCGCCCGATGTTAAGCAAGTGCAAGATGAAAACCTCCAGCTGCAAACCGAGCTTGCTCAGGCGCGCGGTAAAATCGATGCCTTGGCATCCGAGCAGGATCGCCTGCAGCGCGAGATCGACGAATTAAACCGAGTAAAGTCAGTGCTCGATACGGAAAAAACCGTGCGGGTGCAGGAGTCGAGCGATTTGCGCGGCCAAGTGCGCCGCTTTGTGCAGCGCGAGATCGACATGCTGAAAGAGTTTATGGTGCAAAGCGATTTGCTCGATTATGTGGGCGGTGAGCTGGTGCAGCGCAGCCGTGTCGATAGCGAGCCGTTATTGCTGGTCGATATGGCTAATCAGATGCCGGGCAGCGGAACCATCACGGGGGTAAGCGCACATTTTGTGAAGCCGGGTACTTTTAATGTGCAGGTGTTGCGCCCGGTGGATGACCAGCTGGTGGTTATCTGGCAAAGCGCCCGGTTGCAGGCCACGCAGTCGGGGGTTCAGCGGGTAAACTTTCCTGTCAGTGTCGGGGTAGAGCGCGGCGACCTTATTGCCTACCAGTTTAACGAGGCAGGCTTGGTCAGTTTTGATACGGGCACTGGCGATACCCGGTATACCGACGACTCTGTGGCACTGGGTGAGCTTATTAAAGTGCGCAGTCTACGCGGTGAAAGCGATAAACGCGCCTACTCGGTTGGGGTGTACGGGCTGCTTAACTAAGCTGGCGTTTTGGTAAATGCCGCAGACAAAAAAGCAGCCGAAGCTGCTTTTTTTGTCTCACAGGTTGGGCCGAGGCTATTACTCGTCGCCGCCCGCCATTTTGGACTGTAGGTAATTCTGGATACCGACTTTCTCGATCAGGCCCAGCTGGGTTTCCAGCCAGTCGACGTGTTCTTCCTCTGACTCAAGAATATTGTTCAGAATATCGCGGCTGACGTAATCGCGAATTTCCTCACAGTAGGCGATGCCTTCGCGCAGATCGGGAATGGCCTTTAGTTCCACCTTCATGTCCGACTCCAGCATCTCTTTGGTATTTTCACCAATGTGCAGTTTGCCAAGATCTTGCAGGTTGGGCAGGCCCTCCAAAAACAAAATACGCTCTACGAGCATGTCGGCGTGTTTCATCTCATCGATAGACTCGTGATACTCGTGATCGGCCAGCTCTTTTAAGCCCCAATCTTTGTACATACGCGCATGCAAAAAATACTGGTTAATGGCGACCAGCTCATTGCCGAGCACTTTGTTTAAAAACTGGATAACCTTGGGATCACCTTTCATGACTGTCTCCTCGCCGGCGCAGGCTGCGCTTTGTTAACTAATCGGCGTAAGTCTGGCCCCGTTAGGCTAGTCTGTCAAGTGTAAGTGTTTGATGTGTAAGGAGTTTTAAACGATTAAGCGATTTGTTCTTATTGCGTTTTGCGTTTGTCTGGGCAGCTGTGGTGCTTTAGTAGGCCTGAGAGGCTCAGGCCACGGCGTAAAATTGCGGCACACCCGCCAGCATGGGGACTTCTTGCAGGGTTTCGTCCAAGATCTCGCGGGTGAGGGAGGCGCACTTGCCGCACTGGCTGGCAACGCCCAACGTTTTGCGCAGTTTGCCTAGGCTATGGGCGCCCTCGTGAACAGCCGCTTCGATCTGGCGATCGGTAATACCTTTGCAGAGACACACGTACATTCGTAACAATACCTGCGTAGTAATTAAGTGATAATGAGATAGTATTGGTAATGAGAATCTATGTCAATAATTTGTGAGAATAATTGGCATTAAGAATGAGTGTTTTTGGTTCTAAGGCCGTTCGTAAGGGGTGACTCTGCCTTGGGCTGTGGCCACCGGAGCAGTAAAAAGCAATCGATGCCATATAGAAAATCAATGTGACTCCCTATATAGAGTGTGTAAGATAGTGCAACACTATTAGGGCTTAGGCTGCTAATTGTTAAAACTTTACCGCACTTCTCTGAGTGCTGGGTTGCAATCGCCATTGTGACCCCCATCTTTCAGTGGAGTTTTATTTAGTCCGTCAAACTTATGGAGGTTACGACATGGGCGTATTAGTAGGAAAACAGGTTCCAGATTTCACCGCAGCGGCCGTATTGGGCAATGGCGAAATCGTTGATGAGTTCAAGCTGGCTGAAGCCATTAAAGGCAAAAAAGCGGTTATCTTCTTTTACCCGCTGGACTTCACCTTTGTGTGCCCGTCTGAGCTGATTGCTTTTGACAACCGTTTTGAAGCGTTCCAAAAACGCGGCGTGGAAGTGATTGCGGTGTCTATCGACTCGCAGTTTACCCACAGCGCATGGCGTAACACCGCCGTAAACGAGGGCGGTATTGGCCAAGTTAAGTACACCATGGTTGCCGACACCAAGCACGAAATTTGTCAGGCGTTTGATGTTGAGTCTGAAGGTGGTGTTGCTTTCCGCGGCTCGTTCCTGATCGACGAAGACGGTTTGGTTCGTCACCAGGTCGTTAACGATCTGCCACTGGGCCGCAATGTTGACGAAATGCTGCGCATGGTTGACGCCTTGGCGTTCCACCAGGAGCACGGCGAAGTTTGCCCAGCTGGCTGGCAAGAAGGTGACAAAGGTATGGACGCGTCGGCCACTGGCGTTGCCTCTTATCTGTCTGAGAACTCTGGTAAGCTGTAAGTACAGCGACCAGCTCTCGACCGAAAACCCGGCTTTGGCCGGGTTTTTTTATGCCTGTCGTAAAGTGAGTTTGCAGTGTATGGGCCGGTTATAACCAGATGTGCCATTTTGAGGGAAAACTGAGACTTAGCTAGAAGAAAATAAACTAAAAAAACACTAGCGTAGCGACGAGTTTAGCCGTTTAATGCGCGCGAATTTGGCGTCATGCATAGCGCGTGATTCTGACGGTTTTGGGGTGGTCTGCTGAGGTGGGTCGCCCCTTCTTTTTTGCCGCAACAAAAAAGCCCTGGAGGCAAGTGATGAATGAATTTAATGGTGTGATTAACATCAATGATTACTACAGCGACGAGACGTTTGCGCGTATCAAAGCGTTTGCCGATAAACGCGAGACGCCATTTGTTGTCATCGACTTGCCGACCATCGCCCGCGCTTACGACGAATTAGTCGGTGAGTTTGATTACGCCGATGTGTACTACGCCGTCAAAGCCAACCCGGCGGTCGATATTCTGACGTTGTTGCGCGATCGCGGCGCCAACTTTGATATCGCTTCGCGCTACGAGCTGGATAAAGTGATGGGGCTTGGTGTAACCGCCGAGCGCATCAGCTATGGCAATACCATTAAAAAGGCCCGTGACGTGCGCTACTTTTACGAGCGCGGTGTCCGCTTGTTTGCCACAGATTCTGAAAGTGACCTGGAGGCGATTGCCCGCGAGGCACCCGGCGCCAAGGTCTACGTGCGGGTGTTAACCGAGGGTACGCTTACCGCCGATTGGCCGCTGTCGCGAAAGTTTGGCTGCGAGACCGAAATGGCCATGGAGCTTTTGATTCAGGCGCGTGAGCTGGGCCTGGAGCCCTATGGTGTATCGTTTCATGTGGGCTCACAGCAGCGTGAAATTGGTGCCTGGGACGCCGCCCTTGCCAAGGTTAAAGTGATTTTTGATCGCCTGCGGGACGAGCAAGATATTGTGTTGCAGATGATCAATATGGGCGGTGGCTTTCCGGCCAACTACATCAGCCGTACCAACGATTTGGCCACTTACGCCGAGGAGATTACGCGCTTTTTACAAGAGGATTTTGGCACCGAGTTTCCGCGTATTATTATCGAGCCGGGCCGCTCGTTAATCGCTAACGCCGGTGTGCTGGTGAGTGAGGTGGTGTTGATCTCGCGTAAATCGCGCACCGCCCTTAGCCGTTGGGTATTTGTGGATGTGGGTAAGTTCTCAGGTCTAATCGAAACGCTGGACGAGTCGATTAAGTACCCGGTTTACACCGAAAAAGACGGCGAGGACGAAGGCTGTGTATTAGCTGGCCCCACCTGCGATAGCGCCGATATTATGTATGAGAACTTTAAGTATCCGTTGCCGTTGTCGCTTGCGGCGGGTGATCGACTTTACTGGCTCTCTACGGGTGCCTACACCACCAGCTACAGCGCGGTAGAGTTTAATGGCTTTCCGCCGCTTGTTGAGTATTGCATTAGTTAATGAGTGTGGCGGTTTGCTACTGCCACGACGATTTATTTGCTACATTGCCTCGCTCAAGTCATAACGGGAGAGCCCAGTGAGCGAGGCACGCAACATTCAACTAGAGTCCGGCTGGCTGGCGGAGTTGGGCGACGAATTTGATCAGCCCTACATGCGCCAGCTAAAAACGTTTTTAAAGGCCGAGAAACAAGCGGGTAAAGTGATTTACCCGCCTTCGGGCGAGATGTTTAATGCTTTTAACAGCACCCCGTTTGCACAAGTCAAAGTTGTTATCTTAGGGCAAGACCCTTATCACGGCCCCGGCCAAGCTCATGGCTTGAGCTTTTCGGTACCGTCGGGCGTACGTATCCCTCCCTCCCTGCAAAATATCTTTAAAGAAATCGAGCGTGACTTAGGCATCCCCCGGCCCAATCACGGCAACCTACAAGCCTGGGCCGAGCAGGGCGTGTTGTTGCTAAACGCCACGTTAAGCGTCGAGCAAGCCAACGCCGGCTCCCATCAAAAGCGGGGCTGGGAGCAATTTACCGATCACGCTATTGAGGCGCTTAATCGTGACCGCGAAGGTTTGGTGTTTTTACTCTGGGGGAGCTACGCGCAAAAGAAAGGTCGTTTAATAGATACCAATAAACACTTGGTGCTTAAATCGGTGCATCCGTCGCCATTATCGGCTCATCGCGGATTTTTGGGGTGCGGGCATTTTAGTCAGGTCAATGAGTACTTGCAGGCTAAGGGCCAGGCGCCGATTGATTGGGCGCTATAGTATGTTGAATGTTTCTGCGCTGCGCGCTTGTAAACACCCGAAACCTCCACAATAATCAGAGCCTACTAAGCCTGCGTGTACTGCTCAGTTGCTCGAACGGGCCGCTGCCGCCTAGGCGGCTAGGACAGTCGCCCGCACGCGAGAAAGCACAGAGGAGTTACGATGAGCGATACATCTGAGCGCAACCAAGCCGTGCACATCCCCCAAGAAGCGTTTGATTGGTACGACGCTTACGCCCATGGTGGTATGGATCGGCGTACCTTTATGCGAAAGCTCGGCACCTTGGTCGCCGTTGGTTACTCGATGTCCGTATTGACCTCGGCGCTGCTGCCTAATTACGCCCTAGCTGAGCAGGTGCCCTTTAACGATGAGGATATTATCGCCCGCTACGAGGTGTTTGATTCTCCTGCCGGTTATGGCAAGGGCAAAGGTTACTTGGTTAAACCGGCCACCGGAGCCAGTCGTTACCCAGCGGTTTTAGTGATTCATGAAAATCGCGGTTTAAATCCCTACGTGAAAGACGTTGCCCGCCGCCTAGCCAAAGCCGGGTTCTTGGCGTTTGCGCCCGATGCGCTATTCCCGGTGGGTGGATACCCAGGTAACGATGACGAGGGCCGGGCGCTGCAGCGCGAGTTGGATAAAAGCAAAGTACAAAATGATTTTGTCGCGGCGGCCAAACATTTAAAGTCACACGCACTTGGTAACGGTAAGTTGGGGGCAGTGGGTTTTTGTTTTGGCGGTTATATGGTGAATTACCTGGCCGCTGTAGACAGTGATTTGCTGGCCGCCGGGGTGCCGTTTTATGGTACACCCGCCCCCAAAGCGCTGCGTAACAATATTAAAGCACCTTTGTTGGTTCAGCTTGGTGAGCTGGACGAACGTGTGAACAAGACTTGGCCCGAGTACGAGCAAGATTTGCAGGCAAATCATGTCGAGTATCAGATGTTTATGTATCAAGGTGCTCATCATGGTTTTCACAATGATTCTACCAGCCGTTTCGATAAAGCCAGTGCCGAGCTTGCCTGGCAGCGTACTCTGGCCTTCTTCACAAAAAAATTAGCGTAACTTAAAGGGTATTTATGGTCAGCACGGTGGCATTAGAGTGTTCTTGTGGCGCGGTAAAAGGTGAGCTTGCGGTGGTGCCCGGCGCGTTTTTTCACGTGCATTGTTTATGCTGTGATTGTCAGCGTTATGCCGAGCACCTAGGTAACGAGGCGGCGATTTTAGATGAGTATGGCGGCACGGAGCTTTTTCAAACCTATCCGGCCCATATGAAAATCACGCAGGGGCACGACAATATCCAAGCCGTTCAGTTAACCCCCAAGGGGATTTATCGCTGGCATACCCGCTGCTGTCAGATGCCGCTGGCGAACACCGTAAGATCTGCAGCAGTTCCTTTTGTGGGGGTGCCGGTAACTTTTATGAAGTTTGCCAGCGAGCAAGACAAACAGGCGGCGTTGGGGCCGGTAAGCTTGAAGGCCTTTGGCAAGTACGGCAAAGGCACTGTGCCAGACGATGTGCACCCGAGGTTTCCGTTGGCGTTTATGCCAAAGATCTTGGCTTTTATGGTTAAAGGTAAGGTGACCGGCAAAAGCAGACCCTCAGCATTTTTTGACGGAAAAGCCCCGGTGGTTGAGGTGCAGACGCTGTATTAGTGACTCTTTAGCACTCTTTAGCTAGACTATAGAGCACCGCGTAAGTATTTGTTCTTCAATGGTTTTAATCTTGTCTTCAAATTGGTTTGGGATTAAAGTGTCCGGCTTTGCGGCGAATACCTGAACCGTCTCACTCTCGTCTACTTAATCGGATGGCTGGGTTATGCGGAAGGGTCGCACCGTTCACTGAATTATTAGGAGAACCTCTATGTCTTATTATGTCGGAGCTTACGCGTCATCGCCTTGCACCTCGGGCTGGGATCCGGAGCTAGAAGCCTCGTATTACGAGGCATTAAAAGCCAGCGACAAGATTAAAGGGCTGGAGCACCCGTTTTTAGGTGAGACTTTACACGCCCAGGACGATGAGTGGTTTTTAAGCAATATCGACCCCAACTGGAATTTTGTGTTCACCTGCGTGCCCGGCACAATGGCGGCTATTGGTAAAACGCCGGAGTTTGGTATTGCCTCGGACGATGACGCAGGTCGCGCACAAGCGCTGGCGTTTATGGAGAAGGCGCGCGCTGCCATCGCCAAGTTAAATGCCCACGCCGGTCGCCAAGTCGTGCAAGCCATTGAGATTCAAACGGCGCCTAATCGCAGTAAAGCCAGCTCGTCGGTGGCATCGTTAACGGCCACTTTAGAGACGATGCTCGGCTGGGACTGGCAGGGCGCCCGTATTGTGATTGAGCACTGCGATACTTACATCGAAGGTCAGGTACCAGCCAAAGGTTTTCTGACGCTGGCTGACGAGATTGCTGCGGTCGAGGCGGTGAATAAAAAACTGGGCGCCGATGTGGGCATTGTGATCAACTGGGGGCGTTCAGTGATTGAAACGCGCTCTGAGTCCGGCGCTATCGAGCACATTAATCAGGCCAAAAACGCGGGCGTACTGGCCGGTGTGATGTTCTCCGGGGTGAGCGATCAAGACACACCTTACGGCACGTGGGCCGATACTCATATGCCGGCCGCCCCGTCGGCCAATGCCACCATCGGTGCCGAGGGCTCACTGATGAGCGAAGCGCAAATCCAGCAGTGTATTCAGGCCGCCGGCGGTAAAGATTTACCTGTTATCGGGGTTAAGATTGGCATTCGTCCTAAAGATGAAACCGTAGCCAAGCGGGTTGCTTACAATCAGGCGGTGTTGGCCATGATTGATCGTGCCTAGGTTTTTATGACAACACGATCGTGAGGCGGCCAATAGATGCTAGCCTTGCCCGCAATAAAAAAGCCAGCGCAATAATGCGCTGGCTTTTTTGTATAGTTTATTTAATAGGCTAAGCGGTGGCTGAATGCTATTGCAAAAACTCCATAGCCGCTTCCATCTCGGCCGATAAATCTTCGGCCTCGGCCATTTGCATATCTGGGTCCATGCCTAAACGGTTAAATGCCGTGACTTTGTGATAATCCACTTTGCCTAGCGCGTTATCGCTACCCAGGTAGCTTTGTAGCATGGCGACGGTGACGACGTCGGTGTAATCGGCTCTGGGTGCTTCGCGGTCAAACTTCATGTGCTGCGAGGGGATGTTGATCATCTCGGCAGGAAAGTCCCACGATTTTAAAATCAGATCGCCAATGGGCCCCTGCAGTTGGTTGATGACCGTGTCGAGGGTGAAACTGTCTTTTAGCAAAAAATCGTGCTCTTCGGCGTAGGTCAAAATTGGCAGCACCCCAATTTTGTGAATCAGGCCAGCGAGGGTGGCTTGGTCGGGGCGCAGGTTGGTGTAGTGGCGGCACAATACGTGGCTGATGCCGGCGATCTCGCTGGAGCGAGTCCAGCTGTCGCGCATGCGTTTGTCGACTAAGTCGGAGGTGGCCTGAAACATTTGTTGCATGGCAAGGCCGGTGGCAATGTTGCAGGTGTACGCCATACCGAGACGCGCCAGCGCCATTTTTAAATCGTCGATGGCGCGGTTACCGCGTAACAACGGGCTGTTGGCCACGCGAACGATGCGAGCCGATAGCGCCGCATCTGAGCCAATAACGTCGGCAAGCTGGTTGAGGTCGGCATCTGGGTCGTCGGCGACTTCGCGCACTCTAAGTGCTGCTTCAGGCAGCGTTGGCAGCACCAGTTTGTCGGTTTTAATGGCGGTGATGATGTCTTGGCGGACGGTATCTACAACTTGGCTCATTAGTCTTCCTGTGGGTGTTCGGCGCGTTGTTGGTCGCGTTTTATTGCCCGGTGCGTTAGGTGCGCACTCAGCCCTCGGGGTTATTGTCCGCTGTTGGCAGGGGGTAGGGCAAGCTCATTCGTGCAATTTTGGTGGCCGGTTGTCCCGTATCACCGGTAGCGAGAAACAGCTCGGCGGTGTCGTCATCGGGTATTACGGCTAGTGCTTCCCAGTTGTTATCGCCGGTCGGTGAAGCCATAACCAGTGCCCCGCGACGAGTACCGGCGGAGTCGACAATAGCGGCGGTTAAATCGAGTGTTTCGGCGCTAAGCGCGATACGTGCCATATGCTTTTTTAGTTTGCCTTTGTAGTGCAAGCGGGCGACTACCTCTTGGCCTGTGTAGCAACCTTTTTTAAAGCTCACGGCGCCGATCAGCGGGTAGTGTAGCTCATGGGGGCTAAAGTCTCCGGCACTGGTGGCGGTAATCTCGGCCCAGCCCGCGCGAATATCCTCTAGCTGCCACCAATGGCTGTCCGCTAGTGCGCAGTTGCTCGCCAATGTTTGCCAGAGGTTTTGTGCGTGCGCATCGCTGACCCAAAGCTCGTAGCGCTGTTCATCGAGCTTAAGGCACACCAGGCCATCGTTGCTGTGCACATCGCCGGTGTTCATGGTCGGCCGTTTGCCTTGGGCGGCGACCAGCTCGGCAGCGCCGGGGCCCCACAGGCCAAAGCGGCGCCAGGCATCGCTGGCATCACTAAGTGTCACCTTGGAGAACACGGCGTACTTTTGCAGGTGCTGTGCGAGGCTGTCGGTTAGGCTGGCGTGACAGCGCAGCAATATTTGCTCTGGGTTAATTTGCGCCAGGGCAAAGCTAGCCTCCATGCGGCCTTTTAAGTTGCACTGGGCTCCCAGCTTCCAGTGGCCGTTTGCCAGTTCGCGGACATCGGCGGTGACTTGGCCTTGTAAAAATTTGGCGGCGTCAGGGCCATCGAACGCCAGCAGCCCTTGGTAGCCCAGTTCGGTTAAATAAGTGTTAGCGGCTGCTTGCGACGCGCTGTCTTGCGGCTTGTTAAAGGCGATTTCGCCATTGGCGGAGCGTGTCGCGCCCTGAGCGTCGAGAAAGTGTTGCCAGTTGCTCATAGGTTTCTCGCTGTTCCCGAGTCAAAGAGGAGTTGTTTGGTGCGCAGTGCACAATAGCTATACATGATAGAGCTGGAGGGTGGTTAAAGGAAGGGGCCGCCACCGGGCGGTTAACGCGGTGGCGGCCTAACTTACTAGGTTGGCAGCGCTTTATTGTGTAAGTAAAAACTCAATCAAGGCTTTTTGCGCGTGTAGGCGGTTTTCGGCTTCTTGCCATACTGGCGAGTCCGGTGCGTCGAGGAGTTCGGCACTGACTTCTTTGCCGCGATACGCGGGTAAGCAGTGCATAAACAGTGCATCGGATGCGGCGTGGCTCATAAGCTCGGCATTCACCTGGTAGTCGGCAAAAGCGCGCTCGCGCAACTGTTTTTCATCTTCCTGGCCCATTGAGGCCCAGGTGTCGGTCACCACCAAGTCGGCGCCTTTGACGGCATCCGTTGGGTTGGTGCAGATTTTGATGCGTTCTTTGCCGGCGTTGATACGCTCGGCTGTGGGGCCAAAACCCTCGGGCGTGGCAATGCGCAGCTCAAAGTCGCACAGGCGTGCGGCGTTGATGTAGGAGTTGCACATGTTGTTGCCATCGCCCACCCAAGCCACGCTTTTGCCCTGCATAGAGCCGCGCAGCTCGACAAAGGTTTGGATGTCGGCCAGCAGCTGGCAGGGGTGGTAGTCGTCGGTTAAGGCGTTGATAACTGGCACCCGCGAGTACTCGGCAAAGCGCTCAATGGTGTCGTGGCCAAAGGTGCGAATCATCACAATGTCGACCATACGCGATAGCACGCGGGCAGAGTCTTCAATCGGCTCGCCGCGACCAAGCTGGGTGTCGCGTGAGGATAAAAACAGCGCGTGTCCCCCAAGTTGTGCCATGCCGGTTTCAAACGACACGCGAGTGCGGGTGGATGATTTTTCAAAAATCATTCCCATCACTTTGCGATCGAGCAGTGGTTTGGACGTGCCGTTGTACACCTCGGCTTTAAGCTCGATGGCGCGTGCAATAATACTGCTTAACTCTTCGGCGCTAATGTCGTTTAGCGTTAAAAAGTGCCGCGTTTTTTTGCCGTTGTGTGGTGCGCTAACTGCAACCATAACTGTGCCTTAACAATCTAAATTAAAGTGCTTCAACCAGAGCGATAATGCCATTCACCAGCGTATCGGTCTCTTCGTCTGTCATTACAAACGTCGGCAGTAAACGAATGGTGTTGCCGGCGGTAACGTTGATCAGTAGCCCGAGCTCGCGAGCTTTAGCGACAAGCTCCGGGCAGGGCTCGGCCAACTCAATGCCGATCATTAAACCGTGACCGCGAATCTCGACTACCTGGTCGAGCTCGCCAATGCTCTGGCGCAGGGTTTCGCGAATTTGCTCGCCGCGCTCGGCAACCTGAGCCAGCATCTCGTTATCGAGTGAATCAAGCACCGCGCAGGCGGCGTGACACGCCAGCGGATTGCCGCCAAAGGTCGAACCGTGATTGCCGGGGCCAAATACCTCGGAGGCTCTGCCGTGGGTCAGGCACGCACCGATAGGCACGCCGTTGCCCAAGCCTTTGGCCGTGGTTACCACATCGGGCTTGATGCCGTTGTGCTGATAGGCAAAGTACTGGCCGGTGCGGCCGTTACCGGTTTGAATCTCATCCAGCATTAACAGCCACTCGTGGCGGTCGCATAACTCGCGCAGCTTGTTTAGGTAATCATCGGCTGGCACGCGCACGCCGCCTTCGCCTTGCACGGGCTCGACCAGTATCGCCACAATGTTTTTGTGTTCGGCAGCTAACACTTCAATGGCGGCGACATCGTTAAAGGGCGCGCGCACAAAACCGGGCAGTAGCGGGGCAAAGCCCTGTTGCACTTTGGTGTTGCCAGTGGCGGTCAGTGTCGCCATGGTGCGGCCGTGAAAGGCGCTGTTCATTACTACTACGGTGGGGTTCTCAATGCCTTTATCGTTGCCGTATTTACGGGCGATTTTAATCGCCGCCTCATTGGCCTCGGCGCCGGAGTTAGAGAAAAACACCTTTTCCATGCCCGATGCTTGGCACAGCTTATCGGCCAGCTCGCGCTGGGGCGGAATGTTGTAGAGGTTAGACACATGCAGCAAGGTGCCCGCTTGCTCGGTAATGGCGCGGGTCACGGCCGGGTGTGAGTGCCCAAGGCCACAGACCGCGATGCCACTGATGCCATCGATGTAGCTGTTGCCCGCATCGTCCCACACTCGGCTGCCTTCGCCCTTTACCAGGGTTAAGGTCCGCTCGCCGTAGGTGTTCATCAATGTAGACATTTGTCTTTCTCCAAAAACAGTGCCGCCCGAACCTGGTTAAAAGGCTCTGGGAAAGGCAAATCAGGGATTCATCCAAGAGTGTATCGTGCGGTTAATGCGCGGGCTTGCGCTGGGTTAGCGCTAAAACGTGGCAAAAACCAAACAGCCGATACTATAGCGAAACGCTCGCCTTGGCAAATACCCGCCGGCGGGCCGACGCAGCCCCGCCCGTGATGGTAAACTCGCGCTCTGTTTTTGTATCGCGATCTTCGGGAGCCCGGGTCACAATGAATGCCATTGAACTGAGTGTGTTTGCCAGCCGCATGGCGTCTATTTGCGATGAGATGGGCGCGGTGCTTAAGTGCGCGGCATTTTCGCCCAACATTAAAGATCGTCTGGATTTTTCGTGCGCTTTGTTTGATGCCGACGGCTTACTAAGCGCCCAGGCGGCGCACATCCCTGTGCACTTGGGCAGTATGGCCTACGCCATGGCCGATATCGTCAGCGCCGTCGAGTGGTGCGAGGGCGATATGCTGGTGGTGAATGACCCCTACTTAGGGGGTACTCATTTACCCGATGTCACTGTCATTGCGCCTGTTTTTTGCGCGGGAAGATTAGTGGGCTTTGCTGCCAACCGCGCTCACCACGCCAATATTGGAGCTGCCAGCCCCGGCTCGATGCCTATATCTCGGCACTTAGAGGAAGAAGGTGAGATTATTCCCCCCACGCCCTTGGTTGTAAAAGGTGTTCCGGTCGAGGCGGTGTTAGCCCGTTTGTGCGGTACGGACCCAAAGGCGACCCACACAATTCAGGCTCGGGGTGACTTTGCCGCGCAAATCAGTGCATGCCGGGTGGGGGTAGAGCGCTTACAGGCGCAAGTCTCGGCATTGGGTATTGCGCCTTACAGCGCGGCTTTAACGGCGCTCAATAATTACGCCGAGCGTTTAGCGCGTGCCGCGTTAGCCGAGATCCCCGCAGGGCGTTACTGCTATACCGACTATATGGATGACGACGGTTTGGGGCAGCGCGATATTGCCATTACTGTCAGCATTACCGTCACGGGCGATGCGGTAAACGTGGACTTTACGGGCACCGCAGAGCAAGTGCCCGGCAATATCAACTGTCCATTGTCGGTTGCGGCGGCCGCCAGCTTTTATGTGTTGCGCTGTTTAATGCCCGAGCAAACACCGGCCTGCGCCGGCACCTTTAGGCCGATTGCTATTAGCGCGCCCGAGGGTAGCTTGGTGAACGCGCGCCGCCCGGCTGCGGTGGCCGCTGGCAATGTCGAAACCTCGACCCGCATGGTGGATGTGATGTTGGGCGCACTCGCTGCCGCGCTGCCCGAGCGTATCCCCGCCGCCAGTACCGGCTCGATGAACAATATCGCCATGGGCGCCAATGCCACAACTGGCAGCGAGCGCTGGGATTACTACGAAACCAACGGCGGCGGCATGGGCGCCGGCCAGCGCGGCGGTGGCTGGTCGGGGGTGCAAACCCATATGACCAACACGTTAAATACGCCCATCGAGAGTTTAGAGAAACACTACCCAGTGCGCGTGACTCGCTATCAGTTGCGCCCCGGCTCAGGCGGAGCCGGGCAGCGCGCCGGTGGTGATGGTTTGCTTCGCGAGTACGAGTTTTTGGCGCCAGCGCAAGTTACGCTGCTTACCGAGCGCCGCCGTTATGCCCCGTGGGGTTTGGCGGGCGGGCAGGCCGGTGAGTGTGGCGAAAACCGTTTAAATGGCGAGCTGCTGCCGGGCAAGATCGCCCTACATGTTACAGCAGGTGATCGGTTAACCTTGGCAAGTGCCGGTGGCGGCGGTTGGGGTAAACCGCAGCGCTAATGGCTATCGATTACCCCACACTGCCGTTAACTGAATTGCGCCCCGCGTTTGCTGCCGCCATGGGCGCGGGCAGCCTGCTTTTAGAAGCCGAACCCGGTGCCGGTAAATCTACCTTGGCGCCTTTGTGGGCGCTAGAGCACATTGACGGCCAAGTATGGTTGATTCAGCCCAGGGTGCTGCCGGCTTTAACCTTGGCGCGCCGGCTGGCCGCGCTGCTGGGCGATGACGTCGGGCAAACCGTGGGTTATCAGGTGGCGTTTGATCGTCGGCAAAGCAAAGCGACCCGGCTGCTGATTATGACGCCGGGGATTTTGTTGCAGCGTTTATTGGCCGACCCGGAGCTGAACGGGGTGGGTGCGGTGATGCTGGATGAGATTCACGAGCGCTCGGTCAACCAAGATACCGCGTGGGCACTGCTGCAAGAGAGCGCTATTTTGCGTGAGGATTTACAGTTGGTGTTGATGTCGGCCACCCCCGATGCGGCGCTGCGCCAGCAAGTGGATACCTCTTTACACTCGCCGGGGCGCTGTTTTCCGGTCGAGCTAAGCTTTTGCCCAGCGCGCGAGGCCGGCCCCCGTGGCGAGCCATTGGCCGACCAACTGCTGCGCGCGCTGGCCACAAAAACAGACTGGCAAACGCGTACAGTATTGGTGTTTTTATCGGGCTGGCGCGCGATTGACGACTGTAGGCAAGCCCTTAACCGGGCGTTTGCCGGGCATCCGGTGTATTGCCTGCACAGCCGGGTGGCGCGGCAAGAGCAGTTGTCCGCGCTGGACGCGACATTGGGTCCGCGCGTGATTCTGGCCACCAATATCGCCGAAACCTCGCTGACCATTGCCGATGTGACGCTGGTGATTGACTCTGGTCTTGCGCGAGAGCCCGCGTTTGAGCAGCGCACCGGTGTGACCCGGCTTGAAACACGACGCATATCCCGCGCCAGCGCCGAGCAGCGCCGGGGCCGTGCGGGCCGCGTACAGGCCGGTTTTTGTATTCGGCTGTGGTCCGAGTCCGAGGCGTTGGCGCCGCAAGCGTTGCCCGAAATTCGCCGCACTGATTATCTGCCGCTAGCCTTAAGACTCGCCCACTGGGGTACGCCGGCCGCGCAATTACCATGGTTAGAGCCACCCGGCCGCTTAGCCTTAACCCACGCGCAAACGCATTTGCAGCGCTGGCAGTTGTTGGATGCCGACGGAGGCATTACCGCGCAGGGCGAACGGGTCGCTACGCTGGGTACCCACCCGCGCATCGCCGCTTTGTTGTTGCAATTAGAGGATTCACTAACCGACTACCCGTGGTTGTTGTTGCTGGCCCTGGCACTGCATTTTGATTTGCCCGCCGAGGCCACGCTGGAGCAGTGGTTAGCGGGTGCCGAGCTAGAGCTGCGGCGCAATAAACAGTGGCAACAGTTAAGTGGGCGTTGGCAGCAGACGCTCGGCGTTGCGGTTGCACCTAACGCCGCTGTGACGGCTTTATTGCCAGCTTTAGCGGGCCGGCTAGCGCAAGTGTTTGTCGATCGGGTTGCTCATCGGCGCGAGTCGGGGCGCTACCGAATTAACGCCGGTATTAGTGTGCAGTTAGCCGATGTGGGCGAGTGGGCGTTGCTGTTGCAAGTGATGGCCCGTGGACGCGAGCACGTGGGGGTGGGCCTGGCGATACAGTTAAGCCCTGCGCAAGTGCGCCAGCTGGCCAGTGCCGAGTCGAGTTTAGAGCAGCTGGGCAGTGGTAAACGCCGCCGCTGGGTCGAGCGCAGCCGTTTTAGAGTGGGCGGCCAATTAGTGGATGAAACCGAGCGAGCGCTAACCGACGCCGAGGTACCAGCGGCTATTTTGCAGTTTATTCGCAGCCAGGGGTTGGCGGGCGTCAGTTGGCCACCGGCGGCATTGAGCTTGCTTGTGCGCGCCCGCCTATTGCAAGCGCAAGGTGCGCTGAGCTTGCCGCCGCTTTCCGAGGCCGACTTACTTGAGCGGCTGGATGACTGGCTGGCGAGCTTTTTAAATGCCGAATCTGATTTAAACGAGTTGCCACTACTGGATGCATTGCGGTTTTATTTGGGGTTTGATGCCGCGCGGGATGTTAACCAGTGGCTGCCAGTCAGTGTCGAGCTGCCCAGCGGCCGGTCTGTGCTAGTAGATTACTTGGCGGCCACTGCGCCAGCCGAATGGCTGGCCGGCAGTGTAAATTGTGAGCCGCGTATTGCAGCTAAGCTGCAGGAGTTTTTTGGGGCACAAACCTTTGCGTTACCTGCTACTGGAATTCCCCTTGCCATTGAGCTGCTCTCGCCGGCGGGCCGGCCTTTGGCGGTCACGCGAGATTTGGCGTTTTTTTGGCGCGAGGTTTACCCCGAGGTGCGGCGCGAGGTGCGCGGCCGCTACGCCAAGCACCCGTGGCCCGAAGACCCGTTAACCCACCGGCCAACGGCGCTGGTAAAGCGTCGGCTGTAAAAGTCACCTTTACGTCGCCGCGCGATTAAACGATGCGGCAGGCAAATTGATTTTGGATACCAGTGTATGAAACCAAGTGTCACCGGTTGGAAAAGTACGACTGCCGCCGCATTTATAGCCAACCTTTGTTTTGAGGGGGCCGCTGCGCAAGACAGCCCAGAGCCCGCCGCTGATCGCCCGCAGGAAATTGTAGTGGTGACATCGAATCGCGAGCCCAGCCGCTGGTATAACGCCGCAGCGGCGGTGGATGTGGTTGCGGCGCGGGATCAGTTGCCGGGGTTTCGCTTCGACAGCGCAGAGTTGCTGGCGGGGTTGCCTGGCGTGCAAGCTGACAGTCGCGCCAACTTTGCCCAGGATACCCGTATTACTCTGCGAGGCTTTGGCGCCCGCTCGGCGTTTGGGGTGCGCGGCATTAATATGCGCATTGACGGCGTGCCGCTGACCATGCCCGACGGACAGAGCCAAACCTCCAGCATTGCGCTCGATGGGGTTGACCGGGTTGAGGTGTTGCGCGGGCCAATGGCGAGTCTATACGGCAATGCCGCCGGCGGCACGATTGCATTTTTTAGCGCCCGACCAGAAGCCGATCAGCTGAGCGCAACAATAGCCGCAGGCGATGCCCGCCAGCGGCGCTATCAAGTGCGCGGCGAGTGGGCCGGCGAGCAGGCCGCTGCCCGGGTACAGGTCAGCCAGTTTAGTACCGACGGCTTTCGCGAACACTCGAGCGCCGAGCGCAATCAGTTGGCAGGGCAGTGGTACTACCGCTCCCAAAGCGATATCGAGCTATTGGCGCGGGTGGATATGAGCCGCGACCCGGATACCCAAGACCCGCAGGGGCTGACCTACGAGCAGTGGCTTGAGGACGATGCCCAGGTGCACCCAGTAGCGCGTTTGTTTAAGCCGCGCAAATCCATCAATCATAAACAAGCGTCGCTTAGCGCACGCCAGCCAACCTCATGGGGGAGCTGGCAGACGGCGGCTTGGTTGGGCACGCGTGATATCGAGCAGTTTTTAAGTTTTCCCGGCGACGACGAAAACAGCAGCGGCGCGGTGATCGATTTACACCGCGATTTTAGCGGCGCGAATATTCGCCTGGCCCGTCAGTTAGGCACTTTAGAGTGGTCGGCGGGGGTGGAGTTGGCGCAGATGCGCGACCGGCGCAAAGGCTTTGTCAATGAACAGGGCGTAGCGGGCGAGCTTAAACGCGACGAGCTCGGGCAGGTGCAAAACCGCGATCTGTATAGCGCACTGGTGTGGCAACCAAGCGATCGCTGGATGTTGCAGCTAGGCGGGCGTTACAACACTATAAGCTTTGATGTTGCCGATGACTTTATTCAGGGCAGCAACCCCGATGATTCGGGCTCGCTGCAGTTCTCCGAGCCAAGTGTAGCTTTTGGCGGCAGCTACGGGCAGGGCGCGTGGCGCGTGTTTGCCAGCGTAGGCGAGGGGTTTGAAACCCCCACTTTAACGGAAATGGCCTACCGCAATAACGGCACCGGCCTAAATACGGATTTACAGCCGTCCCAAAATCGTCAGGCAGAGTTTGGCTGGCGCCTAGAGCGCTCGGTCATTAATGCCAGTCTCACCGCTTTTATAGTGCGCAGCCGCGATGAGCTGGTGGTGGATCAGTCCAGCGGTGGCCGGACCACCTATCGCAACGGCGCCGACACTGAGCGCGAAGGTATTGAGGGGCAGCTACAGTGGCAGTTGTCTCGCCATTGGGACTGGCGGTTGGGCGGTACTCTTTTGAGTGCCGAGTACAGCGCCGGCCCCTACGCCGGATTGCGGTTGCCCGGTGTGGCAAGTGAGAATGTGTATAGTCAGGTTGATTGGCGGCCACTGGCGGCGCCCCTTGAGTTGAGCTTGGCAACCCGGTATCGGGGCGATGTCGCGAGCTCCGATAGCAATAGCGAGATTGTGCCGGGAGCGGTGACGTGGGATTTGTCGATGCGCTCGGAGCGCCGCTGGGGGTCATGGGATGTTGTTTTTTGGGCAAAAGCCCGGAATCTGACCGATAAAAAGTACGTGGGCTCGGTTATTGTCAACCAAAGCCGTGGCCGAACCATTGAGCCTGCCCCGGGACGGCAGTTTGATGTGGGGGTGAATCTGAGCCACAACTGGTAGCGCTGTCATTGCGAGTCTGCAGTAAAAACCTCAATAAAGTGGTATTTTTTAGCGTCAAAAGCATAACTTTACCTATAAAGTGGCAATTAGTTGCCGCTTTGCCATCCCATTTACCGGCGGCTTGGGTTATGATAGAGGCCTGCTTGGTGGTTGGCTTTGTCAGTTTCCCCTTCAGTTGATGTTAAGTTAATGCTAGTTGCTTTAAGTTAACGTAAGGTCGGGTGCGGTAGCATCGGGTGTATTTGGATCGAATGCCGCGCTGCGGTAGAATAACCGGCTTGAACGATTATCTGGTTATACGAATTTTCGGTTCTCTCTCGATTTTGTAGGCTCTGGGCTCTTGGTCGATTAGGTTTAATCGCATAAGGGCTAGGTAATACCTTCAAGTCCACCAATCCAAAGGGTTTGCGCCCTGCGGATAGATCTAAACGAGGCAATGATTAGCATTATGGATGTACTGGATACCATCAAACAGCAGCTTTCTGAAAACCCAGTGATTTTGTACATGAAGGGCTCGCCAAATGCGCCTCAATGTGGGTTTTCACAGCGTACCTCGCAAGCGGTAATGGGGTGCAACAAGCGGTTTGCATACGTGGATATTTTGGCCAATCAAGATGTTCGCGAAGCTCTGAAGCAGTACGCCAATTGGCCTACTTATCCGCAGTTGTGGGTAAATGGTGAGTTGGTAGGCGGTTGCGATATCGTGACCGAGATGTATGAGAATGGTGAACTTCAAGCGTTGATTGACGCCGCAGTACCCGCCGATTCTTCAGATTGATTCATGCTCCTGTTGGGGCAGTTCTCGTTCTCGGGGGCTGCCCATTTCTTTTTTTGCCCCCTTCGTTTTTACCGCTACCTTGTTTGTTAAGGTTATAGGCTGCCTGTACTCTGCAGATACCACCATAGTATGCCAAGCCCGACCGCACCAATAATGCTGATGCCGATGAGTATAATACCGAGTGTGCGATGTGGCGCATCGACCACCTCTACCTCGCCGTCGGTACGCAACCAGTGCGCCATCCACGCGGTATTTTTTGATTTTAACAGGCGGATTTCCTGCTCTTTTAGGGCGCGTATCTGGCTCTCGTATTCACGCCATTGCTCGCCGTCCGATGCCTCGCGAAGCTGGTAAAGCTCGTCCAGTTTGTGGGTGAGGTCGGCGTGGGTTTTATCCAGTCTGGCGCTCAGCTCAGTGAGTCTTGTGTCGGCTTTGGGGTCCAAGGTGGTGTCTCGTTGTTGCGCTAGCTTGTTATCTGGGTGGCCTGCGTGGTAACGCGGTGGCGCCAGGGTATTTGCGTAAATACCCTAACAGATTGCCATAGAATAATCACAAGATGTGACTGCTCTTGTTATAATCGCGCCACTTTACTGCTGGTTACTGGCCGGCCGCTACGGAGTGATTGCGCGATGACCCAAAAACAACACGATGCTCGGACGAGTTTAGCAGGCTTTGCGCACCCCCGTTATTGGGTGACATGGTTAGCGTTGGGTGTTTTTGTGTTGGTGGCGCACCTGCCTTGGCCAGTTGCGCGCAAACTGGGGGAGTGGTTGGGGGCGTTGCTGCATCGCTTTGCCGGCTCGCGCCGGGAAATCGCCCGGGTTAACGTCAAGCTGTGTTTTCCCCAGTTGTCCGATACCGAAAGCGAGCAATTGGTGCGCGATATATTGCGCAATGTCGGGCTGAGCTTTGTCGAAACTGCGATCGCCCTATGGGGGCCAGATCGTAAATTTGCGGGCCGCTACACCCTAAAGGGGCTAGAGATTCTTCATCGGCTGCAAAATGAAGGCAAGGGCGTGCTCTTGTTGGGCGGGCATTATTCTACGTTGGATGTGGCCGGACGTATTATGGGCCTGAATATCGAGTGCGATATGATTTACCGGGTAGATCGTAACCCGTTGTTGGCGGCGGCAATGGCTCGCGCCCGCGAAAGTTATTCGGGCGGCACAATTCCCCGCGATGAAGTGCGCCAGCTGGTTAAAAATTTACGCAAGAATCACCGTATTTGGTACGCGCCCGATCAAGATTACGGTGTGCAAAACACCGTGTTTGCGCCTTTTTTTGGCATTCAGGCCGCGACGGTAACCGCGACGGCGAGGATGGCGCAAATGGGTCGCGCCGTGGTGGTGCCCTTTGAGCACTATCGCGATGATGCCGGCGTGTATCATGTTGAGCTGAAAGAGCCGCTGGAGAATTTCCCAAGCGGCGATGACGTTGCCGATGCGAGCGCCGTCAATGCGGTCGTGGAGTCTGTGGTGCGGCGCCACCCGGCGCAATATTTATGGGTGCACCGGCGATTTAAAACCCGACCGGAGGGAGAGGCGTCACCTTACGCTCCGCGCAGAAAGAAATAGCAGGTATAACAGGGTACACTTAGGTAACCGTTGGCTCATTCGAATGGAGTAAAAAGTATGCTAAGAATGTTCGATATTCAGGGCGCAAAATTGCGGGATCAAAACGTTGACCCCGACAACGTTAAGGCCGCCATGGGGACGGCGATATGGATTGATGCGGCAGAGCCTACGGAAGACGAACGTGATGAGCTGAATAAATTTTTACGTGCCGAGCTGCCCGAGTCGGACGACGTTGAAGAGATTGAGTTCTCGGCGCGTTATTTTCAGGATAATGCTGGTATTCATGTCCACTCGCTGTTTTTGTCGCCCACCGAGGGGCGCCACTCGACTACCACAGTCGCTTTTATTTTGCAGGATAAGCGCCTGATCACTCTGCGCGACGGCGAGTTGGCTGATTTTAGGCTGTTGCGGATGCGCGCCCGGCGCGGCCAGGTGCAGGCGCATTCGCCACAAGATTTGCTGATTACGATGTTTGAGCAAAAGGTCGAGAACCTTGCCGACGTGCTGGAGGATATTCATCGCAAGCTCGAGGACGTTAGCCACACTGTGCTGGAAGATGACGATGCCGACCTCGAGGATGCGATTGATCGCTTGGCCAAGCTTGAGGACAGTAACGGTAAAATTCGCCTGTGCTTGATGGATACGCAGCGGTCGATTTCATTTTTGCAGCGCCATCTGCGCGAGCATTTTGAGCTGCAAGAGACCGCCCGTGAGATTAAGCGCGATGTGGATACGCTCATGTCGCACACGGCATTTTTGTTCGACAAAATTAACTTTTTGATGGATTCGACTCAGGGTTTTATCAATATCGAGCAAAACCAGATTATTAAAACCTTCTCAATTGCCGCGGTTATTTTCCTGCCACCTACGGTGGTGGCAAGTTTCTACGGGATGAATTTTGAGTTTATTCCCGGCTTGCATTGGGAATGGGGCTACTTAACGGGCACCGCGATTATGCTGGCATCGGCGATTGCGCCCCTGTGGTATTTTAAGCGTAAAGATTGGCTCTAGGCCCTGGTGTTGGCTGCGGCGGCCCAATGGGCCGCTGACTGGTCAATGGTTGTCCTCTGACTGTTCTGGCAGGGTACGGGCTAAAACTTGTCGCAAAAATACCCGCCTGTTGCCGCAAAAGCGTGCCACAGGCGGGTGAATCTGCTAATATCGCCGGTTTTTCTCTTCCCCCTAAATTTTCGTATTGAAAGGGCTTTGCTTATGAGTCTGGCAGACAGAGTACTCTCCGTTAACAACGATTTACCCATTCGCACTGAGCAGCCGGTTCACAGCGGCAAGGTTCGCAGTGTTTACTGGCTGACCGAAGCCGACAGTCGCCGTCTGATTGCCGAAAAAGGCTACGACGTGGCCGCCGACGCGCCTTTGGCGATCATGGTAATCAGTGACCGGATCTCTGCTTTTGATTGTATTTGGCACGGTGAGGGCGGCATGAACGGTGTGCCGGGTAAGGGCGCCGCGTTAAATGCTATCTCTAATCATTGGTTTCGCCTGTTCCGTGAGCAGGGCTTGGCCGACAGCCATATTCTGGATATTCCGCACCCATTTGTCTGGATTGTGCAAAAAGCTCGCCCGGTGATGATTGAGGCGATTTGCCGCCAGTATATTACCGGCTCTATGTGGCGCGATTATGCCAAGGGCGGCCGTGAGTTTTGCGGCATAGAGATTCCCGATGGTCTGGAAAAAGATCAAAAGCTGCCCGAGCTTCTTATTACACCTTCTACCAAGGGCATTCTTAAGGGGATTCCCGGTGTGCCAGAGGCGGATGATGTCAACATTACCCGCGCTGACATTGAGGCCAATTTTGAAGCTTTTAACTTTAAAAACAAAGACGACATTGAGTACTACGAGCGCCTGCTAAAAGAGGGCTTTGATGTTATCAGTGGCGCGCTGGCCGAGCTGGATCAGATTTTTGTCGACACCAAGTTTGAGTTTGGTTACGTCGCCGATGCTGCGGGCAATGAAAAGCTGATCTATATGGATGAGGTGGGAACGCCCGATTCCTCGCGCATTTGGGATGGCCCGAGCTATCGCGATGGCAAGGTGGTCGAAAAGTCCAAAGAAGAGTTTCGCCAGTTGTTGCTGAACTACTTTCCCGACCCTGACGTTCTGCTGAATAAAGACCGTATGGAAGAGCGTAAAGCGTTGGCGCAAGACAATGCCTTGCCCGAATCGGTGTTGATGCAAGTGTCCGAGACTTACCGCAGTATTGCCGAAAAAATCACTGGCGAGAAAATTGTGCTGAGTGACAATCCGAAGCAGGAAATTATCGATATTTTACGCAACGATTACGGTTTGGTTGATTAACGTATTGCTTGGCGCTGTGGCGTGGGAGATTAGCTCTCCCACTCCCAGCGCAGCGGTTCGCCAAACTCATCGTAGATAATTTTTTTGCGTGGCCGCGTATTTCTTTTGGGTTGGGCAATTGGCGCAGGCGGTTTGGGTTTGCGGCGCTGCTCAATAGCCGAGATCTCGTCGGAAACCGATGTGCGGGTGTCGGGTTCGGCCTTTTTATCAAAAACGTGGGGCAGGGGCTGACGATTGTCAACGCGGCCGGATAAGCCGCGCGGCACTTCGTTTATGGCGCCGCCGTGCTCAAGGTACTCGCGCATTAGCGAGTCCAGTTCTTGGCGCTGCTCCTTTTTGGATTTGGCCAGCTTCATTAATGGTCCTGCGGCTGTTGTCGCATAGCCACTTAGAATATCAGTTCCCGGCGCCGGGCGCCAAGCAGATCACTTTATGAATGCAGCAAGCGTTAAAATTACAGAAATTTTTTACTCCCTGCAGGGGGAGTCAAACACTTCTGGTCGGCCGACGGTGTTTGTGCGCTTGACCGGTTGCCCTCTGCGCTGTCAATACTGCGACAGTGAGTATGCTTTTTATGGCGGTGAGCGCATGAGCCTGGATGCCGTGTTGGCGCAGGTGGCGAGTTACAACCCTCGCTACGTGTGTGTGACCGGTGGCGAGCCGATGGCGCAGCGTACCTGCCCAGAGCTTTTGAGCGCGCTGTGTGATGCGGGCTACAACGTATCGTTAGAGACCAGCGGTGCCATAGCGCTCGATAATGTAGATGCGCGTGTGGTGAAGGTGATGGACTTAAAAACTCCGGGCTCGGGTGAGTCGCATCGCAACCTATGGGATAACTTAGATACGCTTAAATCGACCGACCAAATTAAATTTGTGATTTGCTCGCGAGATGATTACGACTGGGCGCGGTTAAAGATTGATGAGCGCGGCCTTGCCGATAGGGTCGCAGATGTTTTGATGTCGCCCAGTTACGGGCAGGTGGATGAGCGCGCCCTGGCCGAGTGGATCGTAGCGGACAATTTGCCGGTGCGTTATCAGTTGCAGCTACATAAGCTGCTGTGGGATGACAGCCCTGGTCGCTAGTCAGTCCAGCTGCTTGTGGGGTGCGTCTGCGGTGCTTGAATCCACATGTTGCACAGAGTAAGAAGGTATTAATGAGTCAGACAAAAAGCCAAAAGCGAGCCGTTGTGTTGGCCTCCGGCGGATTGGATTCCACCACAGCGCTGGCAATCGCCCGGTCCGAGGGGTTTGAGTGCTATAGCATTAGCTTTGATTATGGCCAGCGCATGCGCGCCGAGCTGGTTGCCGCCGAGCGGGCTGCCAAAGCCTTGGGCAGTGTTGAGCACAAAGTTATCACGTTGGATCTTGGTGCCATTGGTGGCTCGGCGCTAACGGATACGTCAATCGATGTGCCTGAAACGCAAACTCAGGGTGTGCCTATCACGTACGTGCCGGCGCGCAATACGGTGTTTTTATCCATTGCGCTGGGCTGGGCCGAGGTGCTTGAGGCCGACGATATTTTTATAGGCGTCAATGCGGTGGACTATTCGGGTTACCCTGATTGCCGCCCCGATTATATTGCCGCCTACGAAAGCATGGCGAATCTCGCGACTCGCGCCGGTACCGAAGGGCACCGGCTGCGAATTCGCACCCCCTTGATTGACCTAAGTAAGGCGGAAATAGTTAAACGCGGCGTTGCGCTTGGGGTCGATTACGCTTTGACGGTGTCTTGTTATCAGGCAGATGACGATGGCCGCGCGTGTGGTGTGTGCGATAGTTGCCGGTTGCGCCGATTTGGCTTTGAAGCGGCGGGCGTCGATGATCCGACGCGATACCGCTAAACCGCGGCGGAAAGTTCGGTTAGGTTGGTAAGTTATTGATCAATTACCATTTATTACCAAACTATTGCAAAAAACCGCTTGTTTTTTCTGATCAAATCATTATTATGTGCGCCTCCTTTTAGGGCGTTAGCAACAAGGTTTTGGCCGTCTGCCAAAGCAGTAAAACGCGTTAGAATGGGTCGTTAGCTCAGTTGGTAGAGCAGTTGGCTTTTAACCAATTGGTCACTGGTTCGAATCCAGTACGACCCACCATATTTACCCGTAAGGGCGCAGTTGCTTTGAGCAGCTGCAGTACAATCAGTTTATGGGTTGTTAAAGCAGTTGGTAGAGCAGTTGGCTTTTAACCAATTGGTCACTGGTTTGACAAAACGCCGGGAGCGTTTTGGACACCGCCATAGCGGTGGGGCGTAGCCCCGAGCATCGGGATGATGCGAGTCAATCCAGTACGACAAATGGAAAGTGCGCTTTTAGCGCTGCATGTAAAAGTTTATGGGTCGTTAGCTCAGTTGGTAGAGCAGTTGGCTTTTAACCAATTGGTCACTGG